>CAZECM010000178.1:0-1627 GCA_964510785.1 uncultured Cellulomonadaceae bacterium | reverse complement strand
CTCGAGCACTACGCCCCCGACCCACCCACCGAACCACCCGAGCACGACGACGACGGACCACCACCGTACTGAGTGCAGGACCGTCCTGAGTGCAGGGCCGTTCCACCGCGCCATTGTCTCGACGTGCGCGCCCGCTTCGCGCTGCAAGGATGGTGGACAGCGCGGCCCTGCGCATCGCGGGTCTGGCACCACGCGACTGCTCTCCTCGACGATCGGAGCCCCATGGACATCGCCATCAGCGACGAACCGGCACGCCGTGTCGCCGTCGTGCGCCGCACCGTACCGATGGACGGTCTGGTCGAGTTCTACGACACGGCCTACACCCAGGTGGTCGCCGCGCTCGGCGGCGCGGGAGCAGCACCGGCGGGGCCGGCCTTCGGTTGGTACCACGGCATGCCCACCGACACGGTCGACGTCGCGGCGGGGTTCCCCGTGACAGGGCTCGAGCTTGGTCCGCTCGACGGCGACGTCGAGGTGGTCGAGATCCCCGGAGGCAGCGCCGTCGTCGGGGAGTTCCAGGGCGGCTACGACAGGCTCCCCGACGCGTGGGCCGAGCTCGAGGACTATCGCGCGCAGCACCACATCGCGGTGCGGGGCGACTTCCTCGAGGAGTACGTCACGGAGCCGACGCCCGAAGGCGACCCCGCCCAGAACCGCACGCGCCTCGTGCTCCCCTTGCGCTGAGCGAACGCCGCACCCACCTGCCCGGACGGACCGCTCGCCCCCGGACTACGATGGGCTGATGACTGCGAGCGCATCGCCGGGGACGCGCACCACAAGTGCCTCCTCCCCCGGCACGGACGGCACCCCACCCGCGGCGGACACCGCGCAGGTCCTGGCGAGGGCCCACGGCGTCGTGGGCACCACGAACCTCAACGACACGAACCTCGCCCGCTACCTGCACGGCCTGCCGGGAGTCGACAAGGTCGGCGCGGACGGTCGCGCCGCGATGCTGGGCACGCGCTCCATCAAGACGACGTCGAAGGCGTGGGCGCTCGACACGATCGTGTCGATGATCGACCTGACCACCCTCGAGGGCGCGGACACCCCGGGAAAGGTCCAGACGCTCGCCGCGAAGGCGCGCACCCCCGACCCGCAGGACCCGAGCTGCCCCCGCCCCGCGGCGGTGTGCGTCTATGGCGACCTCGTGCACGTCGCGAAGGAAGCGCTCAAGGGCACGAACGTCAACGTCGCCGCCGTCGCGACGGCGTTCCCCTCGGGCAGGGCGTCCCGGGCGGTGCGCCTCGCGGACACGGCCGACGCCGTGGCCCAGGGCGCGGACGAGATCGACATGGTGATCGACCGCGGCGCCTTCCTCTCCGGCAAGTACTCGAAGGTGTTCGAGGACATCCTCGCCGTGCGCGAGGCGTGCCACGCCGGCGGCCACGCGGCCCACCTCAAGGTCATCCTCGAGACGGGCGAGCTCGCCACCTACGACAACGTGCGCCGCGCGAGCTGGCTCGCGATGCTCGCGGGCGCGGACTTCATCAAGACGAGCACGGGCAAGGTTCAGCCCGCCGCGACGCTCCCGGTCACGATCATCATGCTCGAGGCGGTCCGCGACTTCCGCGACCAGACGGGCACCCAGATCGGCGTCAAGCCCGCCGGCGGCATCGCCACCTCGAAG
>CAZECM010000177.1:0-1796 GCA_964510785.1 uncultured Cellulomonadaceae bacterium | reverse complement strand
ATCTCGACGAAGTCGGCGACGGACGAGCCACAGCGGCCCGGCGTCGTCGGCTTGTACTTACGGATTCCCACGATGAGTCCTTATCTGGTTCTGGGCGGTCAGCCGACCGGCCCGCCGAAGATGTCGATGGAGCCCTCGCGGAGCGTGACGATCGCCCGCTTGGTGTCCTTGCGCTTGCCGGTGCCGAACCGCGTGCGGCGGGTCTTGCCGGGACGGTTGGCCGTGTTGACCGAGTCGACCTTGACACCGAAGACCTGCTCGATGGCGATCTTGATCTCGGTCTTGTTGGCGCGGGGGTCGACGAGGAACGTGTACTTGCCCTCGTCGAGGAGCCCGTAGCTCTTCTCGGAGACGACGGGCGCGAACAGGATGTCGCGCGGGTCCTTGCCCAGGTTCGTCACTTCGTCTCCTCCTGCGCCTCGGTCTCGGTGGCGACGGCCTTCGCGCCGCGACCCGTGGTGGGGCCGGCGACGAACGCCTCGAGGGCACCGCGCGTGAACACGATGTCGTCGGAGGTCAGCACGTCGTAGGTGTTGAGCTGGTCCGCCGCGATGACGTGCACGTCGCCGAGGTTGCGCAGCGACTTCCAGCTCAGGTCGTCGCCCCGCTCGAGGACCACGAGGGCGCTGCGGCCCGACGCGAGCGACTGGAGCGCCGCGAGGGCGGCCTTCGTCGAGGGCGCGCCGTCGATCTCGAAGCTGGCGACCACGTGGACGCGGCCGGCGCGTGCCCGGTCGGAGAGGGCACCGCGCAGGGCGGCAGCCTTCATCTTCTTGGGCGTGCGCTGCGAGTAGTCGCGCGGCTGCGGGCCGTGGACGACGCCGCCACCAGCGAACTGGGGGGCGCGGGTCGAGCCCTGGCGAGCACGGCCGGTCCCCTTCTGGCGATAGGGCTTGCGGCCACCGCCGCGAACCTCGCCGCGGGACTTGGTGGCGTGCGTGCCCTGGCGCGCTGCGGCGAGCTGGGCCACGACTACCTGGTGGATCAGCGGCACGTTGGTCTGGACGTCGAACACCTCGGCGGGCAGCTCGGCGGTGCCGGCCTTCTTGCCTGCGGCGTCGAGGACGTCGATGGTCACGTTAGCCATGGCAGCCTCACGCACCCTTCACGGCGTTGCGCACGAGAACGATGCCGCCCTTGGGGCCGGGGATGGCGCCCTTGACGAGCAGCAGCCCCTTCTCGGCGTCGATCGCGTGCAAGGTCAGGTTCTGGACGGTCTGGCGGGCGTTGCCCATGCGGCCAGCCATGCGCATGCCCTTGAAGACACGACCGGGCGTCGAAGCGCCACCGATCGAGCCGGGCTTGCGGTGGTTGCGGTGCGCACCGTGGGAGGCGCCGACGCCGGAGAAGCCGTGACGCTTCATGACACCGGCGGTGCCCTTGCCCTTGGTCGTGCCCTGGACGTCGACCACGGCGCCGGCCTCGAAGGCCTCCGCGGTGATCTCCTGGCCGAGCGAGTACTCGGCCGCGTCGGTGGTACGGACCTCGGCCACGTGACGGCGCGGCGTCACGCCGGCCTTCTCGAAGTGGCCCTTGAGGGGCTTGGTGACCTTGCGCGGGTCGATCTGGCCGTAGGCGAGCTGCACGGCGGCGTAGCCGTCCGCGTCCGCGCTACGGACCTGCGTGACGACGTTGGTGCCGACCGCGACGACCGTGACGGGGACCAGGCGACCGGCCTCGTCCCAGAGCTGCGTCATTCCGAGCTTCGTGCCGAGCACGGCCGTGACCGCGCGGGCGTTCTGCTGGGGGGTAGTCATGATGTCCTCCAGCCTCAGAGCTTGATCTCGATGTTCACG
>CAZECM010000176.1:0-1958 GCA_964510785.1 uncultured Cellulomonadaceae bacterium | reverse complement strand
CGTGCCGGTGTTCGTGACCGACTCGATGGTCGGTCACAAGCTGGGCGAGTTCGCCCCGACCCGCACCTACCGGGGTCACGTCAAGGACGACCGGAAGAGCCGCCGCCGCTGACGCGGGGCGAGAAGAGTCCATGAAGAAGGTCTGGAGAGACAGAGCAAATGAGTGTTACTGAGCGTCGGCGCACCAGCGCCCGCCGTGACTCGCTTCTCGGCGACGAGCCGGGGGCGTTCGCGAGCGCGCGCTTCGTCCGGATCACCCCGATGAAGGCCCGCCGCGTGGTGGACCTGGTCCGCGGCCTGCCCGTGGACGAGGCCCTCGCGCTGCTTCAGTTCGCGCCGCAGGCGGCCAGCGAGACCGTCTACAAGGTCCTGGAGTCGGCCATCGCCAACGCCGAGACCACCGAGAACCTCGACCGCAACACCCTCGTGGTCACCAAGGCGACCGTCGACGAGGGCCCGACGATGAAGCGCTGGCGGCCGCGTGCGCAGGGCCGGGCTACCCGGATCAACAAGCGCACCAGCCACATCACTCTTGTCGTCCAGCCCGCGGAGGTTGTCAGCTAATGGGTCAGAAGATCAACCCCAACGGGTTCCGTCTCGGCATCTCCACCGACCACAAGAGCCGGTGGTACGCCGACAAGCTCTACAAGAGCTACGTCGGCGAGGACGTCGCGATCCGCAAGCTGCTGTCCAAGGGCATGGAGCGCGCGGGCATCGCCAAGGTTGAGATCGAGCGCACCCGTGACCGGGTCCGCGTGGACATCCACACCGCCCGCCCGGGCATCGTCATCGGTCGCCGCGGCGCCGAGGCCGATCGCATCCGCGGTGAGCTGGAGAAGCTCACCGGCAAGCAGGTGCAGCTCAACATCCTCGAGGTCAAGAACGCCGAGACCGACGCTCAGCTCGTCGCTCAGGGGATCGCCGAGCAGCTCGCGAGCCGCGTCTCGTTCCGTCGTGCCATGCGCAAGGGCATCCAGTCCGCGCAGCGTGCCGGTGCCAAGGGCATCCGCGTGCAGTGCTCGGGCCGCCTCGGTGGCGCGGAGATGAGCCGCAGCGAGTTCTACCGCGAGGGCCGCGTGCCCCTGCACACGCTGCGCGCCAACATCGACTACGGCCTGTACGAGGCCCGCACGACCTTCGGCCGCATCGGCGTGAAGGTCTGGATCTACAAGGGCGACATGACGGAGAAGGAGTTCGCGGTGCAGCAGGCGACTGCCGCTCCCCGTGCCCCTCGTGGCCGTGGCGACCGTGGCGACCGGACCGACCGTCCCGCTCGCGGTGGCGCTCCCCGTCGTGGCGACGCTCCTCGTGCCGAGGCCCCTGTCGCCCCCGCGGCGACCGAGGCTCCGGCAGCGCCCGCCGAGTCCACCGGAACGGAGGCCTGAGCCATGCTGATCCCGCGCAGGCTGAAGCACCGCAAGCAGCACCACCCCGGCCGCTCCGGCGCCGCCAAGGGTGGCACCACGATCTCGTTCGGCGAGTACGGCATCCAGGCTCTCGAGCCTGCCTACGTCACGAACCGTCAGATCGAGGCTGCTCGTATCGCCATGACCCGCCACATCAAGCGTGGTGGCAAGGTCTGGATCAACATCTACCCCGACCGCCCGCTCACGAAGAAGCCCGCCGAGACCCGCATGGGTTCCGGCAAGGGTTCGCCGGAGTGGTGGATCGCCAACGTCAAGCCGGGCCGAGTGATGTTCGAGCTCGCCGGTGTCCCGGAAGACCTTGCTCGCGAGGCCATGCGCCGCGCGCAGCACAAGCTTCCGATGAAGACCCGTTTCGTCGTCCGTGAGGGAGGTGCCTGATGGCTATCGGTACCAAGGCGCTGGCGGCCAGCGAGCTGGACGGGTTCGACGACGAGCGACTCGTCGCCGAGCTCAAGAAGGCCAAGGAAGAGCTGTTCAACCTGAGGTTCCAGTCGGCCACCGGTCAGCTGGAGAGCCACGGGCGCCTCAAGG
>CAZECM010000175.1:0-1961 GCA_964510785.1 uncultured Cellulomonadaceae bacterium | reverse complement strand
GGTGGACCGGGTGCAGGAGGTCTACCGCTCACAGGGTGTGGACATCCACGACAAGCACATCGAGGTGATCGTCCGCCAGATGCTGCGTCGCGTCACGGTGCTCGACTCGGGCGACTCCACGTTGCTCCCGGGCGAGCTCGCCGAGCGCGGCAAGTTCGAGGACGCGAACCGTGCGGCCGTGGCGAGCGGTGGCCAGCCGGCCGCCGGACGCCCTGAGCTCATGGGCATCACCAAGGCGTCGCTCGCCACCGACTCGTGGCTCTCGGCCGCTTCCTTCCAGGAGACGACCCGGGTGCTCACGGAGGCGGCGATGTCTGGCCGCAGCGACCCGCTGCTCGGCCTCAAGGAGAACGTCATCATCGGAAAGCTCATCCCGGCGGGTACCGGTCTTCCCCGGTACCACGACGTCGTGGTCGAGCCGACCGAGGAGGCGAAGGTCGATCTGTACCCGGCGTTCGGGTACGACGAGATCGACTTCCCGCCGATCGACATGGGCTCCGGCGAGGCGATCCCGCTCGACGAGATCGACTTCGGCGAGTACCGCTGAACCGTGGCCGGGGCGGTCCTGGGGCGCACGTCGCCGCAGGACCGCCCCGGGCCACGGATCGGGGTCACTCACTTTGACCTCATGGCGGACGGCGGGTAACCTAGTTCGGCGTGCCCGCGCCGTCGGGCCTCTCGTGCGTGCGCCAAGTTCTTCCCCTCCCCGGAGTGGTCGGTCAAAGCGTCGGGCGATTTCCGCCCCACACGCGCGCCCACCGCATGGTCCAGCACCAGCGGGCCGCGCGCGCACCGGGACCGGAAGAACCGGTCGAGCAGTACCCCAGAGTTTCACCTGACAGACACGGAGACGCAGTGCCCACGATCCAGCAGCTGGTCCGCAAGGGCCGGCAGGCCAAGACGAACAAGTCGAAGACGCCCGCCCTCAAGGGCAGCCCGCAGCGCCGTGGCGTCTGCACCCGCGTCTACACGACGACGCCCCGTAAGCCGAACTCGGCTCTGCGGAAGGTCGCCCGCGTCAAGCTGTCCAGCCAGATCGAGGTCACCGCGTACATCCCCGGCGTCGGCCACAACCTGCAGGAGCACTCGATCGTGCTCGTGCGCGGTGGCGGCGTGAAGGATCTGCCGGGTGTCCGCTACCAGATCGTGCGCGGCGCTCTCGACACCCAGGGTGTCAAGGGCCGCAAGCAGGCCCGTAGCCGCTACGGCGCCAAGAAGGAGAAGAGCTAATGCCTCGTAAGGGCCCGGCCCCCCGGCGACCGCTCGTCGTCGACCCCGTCTACGGCTCGCCGGTCGTCACGCAGCTGATCAACAAGGTGCTCGTCGACGGCAAGAAGTCGATCGCGGAGTCCATCGTCTACGGCGCGCTCGAGGGCGTGCGCGAGAAGACGCAGTCGGACCCCGTCGTCGTCCTCAAGCGTGCGCTCGAGAACGTGCGCCCCGCGCTCGAGGTGCGTTCGCGCCGCGTGGGTGGTGCGACGTACCAGGTGCCGATCGAGGTCCGCCCTGTGCGCTCGACCACGCTCGCCCTGCGCTGGCTCACCGACTACTCCCGCGCCCGCCGCGAGAAGACGATGACCGAGCGGCTCATGAACGAGATCCTCGACGCCTCCAACGGCATCGGCGCCGCGGTCAAGCGTCGCGAGGACATCCACAAGATGGCCGAGTCCAACCGGGCCTTCGCGCACTACCGCTGGTAACCACTTCTTCCGTTGCGCCGGCCTCCGGGCCGGTTCGCAGCAAGCCAACCGACAAGGGGCAACACCTGTGGCACTCGACGTGCTGACGGACCTCACCAAGGTCCGCAACATCGGCATCATGGCGCACATCGATGCCGGCAAGACGACCACGACCGAGCGGATCCTGTACTACACCGGGGTCAACTACAAGATCGGCGAGACGCACGACGGTGCGTCGACGATGGACTGGATGGAGCAGGAGCAGGAGCGCGGCATCACGAT
>CAZECM010000174.1:0-1972 GCA_964510785.1 uncultured Cellulomonadaceae bacterium | reverse complement strand
CTCGCCGTCGCCGAGGAATGCCCACACGTGCTGCTGGGACGTGTCCTTGATGCCGCGCGAGTGCAGGTACTTGTTCGTCCACGCCTGGTAGATCGCCGAGGACGGCCCGAGACCCATCGAGACCGTCGGGAACTCCCACAGGTCCGGTGCGAGGCGCGGGTGCGGGTAGGAGGGCAGCCCGCCGCCAGGGTGGGAGAGCTCCTGGCGGAACCCGTCGAGCTGGTCGGCGCTGAGGCGACCCTCGAGGTAGGCGCGGGCGTAGATGCCGGGGGAGGCGTGGCCCTGGAAGTAGATCTGGTCGCCGCCGCCAGGGTGGTCCTTGCCGCGGAAGAAGTGGTTGAAGCCCACCTCGTAGAGCGTGGAGACCGAGGCGTAGGAAGAGATGTGCCCGCCCACGGAGATCTCGGGCCGCTGGGCGCGCGTCACCATGACGGCGGAGTTCCAGCGGATCCAGCTGCGGTAGCGCCGCTCGATCGTCTCGTCGCCGGGGAAGTACGGCTCCTCGTGGACGCCGATCGTGTTGACGTACGGCGTCGTCAGCGACGTGGGGACCGCGACGTTGCGTTCGCGCGCGCGCCGCAGCAGGTTGAGCAGGACGTAGCGGGCGCGAGGGCCGCCCTTGTCGTCGATGAGGCCGTCGAGCGACTCGACCCATTCGCCGGTCTCGGACGGGTCGATGTCCGGAACCTGCGAGAGGAGACCGTTGATCAAGGGACCCGTGCTCTGGTCGTGGGTGGCCACACACACTCCTTTGTCGTTGATACCCCCCCATTGTTCTCCGTCCAGGGGTGGAAAGTCACACCGACGGGGTGTGACGGTCGTCGCGGACTTGCCAGGCGGCGTCTCGAAGGGCAGCACTTGCCGCCACGGGGGTCCCCGCGGTGGACTAGCGTTGCAGCACGAGGGTCGGCATCCGCCGTCGGCCCGCACCGTCCGAGAGGAGCAGTCCACCCGTGGGACCGGCCACGCACACCGCAGAAGAAGACGCGTCGAGGCACGCGCAGGGGTTCGCCTTCGAGTCCGGCCAGGTGGTCCAGGAGTTCGGCTGGGACGACGACGTCGACGACGACCTGCGTGCGGCGATCGAGTCGTCGACGGGTTCTGAGCTCGTCGACGAGGACCATGACGACGTCGCGGACGCGGCGATCGTCTGGTGGCGCTCGGACGACGGCGACGTCACGGACCTCGCGGACCAGCTCGTCGACGCCCAGACGGTGCTCGACGACGGCGCACGGGTCTGGTTGCTCGTGCCCAAGCCCGGCCGTCCCGGGCACGTCCTGCCGAGCGATGTCGCCGAGGCCGCGACGACGGCGGGGCTGCACGCGACGAGCTCGCTCTCCGTGGCGACCGACTGGTCCGCCACCAAGCTCGAGACGCGCGGCCGCGGCCGCTGAACCGAGAGGCACACCCTGTGACAGACGCGGCACCCGTGGTGGGCGACCTCGCTCCGGACTTCGAGCTCGACGACACGCACGGTTCTCCCGTGCGGCTCTCCGAGCTGCGGGGCGAGGCGGTCATGCTCGTGTTCGTGCCCGCGGCCTTTACCGGCAAGTGCACCGGCGAGGTGTGCGAGCTGAGCGAGAACCTCACCGAGTTCGACGACGCCGGCGTACGGGTGCTCGGCATCACGTGCGACCCGACGCCTGCCCAGCGGGTCTGGCAGGAGACCGAAGGCCTCCAGCTCGACCTGCTCTCCGACTTCTGGCCCCACGGCGAGGTCGCCCGGGCCTACGGGGTCTTCAAGGAGGAGGCCGGTGTCTCGCTGCGCGCGAGCTTCCTCGTCGACGCCGAGGGTGTGGTCCGGGAGCGGATCGTCAACCCGACCACCGAGGCGCGCAGCTTCGGCTGGTACCGCGACGCGATCGGTGTGCTCGGCGCCCGGTAGGCTGTCCGGCGCACATGGGCCTGTAGCTCAGCTGGTTAGAGCGCCACGTTTACACCGTGGATGTCGGGGGTTCGAGTCCCTCCGGGC
>CAZECM010000173.1:0-2008 GCA_964510785.1 uncultured Cellulomonadaceae bacterium | reverse complement strand
CCGCGCGTGACGGGCTGGTCGAGCTGTCCGGGGCGCTGCGCACGATCGCCGTGAGCCTCACCAAGATCTGCAACGACCTGCGCTGGATGGGATCGGGCCCCAACACGGGGCTCGGCGAGATCTTCCTGCCGGACCTGCAGCCGGGCTCGTCGATCATGCCGGGCAAGGTCAACCCCGTGGTCCCCGAGGCGGTGCTCATGGTCGCGGCGCGGGTCGTCGGCAACGACGCCACGGTCGCGTGGGCGGGCGCGAGCGGCTCCTTCGAGCTCAACGTGCAGATCCCCGTGATCGCCCAGGGCGTGCTCGAGTCGATCCGGCTGCTCGCGAACGCCTCGCGTGTGCTCGCGGACCGCACCGTGGCCGGCATCGAGGCGAACGTCGAGCGGGCGCGCGCCTACGCGGAGTCCTCGCCGTCGATCGTCACGCCGCTCAACCGCGTCATCGGCTACGAGGCCGCCGCGAAGATCGCCAAGCACGCCGTCAAGCAGGGCATCACGATCCGCGAGGCCGTGGTCGAGCTCGGCTACGTCGAGCGGGGCGAGGTCACCGAGGCCCAGCTCGACGAGGCGCTCGACGTGCTGAGCATGACGCGGCCGCCGCAGTAGTCCCCGCGGGCGGGCCACCGCCCCGGTCCGGAGCGAACGGAGGGTTGCGATGGGGCACGTTCTGGTCGTGGGTGGTGGCGTGGTCGGTCTCGCCACCGCGTGGTTCCTGCGCGAGCGGGGCGAAGAGGTCACGGTGGTCGACGCCGGGCACGCTGGCATGGGCGCCTCGTACGGCAACGCCGGCTGGCTGACCCCGGGCATCAGCACCCCGCTGCCGGACCCGGCGATCCTCGCGTACGGCTTCAAGGCCGTGGCGAGCCCGAGCTCCCCCGTCTACATGCCTGTCTCGTTCGACCCCGAGCTGTGGGGCTTCCTGCTGCGCTTCCTGCGCAACTCGACGTCCTCGCGCTGGATGACGGCGATGCGCTCGCTCATCGGCATCAACGTGCACGCCTTCGACGCCTTCGACGCCCTCGCGCGCGGCGGGTCCGACGGCCTGGGACGGGTCGAGGTGCCCACCCACGTGCCGGGGCAGGATGGCGCGGCCCCCTTCGTCGCCGCCTACACCGACGTGCGCCACCGCAAGGGGCTGCAGCACGAGTTCGACCAGATCGACGCGGCGGGCCAGTCCGTCTCGTACGCGCTCCTCGACGGGGACGAGGTCCGCGAGCTCGTGCCCGGCGTCTCGGACGCGATCACCGCGGGCATCCGCCTCGACGACACCCGGTTCATCGACCCGCCCCGCTACGTCGCCTCGCTGCGCGAGGCAGTGCTCGCGCGCGGCGTCACCCTGCGGGAGGACACGGAGATCGGCGGGATCGACGACGACGGCGCCCGCGTGCGGCTCACCGTCCGTGCGGGTGCCGACGGCGCGGCGGGTGACGTGCTGCACGCCGACGCCGTCGTGGTCGCGACCGGTGCCCTGCTCGGGCGGCTCGCGCGGCAGTTCGGGGTGCGCACCACGGTGCGGGCCGGGCGTGGCTACTCGTTCTCCGTGCCGGCCGAACCGATGCCCACCGGGCCGGTGTACTTCCCTTACGAGCGCGTCGCGTGCACCCCGCTCGCCGAGCGGTTCCGGGTGGCCGGGATGATGGAGTTCCGTCGCTCGGTCGCCCCGTTCGACCCGCGCCGCATCGCCGCCGTGGTGCGCGCGACCGCCCCGCTGTTCCGGGACCTGCCGAGCGAGGGCGCCGGGATCGACCTGGCCGACCGTGCCGACGAGTGGGTCGGCTCACGCCCGTGCACGCCGGACGGCCTGCCGCTCATCGGCGCGACCCGGTCCCCGCGGGTGTTCGTCGCGGGCGGGCACGGCATGTGGGGCGTGACCCTCGGGCCGGCCACGGGCCAGCTCCTCGCCGAGCTCGTCACGACGGGCACCCCACCCCCGGCCCTCGCCCCGTTCAACCCCCTCCGCTGACCGCGCGCACTGCCCACGCTGCGCTGCCCCCACCCCACCCCGCCCA
>CAZECM010000172.1:0-2023 GCA_964510785.1 uncultured Cellulomonadaceae bacterium | reverse complement strand
GCTCGCGGTGACGGACGGCCTCAACTTCGGCTCCCCCGAGGACCCGGACTCGATGTGGCAGCTCGTCCAGGCGATCGAAGGGCTCGCCGACGCGTGCCTCGAGCTCGGCGTGCCCGTGACGGGCGGCAACGTCTCGCTCTACAACGGCACCGGCGAGCCCGGTCAGCTCGACTCGTCGATCCACCCGACCCCCGTCGTCGGCGTCCTCGGTGTGATCGACGACGTCGCGAAGGCGACGCGCTCCGGCTGGACCGAGCCGGGTCTCGCCGTCTACCAGCTCGGGGTCACGCGCGGCGAGCTCGACGGTTCGGCGTGGGCCGACGTCGTGCACTCCCAGCTCGGCGGCACCCCGCCCGCCGTGGACCTCGTGGCGGAGCGTGCGCTCGCGGAGGTTCTCGTGCGGGCCGCACGCCACCGCCTGCTCGACGCGGCGCACGACCTGTCCGAGGGTGGGCTCGCCCAGGCGCTCGTCGAGTCCTCGCTGCGCTACGGGGTGGGCGTCGCCGTCGATCTCAAGGCCGTGTGCGAGCGAGACGGGGTGAGCGAGTTCGAGGCGCTCTTCGCGGAGTCGACCGCGCGCGCCGTCGTCGCCGTGCCGCGTTCGGAGGTGGTGCGACTGCAGGACCTGTGCACCGCCCACGGCGTGCCGCTCGTGCGGATCGGCACCACGGAGGACCGTTGCACGCCGGGTGAAGGTGTCGCGCTCGACGAGGATCACGTGCACGAGCCTGCGGTCGAGGTGAAGGGCGCCTTCTCGGTGCCGCTCGACGAGCTGCGCGAGGCGTGGACCGCGACGTTGCCCGGGCACTTCGGCTGAGGCGTGGGCCTGCGACGGGCGTTCGCCCGGCTGTACTGGCGGCTCAGCCGCTGGAGGCACGTCTCGACCGTGCGACCCACGTCGGGCGCGGGTGTCCTCGTGGGCGCACCGCACACCTCGAACTGGGACTTCATCCTCATGCTCGCGATCGCGTGGGACCTCGAGCTACCCGTGCGCTACCTCGGCAAGGACGCGCTGTTCCGCCCACCGTTCGGCTTCGTGATGCGCGCGCTCGGCGGGATCCCCGTGGACCGGGCCAACCCGAGCGGCCTCGTCGCGGACCTCGTGGCGCGCGCCGAGGCCGGTGAGCGGTTCTACCTCGTCGTGACGCCCGAGGGCACCCGCGCGGCGGGGCAGTACTGGAAGTCCGGGTTCCTGCGGATCGCCGTCGGCGCCCACCTGCCCGTGACGCTCGGCTACGTCGACCGCACGACGATGACGGCGGGCATCGGCCTGACCTTCCAGCCCACGGGCGACCTCGCGCGTGACATGGACACCGTCCGCGCGTTCTACGCCGACAAGTCCGGCCTGCGCCCCTCGCGCCGCACCGAGCCGCGCCTCCGCGAGGAGTAGCACAGACCCTAAGGCCAACCCCGCCTACCCCCTCCCCGCCCATCCGCTGAGATCGGCAGTTACGACTGAGATCGGCACGCCAGACTGCCGATCTGGGTCGGAACTGCCGATCTCAGCGAAGGGGGTTGGTGTCCATCAGGTGTCGGGCCCGGGCGGGGGAGGCGAGTCGCGGCGTATCCTCCTTCTTCGGTCTCGGACCAGCCCACGCCACCGCGCCTCGCGCGGCCGTGCGACGGGGCTCCGGGACGCGGGTGGCACGTCCGGCCGCCCCGCACGACAGCAGATTGGTTGGCATGGAAACCACGCTTGAGCCCATCTACGCCCAGGTCCTCGCGCGCAACCCCGGCGAGACCGAGTTCCACCAGGCGGTGCGCGAGGTCTTCGACAGCCTCGGCCCCGTGCTGCGCAAGCACTCGCAGTACGCCGACGCCGCCGTGCTGCAGCGCATCTGCGAGCCGGAGCGCCAGATCATCTTCCGGGTGCCGTGGGTCGACGACGCCGGCCGCGTGCAGATCAACCGCGGCTTCCGCGTCGAGTTCAACTCCGCGCTCGGCCCGTTCAAGGGCGGCCTGCGGTTCCACCCTTCGGTGTACCTGGGGATCGTGAAGTTCCTCGGCTTCGAGCAGGTGTTCA
>CAZECM010000171.1:0-2229 GCA_964510785.1 uncultured Cellulomonadaceae bacterium | reverse complement strand
ATCTCCTGGATCAGGACCGTCTTGCCGACGCCCGCACCACCGAAGAGACCGATCTTGCCGCCCAGCACGTACGGGGTGAGCAGGTCGATGACCTTGATGCCCGTCTCGAACATCGTGGTCTTCGACTCGAGCTGGTCGAAGGGCGGCGGCTTGCGGTGGATGGGCCAGCGCTCGGTGACCTCGATCTTCTCGCCGGGCTGGGCGTTGAGCACCTCGCCGGTCACGTTGAAGACGTGGCCCTTGGTCACGTCGCCCACGGGCACGGAGATCGGCCCGCCGGAGTCCGTCACCACGGCGCCGCGCACGAGGCCGTCAGTCGGCTTGAGGGCGATCGCACGGACGGTCGAGTCGCCGAGGTGCTGGGCGACCTCGAGGGTCAGCGTCTGCGGTCCGGCTGCTTCCCCCTCGCCCTGCGCCGACAGGTCGATCTGGACCGTCAGTGCGTTGTAGATCTCGGGGATCGCGTCCGAGGGGAACTCGATGTCGACGACGGGCCCGATCACGCGGGCGACGCGGCCAGCACCGGCGCCGGGGGTCGCGGCGGTGACTTCGGTAGCGGTGGCAGTCATGTCTCTCTCGCTTCGTCTCATGCGGAGGCGAGTGCGTCGGCGCCCGACACGATCTCGCTGATCTCTTGGGTGATCTCGGCCTGGCGGGCCTGGTTGGCCAGCCGGGTGTACAGACGGATGAGGTCTTCAGCATTCTCCGTCGCCGTGTGCATCGCACGCTGACGTGCTGCCAGCTCGGAGGCGGCCGACTGGAGAAGGAAGGAGTAGATGCGGCTCGAGACGTACCTCGGCAGGAGCGCGTCGAGCACCCGCTCGGGGTCCGGCTCGAAGTCGTACAGCGGCGCCAGCTCCTCCTCGGACGTCGGCACCTCCGCCTCGACGACCTCGATGGGCAGCATCCGGATGACGCGCGGCGTCTGGCTCACCATGTTGCGGAACTGCGTGAACACGACGTGCAGCTCCTTGACGCCGCCGTCCTCCGCGGAGGCCATGAAGGACTGCAGGAGCGTATCCGCGACCTCTTGCGCCGTCTCGGCGCTCGGGGCGTCGGAGCTGCCCGTCCACGAGCCCTTCAGCTCACGGCCGCGGAACTGGTAGAAGGACACCGCGCGACGACCCAGCACGTAGAGGTCGACCTCGCTCCCCTCCCCCGTGAGCCGCTCGATGAGCTTCTCGGCCTCGCGCAGCGCGGTCGCCGAGTAGGCACCCGCCATGCCACGGTCCGCCGTCACGACGAGCACCGCGACCCGGTTGGTGTCCGTGCGCTCGCTCGTGAGCGGGTGCGGCACGTCCGAGTGCGTCGCGAGCGCCGACACCGCCTGCGTGATCGCGCGGGCGTAGGGGCTCGCCGCGGTCACCTTGTCCCGGGCGCGCCCGATCCGCGACGCGGCGATGAGCTCCATCGCCCGGAAGATCTTCTTCAGCGACTGCGTCGACCGGATCCGGGCCCGGTAGATGCGCTGCGAACCCGCCACGCTCAGCCCTTCTTCTGCTTGACGATCTGCTCCTGGTCGACCTCGACCTCGTCCTCGACGACCTCACGCCCGACGAGCGGCGTGCCGTCGGCGAGCAGGAAGCCGTCGCGGAAGGCGTCGACGGCGGAGACGAGGTTGCCCTCGGTCTCGTCGTCGAGGTTGCCCGTCGAGGCGATCGTCGTCAGGACGTCGGTGTTGCGACGCAGGTGATCGAGCAGCTCGGACTCGAAGCGGCGCACGTCCTCGACCGGGACGTCGTCGAGCTTGCCCTTCGTGCCCGCCCAGATCGACGCGACCTGGTCCTCGACCGGGTACGGCGAGTACTGGCCCTGCTTGAGGAGCTCCATGAGGACCGCTCCGCGCGTCAGCTGACCGCGCGAGGCGGCGTCGAGGTCGGACGCGAACATCGCGAACGCCTCGAGCGAGCGGAACTGCGCGAGCTCGAGCTTCAGCGTTCCGGAGACCTGCTTCATCGCCTTGACCTGCGCGGCACCACCGACGCGGGACACCGAGATGCCGACGTCGACGGCGGGGCGCTGGTCGGCGTTGAAGAGGTCCGACTGGAGGAAGATCTGGCCGTCGGTGATGGAGATGACGTTGGTCGGGATGTACGCCGAGACGTCGTTGGCCTTGGTCTCGATGATCGGCAGACCGGTCATCGAGCCCTTGCCCATCTCGTCGGAGAGCTTCGCGCAGCGCTCCAGCAGCCGGCTGTGCAGGTAGAAGACGTCGCCCGGGTAGGCCTC
>CAZECM010000170.1:0-2344 GCA_964510785.1 uncultured Cellulomonadaceae bacterium | reverse complement strand
CTAAGACGGAGCGGCTTGCTCGACGAGCTGCTGTGCAGGGTCACGCCGTCTTCTTGCGAGCCGTCTTGCGAGCAGTGGTCCCTTTCGCTGGTGTTCTCTTCGCCGCTTGCTTCGTGCCCGCCTCCTTTTTCGGCGCTGATCCCTTCTTGGGCGCTGCTCTCTTCTTCGCCTTGCCGCCGCGGCTCTTCTCGACGCTGCGCCGCAGCGCCTCCATGAGATCGATGACCTCGGCGCCCTCCTTCTCTTCGTCTTCCATGCCGAAAGTTGCATCAGTATCGAGCGCATCGCCCTTCTTGAGCTTCGCCTCGATCAGCTCCCGCAGTTGTTCCTGATAATCGTCGTTGAAGCGGCTCGGGTCGAAGTCGCCTGCGAACGATTCGACGAGCGCGGCCGACATCTCGAGCTCTTTGCCGCTTATGCGCACTCGCTCATCGAGGGCGGAAAAGGCCGCTTCACGCACTTCGTCCCACGTGGCGGGCGGGGCGACGTGGCCGATGCTCGCGCCCGCGTCGACGAGCAGGGGGACCCCCGCGGCCCGGGCCGCCTCGCCCACCGCGTCGAGGGGCTGGAGCGTGCCGACCTCGCCGTTCGCGTGCTGCAGCGCGACGAGGGCGATGCCGGGAGCGGCGAGGCGCCTCGCCATGGTGTCCGCGTCCACCCGGCCGACGCCGTCGACGTCCACCGACTCGAGCTCGCCCGCGAACCTCGCGGCCGCGAGCACCGCGGTTCGCTCGACGGCGCTCGCGAGCACGGTGGTCCCCGTGCGCCGTCGGCCCCGGACCACGGCGCGGACCGCGGCGTGCAGCGACTGCGTGTGCGAACCCGTGAGGTGGATCTCCTCGGTGCGGGCGCCGAGACCCGCCGCGAGCGACTCTCGCGCCGCCTCGAGGAGAAGTCGGGCGCGGCGCCCCTCGGCGGAGAGCCTGCGAGGGTCGGCCCAGCCCTGCTCGACGAGTGCCGCGAAGGCCTCGCGCGCCGCGGAGTGCCACGGGGCGTGGCCCGCGACCTCGAGCAGCACGCGAGCGGGGGCGTCGCGCGTGGAGTCGCTGGTCACGACACCACGCTAGCGCGCCGGTCCGAGACGACAGACCTGTCATCTCCCGGGCGTGGACTGGGCCGTGCGAGCGAGAAACGACGCTAGGCTGACACCGAAACAGGACGATGGTCCCTGGTCCGGTCGCGCCGAGCGCGGCGTGGTGCCACGGGACGGTACTGGAGAGGTCTGGACTTGCAGTTTCCCACCCCCCGCCGGGCCCGCCGCACAGCGAGGCTGCTGGCCGTCGTCGCGGCGGTATCCGTCGTGCTCGCCGGCTGTGCCCCGATCGTGCAGCGCGGCTGGATGCCCGGCTACGAAGACGGTCAGGTCACCAACCACACGGGGCGGATCACCGACCTGTGGGTCAACGCGTGGATCACGCTCCTCATCGTGGGCGTGATCACGTGGGGCCTGATGATCTGGTGCGTCATCGTCTATCGCAAGCGCAAGGGTGACGAGCGGCTGCCCGTCCAGCTCCGGTACCACGTGCCCCTCGAGATCATGTACGTCGTCCTGCCGTTCCTCATGGTCGGTGTGTTCTTCTACTACACCGCGCGCGACATGGCCGAGATCGAGGACGTGTCCCAGACCCCCGATGTCACGGTGCAGGTCATCGGCAAGCAGTGGAGCTTCGACTTCAACTACCTGGACGACGACGTCCACGAGGTGGGCATCCACGCCGAGGACATCGGCCTGGGCGGCGCGGAGGAGACACTCCCCACGCTCTACCTGCCCGTGGGCGAGCGCGTCGAGATCGTGCTCGACTCGCGCGACGTCATCCACTCGTTCTGGGTGCCGGCCTTCTTGTACAAGAAGGACATGATCCCGTGGCACACCAACAAGTTCCAGATCATCCCCGAGCGGGAAGGCGTCTACGCCGGCAAGTGTGCCGAGCTGTGCGGCGCCTGGCACTCGGCGATGCTCTTCAACGTCGAGGTCGTCGACCGGGCGGAGTACGACGCGCAGATGCAGGCCCTGCGGGACAAGGGGCAGACGGGTGCGCTGGGGATCGAGCTGAGCCGCGACCAGCACCCCGAAGGAATCACGAAGGGTGAGAACTGATGGTTGCCGCTGACGAGACCATCGCGGGGCTTGCCCCGCGCCGGCAGACCCTCGGGCGCACGGTGGTCAAGTGGATCACCTCCACCGACCACAAGACGATCGGCTACATGTACCTGATCGCCTCGTTCGTCTTCTTCTGCATCGCGGGCGTCATGGCCCTCGTGATCCGGGCCGAGCTGTTCGAGCCGGGGATCCAGATCGTGCAGTCGAACGAGCAGTACAACCAGCTCTTCACGATGCACGGCA
>CAZECM010000169.1:0-2351 GCA_964510785.1 uncultured Cellulomonadaceae bacterium | reverse complement strand
GCGCGCTTCCCTGACACGGAAGAGGTCACTGGTTCGATCCCAGTATCGCCCACCAGCACGTCGCAGGCCGTCCCGAAGAGACTCGGGGCGGCCTTCTTCGTCACCCCGGCCTCGTCACTCCGGGGCGCCGGGCACCCGGAGCGTGATCGACACCGTGTCGCCGAGCTCGACCCCCTCGGCGCGACGCACCGCAGCCTTGATCGGCACGGCGTACGAGCCGTCCTTCGGGAAGAGCGACGTGTCCCAGCGTGTCTCGCCCAGCTGCGCGTGCACCGCGATGCAGCCCCAGCCGTAGGACACGAGTCCGGCGACCTCGTGGAGGCGCTGCGTACCCCCCTCGTCGACCCAGACGTAGTGGAAGGGCGACGGACCGCGCCAGTGCCAGATCTCTCCCTCGAACTCGAGCAGCATCCGGCAAGGATGCCGTGGGCGGAGGCCGCGGGCAACGCCCGGGGTGGCGGGTCGACTACTCGACCTCGTGCCCGGGCACGAGAACGAGCTCGCGGACACGGCGGTCGTCGGCCCGCGTCACCACGAGCCGCACCTCCCCCACGCCCACCTCGTCGCCGACGACGGCGAGCCGGCCGAGTCGCATCACGACAAATCCTGCGAGGGTCTCGTAGGGCCCGTCGGGCAGCTCGATGCCGGTGTGCTCGCCGAACTCCTCGATCGTGAGGCCCGCATCGAGACGTAGCCGGCCCTCCGGGTCGACCCGTGACGGAGACCGCGGCACGTCGTGCTCGTCCCAGATCTCCCCGACGAGCTCCTCCACGAGGTCCTCGAGCGTCACGATCCCGTCCGTCCCGCCGTACTCGTCGATCACGACGGCGATGTGCACCCCCTCGCGGCGCATCGACGCGAGGGCCGAGAGCAACGGGGCGGCACCCGGGAAGAACGGGATCTCCCGCATGACGTCCGCCACCGTGCCGGTGCGCGCAGGATCGAGCAGGTCACGCACGTGCAGGAAGCCGAGGACGTCGTCGAAGTCCGCTCCCGTGACCGGGTAGCGCGAGTAGGGCAGCGAGCCGATGACGACGCGGGCCTCCTCGAGGGGGACGTCTCCGGCGATGAACGCGACCTCGCCGCGGGGACGCATGATCTCGGCGAGGATGCGGTCGCCGGCGTCGAAGACGTCGTGCAAGATGCGTCGTTCGTCGTCCGGCAGGCCCTCGTGGGTGAGCACGAGATCGCGCAGCTCCTCGTCGGACATCGCCTCGTTGCGCGCCGTCGGATCGCCACCGAGCAGTCGCATGACGGCATCGGTCGAGACGGACAGGAACCAGATCGCCGGTCGCATGAACGTCGCGAACCGGTCGAGCGGTGGTGCGACCACGAGCGCGACCTGAGCCGCGCGCTGCAGCCCGATCCGCTTGGGCACGAGCTCACCGAGGACGAGCGAGACGTACGCGATCACGAGCGTGAGTGCGACCAGCGACGCGTTCTCGGCGAGGGCCTCGGGCACACCGAGCCGCGTCACGAGCGGCGCGACGTGCGGGGCGAGGGTGGCGGCACCGAAGGCTGCCGAGAAGAAGCCCGCGAGGGTGACACCGATCTGGACGGCCGCGAGGAACCGGTTCGGATCGCGGGCGACCGCGGCGACCCGTGCGCCGCGTCTCCCCTGCTTGCCGAGCTGGACCAGCTGGCTCTCGCGCAACGAGACGAGCGCGATCTCCGTGCCGGCGAAGACGCCACCGATCAGGATGAACCCGAGGACGAGCGCGACGCTCCATCCCAGGTTGCCGCTCACGACGCCTCACCGCCTGGGCACGCGGATCGGTGCGCTCGCGGCCCGGTACTTCGGGAGTCGTCCATGGTCCGAGTCAAGGCGACGGCTACGGGACGCGTCAAGCGGTCCGGTGCGCGGTCCGCACCGACGACGGGTCCCGCCAGACCCCCGGGTCACTATCATGGGAGCGCGATCACGGGTAGAGTCCCGGTCGAAACTTCGAATCGATTCGAGATCGCTGCGCCGGTGCAGCACGAAAGGTCAGCGATGCCCACCCCGACGCCCTATCAGGACGCGACCCTGCCCGTGGCCGAGCGCGTTGCCGATCTCATCGCGCGGATGACGCTGCCGGAGAAGGTCGGGCAGATGCTGCAGCTCAACGCGAAGGACGGTGTCGATGCCCTCATCACCGACTTCCACGTCGGATCGATCCTGCACGCCTCCCCGGAGAACGTGCGTCACGCCCACGAGCTGACGGCCGCCACGCGGTTGCGCATCCCGCTGCTCGTCGCGGAGGACTGCATCCACGGCCACTCCTTCTGGGAGGGCGCGACGATCTACCCGACGCAGCTCGGCATGGCAGCGAGCTGGGACCCCACGCTGCGCGAGCGACGCGCTCGAGCAG
>CAZECM010000168.1:0-2408 GCA_964510785.1 uncultured Cellulomonadaceae bacterium | reverse complement strand
CATGAGCAGCGCCTGCGCGTCGGTGTTGATCGCGATGAACTCGACACCCTTGAGGCCGACCTCGATCATCCGGTTGACGGCGTTGACCCCGCCACCGCCGATGCCGACCACCTTGATCACTGCCAGGTAGTTCTGCGGTGCTGCCACGTCGGTGCCTCTCGATCGAACTGCCAGCCCGGCGGGTTCACCGGTGCTGCAACCCTCACCCTCAGGTAGAGAGTTAGAGTTATGTCAAGCTGTGCTGCCATGACGGTAGGTTCCGACCCCGCCCGCGGCAACGACCCCGGTGCGCGTGTCGCGGACTTCTCACGCGAGCGCGCAGCCTCAGCTCTTCGTGACGGGCAGCGTCGGGGCCGAGACGTCGAACCAGGACGCGTCCTTCGACTGCTTCGCCGAGCGCAGCGCCTGGAGCACGGCTGCCTTGAGCTCCGTCTGGTCCGCGCTCCCCCAGTCGACCCGCGCCCCGTCGCGCAGCTCCATCGTCACGGTGTCCTGCGTCTGCGCGGCGACGGACCTGACGTCCTCGGCGAGCTCGGGCGGGAGCGTCTCGAGGACGCCGAGCACCGCCGCGAGCGTGCGTGCGTCGCCGACGGGCACGTCGACGAGCGGCAAGCCCTTCGGTGCCTTCTCACCCCGGCCCACGGCCACACCCTCGACGTCGAGGAGCTGGACGCCCTTGCCGTCCGGGACGGCGGCGACGGGCTCACGGGCGACCAGGGCGATCGCGAGCCCCCGCGGCCACGCCCGCGTGACGCGCGCCTCACGGACCCCGGGCACGTCGAGGACGGCGGTCCGCAGGCCGACGGTGTCGAGGCGCGGCAGGGGTACACCCTCGACGGCGCCGACGACGGCGTCCACGTCCCCCGCGTCCACGACCGTACCGGCGCCCGTGACCACCACCTGGTCCGGGTCGAGCGCGAGCACGGGGCTCAGGAGCAAGAGCCAGCCGAACCCCCCGAGCAGCGCCCCGGCCGCGCTCCACCACGCGACCCTGCGCCAGGTCCGCGCCCGCCGGGCACGGGCACGTTCCGCGAACCGCGCCTCGCTGCCGACCGAGACGACGGGGGTGCGGCGCGGCGAGACGACGACGGGCGGGGCGGGGCGGGCGACGGCGCGACCCGGCTCGGCAGGCGACGGCGTGGACCTCGGGCGTGCCGGCGGCGCGGACGTGCGCGAGGGGCGCGCGTCCGCCGGGCGCGGCGACGGTGGCCGCGACGGGCTCATTCCCGCTCCCCGAGCTCGGCGAGCACGACCGCGGCGAGCTCCGTCACGTCACCCGCACCCACGGTCAGGACGAGGTCGCCCGCGACCGCCTCGGCAGCGATGCGGTGCGCCGCCTCGAGCCGGTCCGCGACGAGCTCCCCGGCGTCGTCGGACATCAGGCTCGTGATCGTCTCCCCCGAGACGCCGGGCACCGGCTCCTCCCGAGCGGCGTACACGTCGGTGACGACGGCGAGGTCGGCGAGAGCGAGCGCCTCGGCGATCTCGCGCGCGAAGTGCGCGGTGCGCGAGTACAGGTGCGGCTGGAACAGGACGAGCACGCGACCTGTTCCCGCGACGGTGCGCGCGGCGCGCAAGAGCGCCGTCACCTCGGTCGGGTGGTGGGCGTAGTCGTCGACGACGCGCACCCCGGCGACGCTCCCCCGGTCCTCGAACCGGCGCCCCGTCCCCCGGAAGGCGGCGAGCCCGTGCACGGCGGCGTCGGCCGGGACACCGAGCAACGTCAGCACCGCGAAGGCACCCGTCGCGTTGAGCAGGTTGTGGGCACCCGGGACGGCCAGCTCGAGGGCCGCTCCACCACCGACCTCCCCGGTGCGCGGATCGAGCACGACGTCGGCGCTGGCCGAGGTGCCGTAGGTGACGACCCGCACGGTGCCCTCGGCCCGCACCCGATCGGCGAGCCGGCGAGCCCCGGCGTCGTCGGCGCACGCGACGAGGGCGCCGTCCGGCCGGATGCGCGCGGCGAAGTCCCGGAAGATCTGCTCGAACGCCTCGCGCGAGCCAAAGTGGTCGAGGTGGTCCGGCTCGACGTTCGTGACGAGGGCGACGTACGGCTCGTAGGCGAGGAACGAGCCGTCGGATCGGTGGATTCAGGTTAGGTTTGCTGCGTGCCGTTGGTGGGTGTCGTGATGGGGTCGTCGAGCGACTGGAAGGTGATGGCCAAGGCCGCCGAGGTACTCGACCAGTTCGGCGTCGAGTACGAGGCACGGGTCGTGTCGGCGCACCGGATGCCCGACGAGATGTTCCGGTACGCCGAGGCGGCCGAGGGGCGCGGGCTGCGGGCGATCGTGGCCGGAGCCGGCGGGGCGGCCCACCTGCCGGGGATGCTCGCCGCCGGCACGCCGCTGCCGGTGATCGGCGTCCCGGTGCCCCTCGGCCAGCTGGACGGGCTGGACTCGCTGCTCTCG
>CAZECM010000167.1:0-2462 GCA_964510785.1 uncultured Cellulomonadaceae bacterium | reverse complement strand
ACCCGGGGCACTTCGTTCCACGGCTTCTCCGATCCACCGCTTCTTCATGTCGTCGCCGCCGCACGGCTCGGAGCCCCTGATCTCGGTGGACCAGGGACCTTGGTCCCGCATGCGCCACGATCGTCAGTTCAGACTCGCCGGAGCGTAAGTTACGCATCCGTAGGTTGTCTGGAGGGGCGCCATGCCCGGAATGCGTGACGCCAGCTCGACGTGGCCGTGGCCACGCCTCGTCCAGGGCGGGATGGGGGTCGCCGTCTCGTCCTGGCCGATGGCCCGGGCCGTGTCGCTCACGGGCCAGCTCGGAGTCGTCTCGGGGACGGCGCTCGACGTCGTCCTCGCCCGTCGGCTGCAGGACGGCGACGCCGGCGGGCACCTGCGTCGCGCCCTCGACCAGTTCCCGGTACCCGCGATGGCCCGGCGGGTGCTGGACCGGTACCTGCGTCCGGACGGACGGCCTCCCGGCAAGCCGTACCTGCCCGTGCCGAAGCTCAGCCTGCGACCGTCCGTGCGAGCCACCGAGCTGTGCGTCGTCGCGGCCTTCGCCGAGGTGTGGCTCGCCAAGGAGGGCCACGACCGGCCGGTCGGGATCAACCTCCTGGAGAAGATCCAGATGGCCACGCCGAGCGCCGCGTACGGCGCGATGCTCGCGGGGGTCGACGTCGTCCTGATGGGGGCCGGCATCCCGACGCAGGTCCCGCGACTGCTCGACCGGCTCGCGGCGCACGAGCCGGCCTCCCTTGACGTCCACGTCGACGGCGCCACCTCGCGCTACACCGTCGGCATCGACCCCGCAGCGCTGCTGGGCACCGTGGTGGCCACCCTGCGCAGGCCTCGGTTCCTGGCGATCGTCTCGGCGCACGTCCTGGCGACACATCTCGCCCGGGACGACGAGACCCGACCCGACGGGTTCGTGATCGAGGGCTCCCGGGCCGGCGGGCACAATGCGCCACCTCGCGGTCGCCTCGTCCTGGACGACGACGGCCAGCCCGTGTTCGGCCCACGGGACGAGGCCGACCTGGCCAAGGTCGCCGCCGTCGGACTCCCCTTCTGGCTCGCCGGGGGCTACGGCACGCCCGAGCGCGTGCGGGAGGCCCTGCGCGCTGGCGCGACGGGTGTCCAGAGCGGCACGCTGTTCGCCCTGTCCGCCGAGTCCGGGCTCGGGGCCAGCTGGCGCGCCGAGCTGCTCACCGGTCTCGGCGCCGGCACGCTCGAGGTGCGCACCGACCCGCTCGCGTCACCCACCCGGTTTCCGTTCAAGGTGGCGACCGTGGCGGGGACCCAGTCCGACGACGCGGTGTACCAGTCGCGACCGCGCTTGTGCGACGTCGGCCACCTGCGGGTGCCCTTCGAGCGCGCGAACGGCTCGGTCGCCTACCGGTGCCCGGGCGAGCCCGTGGCGGTGTACGTCGAGAAGGGCGGCGCGGCGGCCGACACCGTCGGGCGCAAGTGCCTGTGCAACGCGCTCCTGGCCGACGTGGGACTCGGCCAGGAACGACGCGACGGGTACCGCGAGACGACGCTGCTCACCCTGGGCACCGACCTCGACGGTCCGCGCCGGATGCTCGCGGCGCACCCCTCCGGCTGGACCGCCGCCCAGGCGGTGGACTTCCTGCTGACCTAGCGCGCCGCGACCTCGAGACTCTCGCGCAGGGTCTCGAGCTGGCGTGACAGCTCGGGGGGCAGCGCGTCTCCGAACTGTCCGAACCACTCGCGCGTGAGCTCGACCTCGGCGAGCCACGCGGCGGGGTCGAGCGCGAAGAGCGCGTCGAGATCCGCGGGGGGCACGTCAAGGCCGTCGAGGACGAGCGCGCCGTCCGCGGGCAGCAGCCCGACCGGGCTCTCGACCGCCGACGCCGAGCCCTCGACGCGACGCAGCGCCCACTCGAGCACGCGGGAGTTCTCGCCGTAGCCGGGCCACAGGAACCGACCGTCGTCACCGCGCCGGAACCAGTTGACGCAGAAGATGGCGGGGGCGTGCTCGCCGAGCCGCCGGCCCATCTCGAGCCAGTGGGTCCAGTAGTCCGCCATGTGGTAGCCGCAGAACGGCAGCATCGCGAACGGGTCGCGGCGGAGCGTGCCCACGGTCCCCTCGGCGGCGGCCGTCTGCTCCGAGGACAGGGTCGCACCGAGGAACACGCCGTGCTCCCAGTCCCGGGCCTGCGTCACGAGGGGCACGTTGCTCGCGCGGCGTCCGCCGAACAGGATCGCGTCGATCGCGACCCCTTCGGGGGCGTCCCAGTCGTCAGCGATGCTCGGGGCGCGGTCGGCCCGCACGGTGAAGCGCGAGTTGGGGTGCGCCGCGGGACGGCCCGAGTCCGGCGTCCAGTCCTCGCCGCGCCAGTCGATCAGGTGTGCCGGCACCTCGGGCGTGAGGCCCTCCCACCAGACGTCGCCGTCGTCGGTCAGGGCGACGTTCGTGAAGATCGTGTCGCTCGCCACCATCTCGACCGCCGTGGGGTTGG
>CAZECM010000166.1:0-2541 GCA_964510785.1 uncultured Cellulomonadaceae bacterium | reverse complement strand
GGATCCGCCCGGAGGCGGATCCTCTCCGGTGGTGTCGACTCGAGCGCGCTGTACCCGCCCAAGCGGTTCTTCGGCGCCGCGCGCAACATCGAGCACGGCGGCTCGCTCACGATCCTCGCCACGGCGCTCGTCGAGACGGGCTCGAAGGCCGACGAGGTCATCTTCGAGGAGTTCAAGGGCACGGGAAACATGGAGCTCAAGCTCTCCCGCACGCTCGCGGACAAGCGGATCTTCCCCGCCGTGGACGTCGACGCGTCCGGCACGCGCCGCGAGGAGATCCTCATCCCGGCCGACGAGCTCAAGATCAACTGGAAGCTGCGACGCGTCATGAGCGCGCTCGACCAGCAGCAGGCGATCGAGCTCCTGCTCGGCAAGCTCCGCGACACCCAGTCCAACGTCGAGTTCCTGCTCCAGGTCCAGAAGACGACCCCGAGCGTCCCCGGCCAGGACGAGGACTAGGGTTCCAGCCCGCCCGGCCCGCCCGGCTCGCCCTGCTCGGTGAGCCGGGCGAAGCCGGCTGCGGCCGCGGCGCGCAGGGTGCCCGCGGGCCAGCCGGTCGCCGCGCGCAGCAGCGGCACGGCCGCGTGCTGCGCCAGGCCGGCGTCGTGCGCGTCACGCAGCACGTCCGCGACGGCACGCACCTGCGCCGCCTGGCGGGTCACGAACTCCCGGTCGACGGGTGCACCGTGCCCCGGGACCACGACGTCGCCCGGCCCGAGCCGCGCGACGAGCCGCTCGAGGGCCAGCGCCCAGCCGTGGGGGTCGCTGTCCGGCTCGAAGCTGGGTGGCCCCGACTCCTCGACGACGTCTCCGACGACCCATACCCCGGCGTCGGGCACGTGGACGAGGAGATCGCACGTCGTGTGCGCGGGTGCGAGGGGCCACAGCTCGACCGTGCGCCCGCCGAGCTCGAGCGACCGGTGGGTCTCGACCTCGACGTCGAGCACCGGGAGCACGACGTCGTCCCAGAGCCCCTCGACGGCGAGCGCGAGGTCGCCGCGGCGGCCCGCTGCGAGCTCCGGCTCCTCGAAGGCGCGCACGTGCGCGCGAAGGCCGGCGTGCGCCACGAGCGTCGCCCGGCCCGCGCCCGTGCGGGGGTGGGCGAGCAGGCCGGCGGCGCCGAAGGTGTGGTCGTAGTGCGCGTGGGTGCAGACGACGGCCGCGAGCGGCCCGTCCGACAGCGCGGCGAGGTCCGTGGCGAGGGCGGCACCCGCGCGTGGGTCCGCGAGGCAGTCGACGACGACGACGCCGCTCGGGCCGACGACGACCGTGACCGCGACGTCGAGCGCACCCTCGCGCCGGGTGAAGACCCCGGCACCTACCTCGGACCATCCGGAGTCGTGGTGCACCATGGCCGGGGACGCTACCAGTGCCGGTTCGGAAGATTTCGGGTGCGCCCGGTGTTCTGGCAGACTGTCCCCTTGGCTCCGGTTCACGTGCGCAAGCCTGCCCACGACCCGGCGGCCTCCAGACGAGGAGAGTTTCCGTGAAGAAGGACATCCACCCCGAGTACGTGGTGACGAAGGTCGAGTGCACGTGCGGCAACGTCTTCACCACCCGCTCGACGGCCACGTCCGGCCTGATCCACGCCGACGTGTGCTCCAACTGCCACCCGTTCTACACGGGCAAGCAGAAGATCCTCGACACCGGTGGCCGTGTGGCCCGCTTCGAGGCCCGCTACGGCAAGAAGGCCGAGAACTAGCGATTCCGGTCCCGGCCGTCAACACCGTGCCGACCGTGAACACCTCCCAACGATGAGCGAGACCTTCGACGTGGTCCGCCCCATGCTGGCCGAGCACGCCGAGATCGAGGCGCTGCTCGCGGACCCTGCGATCCATGCGGACCAGGGCCGCGCGCGCGCCCTCGGGCGTCGCTATGCCGAGCTGGGGCGGGTCGTCGCCGCGTACCGGGCCTGGCGTGCCGCGGCCGACGACGCCGAGGCCGCCGCGGAGCTGGCCGCGGACGACGAGTCGTTCGCCGCGGAGCTCCCCGCGCTTCGCGAGGTCGAGGGCGCCGCGAACGAGCACCTGCGCCACGTCCTCATCCCCACCGACCCCGACGACGCGCGCGACGTGATCCTCGAGGTCAAGGCGGGGGAGGGCGGCGCGGAGTCGGCGCTCTTCGCGGGCGACCTGCTGCGCATGTACCTCCGGTTCGCCGAGCGTCAGGGCTGGACCACCGAAGTCATCGAGTCGACCGAGTCCGAGCTCGGCGGGATCAAGGACGTGCAGGTCGCCGTGAAGACGCGCGGCGTGCCGTCCGACCCCTCGGAGGGCGTCTGGGCGTGGCTCAAGTACGAGGGCGGTGTGCACCGCGTGCAGCGCGTCCCCGTCACGGAGTCCCAGGGGCGCATCCACACGTCCGCGGCCGGCGTTCTCGTCATGCCCGAGGCGGACGACCCGGGCGAGGTCGAGATCGACCAGAACGACCTGCGCATCGACGTCTACCGCTCCTCGGGACCGGGCGGACAGTCCGTCAACACGACGGACTCGGCCGTGCGCATCACGCACGTGCCCACGGGCATCGTCGTGTCGATGCAGA
>CAZECM010000165.1:0-2564 GCA_964510785.1 uncultured Cellulomonadaceae bacterium | reverse complement strand
CTAGGTGCCAACCATGTCCCGGGACAGGTGCCAACTATCTCGTGAACTCGAACACCTCCGCCACCGCTACAAAGAAAGTCCAGGTCAGCCACAGGTTGACCTGGACTTTTCCTTTGGGGGAATCATGCGATCCCATCGTTTACCCATCACATTGACAGGTGCGCAGCGCCGCCCAACCGGGCGGAGGGGCCGTTGGTTCCGGTCGTTTCGGGAGGGCGTCAGCCCGCACATGTTCCGCCGCACCGTCGCCACCGTGATCAACGAGCAGGCCAGCCTGAACCTCGCCTCCGAGCTGCTCGGCCACACCGACCCGAAGGTGACGATCGAGCACTACATCCGGCGTAACGAGCAGGTGAACCCGCTGACCGCCGAGTTGCTCGACCAGGCGTTCGCACCCCCGACACCGAGTAAATGGTTGGCCGACGTCGGACCTCGTCCGTAGCGTCGAGGCGCGGGTCGACCTAGCGGAAAGGGGCATCGATGAAGGACGAGACGGACCGGAACCAGGAGACCCTCGACGCGCAGCACGACTGCTTCGACGGCGCGTACGGCTGGGGATCGCTGATCGCCGAACTTGAAGCGAAGCTGAAGGCGCTGTCGCCGGACTACACGATCAGCCAGGTCAAGGAGAAGTTCGGCGGCCTTCGCTACTACGCCAACCCTGGTGACGTGGGCGCAGAGACCGCGAAGCAGTTCTACGACCTGATCCGTGAAGCCGAGGCGGAGTCTGACAAGACCTGTGAGTGCTGCGGTCACCCTGGTCGACTCGCGCGGCGACTTCGAGCCCGTCGGCGATGATGAGGGGAGCGAGACGTCGTGACGAGCGTGGCAATAGTGTCACGGTTCCGTTACACTTCTGCCATGGCGACGAGGCCGCTGGCACGCGACGAGCTGTGGAACATTGCGACTGCACAGCACGGCTTCTTGACCGCTCAGCAGGCCACTCAGGCACGCATCGACAAGCACGCGCTCCAGATGCTCGTCCACCGGGGCACGCTCGAACGAGCTGCGCACGGCGTCTACCGGTTCCCTCAGTATCCGGTCGGCGAGCACGACAACCTCATGCTCGCGGTCCTGTGGACCCGGGTGCCCGAAGCCGCGCTGTCGCACGAGACCGCCCTGGACGTCTACGCCATCAGCGACGTGAACCCCAACCGCATCCACATCACCGTCGGCAAGCAGCGACGGTTCAGGCGCGCGGGCGGTGAAGACTACGTCGTGCACTACGAGGACCTCCCCCCGAAGCAGATCGGCTGGTGGCAGGAGATCCCCACCGTGACCCCGGCGAACGCGATCGCACAGTGCCTCGGCTACGGCACCCCGACGTACCTGCTGCGCCAGGCGATCGAGCGTGGTCACGCGCAGGGTTACCTCAAGGCAATCGAGCGCGACGAGCTGACCCGAATGCTGGACGCCCGCTATGAGCGATGAACACCTGGGCTCAAGGCTGGCCGCTTTGCTGCGCACCCTAAAGCCGAAGACGAAGGAGCCGGTCTCGACGAAGGTGCTCAACACCTGGATCGCCCAGGCCGAGTGCAAGCTCGGCGACGAAGCGCGGGGCGGCCGACTCGGGTGGCTCATCGCGTCCTCGGTTGCGATCGCCGCGGTGCAACGTGCGATCGATGCCGAAGGTCGGCACCTGTTCCTACTCAAGGGCGGCACCCTGCTTCAGCACCGGCTGAACGCGACGGCCCGCACAACTAAGACGTCGACGGCCTCATTCGCGGTGACCTCGACGAGTTCATCCTCGCGCTGGACGAGGCTCTCGACGAGCCTTGGGGGCCGCTCACCCTTCGGCGCGGCGAGGTCGAGGTGGTCAACGTGCCGACCAAGATCATCAAGCCACGCCGCTTCGACATCATCCTGGAGCTACGTGGTGTGACGTGGCGGCGGATCCAGTTCGAAGTCTCGCCCGAGAGACCTTCCGCGGACATCTCGTCGCTGCCGGCGTCCGACCCGGCGGCTCGCGCCACGCCGCGATGTTCTCCCTCGCCGGGCAAGTTCCCGCACCCGTCCTCGCCGAACTCATCGGCATCGCCGACAAGACCGCCGTCAAATGGGCCGCACTTGCCGCCCGAGACTGGTCCGCCTACATTGCTCAACGCAGCGAATAAAGCCCGCCCTCAATAACGCACGTCCGCCAACAGACGATCCTGAACTCTCTCAGATTTGACCTACCTGTCACTCACCCGATGTTGGTCGTGGCTGCCGCGGATTCGGGCTCAGCCCGCGGCACGAGACGCACTGCTGCACGCACGTCAGATCAGCGTCGAGCACCGCGTAGCCGGCATCCGCTCCCCGCCGTTTGCGGGGCCACGAGCCGTTGCTGTTTCCCCGCCCGCGCACGGGTTTCGGTCAGGATGGGACGTCGTCGACGGGTCTCCTGCCTCTCCCGATGAGCCCGGCTCCGTGCGCTAATACTGTGCCCTTGCGCTAAGTGTTGAGCAGTGAAATACTTTTCCTTATGGCAAAGTATGGAGTTCTCGACGACGTCTTCGTCGCGCTCGCTGACCCGACGAGACGGGCGGTGATCCGTCGCCTCGGTGAAGGGTCCGCAAGCGTAG
>CAZECM010000164.1:0-2605 GCA_964510785.1 uncultured Cellulomonadaceae bacterium | reverse complement strand
TCCGTCCCGGCTTCCGCTACGACCGGTCGCTGTCGGTGCTCACCGCGGCCCGCGAGGACGGCTTCGTCACGAAGTCCAACCTCATCCTCGGTATGGGCGAGACCTTCGACGAGATCGTCGAGTCGCTGCACGCCCTGCACGGGGCCGGCACGGACCTCATCACCATCACCCAGTACCTGCGTCCCTCCCTGCGCCACCACCCCGTGGACCGGTGGGTGCGCCCCGAGGAGTTCGTCGAGCTCGCGGCGATCGCCGAGGAGATCGGGTTCCTCGGTGTGATGTCGGGCCCGCTCGTGCGCTCCTCCTACCGCGCCGGGCGGCTCTGGGGCCAGGCGATGCGCCGTCGTGGGCTCGAGATCCCCGCCGCGCTCGCGCACCTCGGCGAGGCGACGACGTCCCGCCAGGAGGCCGCGAGCGTCCTGGCCCGTCAGTCCAACTAGACTCTTCGACCATGGCTCGCAAGAAGAAGGACCCCTCGGCGCCCAAGAAGACGCGCTGGTACCACAACGTCGCCCAGGCGTACACGATGGCGTACCAGACCGACAAGGCCCTGCCGTGGTGGATCGCCGCCGCGATGGTCGGCACGATCGCGGTGGGACTCGTCATCGGCCTCCTCGCGAGCCAGCCCGTCTACTTCCTCATCATGGGCGTCCTGTTCTCGACGATCGCCGGCATGGCCGTCCTCGCCCGGCGCGCGGAGGCGGCGGCGTACGCGCGGATCGAGGGCCAGCCCGGCGCGGCGCTCTCGGCGCTCAAGACCATCCGCCGCGGGTGGACGTTCGGCGAGGAGCCCGTCGCGATCGACCCCCGGACGCAGGACGTCGTGTTCCGCGGGGTCGGGCGACCCGGCATCGTGCTCGTCACCGAGGGGCCGCCTCACCGCGTCGTCAAGCTTGCCGACGCCGAGCGCAAGAAGCTCACGCGCATCCTTCCCAACGTCACCATCACGGTGCTGCAGGTGGGGCGCGAAGAGGGCCAGATCCCGCTGCGCAAGATCGCCTCGAAGGCGCGAAAGGTCCGCCCGCCGAAGGGCTCGGCCCTGCTCACCAAGCCCGAGCTCGCGCAGGTCAACGCCCGGCTGACCGCGCTCGGCACGACCCGGCCGCCCATCCCCAAGGGCGTCGACCCGCTGCGCGCCCGCCCCGATCGCAAGGGCATGCGCGGCCGCTGACGGTGCGTGGTGCCTCGAACCACAACACACACTTCCACCCGCTCGCCGTCCGGCACGTCACGGCGACCACGACGGCGCTCGACGTCGGCTGCGGCGAAGGTCTGCTGACCCGGCAGCAGGTTCCACCGGCGGCTACTACCGCTACACGCTCGAATGGACAGCGCCGCAAGGCGGTTGACCACTCAGCGGCGCACGATCACCGTGCTCGCGAAGCGGTCGTGGAGACCGCGACCCTCCGCATCCCAGACGACGGCGGGGATGACGGCGCACAGCAGGACGGTGCGTACGAGGCCGCGCACGAGCCCGACGCCGCCCACCCGCTGCTGGACCTGTCCGCGCGCGACCTCGAGGCGCCGCACCTGGATGCCCACGATGCGGTGGCCGAGCGTCGAGCCGAGGAGCGAGACGAGCACGAGGTTCTCCACCGCGAAGATCCCCAGCGTGGCCAGCGGGTGGCCGTCGAAGAACGAGGCGGAGATCAGCAGGGACGCGAGCCAGTCGATCGCGAGGGCCAGCACGCGGCGCCCGAGGCCCGCGCGTGACCCCGGACCGTTCTCGGGCAGCCCGAGTCCGCGGTCGTCGGCGGGGGAACCTTCGAGCCACGAGCCCATGTCCTGGCGGCTGCTCACTCCCGTAGCCTAGTCAGCGCCCGGCCGGTGCCCCGACGTCGCCGGGGACGTAACACGACCGAAACACGAGGTATACGCCGGGGCAACCGGCAGGCCCTAGCGTTCCCGTCAGCCCAACCGGGTAGTCCCCAAGCAAGGAGCAGCGGATGTTCAGCAAGCCAGATGAGGTCCTGGCCTTCATCAAGAGCGAGGACGTCAAGCACATCGACGTCCGGTTCTGTGACCTGCCCGGCCAGATGCAGCACTTCTCCGTCCCCGCAGCGATCGTCGACGAGGCCTTCCTCGCCGAGGGCCAGATGTTCGACGGCTCGTCCATCCGCGGGTTCCAGGCCATCCACGAGTCCGACATGAAGCTCATCCCGGACCCGTCGACCGCCTATGTCGACCCGTTCACCGCGGAGAAGACCCTCGTCCTCAACTTCCACATCGTCGACCCGTACACCGACGAGCCCTACAGCCGCGACCCGCGCCAGGTGGCCGCGAAGGCCGAGGCGTACCTGCGCTCGACGGGCATCGCGGACACCGCGTTCTTCGCTCCCGAGGCCGAGTTCTACGTCTTCGACTCGATCCGCTACGACACGTCGCCGCAGTCCAGCTACTACCACATCGACTCGATCGAGGGCTGGTGGAACACCGGTCGCGACGAGCCGGGCGGCAACCTCGGCCACAAGACCCCGTACAAGGGTGGATACTTCCCTGTTGCACCGGTCGACAAGCAGGCCGACCTTCGCGACGACATCTCGCTGAAGCTGATCGACGCAGGCCTCATTCTTGAGCGCGCTCACCACGAGGTTGGTACCGGTGG
>CAZECM010000163.1:0-2625 GCA_964510785.1 uncultured Cellulomonadaceae bacterium | reverse complement strand
CCGGACTTCAACTGGGTCACCTTCAGACGAGGCATCAGGCGGTCACCTCCGCAGGCTTGGCCTTGCCGGCCGCCTGCGCACGCAGGAGCGCGGCGGGGGCCACGTGGTCGAGCGGGAGGCCACGGCGAGCCGCGACGGCCTCCGGCTGCTCGAGACCCTTGAGCGCGGCCACCGTGGCGTGCACGATGTTGATCGCGTTCGAGGAACCGAGCGACTTGCTCAGGACGTCATGGATGCCGGCGCACTCGAGGACGGCGCGCACGGGGCCACCGGCGATCACACCGGTACCCGGGCTGGCCGGCCGCAGGACGACGCCAGCCGCCTTCTCGCCCTGCACCGGGTGCGGGATGGTGCCCTGGACCCGAGGAACCTTGAAGAAGTGCTTCTTCGCCTCCTCGACACCCTTGGCGATCGCCGCGGGGACTTCCTTCGCCTTGCCGTAGCCGACGCCCACGGTGCCGTCGCCGTCACCGACGACGACGAGTGCCGTGAAGCTGAAGCGCCGACCGCCCTTGACGACCTTCGACACGCGGTTGATCGTGACGACGCGCTCGAGGAAGGTGCTCTTCTCGGGGGCGTCACCGCGACGGTTGTCGCGACGGTCGCCACCGCGACGCTCGCGGCCGCCCTCGGAGGCACCGCCCGCGCTACCGGCGGTGCCGGTCGTGTTGCGCTGTGGTCCAGCCATCAGTGGTTCCTTCGCTCTCGTGCGTTCTGCTTGACCGTGTTCACAGCGAGAGGCCTCCCTCGCGTGCACCGTCGGCGACGGCGGCGACACGACCGTGGTACTTGTTGCCGCCGCGGTCGAACACGACGGCGTCGATGCCGGCCTTCTTGGCGCGCTCGGCGACGAGCTCGCCGACCTTGCGGGCCTTGGCCGTCTTGTCGGCGTCGCTCAGCGCGCGCAGGTCGGCCTCGGTGGTCGAGGCGAACGCCAGCGTGCGCCCGACGGTGTCGTCGACGACCTGGACCGAGATGTGCCGGCTCGAGCGCGTGACCACGAGACGGGGACGGGCCGCCGTGCCGGCGACCTTCTTGCGCACGCGCAGGTGGCGGCGGCTGCGGGCAACCGTACGGCCCTTGCCGAAGATCTTGATAGCCATGGGTTACTTTCCAGCCTTTCCGGCCTTGCGCTTGACGACCTCGCCCGCGTAACGCACACCCTTGCCCTTGTAGGGCTCGGGCTTGCGGATCTTGCGGATGTTGGCCGCGACCTCGCCGACCTGCTGCTTGTCGATGCCCGCGACCGAGAACTTCGTCGGGGACTCGACGGCGAACGTGATGCCCGCGGGAGCGGAGACCACGACAGGGTGGCTGAAGCCGAGTGCGAACTCGAGTGTCGAGCCGTTCGCGACGACGCGGTAACCCGTGCCGACGATCTCGAGCTTCTTCTCGTAGCCCTCGGTCACGCCGGTCACGAGGTTCGCGAGCAGCGTGCGGGTCAGTCCGTGCAGCGAGCGCGAGTCGCGCTCGTCGTTGGGACGGGTGACCACCAGCGCGCCGTCGTCGTCCCTCGAGACGTCGATGGGGCTGGCGATGGAGTGGGTCAACGTGCCCTTGGGGCCCTTGACGGTCACGAGGGCGCCGTCGATCGTGACGTCCACGCCGGCCGGGACCGGGACGGGGACCTTGCCAATGCGAGACATGGGTTCTCCTCTCTCGGTCTCTCGACTACCAGACGTAGGCGAGGACTTCCCCACCCACGCCCTTCGTTGCGGCCTGCTTGTCGGTCAGGAGGCCGGACGACGTGGACAGGATCGCCACGCCGAGGCCGCCGAGCACCTTGGGCAGGTTGGTGGACTTGGCGTACACGCGCAGGCCCGGCTTGGACACGCGCTTGACGCCGGCGAGCGAACGCTCGCGGTTCGGGCCGAACTTCAGGTCGATCGTGAGCGTCTTGCCGACACGCGCGTCCTCGATGTTCCAGCCGGTGATGTAGCCCTCGGCCTGGAGTATCTCCGCGATGTTCTGCTTGAGCTTCGAGTACGGCATGGAGACCGCCTCGTGGTAGGCGGAGTTCGCGTTGCGCAGCCGCGTCAGCATGTCTGCGATCGGGTCAGTCATTGTCATGGGGGGTTCGCACCCTTCCTCGCCGTGGTATCCGCCCATCCCCTCAGGGGTAGGTGCGGACCTGCGACGTCGTGGTTACCAGGAGCTCTTAGTCACACCGGGAAGCTCGCCGCGGTGTGCCATCTCACGAACGCACACACGGCAGAGGCCGAACTTGCGGTACACCGAGCGCGGACGTCCGCACCGCTGACACCGGGAATAGCCTCGCACCGCAAACTTCGGGGTGGCCTTGGCCTTGTTGACCAGCGCGGTCTTCGCCATGGTCAGTCCTCCTTGAAGGGGAAGCCGAGACGACGGAGGAGCGAGCGCCCCTCGTCATCGGTGGTGGCCGTCGTCACGATGGTGATGTCCATCCCCCGGACGCGGTCGATCTTGTCCTGGTCGATCTCGTGGAACATCGACTGCTCCGTGAGACCGAACGTGTAGTTGCCGTTGCCGTCGAACTGCTTGGGCGACAGGCCCCGGAAGTCACGGATGCGAGGCAGCGCGGTCGAGAGCAGCCGGTCGAGGAACTCCCACATCCGGTCGCCGCGCAGGGTGACCTTGGTACCGATC
>CAZECM010000162.1:792-3272 GCA_964510785.1 uncultured Cellulomonadaceae bacterium | reverse complement strand
CCCGGGTGGGATTCGAACCCACACTGGATCGGGTTTGAGCCGAACGCCTCTGCCGATTGGGCTACCGGGGCGCCCGCGGGAGAGTCTACCGAGCACTCGAGGGTGCTCCGGTGCCCCATACCAGGCGTGCGCCCACTACGATCTGGGATGTGAACGCGAAGAAGAGCGACGAGACGCCTGCCCCAGTCCAGATCGACCTCGAGTCGATCGAGCTGCCGACACCTGAGCCGACGACGGGCAGGGCCCCACGTCGTGCTGTCGTGGCCGAGGACGAGGCGCTCATCCGCATGGACGTCGTCGAGACGCTGCGCGATGCGGGGTTCGACGTCGTCGGCGAGGCCGGTGACGGCGAGCAGGCCGTGGCCCTCGCGACGGAGCTCAAGCCGGACGTCGTCGTCATGGACGTCAAGATGCCCGTGCTCGACGGCATCTCGGCGGCCGAGCGCATCGGCAAGGAGCACCTCGCGCCCGTCGTGCTCCTGACGGCGTTCTCGCAGACCGAGCTCGTCGAGCGTGCGCGCGACGCGGGGGCCACGGCCTACGTCGTCAAGCCCTTCACGCCCGCGGACCTCATCCCCGCCGTCGAGATCGCTATCTCGCGCTACGCGCAGATCTCGGCGCTCTCCGAGGAGATCGCCGACCTCACCGAGCGGTTCGAGACCCGTAAGCGCGTCGACCGCGCCAAGGGACTCCTCATGACCAAGATGGGACTCACCGAGCCCGAGTCGTTCCGGTGGATCCAGAAGACCTCGATGGACCGCCGTCTCACGATGCGGGAAGTTGCCGACGCCGTGATCGACCAGCTCGGCACGGAGTGACCAGACCAGAACGAACTGGTGAGTAACTCAGGTCACAACTTGGCAACGACCCGCTGCCGTCTCGAGTTTGTCACGTGGCTGTGACTTTTCGTAGGTAGCGTTCCCGCACTACACCACCACGGGACAGGTGCGTCCCGAGGGGTATGACGGATGAAACGGGGTACCGATGAATCACAAGAGCACTCGTGTGCGCTTCGCAGCGCTCGCCGGCGCTGCTGTGCTGGCGCTGTCTGCCTGCGGCCAGGGCGGTGGGAGCAGCGACGCACTCGTCATTGGCTCGCTGCTGCCGCAGACCGGCTCACTCGCCTTCCTCGGCCCGCCCGAGATCGCGGGCGTCGACCTGGCCATCAAGGAGATCAACGAGGCCGGCGGTGTGCTGGGCAACGACGTCAAGGTCGAGCACGCGGACTCCTCGGACGCGGACAACGCCCAGGTCTCGCAGCAGTCGGTGACGGAGCTCAAGTCCAAGGGTGTCCACGCGATCATCGGTGCGGCCTCCTCGGCCGTGACGCGTCTCGTCGTCGACGACATCACGAACTCCGAGATCGTCCAGGTCTCGCCGGCCAACACGGCGACGGACCTCTCGGGCAAGCACCCGTTCTTCTTCCGCACGGCGCCCTCCGACCTGCTCCAGGGCGCGGCGCTCGGTAACCTCATGCTCGGCGACGGCCACTCCAACATCGGCGTGCTCGTCTTCAACGAGGACTACGGCACCTCGCTGCGCGACGTGCTCAAGTCCACGGTCGAGGCTGCGGGCGGCACGATCACCTACGGCAACCCCGGTGAGGAGTTCGACCCCCAGTCCAGCTCCTTCGCCGACCCGGTCACCGCGGTGCTCGCGACCAACCCCGACGCGATCGCCGTGATCGCGTTCGACCAGACGAAGACGATCGTTCCCGAGCTCGTCTCGCGCGGGTTCTCCGGTGCCGACCTCTACTTCGTCGACGGCAACCTGTCGGACTACTCCGCGGACTTCGAGGCCGGCACGCTCGAGGGTGCGCAGGGCACGCTGCCCGGTGCGTTCCCGGACGATGCCTTCCAGGCCCGTCTGCTCGAGGTCAACCCGGACCTGAACGACTTCTCCTACGCGGCGGAGTCGTACGACGCGACCATCCTCGTCGCCCTCGCCGCGGTCAAGGCCGAGAGCGTCGTGGGCAAGGACATCCAGGCCCAGCTCGCTGCGGTCTCCGGTGCCAACGGTGGCGAGTCGTGCGTGGGCTTCAAGGCTTGCGCCGACCTCATCGCCGACGGCCAGGAGATCGACTACGACGCGAAGTCGGGTGCGGGTCCGTTCAACTCGAACAACGACCCGTCGTCGGCCTTCATCGGCATCTACCAGTACAACAACGACAACACCTACACCTGGATCAAGGCGGTCGAGGGCGAGCTCTGAGCTAGCCAGCACCCCCAGACGTAGCGCGGGGCCCGGAGGAGAGATCCTCCGGGCCCCGTGTCGTTCTGCGTTCGAGCAGCTCAGTCGGCGAGCGTACCGAGATAGAGCTCGATGACCTTCGGGTCCTTCAGCAGCTCGCGCCCCGTGGCCGTGTAGGCGTTGCGCCCCTGGTCGAGCACGTAGCCGCGGTCGCAGATCTGCAGGCACCGGCGGGCGTTCTGCTCGACCATGATGACCGAGACGCCCGCCTTGTTGATCCGGCGCGTGCG
>CAZECM010000162.1:0-782 GCA_964510785.1 uncultured Cellulomonadaceae bacterium | reverse complement strand
GGCCCGCGGAGGGCTCGTCGAGGAGCAGCACGGACGGTTCCATCATGAGGGCTCGGGCCATCGCGACCATCTGACGCTCGCCGCCCGAGAGCGAGCCCGCGCTCTGCTTGCGGCGGTCCCCGAGCACGGGGAAGAGGTCGACGATGAAGTCGAACCGCTCCTTGTACCGCTGGGGAGCCTGGAAGAGGCCCATCTGGAGGTTCTCCTCGATCGAGAGCGAGGGGAACACGTTGTTGTTCTGGGGCACGAAGCCCACGCCGCGGCGCACGAGCGAGTCGGCACGCTCGTTGGTGATCTCCTCGCCGTGCAGCGTGACGGCACCGGAGCGCACGTGGACGAGCCCGAAGAGCGCCTTGAGGAGCGTCGACTTCCCGGCGCCGTTGGGGCCGATGATGCCGATGAGCTCGCCCGGGCGCACCACGAGGTTGCAGCCGTTGAGGATGTTGACCCCGGGCAGGTACCCAGCGACGATGTCGGTGGCCTCGAGCAGCGGCTGCCCGTCGTTCGACTGCACGGCGCTCACCGGCCGCCCTCCTCGTCCTCGTGCTCGGCAGCACGCTCGGCCTGCTCCTGCTCGGCTTCCTTCTCGAGCTGCTCGGCGACCTCGTCGGTCAGCAGCGAGTCGTCGCCGAGGTCCGTGTCGTGGTGCGCCCCCAGGTAGGCGTCGATGACGGCCTGGTCGCGCATGACGTCCCCGGGTGGCCCCTCGGCCACGATCCGCCCCTCCGCCATGACGACGACCCAGTCGGCGATGTGACGCACCATGTGCATGTCGTGCTCGA
>CAZECM010000161.1:801-3449 GCA_964510785.1 uncultured Cellulomonadaceae bacterium | reverse complement strand
CCCCGTTCAACCCCCTCCGCTGACCGCGCGCACTGCCCACGCTGCGCTGCCCCCCACCCCGCCCACCCCACACCCCTTGCGGGACGTTGTGTACGCATACCGTCCCGCAACGCGCGTTTCGCGACCAGAACGTCCCGCACGAGGGGGGGTGGAGCGGTGGCGACGCTCACCAACCCCGCGCCCCTGCCTTGCGGGACGCTACGCACGCATACCGTCCCGCAACGGGCGTTTCGCGACCAGAACGTCCCGCAACAAGGGGGTGGGCGGGTGGGCGGGGTGGGCGGGGTAGCGGACGGGTCAGCTGGTGGTGACGGGGGCGAGAGCGAAGGCGGCCTCGCGGCGGGAGTCCTGGGCGCCCGAGACCGTGCCGGTCTCCCAGTCCACCTCGATGGCCTGCACCGAGCCGTAGAAGTAGTAGTGCGCGGGGATCGGCGCCGTGACCTTGTAGCCCATCTGCTCGAGGGTCTCGAGGCCCTTCGCGTCCGGCTTGCGCTCCATGTCGAGCGCGCGGCCGGCGGCGTGGAAACGGGGCGCGTCGACGGCGGTCTGCAGGTCCTGCCCGTACAGCGCCCACCGGGTGAGCACGTTCGTGAGGATCATCGGGATGCGCTCGCCCGCCGGTGAGCCGATGCCGAGCACGGGCCTGCCCTCGCCGTCGACCACGATCGCCGGAAGGCTCCACGAGACGGTGCGCCGCCCCGGTGCCGGCTGGTTCTTCGGTCCGGGCAGCTTGCCGAAGCGGTTGAGCTGGTCGTTGAGGAAGAAGCCGTCCACGTACTTGCCCGAGCCCCACAGGCTCGTGAGCGTGTTGGTCATCGTGACCATGAGCCCGTTCGCGTCGACCACGGTCAGGTGGGTGGTCTCACCGGGCGAGGTCTGCTCCTCGTCGGGGGTGGGGACCGGGTCCGCCGGCTCGGGCGCCGTCGGCTCGGGGTCCGGTGTAGGCGTCGGGCTCGGCGTCGGCTTCTTCGTCTTCGTCGGGCTCGGCGACGGCTTGGGCTTCTTGGTCTTGCTCGGCGAGGGCGAGGGCTTCGGCTTCTTCGTCGCCGACGGCGTGGGCGAGGGGCTCGGCTGCGGGTCGGGGCCCTTGAGGCTCAGCCCGCGGGCGATGCGCGCGTTCGCGTCTCGGTCGGTGAGCAGCGCGGAGTCGACGTCCACGAACGCCGGGTCGCCGATCTCGTCCTTCATGGTGCGCAGCGAGCGGCGCAACGCCGTCGACATGACGTTGACGTACTCCGCGGAACCGGGCGTCGTCCTCGTCACGTCGAGCGCCTCGACGATCTGCAACAACTGGATGAAGCCCGGCCCCGGCAGCGCGGGAGTGGCACCGAGCACCGTGTACCCGCCCCACTCGCCTCGCGGCGGCGCGCTGACCTGCACGGCGTAGGACTCGAGCGAGGTGGCGTCGAGCGCCTTGTGGGCCGCGCCGAGCGACTTCGCGATCGAGCCCCGGTACAGCTCCTCGACCCCACCCGCGGCGACGAGCTCGAGCGAGCGTGCCAGGTCCGCCTGGACGAGCAGGTCGCCCTTCGAGAGCGGCGTCCCCCCGGGCCGGAAGTGCTCGACGCCACGCGTCGCGGCCGTGCCGTTCCTGCCGCGCAGCTGGTGGTGGAGCATCTCCGACACGGGCACGCCGTCACGGGCGAGCCCGACGGCGGGCTGCACGAGCCGCGCCCACGGCAGCGTGCCGTACTCCTGGTGCAGGTGCCACAGACCCGCGACGAACCCGGGCACACCCGTGTAGTCGCTCGGCACGCCCGTGGCGGGGACCACGTCGCGGTAGTCCACGTTCACCGGCTCCATGCCGGGCGCGACGAGGATCGCCGAGCCGCCGCCACCCAGCCCGGAACCGAACGGTTCGGCGACCGTCACTGCGAAGGCCGCGGCGATCGCGGCGTCGACGGCGTTGCCGCCCTCCTCGAGCACGGCGATGCCCGCGGCGGTCGCGACGGGGTGACCCGCGTTCACGGCGCCCGCGTCGAGCACGGGCTCGGCGGTGGGGCTCGGATCCGGGCTCGACGAGGGGCTCGGGGCGGGCGGGGTCGAGCGGTCGAACGTCGGGGTGACCGTGACCTGCTGGGGCTCGGCGGGCGGGGTCGGGCTGCACGCGGCGAGCGCGAGACCAGCGAGGCCGACGACGGCGATCACGCCGCGAAGGCGCCCCCGCACGCCCTGGTGTCGGGCAGGCACGCTCGTCATCCGCAGGTCCCCCTCGAGGTGGTCGGAGCAAAGATCAGCCTCCCATGGTGACATGCGCTCGCGCCCGAGCGGCCGCCCCTGCCCCGGGCGAGGACCTTCCTGCGCGTGGGGATCGCTCTCGCCGCTCGAGGAGAGACGGTGACCGCTCGCCCGCTCCCCGTGAGCCCGGGATGGTCGGTACGGCTGCGGTTCCCCTCGACGAGGCGGTCACGAAGCACCTCAAGGCCGCGAAGAGCGCGAGGCGCACGCTGCGCGTCCGGTGAAGACCGGGCGTCCGGTGACGGCTGCCCGACGGCGGGCTACAGGTCGATGCCCTCGAGCAGCTCGGTGACGAGCGCCGCGACGGGTGAACGCTCCGAGCGGGTCAGCGTCATGTGCGCGAAGAGCGGGTGCCCCTTGAGCGCCTCGATCACTGCCGCGACACCGTCGTGCCGGCCCACGCGGAGGTT
>CAZECM010000161.1:0-791 GCA_964510785.1 uncultured Cellulomonadaceae bacterium | reverse complement strand
TGCGCTCGAGCGACTGGGCCTCGTCGACGATCACGAAGGCGTCGTGCAGCGAGCGCCCGCGGATGTGCGTGAGCGGGAGCACCTCGAGCAGGTCGCGGTCCATGACCTCCTCGACGACCTCCTTGCTCACGAGCGCCCCGAGCGTGTCGAAGACGGCTTGCGCCCACGGGTTCATCTTCTCCGACTCCGAGCCCGGCAGGTAGCCGAGCTCCTGCCCGCCCACGGCGTACAGCGGGCGGAACACCATCACCTTGCGGTGCTGCCTGCGCTCGAGCACGGCCTCGAGCCCCGCGCACAGCGCGAGCGCCGACTTGCCGGTCCCCGCACGCCCGCCGAGCGAGACGATGCCGATCTCCTCGTCGAGGAGCAGGTCGATCGCGATGCGCTGCTCGGCGCTGCGTCCGTGCACCCCGAACACGTCCTGGTCGCCGCGCACGAGCTTGACGCGCTTGTCGTACGTGACGCGGCCGAGCGCCGAGCCGCGCGCGGAGTGCAGCACGAGCCCCGTGTGGCACGGCAGGTCCGCGTCCTGCGCGGTGGGCAGGTCAGCGATCTCGAGGCTCTCGGACTCCCACAGCGCGGCCATCTGCGCCTCGTCGATGTCGAGGGTGTCCATCCCGGTCCAGCCCGAGTCGACGGCGAGCTCGGCGCGGTACTCCTCGGCGCTCAGCCCGACGGCGGACCGTCGTCCGGTGACGCGGCGGCGCGGGTGCCGTAGGTCTGGATCCGGTAGGTCGCGACCGACACGAGCAGCCCGAGCGCCGTCCGCTCCCGCGCCCGCGCGGCGTCGA
>CAZECM010000160.1:0-3894 GCA_964510785.1 uncultured Cellulomonadaceae bacterium | reverse complement strand
TGCCCGACGACGTGCTCTCCGGCAACGGCTTGCGCATCACCGACGGCGTCGTGAAGTCGATCCCGATCATCGGCGGCTACATGTCGTACATGGTCTTCGGTGGCGAGTTCCCCGGCACCGACATCATCCCGAGGCTGTTCACGCTGCACATCCTCGTGGTGCCCGGGCTGATCCTCGCGCTCATCGGGCTCCACCTCTTCCTCGTGGTGCTCCACAAGCACACGCACTACCCCGGGTCGGGTCGCTCGGACGGCAACGTCGTGGGCTTCCCGCTCTTCCCCGTGTACACCGCCAAGGCGGGTGGGTTCGCCTTCATCGTGTTCGGCGTCATCACGCTCATGGCCGCCACCATGCAGATCAACCCGGTGTGGAACTACGGTCCCTTCGACCCGTCCCCCGTCTCGGCGGGCGCGCAACCCGACTGGTACATGCTCTTCCTCGAGGGATCGCTGCGCCTCATGCCGGGGCAGACGGAGTTCCTCATCGGCGGCTACACGCTGTCGCTCAACGTCATCATCCCCGCGATGGTGGTGCCCGGGTTGCTGTTCACGATCCTCGGCGCGTGGCCGTTCATCGAGGCGTACGCGACGGGCGACAAGCGCGAGCACCACGTGCTCGACCGGCCGCGCAACGCCCCGGTGCGTACCGCGTCCGGCGTCGCGATCCTCACGGCGTTCTTCATCCTCGTGCTCGCCGGCTCGAACGACCTCCTGGCGACCCACTTCCAGATGTCCCTCAACGACATCACGTGGATCTTCCGGGTGCTGATCTTCGCTGGCCCCGTCGCGGCATTCTGGATCACGAAGCGCATCTGCCTCGGCCTGCAGCGCCGGGACCGCGACCTCGTGCTGCACGGCCACGAGTCAGCGACGATCATCCGCCTCGAGCACGGCGAGTACATCGAGGTCCACAAGCCGCTCGACGAGCACGAGCTGTGGCTCCGCGTGAACTACGAGCCGCGGCGTCCCGTCGAGATCGAGCCCGCAGAGGACTCGCGCGGTGTGCGTCGCAAGGGCTATCGCGCCGACACGATCCGTCGCCGCATCTCCCAGTTCTTCTACGAGGACCGCATCGAGCCGGTCTCCGCGGCGGAGCTGGCAGCGGCCCGGGAGCACGCGGAGTCGCACCATGCGCACCTCGAGGGCAGCGGCAAGCACACCGCGGTCCTGCCGGCGGGCGAGCAGGAGTCCGTCCCGTCCGAGCACTGAGACACGTCTCGCCGCGCGGAATCCCGTGCGACGTGACTAGGTTGGCCAGGTAAGTGCCGGGACGACCCGGCGTCGACAGGAGGCTTTGACAGTCATGGCTGAGTACACCCTTCCCGACCTCCCCTACGACTACGCGGCGCTCGAGCCCCACATCTCGGGCCGCATCATGGAGCTGCACCACGACAAGCACCACGCCGCCTACGTCGCGGGTGCGAACACGGCGCTCGAGAAGCTCGCCGCGGCCCGCGAGGCCGGGGACTACGCCACGGTGAACCTGCACGAGAAGAACCTCGCGTTCAACCTCGGCGGCCACGTGAACCACTCGGTCTTCTGGCAGAACCTCTCCCCCGAGGGTGGCGAGCCGGCCGGTGAGCTCGCGGCCGCGATCGACGAGTTCTTCGGTTCGTTCGAGGCGTTCCAGAAGCACTTCGCCGCGAACGCGCTCGGCATCCAGGGCTCCGGCTGGTCGATCCTCGCGTGGGACACCGTCGGGCAGAAGCTCATCATCGTGCAGCTCTACGACCAGCAGTCCAACATCGCGCTCGGCCTCGTGCCGATCGTGGTGCTCGACATGTGGGAGCACGCGTTCTACCTCGACTACGTCAACGTCAAGGCCGACTACGTCGCCGCGTGGTGGAACATCGTGAACTGGGCCGACGCCGGCGCCCGCCTCGACCGCGCCCGCGCAGCCAAGGGCCTCATCGTCCCCTGACCCCGCACGCTCGCGCCGCGAGGGCCGCCGTCACGACCACGTGGGGGCGGCCCTCGCGGCATACCGGCCACGCCGACGGCGTGCCACCATGGAACGAACGAGGACGGGAGGACCGCGGTGCCAGGGACGACGGCGGAGATCATGACCGAGCTGGCCACGCTTGAGGACCCTCGCCTCCGCGCGGTCAACGAGCGCCACGGTGACGACCACGGAGTCAACCTCACCCAGCTGCGCGCAGTGGCGAAGCGGCTCAAGACACAGCAGGACCTCGCGGGCGAGCTCTGGCAGACCGGTGACTCCGCAGCGCGGCTCCTTGCGCTCCTGATCTGCCGACCCAAGGCGTTCACCCGCGAGGAGCTCGACGGGATGCTGCGCGAGGCGCGGGTGCCCAAGGTGCACGACTGGCTCGTCAACTACGTGGTGAAGAAGAGCCCGCACGCGGAGGAGCTGCGGCTCGCGTGGTTCGCCGAGACGGATCCCGTGGTGGCGAGCGCCGGGTGGGCGTTGACCTCGGAACGTGTGACCAAGCGACCGGAGGGCCTCGACCTCGCCGGCCTGCTGGACAGCATCGAGGCAGAGATGAAGAGCGCCCCGGATCGGTTGCAGTGGGCGATGAACGAGTGCCTGGCACGCATCGGTATCGCCCATCCGGCGTACCGGGCACGCGCCGTGGACATCGGCGAGCGGCTCGAGGTGCTCAAGGACTACCCGACACCGCCGAACTGCACCTCGCCGTTCGCCCCGACCTGGATCGCCGAGATGGTGCGTCGGGCGGAAGCGTCCTAGCGACCGCAGGTGTGCTCAGTGAGCGTGCTTGCCGCGAGAGAACTCGAAGACCCACCCGATGAGCCCGATCACGCCGAGCGCCGCGCCGATGCCGCTGAGCCACCAGCCGATCGCCAGGCCGGCGAACGTGACGGCGGCTGCGAACGCGAGAACCAAGGGCCACCAGCTCCAGGGGCTGAACTGGCCCTGCTCCCCCGCGCCGTCGGCGATCTCGCCGTGCGGGTCGTCCTCCGGGCGCGCGTCGATGCGCCGGGAGACGAGCCAGAGGTAGCCGCCGATCATCCCGACGAGCCCACCGAGCAGCGGGAGGCCGAGCATGCCGACGGGCTCCCCCTCGCTCCAGACCGCGTAGATCAGCCCCAGGGGGACGAAGAACAGCACGCCACCGATGAAGAGTTTCGCCTCGAGCTTCACTTGCCTTCGTCCTCCTGGTCCACGGATCGCGCCGTCTCCCCGTGCCCGCGCAGGTCGGCAGAAGCGAGGAGCTCGTTGAGCAGGGTCGGGTCGGGCTCGGCCTGGTCGAACGCCGCGACCTCGGGGTGGTGCAGGTCGAACGCGGGCCGCTCAGAGCGGATGCGGGGCAGCGACGTGAAGTTGTGCCGCGGGGGCGGGCAGCTCGTGGCCCACTCGAGCGAGGCGCCGAAGCCCCACGGGTCGTCGACGGTGACCTTGGGGGCGTTGCGCCACGTCGTGTACACGTTCCACAGGAACGGCAGCGTCGACAAGCCCAGGAGCACGGAGCCGAACGTGGAGAACTGGTTCATCCACGTGAAGCCGTCCTCCGGCAGGTAGTCCGGGTAGCGACGGGGCATGCCGACGACGCCGAGCCAGTGCTGGATGAGGAAGGTCGCGTGGAACCCGAAGAACAGCATCCAGAAGTGGATCTTGCCGAGGCGCTCGTCGAGCATCCGGCCCGTCATCTTGGGCCACCAGAAGTAGAACCCGGCGAACATCGCGAACACGACCGTGCCGAAGACGACGTAGTGGAAGTGCGCGACCACGAAGTACGTGTCGGAGACGTGGAAGTCGAGCGTGGGGCTCGCGAGGATGACGCCGGTGAGGCCACCGAAGAGGAATGTGACGAGGAAGCCGATCGACCACAGCATCGGCGTCTCGAAGGTGAGCTTGCCGCGCCACATCGTGCCGATCCAGTTGAAGAACTTCACACCGGTGGGCACCGCGATGAGC
>CAZECM010000159.1:0-3910 GCA_964510785.1 uncultured Cellulomonadaceae bacterium | reverse complement strand
AGGACGAGGGCCTCGACCGAGTCGCCGACCTTGACGACCTCGTCGGGGTCGACGTCGTGCTTGATCGAGAGCTCACGGGAGGGGATGACACCCTCGGTCTTGTAACCGATGTCGAGGAGGACCTCGTCGCGGTCCACCTTGACGATGGTGCCCTCGACGATGTCGCCGTCGTTGAAGTACTTGATGGTCTCGTCGACGGCGGCGAGGAAGTCCTCGGCGGTGCCGATGTCGTTGACCGCGACCTGCGGGGCTGCGGGCTTCGCGGGGGTAGAGATGGTCATTGAGGAATGTGCTCCGATGGACATGGACTAGTGCGGACATGGATTGATCGATCGACCCCGTGGCAGTTCCGCACGCGCAGCGCACGCCAAGGCACACCGGGCCGCCGTCCACTCTATCCCTCAGGTGGCGAACCGGGCAAAGCGAGGACCCGACGACGCGCGGCTACCCGACAGGATCCTCGGTGAGGCCAAGGAGGTCCAGGCGTTCCTCCCGTGTCGCGCCAGGCAACGCGCGCGCAACCTCGTCGACGTCCCCAGAGCTCGCGAGGGCGATCGCCCGGCGCACCCCGGCCTCCTGGCAGTCGCCCGGGAAGAAGACCTCACCGTCGCGCGTCACCACGAGAACGGTGGGCATCGTGAAGGTCTCGCCGTCCGGACCCTCCCGCTCGGCCCGGACGACGCGCACCACGTCGAGCCACTCCGGGGCGTTCGCCAAGGCGTGAGGAACCGAGCCCGTGCTCGCCGCGCCGCGGTCGCACTGGGAGAACCGCTGTGCGAGCGTCTCACCCGCCGTCGTCGCAACGCCCCGAGGTGCCGCGCAGCCCCCGCCGGCGACCGCGAGGAGCGCCACCGCGCTCACCCATCGCGCAAGCCTGGCGAGTCTCATCGTTGCCCCTCCCCCGGCAGGCTAGACCAGCAGGTTGGCGATCCGCAGCAGATCGGCCGGGACGGGCTTGGTCTTGCCCGCGAGCTCGGCCATGGGCACGAGGACGACTTCTTCGCCCTGCAGCGCGGTCATCACGGAGGTCTTGCCCTCGCTCAACGCGTCCACGGCGGCGACGCCGAAGCGCGAGCCGAGGATGCGGTCGGTCGCCGTGGGCGTCCCGCCGCGCTGCACGTGACCGAGCACGGTGACGCGCGTGTCGAAGCCGGTGCGGGCCTCGATCTCGCCCTTGAGCCGCTCCCCCACGGCGCCCGCGATGATCTCGCCGAACTTGCCGACCTGCGTCGTGTACTCCATCGCCGTGCCCTCGGCGGGCACGGCCCCCTCGGCGACGACGACGATCGAGAACGAGGCGTGCGCCCGGTGGCGGTGCTTGAGGAACTTCACGATGCGGTCGATGTCGAAGGGGTCCTCGGGCGTGAGCACGATCTCGGCGCCGCCGGCGATCCCGGCGTGCACGGCGATCCACCCGGCGTGGCGCCCCATGACCTCGATGATCATGACGCGGTTGTGGGACTCCGCCGTGGTGTGGATGCGGTCCACGGCCTCGGTGGCGATCGTCACGGCCGTGTCGAAGCCGATGGAGCGGTCGGTCCCCCACACGTCGTTGTCGATCGTCTTCGGGATGCCCACGATGCGCACGCCCGTCTCGGCGACCTTGTGCGCCGCGTGCATCGTGCCGTCGCCGCCGATGCAGATGAGGGCCTCGATCCGCTCCGCCTCGAGGGTCGCGCGCACCGCGTCGAGCCCGCCGTCGGCCGAGTGCGGGTGGAACCGCGCCGTGCCGAGCATCGTGCCGCCCTGCGGCAGGACGTTGCGGACGTCGCGGCGCGCGAGGTCTTGCACGTCCCCGTCGACGACGCCGCGCCAGCCGTTGCGGAAGCCCACGATCGTGTGGCCGTACGTCGAGGTGCCGTGCTTGACGACGGCGCGGATGGCCGCGTTGAGGCCGGGCACGTCGCCGCCGCCGGTGAGCAGACCGATACGCACGCGAGAGCTCCTTGGGAAGTGGGGAGGTAGCGGCGCACCGACGCGCCACGGGGGTGAGCCTATCCAGCCCGGGAGGCCGCCGTCGGCCCCGACGTCCCGGGTCCACCCGGCAGACTGTGCCCATGGCCACCTCCCCCGACGAACGCCTCCCCGCGGACTGGGTCGGTTTCCGTGCGGTCGACGACGACGCCGGGGCGCGGGCGAGCCGCACGTGGTGGGACCAGAACGCCGCCGACTACCTCGCCGAGCACGGCGGCTTCCTCGGCGACGACGACTTCCTGTGGTGCCCCGAGGGGCTGCGCGAGTCCGAGGCCGGGCTGCTCGGTGACGTCGCCGGGCGGCGCGTGCTCGAGGTCGGAGCGGGCTCGGCGCAGTGCTCGCGGTGGCTGACCGGCCGTGGGGCCGCCGTCGTCGCCACGGACGTCTCCCACGGGATGCTCGCCGCGGGACGCGCGATGGACGCCCGGCTCGGCACGCAGGTCCCGATGGTCACGGCCGACGCCCGCGCGCTCCCCTTCGCCGACGCGAGCTTCGACGTCGCCTTCACGGCGTTCGGTGCGATCTCGTTCGTGCCCGACGACGAACTCGTCCACCGCGAGGTCGCGCGGGTGCTGCGGGACGGTGGCCGCTGGGTGTTCTCCGTGACGCACCCCGTGCGCTGGATGTTCCCCGACGACCCCTCGGCGCACGGCATGACCGTGCTGCGCCCCTACTTCGACCACCGCCCCTACGTCGAGGCGGACGCGAGCGGTCAGGTCAGCTACGCGGAGTACCACCACACCCTCGGCGACCACGTACGGGGGCTCGCTCGTGCGGGCTTCGTGATCGAAGACCTCGTCGAGCCGGAGTGGCCCGAGGGGCACGAGCGCACGTGGGGTGGCTGGGGACCCGTCCGAGGGCGCTACGTGCCCGGCACGGCGATCTTCGTGACCCGGCTCGCCTGACACGCCGCTCGCCTGACACGGCGTGCCTGTTCGCGCGACGATGGGGCATGGCCCGCATCGCACCCCTCCAGCCCGGCACGACCGCCTACGAGCGCAACGCCCCGGACGCGCACCTCGTCACGGCGTCGCTCGCGGGCTCGCGACTCGCCCCGTTCTGGCTCGACGACGCACCGTCGCGCCCGGACCGCCCGGCGCTGCGGGGTGAGCGGGTCACCGACCTGCTCGTGGTCGGCGGCGGGTATACGGGCCTGTGGTCCGCGGTCCACGCCAAGCTGCGCGACCCTGATCGGCGCGTCGTGGTCCTCGAGGCCCGCCGCACCGGGTGGGCGGCCTCGGGACGCAACGGCGGCTTCTGCGAGGCGAGCCTCACGCACGGCGAGGCGAACGGGCGCTCGCGCTGGCCGGACGAGTACGACACGCTCCACGAGCTCGGCCTGCGCAACCTCACCGAGCTCGAGGCGGATCTCCTCGCGCTCGGCATCGACGCCCAGCTCGAGCGCACGGGAACGCTCACCGTCGCGGTCGAGCCGCACCAGGTCGACGAGCTCGCGGGCTCGGACGGCTTCCTCGACGCCGCCACGGTGCGCCGACGCATCGACTCCCCCCTCTTTCTCGCGGGAGCGTTCGACGGCGAGGAGACGGCGCTCGTGCACCCCGCCCGGCTCGCGGAGGGCCTCGCCGATGCGGCCGAGCAGCTCGGTGTCGAGGTCTACGAGCACTCTCCTGCTCGGCGCCTCGAGGCGGGACGGGAGTCGATCACGGTCTCGACCGACGACGGCGCGATCCGGGCGGAGCGCGTGATCCTCGCGACCAACGCGTTCCCTGCCCTGCTGCGTCGGTTCCGCCACCGCACCGTGCCCGTCTTCGACTATGCGCTCATGACCGAGCCGCTGAGCACCGCGCAGCACGCCGCTATCGGTTGGGCTGGCCGTGAGGGCCTCGCGGACCAGGCGAACCAGTTCCACTACGCGCGGCCCACGGCGGACGGACGCATCCTGTGGGGCGGGTACGACGCCATCTACCACTACGGC
>CAZECM010000158.1:0-3946 GCA_964510785.1 uncultured Cellulomonadaceae bacterium | reverse complement strand
TCTTCGACGGCCACCCGCACCTGACCCGCATCCTGATGCCCGACGACTGGCCCGGACACCCCCAGCGCAAGGACTATCCGTTGGGCGGCATCGACGTCGAGTTCAAGGGCGGTTTCATTCCTGCGCCGGACGAGCGAAGGAGCTACTCCTGATGGTGACCACCGACCCGTACGCGGGCACCACCGAATCCACCTCCGGCCAGGTCTTCAACGTCACCGGCGGCGACTGGGACACGATCGAGGTCGACGCCCTCGAGGGCGACCGGCTCGTCATCAACATGGGACCTCAGCACCCGTCCACGCACGGCGTGCTGCGGCTGATCCTCGAGATCGACGGCGAGCAGGTCCACGACGCCCGCGCCGGCATCGGCTACCTGCACACCGGCATCGAGAAGAACATGGAGTTCCGCACCTGGACGCAGGGCGTGACCTTCTGCACGCGCATGGACTACCTCGCGTCGATGTTCCAGGAGACCGCCTACTGCCTCGCCGTGGAGAAGCTCCTCGGCATCACGGAGGACATCCCGGACCGGGCCAGCGTCATCCGCGTCATGATGATGGAGCTCACCCGGATCGGCTCGCACCTCGTGTGCCTCGGCACGGGCGGCAACGAGCTCGGCGCGACCTCCGTGATGATCCACGGCTTCAACGGCCGTGAAGAGATCCTGCGGATCTTCGAGCTCATCACGGGTCTGCGGATGAACAACGCCTACATTCGCCCGGGCGGGGTCGCGCAGGACATCCCGCCGGGTGCCCTCGAGGCCATCCGCGAGGCGGACAAGAAGATCCGGGTCTTCCTCAAGTACCTCGAGGACCTGCTGCTCGCCAACCCGATCTACCTGGGTCGCACCGTGGGCGTCGGCACCCTCAACCTCGCCGGCTGCATGGCGCTCGGCGTGACGGGTCCCGTGCTCCGCTCGGCGGGGCTGCCCTACGACGTGCGCAAGGCCGCCCCGTACTGCGGCTACGAGACGTACGACTTCGACGTCCCGACGTCGACGGACGCCGACTCCTACTCGCGGACCGTGCTGCGGTTCGAGGAGATCTACCAGTCGCTGCACATCGTCGCCCAGTGCGTCGACCGCCTGCAGGCGATGGGCCCCGGCCCCGTCATGGTCGAGGACAAGAAGATCGCCTGGCCCGCGCAGCTCGCGATCGGCTCGGACGGCATGGGCAACTCGCTCGACCACATCCGGCACATCATGGGCACCTCGATGGAGGCCCTCATCCACCACTTCAAGCTCGTGACCGAGGGCTTCCGCGTCCCGGCCGGGCAGGTGTTCCAGCGTGTCGAGGCGCCGCGCGGCGAGCTCGGGGTGCACCTCGTGTCCGACGGCGGCACACGGCCCTACCGTGCGCACTTCCGTGATCCTTCGTTCAACAACCTGCAGGCGGTGGCCCTCATGTGCGAGGGCGGCCAGCTGGCCGACGTCGTCGTGTCCGTCGCCTCGCTCGACCCCGTCCTGGGAGGGGTGGACCGCTGATGGCGTACGACGCCGAGACCCTGGAGTCCCTCACCGCCGACGCGGCCGAGGTCATCTCCCGCTATCCCGACCCCAACTCGGCGCTGCTGCCGCTCCTGCACCTCGTGCAGTCGGTCGACGGCTACGTGAGCCCCGAGGGGATCGAGTTCTGCGCGAAGACCCTCGCGCTGTCGACGGCCGAGGTCAGTGCCGTGGCGACGTTCTACACGCAGTACAAGCGCCGGCCCAACGGCGAGTACACGGTGGGCGTGTGCACCAACACCCTGTGCGCGATCATGGGCGGGGACGAGATCTTCCGCGCGCTGTCCGAGCGGCTCGGCGTCGGGCACGACGAGACGACCGAGGACGGCTGCGTCACGCTCGAGCGCCTCGAGTGCAACGCAGCGTGCGACTACGCGCCCGTCATGATGATCAACTGGGAGTTCTTCGACAACCAGACCCCGGAGTCCGCGGCGGAGACGGTCGACAAGCTGCGCCGCGGCGAGCCCGTCACCCCGACGCGCGGCCCCGCGGCCGTCTCGAGCTTCCGCGAGACGTCCCGCGTGCTCGCAGGCTTCGCCGACGCCAAGGCGGGCGAAGGTGTCGCGGCCGGACCGGCCTCGCTGCGCGGCCTCGAGCTCGCGCGCGCCAAGGGCTGGACCGCGGACGGCGGCGGCCACGGGTCGGCGCAGACCGGTGCGGGTGCCCCGCAGCCGGGTGAGGAACACTCGAGTGCCGAGCGCCCCGGTGGCGCACAGGGAAAGGGTGAGGCCAAGTGACCACGCTGACGCCGATCCTCACGGAGCGCTGGGACAAGGACCGGTCGTGGACGCTCGCGACCTATCAGGCGAACGGGGGCTACGCCGCGCTGCGCAAGGGACTCGCCGGTGACCCGGCCGCCGTCCTCGACGCCGTCAAGACCTCGGGCCTGCGCGGCCGCGGCGGTGCGGGCTTCCCGACGGGCATGAAGTGGAGCTTCCTACCCGCGCCCGACGGCGGCCCCCGCTACCTGGTCGTCAACGCGGACGAGTCCGAGCCGGGCACGTGCAAGGACATCCCGCTCATGCTCGCCGACCCGCACGTGCTCATCGAGGGCGTCATCCTCACGAGCTGGGCCATCGGCTGCCACCACGCGTTCATCTACCTGCGCGGCGAGGTCGTCCACGTCTATCGCCGGCTGCTCGCGGCCGTCGAGGAGGCCCGCGGTGCGGGATACCTCGGCGAGAACATCCTCGGCAGCGGCTTCGACCTCGAGATCACGGTGCACGCGGGAGCGGGCGCCTACATCTGCGGCGAGGAGACGGCGCTGCTCGACTCGCTCGAGGGCAAGCGCGGTCAGCCGCGGCTCAAGCCGCCGTTCCCCGCCGTGGCGGGCCTGTACGGGCGGCCCACGGTCGTCAACAACGTCGAGTCGGTGGCCTCCGTGCCGTCGATCGTCGCGAACGGTGCGGACTGGTTCTCCTCGATGGGCACCGAGAAGTCCACCGGCTTCGGGATCTTCTCGCTCTCGGGGCACGTGACGCGGCCCGGTCAGTACGAGGCGCCGCTCGGCATCACGCTGCGCGAGCTCATCGACATGGCGGGCGGCATCCGGGAGGGCCACGAGCTGAAGTTCTGGACGCCCGGCGGGTCCTCGACACCGATCTTCACGGCCGAGCACCTCGACGTGCCGCTCGACTTCGAGTCGGTCGCCGCGAACGGGTCGATGCTCGGCACGCGCGCGCTGCAGATCTTCGACGAGACGACCTCGGTGGTGCGCGCGGTGTCGCGCTGGACCGACTTCTACGCGCACGAGTCGTGCGGCAAGTGCACGCCGTGCCGCGAGGGCACCTACTGGCTGCGGGCGGTCATGCACCGACTCGAGGCCGGCCAGGGCGACCCGGGCGACATCGACCTGCTCGTCGACCTGTGCGACAACATCCTCGGCCGGGCGTTCTGCGCGCTCGGTGACGGCGCGACCTCGCCCGTCACCTCGGCCATCCAGTACTTCCGCGAGGAGTTCGAGGCGGGCATGCACACACCGGCTTCCGTCCTGTTCCCGCCCGAGCGCTCGGCGGTGTTCGACTACGTCCCCACCGGCGACGCGACGTCCGTGGCGGGGGTGCACTGATGACCGTCACGTCCTCGTCCAAGGCCGGCGCGGCCCCCGAGCCCGCCGACCTCGTCCCCGTCTCGATCGACGGCGTCGAGGTCGCGGTGCCCAAGGGCACGCTCGTCATCCGCGCCGCCGAGGAGATCGGCGTCGCGATCCCGCGGTTCTGCGACCACCCCCTGCTCGCTCCCGCCGGGGCGTGCCGCCAGTGTCTCGTCGAGGTCGCGCTGCCGGACCGCGAGGGCAACCTGCGCGCCATGCCCAAGCCGCAGGCCTCGTGCACGCTCGAGGTCAGCCCCGGCATGGTCGTCAAGACGCAGCACACCTCGCCCGTCGCGGACAAGGCGCAGCACGGGGTCATGGAGCTGCTGCTCATCAACCACCCGCTCGAC
>CAZECM010000157.1:0-4267 GCA_964510785.1 uncultured Cellulomonadaceae bacterium | reverse complement strand
CGAGAAGAGGTCGAGCTCCTTGCCGAGTTTGCGGTGATCGCGCTTGGCGGCCTCCTCCAGGCGCTGCTGGTACGCCCGCAGCTCGTCCTTCGTGGGCCACGCGGTGCCGTAGATGCGCTGCAGCTGCGGGTTCTTCTCGCTGCCGCGCCAGTACGCCGCGGCGGAGCGGGTGAGCTGGAAGCCGTTCCCGAGGAGCTTGGTGCTCGGCAGGTGCGGGCCGCGGCACAGGTCCTGCCACGCGACGGACTCGGTCTCCCGGCCCGGCGCGCGCACGTTCTGGTAGATGCTCAGCCCCCCGGCGCCGACCTCGACGCTCGAGCCGTCGTCGTCGCTCGCGCCGCCCTTGAGGCCGATGAGCTCGAGCTTGTATGGCTCGTTCGCGAGCTCCGCGCGTGCCTCGTCGTCGGACACGTCCCACCGGCGGAACGCCTGGCCGTCCTTGACGATGCGGCTCATGGCCTTCTCGAGGGCACGCAGGTCCTCGGGGGTGAAGGGCGTCTCGACGTCGAAGTCGTAGTAGAAGCCGTCCGTGATGGGCGGGCCGATCCCGAGCTTCGCGGCCGGGTTGACCTCCTGCACGGCCTGCGCGAGCACGTGCGCCGCGGAGTGGCGCAGCACCTCGAGCCCCTCGGGCGAGCCGATCGTCACGCCCTCGACGACGGCGCCGGCCGGGATCGGGAGGTGCAGGTCACGAAGCTCGCCATCGACCCGCACGACGACGACGTCCCGGCGCGAGGCGAAGAGGTCCGTGCCCGTCGTGCCTCCGGCCACCTGGGTGGGTGCGCCGTCGACGGTCAGGGAGATCTGCTCGGACACGGAAGTGCTCCTCGGTGCTGGTCGGGGCGCCCCGGACGGGGCACGTCGATGCTACCGACACACGCGCGGGGGCGGCCCCGGCAATTCCCGGGACCGCCCCCGCGCGAGGTGCCGTGATCAGTCGTTCGCGTCCTTCGCCTTCGCGGCGAGCGTGTCGACCACGGAGTCGACCTGGTCCGGCGTGTGCTGCTTGATCGCCTCGGCGGCCTTGTCGATGTTCTCGTCCGTCGCAAGGTCCTTCGCCTTGTCGACCAGACCCTCCACGCCGCCCACGGCGTCCTTGGCCTTGTCGAAGATGCCCTCGGTACCCATCCCACGCTCCCTGTCGGTTCGCTGTTCGCAGCCGGCGGATGCCGCTAGGTCGAACCTAGTCCCGCGCGCGGGATCGGGCGCGGCGGATCGGGTGCGGCGAGGCCAGAGACGGGGGTCGAAGGTTCCGCATCCTGAGACAAATCGCCCACCAACGCCACCGCCGGGTGGCTCGAAGTAGTCCAACAGGGTGAGATAGATCGTGCGAAACGGACAAACCCGAGGGTGTCCGGTAAGCGCATTCATCGTGCCTGACCTGCACGAACGCCGACTACGGATTCCGTAGGCGGGACCAAGGTCCCCGAATCAGGGGCTAGACGGCTTGCCCTAGGGGTGGGCGATACTGGGTTCGAACCAGTGACCTCTTCGGTGTGAACGAGGCGCTCTACCACTGAGCCAATCGCCCGCAGCTCTCGAGGACCTCGAAAGCGCGACGAGGAAAGGTTACAGGTTCCGGTGCGAAGTTCCGAACCCGGCGCGTCGCAATCGAGGGGACTCGTAATCCAACGAGAGGGGACCGGGATGACCGTGCAGGGCTCTGACGTGGTCGATGTCTTCACCATGCAGCTCGTGCTCTCCGACGCCACGGTGCTACCCGTGACGACGGAGCTCAGTTTCCTGGCCAACGACCCCTACACCATCCGGGCCACGTTCTCCGGTCAGAGCGCGATGTCGACGTGGCTCTTCGGACGTGAGCTCCTGCAGGAGGGCATCGAGGCCACCGAGGAGTTCCCCGCCGGTGTGGGCGACGTCCGCATCTGGCGCGACGAGGACCCCTCGTACGTGCTCATCGCGCTGTACGGGATCGAGGGCGAGGCGTTGCTCGCCTGCCCCGTGGACCCGTTGTCGCGGTTCCTCGCCACGACGGCGACGCTCGTCCCCCCGGGGCGCGAGAGCGACTCCATGGCGGACCAGATCACGGCGCTCATCGCCGCGCTGAGCTCCTAGGCCCCTGTGCTGCTCGGGCCTACGGGTCCATCAGCTCGCTGCGTCGCGCCGCGAAGACGGCGATCGCAGCCCCGGTGATCTCCCCCGGCGCCACCGCGGTGCCGTCGAGCGCCACGACAGGCACGAGGTTGCGGATCGAGCCCGCGAGGGCCAGGTGGGCGCGCCCCGCCTCGACCTCGCCCAGCACCTCGTAGCGCAGCTCCCCGGGCTCCGCCTCTCGGACGGGCAGCCCCTCGGCCGCGCACCACTCGAGCACGAGCTCGCGCGTGATGCCTGCGAGGCACCCGGTCGACAGGTGGGGTGTCACGAGCTCGCCTCCGCGCTCGACGAAGACGTTCGACGCCGTCCCCTCGCACAGCTCCCCCACCGTGTTGGCGAGCAACGCCTCGTCGGCGCCGGCCTCGCGCGCCGCGGCGAGCACCACGACGTTCTCCGCGTAGGACGTCGTCTTCAGGCCGACGACGGCCGAACGCTCGTTGCGCACCCACGGCACCCTGACCACGCGGGCGGGCGTCGGTGTCCCGGCGGGGCCGGCGAGCACGAGCACGCTCTGGCGAGCCGCGTCCGGAGCGTCGCGGAACGAGCCGAGCGGACCGGGACCGTCCGTCACCGTGATGCGCAACCGGCCGGCGTCCGGGTTCGCCGCGAGCACGGCGGTGATGCCCTCCCGGATCCGCGCCTCGTCCGGGGGCGCGAGCCCGAGCCCCGCCGCGCTGCGAGCGAGCCTCCCGAGGTGGCGCGTGAGTGCGAAGACCTCCCCGCCGTAGACGGCGGCCGTCTCGAACACGCCGTCGCCCACCGTCACGCCGTGGTCCACACCGCTCAGGAGCGGCTCGTCCGGGCCCACGAGGCGCCCGTCGTGCCAGATCACGATGCTCATGACGCCCAGTCTGTCCCGCTCGAGGCGATCGACACGAGACGACGCGCCTTGAGCTCGGTCTCCTCCCACTCCGCGGCCGGCTCGGAGCCCCACGTGATGCCGGCCCCGGTGCCGAACCGCAGGGTGCCGCCGTCGGACCCGTCCCACCAGAACGTGCGGATCGCGACGGCGAGCTCGGCCGTCCCGGCGTCCGAGTCGATCCAGCCGAAGGCCCCGCAGTACGGTCCGCGCGCCACGGGCTCGAGGGCACCGATGGTCCGCAGCGCCGAGGACTTCGGCGCACCGGACACCGAGCCGGGCGGATAGGTCGCCCCGAGGATCCGTGACCACCCGTCCGCCGCCGCGGCGAGCCCCGGGAGCAGGGTGCCGGTCACGGTGGACACGAGGTGCACGAGCCCGGGGTGGTGCTCGACGGCGAGGAGCGCAGTCACGTCGACAGTGCCCGGCTCGCAGACCCGCTGCAGGTCGTTGCGCACGAGGTCGGTGATCATGACGTTCTCCGCGCGGTCCTTGTCCCCCAGGTCCGCCTCATGCGTCCCCGTGCCCTTGATGGGGCTCGAGGTCAGCGCCCCGTCGGCGAGGCGCAGGAACAGCTCGGGGGAGGCCGAGACGACCCACGTCGGGGGGACGACGTCACCGTGCGGCACGTGGAGCAGCCCCGCGAAGGGAGCCGGGTTGCCGCGGACGAGGCGAGCAGCGAGGGCTGTCGCACTGGGCTCGGCCCCGTCAGGGGACGCCGGGAGCGGTGCGCTCAGCACCCGGCAGATGTTGGCCTGGTAGACCTCGCCCTCGCGGATCGCCTCGCGGGTCGCGGCGACGGCGTCCTCGTAGTCGCCGCGCGACATCGAGGTGCGCCACGCGGCAGGGTCGGGGCCACGCCACGGGTCAGGTTCGGTGTCCAGCGGAGATGGTGCGCCGTCGTCGGCCCCGATCCGCTCGACGTGCGCGAACCGCCACGCACGCACGCGTCCCTCGAACTCGCCGACGACGGCCCACCACCCCCCTGCCGCGACCCGCTCCGGCTCCGACAACAGGTCGACGCACTCGACGACCTCGGTGGCGCGGACACCGGCGAAACGTGCGGTCGCGGGCTGGCGCGGCGGGATCTCGCGGCTGGCGGGGAAGGTCACCGGGCCACCGTACCGACGAGCGGCGACTCGCGGGGTCCCGGTTGGACGATGGCGCGTCCGGTCGGTTAGAGTCTCCGATGCAGCCTCGGCGGGGAACACCCGGTCGAAGCAGCGCGGACGTGGCTCAGCTGGTAGAGCATCACCTTGCCAAGGTGAGGGTCGCGGGTTCGAATCCCGTCGTCCG
>CAZECM010000156.1:0-4317 GCA_964510785.1 uncultured Cellulomonadaceae bacterium | reverse complement strand
CCTCGTGTTCCACGGTGGCTCGGGCTCCACGGCCGAGGAGATCGCCGAGGCCGTGGCCAACGGTGTCATCAAGATGAACATCGACACGGACACGCAGTACACGTTCTCGCGTCCCGTGGCCGACCACTTCTTCCGCAACTACGACGGCGTGCTCAAGGTGGACGGCGAGGTGGGCAACAAGAAGGCCTACGACCCGCGCGCCTGGGGCAAGCTCGCGGAGGCCGGCATGGCCGCGCGCATCGTCGAGGCCGCGCAGCAGCTCGGCTCGGCGGGCAACGCCCAGCGCTGACGCGCCCAGCAGTACGAGAGAGGGCCGCCCCGTCACCGGACGGAGCGGCCCTCTTCGTCACCCCTCGTCCCGCTTGCGGGACGCCACGGTCGCGAAACACTCGTTGCGGGACGCCATGGCCGCTGGTGTCCCGCAACGCGACCTAACGTCCCGCAACGCGACCTAACGTCCCGCAACGCGACCGGGTGTCCCGCAGAGCGAGCTGGGGTCCCGCAACGCGAGTTGGGGTCCCGCAGGGCCGGGGTCAGGCGACGTCGTCCGGGGGGATGGGCGGGTCGGCGCCGTCCTCGGAGACGTCGAGCAGCTCGCCGATGCGCGTGACCTCGAGCAGGAAGCGCACCGTGGGCGGCACGTTGAGCAGCCGCACCCGGTAGGCGCTCCGCGTCGCGAGGCGGGCGAGGAACGCCACGCCCGAGGAGTCCATGAAGGTCACGTGGTGCGTGTCGACCTCGACGGGCAGGCCCGAGCGCTCGACCGCCGTCGTCGCGTCCTGCAGGTCGCCCGCGAGATCGGCGTCGACCTCGCCGGCGAGGATGATGCGGATGTGGTCGATCCCCGTGATGACGTGGACCGAGCCCGGTTCGGTGCTCACCTCAGCACGAATGGATGAATCTGCATCGGGTGACCCCTCCTCGACCTGCCCCCCGTCGCCGGGACTGTTAACGTCACGCACGATGCTCCTCGTTGTGGTTCGGGTGATCAAGCCGAGCATCGACAGGTAACACCGGCCCGGAACGCAGGCGGGCCTGGTGGAACGCTAGACGATCGGAGGCGGTCGTGGTCAACCCTTCGGCCACAGATCCTCCCCTCGCGTCGCTCGCGTTCGTCCGGGAGCGCGCCCTCGAGGCCACCGGCGTCGCCTTCGTCATCACGGACGCGACGGACCCTGTAGGCCCCATCGTGTGGGTGAACGACGCGTTCGAGCAGGTCACGGGCTATGCCCTCGCGGACGTGATCGGTCGCAACCCGCGGCTGCTCGCGGGCGACGGCACCGACCCGCTCGCCCGCCGTCGGCTGCGCACCCTCGTCGAGTCCGGCCACTCCGGCACCGTCACGCTGCTCAACTACCGCGCCGACGGCACCCCGTTCTGGAACCAGGTCTCCCTCTCCCCGATGCACGACGACTCCGGGCGGTGCACCCACTGGGTGGGCGTGCAGGTCGACGTCACCGGGCAGGTCGCCCGCCAGGAGGCGCAGCTGCGCGAGGTCGAGGAGGAGCGCCGGGCGCGCAGCGGGCTGTCCGTGCTCTCCGAGCTGTCCGACCTCGTGATGGACCTCGACTCCCCGCACGCGCTGCTCGGCATCTCCCGGTTGCTCGAGCGCCGCGTCGTGGAGGTCGCCCGCTTCTTCGTCGTCGGGCAGGGCGAGGCCCGCCCCCACGGGGGGCGCGACGACGCGGTGGGGCGCCTGCTCGACGGCCTGTCGGGCGAGCCGGTCACGATCAGGGCCGACGACGAGGAGCCCGCCCCGGGTACCGCCTCGCGCTGGCTGCTCGGCCACATCGACGCCGAGCCCCTCGTCGCCGCCGCGTTCGCGGAGACTGGCTCCGCCGTGGTGCTCCCCCTCATGGGCAGGCGCGAGCCCCTCGGCGTGCTCGTGGTCGTGCTGCGCGACGACCCCGCGGCCGTGACGGTCTCCGAGGACGGCGTCCTGACGCTGCTGCGGCTCACCGCGCACCGCGTGGGCATCGCCCTGGACGTCATGCGGCTGTACGCGCGCGAGCACCGGCTCGCCGAGACGCTGCAGCGCGCGATGCTCCCCGAACAGGCCGAGATCCCCGACCTCGACGTGTGGACCTACTACGCGCCGAGCGCCGCCCACGCCCAGGTGGGCGGGGACTGGTACGACGTGCTGCACATCGACGACGGGCTCGTGGGGCTCGTGGTCGGCGACGTCGTGGGGCACGACATCGAGGCGGCCGCCGTCATGGGGCAGCTCCGCTCCGTGGTGCGCTCCTACGCCTTCGAGCGTGGCTCGCCCGGTTCGGTCCTCGAGCGGGTGGACCAGCTCGTCGAGGGCATGGGCATGACGCGCGCGGCGAGCCTCGTGCTCGGCATGCTCCGGGCGGACGCCGACGACGGGGGCTGGCACCTCGAGTACTCCCGCGCGGGTCACCTGCCACCCGTGCTGATGCGCGACGGCACGGCCACCACGCTCGACGGGGCCGGCGGCTCGCTCGTGGGCTTCGGGCGCACCGAGCGGACCACGGCCGACATCGACCTCGAGCCCGGCGACGTGCTCGTCCTGTACACCGACGGCCTCATCGAGCGCCGCCGCACCCCGTTGCGCGAGGGGCTCGACGCACTCCTCGAGGCGAGCGCCGAGGTGCGCACGCGCGACGCGGCGGGCATCGGCGAGGAGCTCCTCTCCCGGGTCGGGGCTGCGCGCGAGGACGACGTGGCCGTCGTCGTCGTCCGGATCCCCGACCCCGAGCTCGACGCGACCACGGCCCACCGCTCCCCTCGGCGCCGCCGCTGGCTCCTGCCCGGCGAGCCCGCCTCGATCGCGCGCGCCCGCCACGCCCTCGTGCGGACCGCGAGCACGTGGGGGATCGAGGACGTCTCCAACGCCGAGCTCGTCGTCTCCGAGCTGGTCGCGAACGCCGTGCTGCACGGCTGGGGGCACATCACGCTGCGGCTGCTCGACACGGGCGACGGGATGCGCATCGAGGTCGAGGACTCCAACCCGGCCCCACCCGTCGCGACGGACGGCCACCCGGGCCGCGTCGGCGGGTTCGGCATCCAGATCGTCGCGCGGCTCGCGGACTGGGGCTGGCGGCCGACGCCGAACGGCAAGCTCGTGTGGGCGAAGGTGCGGGCCGACGCCGAGCTCCCGGCCGAGGGGCCAGCGCCCGCCGGTCCCGGCGTCGGCCCCGACCCCACCCCCGGCGCCGGCTCGCCCGACGGCGACGAGCCGTAGCCCTGCCGGGCCGAGCGGCGGTGCACTGCCTATGCTCGGGGGCATGCACAGCGCCGAGCAGGAAGGCGGGGCCGACGGCGGCTCGCCCGACGTGCGTCGCCCCCGCTCGGTCTACGGGGTCGGCCGCGAGCCCGAGGTGCAGTTCTCGCTCGCCAACCAGCGCACGGCGCTCGCGTGGGTGCGCACGGGACTCGCCCTCGTCGCGGGTGGGGTCGCGCTCACGACGGTCGCCTCGTCGGGGGACTTCTCGGTGCTGCTCGACGTCGTCGCCGTCGTCGCGTGTCTCGGTGGTGGTGCGCTCGCCCTCGCCGCTCTCGCGTCCTGGCGGTCCAACGAGCGGGCGCTGCGGCTCGACGAGCCGTTGCCGCGGCCCGTCGCGCTGCCGTGGCTCGTGGGCGGGGTGATCGTCGTCGGCGTCGTGCTCGCCGCCAACGCCGTGATCCAGCTGGTGCGATGACGGCCGGACGCGGCGGTGCGCCCCGGGGCGGGGGCCCACCGGAGCGCACGTCCCTGTCGTGGCAGCGCAGCGAGCTGTCCGTCGCGCTCGTCGGGGCGTTCGTCGCGGCCGCGGCGGTGCGGCTCGGTCACCCGTGGATCGCCGTCATCGCCGGGCTGTTCGCGCTGGCCGGTGTCGGCGTGGCCGTTGCGGGGCGGCCGCGCGAGGTGCGCCACGGTCGCGAGGAGGCCTCGCCGTGGCCGTGGCTGCCGCGCATCGCGCTCGCGACCGCCGGCGTGGCCGTGCTCGGTGCCGCGCTCGGGATCGGCGAGGTCCTGCGGCGGTTGTAGGCGCTCCCTCCGGACGCGGCGGCACGCGCCCGCGCCGCTCCGGTAACCTCTACGGGGCACCCGTCACTGCCGCCGTGCCCCTCGGCCGCACACCGCCGGCCACCCCGAGGCAGGTCAGGAGACCCGTACAGATGCCAGCAGTCGTCGTCGTCGGCGCCCAGTGGGGCGATGAGGGCAAGGGCAAGGCGACCGACCAGCTCGGTTCGCGCGTGGACTACGTCGTGAAGTTCAACGGCGGCAACAACGCGGGGCACACCGTCGTCGTTGGCGACGAGAAGTACGCGCTGCACCTGCTGCCGAGCGGCATCCTGACCCCGGGCGTG
>CAZECM010000155.1:3967-4369 GCA_964510785.1 uncultured Cellulomonadaceae bacterium | reverse complement strand
TCCACGTTCTCGATCGAGCAGACGACGACGACGTTGTCCGCGTGGTCGCGCATGAGCTCGAGCTCGAACTCCTTCCAGCCGAGGATGGACTCCTCGAGCAGGACCTCCGTGGTGGGCGAGTGGTGCAGCCCCTCCCCCACGATGCGCCGCAGCTCGACCTCGTCGTAGGCGAAGCCCGAACCGAGCCCACCCATCGTGAAGCTCGGGCGCACCACGAGCGGGTAGCCGAGGTCGTCCGCCGCGGCGATCGCAGCCTCGACCGTGTGGACGACGACGGAACGGGCGCTCTCCCCGCCACAGCGCGCGACGACGTCCTTGAACTGCTGGCGGTCTTCAGCGAGGTCGATGCTGACGAGCGACGCACCGATCAATTCAACGCCGTACTTTTTGAGGATGCCCTGC
>CAZECM010000155.1:0-3957 GCA_964510785.1 uncultured Cellulomonadaceae bacterium | reverse complement strand
GCGCGACGACGTCCTTGAACTGCTGGCGGTCCTCGCCCTTCTGGATCGCGGCGATGCTCGCGCCGATGATCTCTACCCCGTGCTCGGCGAGCACACCCGCCTCGTCGAGCTCGACCACGGCGTTGAGGGCCGTCTGGCCACCGAGCGTCGGGAGCACGGCGTCGGGCCGTTCCTTCGCGATGATCGCGGTGAGCGCCTCGAGCGTGATCGGCTCGACGTACGTCGCGTCCGCGAACTCCGGGTCCGTCATGATCGTGGCGGGGTTGGAGTTGACGAGGACGACGCGCAGGCCCTCCTCGCGCAGCACCCGGCACGCCTGGGTGCCCGAGTAGTCGAACTCCGCGGCCTGGCCGATGACGATCGGCCCGGAGCCGATGACGAGGACGGAGGAGATGTCCGTGCGGCGCGGCACTAGGCGTTCCTTCCCTTGGCGTCGCGCATGTGCGCCACGAAGCGGTCGAAGAGGTAGGCGGCGTCGTGCGGACCGGCCGCGGCCTCGGGGTGGTACTGGACGGAGAACGCCGGCAGGTCGAGGCACTCGAGGCCCTCGACCACGTCGTCGTTGAGGTTGACGTGGGAGACACGCACGCGCCCGTAGCGGCCACCGTCGTGCGGGGCCGACGTCGGTTCGCCGATCGGTGCGTCCACGGCGAACCCGTGGTTGTGGCTCGTGATCTCGACCTTGCGCGTGCCGAGGTCCATGACGGGCTGGTTGATGCCGCGGTGCCCGTAGTCGAGCTTGTAGGTGCCGAAGCCCAGCGCGCGACCGAGGATCTGGTTGCCGAAGCAGATGCCGAAGAACGGGATCTTGCGGTCGAGCACCTCGCGCAGCAGGGCGATCGCCTGCGTCGCGGCCTCCGGGTCACCGGGACCGTTGGAGAAGAACACGCCGTCCGGCGAGAGCGCCTCGATCTGCTCGATCGTGCTGCGGGAGGGTACGACGTGGACGCGCGCCCCGCGCTCGGCGAGGCGGTGGGGGGTCATCGCCTTGATGCCGAGGTCGACGGCGACGACGGTCACCGTGGCGCCGGCGCCGGCAGCGGGATCGATCACGCTGGGTTCGATCACGTACGGCTCCGGCGTGGACACGTCGTCGACGAGGTTGGCGCCGGCCATGGGCGGCGAGGCGAGCACGCGGGCGAGCAGCTCGTCCGCCGTCGCCTCGCGGCCGCTCTCGAGGAGCGCGTCGCCGGAGAAGATCCCCGCGCGCATGACGCCGCGTTCGCGCAGGTAGCGCGTCAGTGCGCGCGTGTCGATGCCGGACAGCCCCACGATCTCCTGGGCGGCGAGCTCCTCGTCGAGGGTGCGCTGGGCACGCCAGTTCGAGGCGCGGCGGGCGGGGTCGCGCACGATGTACCCGGCGACCCAGATCCGACCGGACTCCGGGTCCTCGTCGTTGACGCCCGTGTTGCCGATGTGGGGCGCCGTCATGACGACGATCTGTCGGTGGTAGGAGGGGTCGGTCAACGTCTCCTGGTAGCCGGACATCCCGGTGTTGAAGACGACCTCACCGAGCGTCTGCCCGAGGGCACCGTACGAACGCCCGGTGAACGACCGGCCGTCCTCGAGGACGAGAACCGCTGCGCTCACCCTGCCTCCTTCTGCTGGACCGCGGCCTGGACCGCGGCGACGAGTTCTTGAGCCTGCTCGGGGTGGCGGAGCAGGACGCCGGAGTCGACGGCGACCTCGAGGCGCCACGTCAGGACGACGAGCCGCTTCGGGTCCGCGACCTTGCCCGCGATGCCGCGGTCGAACCGCACGGCGTCGAGTCGCTCGAGCGGGATGTACAGATCGGCAATGCCCTGGCGTACCACGACGACCCCGGCGTCGAAGAGCTGCACCGAACCGGCCGCCCGCACGCCGAGACCCTGGGCAGCGACCCGCTCGAGCCACTGGCCCGCGACGGTCGTGCCGAGGTACGTCGCCTCGAGCGGCGCGGTGCGCGCGGTCCCTAGCGAGACGGGTGCCGCAGGCAGGTCGCCGACGACGGGCGCCGTGCGGGTCGCGCGCCCGAGCCAACCGCGACGCATCGACACCAGGATGAAGACGGCCAGCAGCACGAGGCCGATCGTGGGGATCCAGAACTTCATGCGCTCGCTCCTCCGGTTGCGGTGGCTGGGTCGACCGGCCGGCCGGCGAGGACCGTGGGGCGGCCGCGCAAGAACGTGGCGACGACCTGACCCGGGAGCTCGCGGCCACGGTAGGGGGTGTTGGGACTCGCCGTCGCCTGCGTGCGCGGGTCCACCGTGCGGCGGGCCGCCGGGTCCACGAGGGCCAGGTTCGCAGGCTCTCCCACGGCGAGAGGGCGGCCGTGGCGATCGTCGACCCGCCCGATGCGTGCGGGGGCGGTCGACAGCACGCGGGCGACGTCCGCCCAGTCCATGAGTCCGGTGTCGACCATCGCCTCCTGCACCACGCTCAGTGCTGTCTCGAGCCCCGTCATGCCGAACGCGGCGGCGGCCCACTCGCAGTCCTTGTCCTCGACCGTGTGCGGGGCGTGGTCCGTCGCGACGATGTCGATCGTGCCGTCCGCGAGCCCGGCGCGCACGGCGTCGACGTCGGCCTGGGTGCGCAGCGGCGGGTTGACCTTGAACCGGGCGTCATAGCCGCGGGCGAGCTCGTCGGTCAGCACGAGGTGGTGCGGGGTCACCTCGGCTGTCACGTCGATCCCCCGGCCCTTGGCCCACCGGACGATCTCGACAGAGCCGGCCGTGGAGAGGTGGCACACGTGCAAGCGGGAGCCGACATGCTCGGCGAGCAGGACGTCGCGCGCGATGATCGCCTCCTCGGCGACGGCGGGCCAGCCGGTGAGACCGATCTCGGCCGAGACGACGCCCTCGTGCATCTGGGCGTGCTCCGTGAGCCGCGGCTCTTGCGCGTGCTGGGCGATGACGCCGTCGAGCGCCTTGACGTACTCGAGCGCCCGGCGCATCAGGACCGGGTCCGCGACGCACTTGCCGTCGTCGGAGAACACCCGCACGCGTGCCTCGGAGTCCGCCATCGCACCGAGCTCGGCGAGCCGCTCCCCCTCGAGCCCCACGCTCACCGCGCCGACGGGGAAGACGTCGACCCACCCGGCACGGCGCCCCAGGTGGTACACCTGCTCCACCACGCCCGCGGTGTCCGCGACGGGGTTCGTGTTCGCCATCGCGTGCACAGCGGTGAATCCACCGAGGGCGGCCGCGCGGGTTCCCGAGGCGACCGTCTCGGCGTCCTCCCGGCCGGGCTCGCGCAGGTGGGTGTGCAGGTCGACGAGACCGGGCAGCAGCACGAGCCCTTGCGCGTCGACGACGAGTGCGCCGTCGTCGGCCCCGGCTCCCAGCCCCGCACCCAGGGCCGCGATCACGCCGCCCGAGACGAGGACGTCCACGGGCTCGCCACCGAGGGGGCGCGCCCCTCGCAGCAGGTAGTCGGTCACGCGACGTCCTCTCTCCGGCCACCGGCCAGCAACAGGTAGAGCACGGCCATGCGCACGGCCACGCCGTTGGCGACCTGTTCGACGATGACGGCCTGCGGCGAGTCCGCGGCCGCCGCGCTGATCTCGAGGCCGCGGTTCATGGGTCCGGGGTGCATCACGACGGCGTGGGCGGGCAGCATCGCGAGGCGGCGCGCATCGAGCCCGTACCGGCGCGAGTACTCGAGCGGCCCCGGGAAGAAACCCCCGCCCGCGCTGCTCATCCGCTCGCGCTGCACGCGCAGCATCATCACGGCATCTGGCCCCTGGGCGAGCACCTCGTCGAGGTGGTACGAGACGTCGCACGGCCACGCCTCGACGCCCACGGGCACGAGGGTGGGCGGCGCCACGAGCGTGACGCGCGCGCCGAGGGTGTGCAGCAGGTCGACGTTGGAGCGCGCGACGCGGGAGTGCAGCACGTCGCCGACGACGGCGACCCGCAGGCCCGCGCGGTCCTGCCCCGTCGGCTGCGGGCCCACGAGGTGGCGGCGCAACGTATAGGC
>CAZECM010000154.1:0-4379 GCA_964510785.1 uncultured Cellulomonadaceae bacterium | reverse complement strand
CGTTGGGGTTGTCGATCGTGAAGCCCTGCTTCTCGATCGTGTCGGCGAAGTCGATCGTCGCACCGTCGAGGTAGGGCACGCTCATCTTGTCGACCACGACCTCGACACCCGCGTAGTCACGCGTGGCGTCGCCGTCGAGCAGCCGCTCGTCGAAGTAGAGCTGGTAGATCAGGCCGGAGCAGCCACCGGGCTGCACGGCGACACGCAGGCGCAGGTCGTCGCGGCCTTCCTGTTCCAGGAGGCTGCGCACCTTGTCTGCCGCGAAGTCGGTGAGGTTGACGCCGTGCGTGGCGGTCTGGACGGTCTCGGTCATGCTGGCTCCACTTCGGTACGGCGCCGGGGCGCTTCGGTACACACCTAGCGTACGCCCCCCTCAACGCACTAGTGGGACCAGTTCTTCCCGAGTCGCGCCGCTCGCGCCTCGAGACTCCCCACGGGATCGGCGAGCGCCGCGGCGATCTGGGCCGGGGACTCCGCGACGGCGTAGGCACCGCTGATGCCGGCCGACGCCCACTCACGGCGTCCCATCTCGACCTGCCCGGCGAGCACCACCGTGGGCACGCCCGCGGCGAGCGCGGCCTCCGCGACCATCGATGCGGCCTTGCCGCGCAGGGACTGCCAGTCGAACTTGCCCTCTCCCGTGACCACGAGGTCGACGGCGGCGATGCGGTCGGCGAGCCCGACGACGTCGGCCACGACCCGCGCCCCGGGGACGAGTCGTGCCCCGAGCAGCGCGAGCCCGAAGCCGATCCCGCCGCCGGCCCCTGCGCCGGGGAGCGCGGCGATCCGCGGGGCACCCCGCCCGCCCGGGGTGTGGGCGTGCCCGTGACCGTCGCCCGGCCCATGGGCGCCGTCCCCCGCAGCGACGAGCGGCAGGTGCCGCGATCGCGGCGGGCCGTCGACGCTCGCGATCTCCTGGGCGAGGTGGGCGAAGTGCCCGAGGGACCGTTCGAGGTGCTGCGCCTGCTCGGGGCTCGCGCCCTTCTGCTCGGCGAAGCCCGCGCTCGCGCCGTGCAGACCGAGGAGCGGGACGTCGACGTCCACGGCGGCCACGAGGTCGACGGCGGCGAGCTCGTGTGCGAGCGCCCCGAGCCCGGCGAGATCGGTCCGGGTCACCGAGCCGAGCGCGCCGCCCCCGCCCCGGAGCGCGTCGTCCTCCCAACCGCCCAGGCCGGCGAGCAGGCCCGCGCCGCCGTCGTTCGTCGCCGTGCCGCCGACCCCGACCACGACGCGTCGGGCCCCGGCCGCGACGGCGGCCCGGATCAGCTGCCCGACGCCGAGACTCGTGGTGCGCGTCGGGTCGCGCCGCTCCGCCGGGACGAGCGCCGTGCCGACGGCCTCGGCGGACTCGACGTAGGCGGTGGGCCCGCCCTCGTCGGGCACGAGCAGGACCGTCGCGGGCACCAGGTCGCCCCACGGACCCGAGACGGTCACGGGACCGAGCTGTCCCCCGAGCGCCTGGTGCAGCACGGTGACGAAACCGGGACCGCCGTCGGCGAGCGGACACTGCTCGATCGTGTCGCCGGGCGCGGCGAGGGCCCAACCACGAGCGATCGCGGCGGCCGCCTGCGGAGCGGTCAGGGTGCCGGTGAAGCAGTCGGGGGCCACGAGCACACGCATGGCCCCATCCTCGCAGGCCCGCGGTGCCACCTCAGCGCACGCGGGCGCTGTTCTTCGATCGCTTGAGCTTGGACGTGTCGACGGCCTCGAACGCGGACGACGGGATGCGCTTGAGGTCGCTGATGAGACGGGACGGCCACTTCGTCGAGGCCTCGCCCTGGAAGAACCAGCCCGAGCCGTTGTCGGCGAGCACGATGCCGTACTTCTTCATCGCCTTGATGACGACCTTGGCCTCCTTGGAGTAGCCCTTCGTGCTGAAGCTCTTCTTGAGGCGGAACCGCGCCCCCATGGGCGGGTGGGTCGTGACCGAGCGCGAACCGGCGTGATGGCGGGCGGGCCAGACGTGCTTCTTGGCCGTGACGGGCGCGGTGAACCGGATGGCGTGCTCGACCTTCCCGGCCTTCACCTCGTTGTAGCGCAGCAGGCCGGGCAGGATCGGCAGTCCCGCGGCGTCGGCCGACGTCCACCCGTCCGTGCGCAGCTTGTTGCTCTTGAGCGACCACGTGGCCCCGGAACCCGCGTTCCACCTGCTCCCCGACCTGCTCAGGTCGTAGAGCTCGTAGAGGCGGCACGTGGACTTGTTGACGATGATCGCGTGCCGGTCGCCCCCGCCCTCGATCTTCGTCTTGGAGCTCAGCGGGTACTTCACGCGGTCGCTCTCGTCCGGGTAGTAGAACCGCACGCTCGACTTCTTGGCCGACTTCGAGACCACGGTGATCGGGATGCCGTACGGCTGCTCCCCCTTGCCCGCCGAGCCGAAGTCGGGGTGCAGGTTGCGGTCGCCGATCGCCTTGCGCCACGTCGAGGAGGACTTGTGGACGGGCAGTCTCGAGATGTCGGCGTTCCAGTAGTTGTTGTCCGGGAACACAGTGCATTTGGTCCCCGCGACGGCCTTGCGCTTGCTCTTCGCGGCAGCCGTGACGGCCGAGGCCGACGACGCGGCCCCGTCGCTCGCCGTCGCGGAGGGGACGACGACGGCGAGCATCATCGACATCGTCACCACGGCCACTGCTGCTGTACGCATCGGACGCACTCGAGCACCTCCCGGTCATTCACCGGCCGCGCCGGTAGCGATCGGGTCTACGGTAGGGGATTCATCCCGTTCCGGGGGCTTGTCGGTGATGGTATCCATAGCGGTGTGACGATCGTGCTCGTCGAGGGCGAGAGCGACGCTGCCGCGGTTCGAGCCCTCGCGGCGCGCCGCGGCATGCCGGAGCCGCGGGTGCTCCCGGTGGGCGGCTCCAAGGGTGTCCGTCGCGCGGCCGCAGAGCTCCCGGGGGAACGGCTGATCGGTCTGGTCGACCTCGCCGAGCGGCGGGACTTCGAACGCGTCCTCGACACCGTGTTCGTCTGTGACCTGGACCTGGAGGTCGAGCTCATCCGGGCGCTCGGTGTGGCGGGCGTCGAGGCGGTGATCGCGCAGCAGGGCGAGCTCGAGTCCTTCCGGCGGCTGCAGGAGCAACCCTTCCAGCGCACGCGGACCCCCGAGGAGCAGCTCGTCAGGTTCTTTGGCGGGCGCAGCGGCAACAAGATCCGCTACGCGCGCCTGCTCGCCGACGCCGTACCTCTCGACCGCGTCCCGCCACCGCTCGTGGCGCTCCTGGCGAGCTACGCGGAGCACTCGGCGCGCTGAGGCACGAGGCGTCGGCCCCGATGTGCCCTTCGCGCCCGCTCACGAGGCGTGTGCGAGGATCGAGCCTGTGACTGCGACCTTCACCGAACCCGCGGCATCACCGCTCCTGCACCTCTTGGGACAAGGCGTCGACCTCTCCTCCGAGCGGGGTGTCGAGTGCGCCGGCGAGCTGCCCGCGCCGTCGGCCCCGGACCTCGTCGGACGTGCCCGCGCAGCCCGTGCGGCGCTCGGCGAGCGCGCCTTCGTGCTCGGTCACCACTATCAGCGCGACGAGGTCATCGACTTCGCCGACGTCACGGGCGACTCCTTCAAGCTCGCGCGCGAGGCAGCGGCACGTCCCGACGCCGAGTTCATCATCTTCTGCGGCGTGCACTTCATGGCCGAGTCGGCGGACATCCTCACGACGGAGGCGCAGCAGGTGATCCTGCCGGACCTCGCGGCGGGCTGCTCGATGGCGGACATGGCACGCCTCAACCAGGTCGAGGATGCCTGGGACGTGCTCGTGGAAGCGGGCGTCGCGGCGCGGACGGTCCCCGTGACCTACATGAACTCCTCGGCGGCCATCAAGGCGTTCACGGGACGGCACGGCGGCACGGTCTGCACGTCGTCGAACGCCCAGGTCGCCCTGCGGTGGGCCTTCGACCAGGTCGGGGGTGCCGACGGTGACGGCAAGGTGCTGTTCCTCCCGGACCAGCACCTCGGGCGGAACACCGCGGTGCAGCAGCTCGGCATCCCGCTCGAGCGGTGCGTCGTCTTCGACCCGCGCCGCCCCGGTGGCGGCCTCACCGAGCAGGAGCTGCGCGACGCCCGCATGATCCTGTGGCGCGGGCACTGCTCGGTGCACGGCCGGTTCTCGGTCCAGAACGTCACGGACGTCCGCGCCGCCGTCCCGGGCGTCAACGTGCTCGTGCACCCCGAGTGCAAGCACGAGGTCGTCACGGCCGCGGACTACGTGGGATCCACCGAGTACATCGTGCGGATGCTCGAGGAGGCCGAGCCCGGCTCGTCGTGGGCCATCGGCACCGAGCTCAACCTCGTGCGTCGCCTCGCCCGCCGCTTCGCGGACAAGTCGGTGCACTACCTCGACTCGACGGTGTGCTTCTGCTCGACGATGAACCGGATCGAC
>CAZECM010000153.1:471-4421 GCA_964510785.1 uncultured Cellulomonadaceae bacterium | reverse complement strand
GAGCTGCGGGCCGACGACGTGCACGATGCCCTGGTCGGCGTCCCCGAGGGAGTGCAGGCGGATCCCGAACTCCTCCGCGTTGTTGCGCAGCGTCTGGATCTGCGTGCGGCTCGTGAGGTCCGCGATGGGACGGTCGATGTCGAGCGTCGGGGTGTTGTGGTCCTCCGTCGCGATCGTGAGGTCGGGCCGGCGCACCGGGCGCCCCGCGAGCCGCAGCCCCTCGAAGGCCTGCGGGCTCGTGACCTCGTGGACGAGGTGGAGGTCGATGAAGAGGAGGTCGGGAGCGCCGTCCTCACCGCGGCGCACGAGGTGCGCGTCCCAAACCTTCTCCGCCAGCGTGCCAGCCATCACGGCCCCATTTCCTTCGTACGCTTCGCCCGAAAGTGCGAAGTTGCGAACTTTCGTGTCCCTCGACTTGCGTCTCATCCTGCGAGACGGCAATATCGACCTATGGACAACTCTAGCGGAGTCGGCGTCCTCGACAAGGCCACTTCCGTACTCAGCGCCCTCGAGTCAGGCCCGGCGACCCTCGCGCAGCTCGTCGCTGCCACCCATCTTGCCCGCCCGACGGCACATCGGCTCGCCGTGGCGCTCGAGCACCACCGCCTCGTGGCGCGCGACCTCCAGGGTCGCTTCGTGCTCGGCCCGCGCCTCGCGGAGCTCGCCACGGCCGCGGGCGAGGACCGGTTGCTCGCCGCCGCGGGCCCCGTGCTCTCGGCACTGCGCGACCACACCGGGGAGAGCTCGCAGCTCTATCGCCGGCAGGGTGAGCAGCGCATCTGTGTCGCGGGCGCCGAGCGGCCCATGGGGCTGCGCGACTCGATCCCCGTGGGCTCGACCCTCACGATGCTCGCCGGCTCGGCGGCCCAGGTGCTCCTCGCCTGGGAGGAGCCGGACCGCCTGCACCGCGGGCTGCAGGGCGCGAAGTTCACGGCCACGATCCTCTCCGGCGTGCGCCGCCGCGGCTGGGCGCAGTCGGTGTCCGAGCGCGAGCCGGGTGTGGCGAGCGTCTCAGCGCCCGTCCGCGGGCCCTCGGGGCGCGTGGTTGCCGCGGTGTCGATCTCCGGGCCCGTCGAGCGCCTCTCGCGCCAGCCGGGCCGCATGCACGCCGCCGCCGTGGTCTCCGCGGCGAACCGGCTCACCGAGGTGCTCCGCCGCACCGTCGAGTAGACCCCGAGTCCGTGCAGGAACGACGAGGGCCCGGTCACCGTGTGGTGACCGGGCCCCGCTCGTACCCCCAAGGGGATTTGAACCCCTGCTACCGCCGTGAGAGGGCGGCGTCCTAGGCCGCTAGACGATGGGGGCCAGGATCCGTTCTCGTCCCCGAAGGGATTCGAACGCGGAAACTCTACCTTAGGTGGGCCGCGCGCTTCACCTCGACGGATGTTCCGTGAGGAGAGTCACACTGCACCGCTGGGGTACCAGGACTCGAACCTAGACTAAGTGAACCAGAATCACTCGTGCTGCCAATTACACCATACCCCATGGGGGTATAACTCCCGGTTTTGCACTGCTCCAGCCGAGGGTCGTACCGCCGGAGGACTCTACCCGAGCGCACGGGGCAGGTCCAACCAGGCCCGGGCGCTCGGCGCCGCCGGCAGGGCGCGGCCCCCCACGGCGCCGAGCTACCGACGAGTACACGCCACTGTGGCACCCTGACGGCGTGACAGTTCCTTCCGGCCCCGACCCTCGAGACCGGGCGAAGTCCTTCCAGCACGGTGCTCGCGAGTACCGCAAGGCGCGCCCGGGCTACCCCCGTGCCGCCGTCGAGTGGCTCACTCCGGGCCCCGGCGCCCGCGTGCTCGACCTCGCCGCGGGCACCGGCAAGCTCACCGAGACGCTCGTCCAGCTCCACGGGCTCGACCTCGTCGCCGTCGAGCCCTCCGACGCCATGCGGGCCGAGCTCGTCGACACGCTTCCCGGCGTGCGCGCCCTGCCCGGGACCGCGGACGCGATCCCGCTGCCCGACGCCGACCGCGACGGCGTCGTCGTCGCCCAGGCCTGGCACTGGTTCGATCCCGCGACGGCGCTGCCCGAGATCGCCCGCGTGCTGCGCCCCGACGGGCGGCTCGGCGTCGTCTGGAACGTCCGCGACCACATGGTCGACTGGGTCGAACAGTTCACCGAGATCATCCACCGCGGCGACAGCCTCGAGCCCAACCACGGGCCGCCGATCCTCGACGAGCACTTCGCGGACCTCGAGCACCAGACGTTCCGCTGGCACCAGGCTCTCCCCGCGTGCGAGCTGCGCACTCTCGCGGCGTCACGCAGCCACCTGCTCACCCTCCCGGCCGACGCGCGCGACGAGCTCCTCGACGCCGTGGACGAGCTCGTCGCGACCCATCCCGATCTCGCGGGCCGCGACGTCCTCGCGCTGCCGTACCGCGCCGAGAGCTGGCGCGCCCGCCGGGTCTAGAGGCGGAGCACCCCGGCGAGCTCGTCGAGGCTCTCGATGCGGATGACGCCGGCCGCGAGCGCACCGGCGATCTCGGCGTCGGTGACGACCCGCCCACGGGCCCCGGGGCGGTCGAGCCACACCCCGCGCAGACCGGCCGTCACGGCTCCCACGGCGTCGGTGTGCAGCTCGTCGCCCACGTAGACGGTCCGGCCCGGCTCCGTGCCGAGCTGCTCGGCGCCCGCGAGGAACACGCGCGCGTCGGGCTTGCCGACCCGCAGCGTGTCCATCCCGACGAGGACGGGCAGCGCCGAGAGGCCCACCCGTTCGAGCTTGAGCCGCTGGTAGGCGGACTCGGCGTTCGTGACGATCCCCACCGGCACACCGGCCGCCCGCAGCGCACCGACTGCGGGTGCGGCGTCGTCGAAGGGCGCCCAGCCCTCGCGGAACCCCGCCTCGAACACGTCGTTCCACGCACCGAACTCGTCCTCGACCAGCGCCGGCCCGCCGTAGATCTCGTGGAGCGCGTTGACGCGCCGCAGGCGCTGCTCGGCGTAGGGGATGCGACCCGACGTGTAGGCGGCGTAGTGGCCGCCGACGTCCTCGCGCCACGTGCGCACGACGGCGGCCACGTCACCCGGGTCGAGGTGCGGCAGGTACTGGCCGACGGCGGCACGCCACGCGACCGCGAACGCGCCGCGCGTGTCGACGAGCGTGTCGTCGATGTCGAGCAGCACACCGTCCACCCCGCTCGCGAACGCGCCGGGAGAGGTCACAGGCGAGCGCGCAGCGCCCGCAGCCGCGCGAGGGTCGACGCCTTGCCGAGGATCTCCATGGACTCGAACAGCGGCGGCGAGACGCGACGACCCGAGAGCGCCACGCGCAAGGGCGTGAACGCGAAGCGCGGCTTGAGCTCGAGCCCGTCGACGACGGCGGCCTGCAGCGCCTCGTGCACCGCGTCGGTACCGAAGCCGTCCTCGGGCAGCGACTCGAGCGCCTCGGCCGCGGCGTCGAGCACGGCCGGGGCGGTGTCACCGAGGGCCGCGAGCGCGTCCTCGTCCACCACGAGGCCGTCGTCGGGCACGAGGAGGAAGCCGAGCATGCCCGGCGCCTCCCCGAGCTTCGTGATGCGCGACTGGACGAGCGGGGCCGCGGCGTCGAGCACGGCCTGCTGCGCCGCGGGCAGCGCGGCGAGCTCGTCGTGCTCGACGAACCCGGCGGCCCGCAGGTACGGCACGGTGCGGTCGCGGAAGTCGTCCTCGGCGAGCAGGCGCACGTGGGCGGCGTTGATGGCTTCGGCCTTCTTCGCGTCGAAGCGCGCTGGGTTCGGGTTGACGTCGGCCACGTCGAAGGCCGCGACCATCTCCTCGCTCGTGAACACGTCGCGGTCCGGGGCGATCGACCAGCCCAGGAGCGCGAGGTAGTTGAGCAGCCCCTCGGGCAGGTACCCGGCGTCGCGGTAGGCGAAGAGGTTGGACTCCGGGTCGCGCTTGGAGAGCTTGCGGTTGCCCTCGCCCATGACGTACGGCATGTGCCCGAACTGCGGCAGCACGCT
>CAZECM010000153.1:0-461 GCA_964510785.1 uncultured Cellulomonadaceae bacterium | reverse complement strand
CCCGAGCTCGAGCAGCGCCCGGTACAGCACGACCTGGCGCGGGGTCGAGGAGAGCAGGTCCTCGCCGCGCAGCACGTGCGTGATGCCGCTGATCGCGTCGTCGACGGGGTTCGTGAGCGTGTAGAGCGGCTGGCCGTTGCCGCGCACGATGACGTAGTCGGGGATCGAGCCGGCCGGGAACGTCAGCTCGCCGCGGACGAGGTCGGTGAAGACGATGTCCTCGTCCGGCATGCGCATGCGCAGCACGGGCTCGCGCCCCTCGGCGCGGAACGCCTCGACCTGCTCGGGCGTCAGGTCGCGGTCGAAGCCGTCATAGCCGAGCTTCGGGTCGCGGCGTGCGGCGCGGTGGCGTGCCTCGACCTCCTCGGGCGTCGAGAACGACTCGTAGGCGTACCCCGCCTCGAGGAGCTTCGCGGCGACCTCGGCGTACGTGCCCATGCGCTCGGACTGCCGGTACGGCG
>CAZECM010000152.1:0-4424 GCA_964510785.1 uncultured Cellulomonadaceae bacterium | reverse complement strand
CTCGCGAAGGTCGCGGCGACCGTCGACATCGTCTCCGGCGGGCGCGTCGAGATGGGCATCGGCGCCGGCTGGTACGAGCACGAGTGGCGCGCCTACGGGTACGGCTTCCCCGACGTCGGCCCCCGCATCACGGCGCTCGACGAGGGCGTGCAGATCATGAAGCAGGCGTGGGAGACGGGCGAGGCCACGTTCTCGGGGAAGGTCTTCGAGGTGGACGGCGCGATCGTGGAGCCCCGCCCCCTGCAGCCCGGTGGCATCCCGCTGTGGATCGCGGGCGGCGGGGAGAAGCGCACGCTGCGGTTCGTCGCGAAGTACGGGCAGTACGCCAACATCGACGGCTCGCCCGAGGGCTTCGCGCACAAGTCCGCCGTGCTCGCCCAGCACTGCCTCGACCTGGGGCGCGACTTCGGTTCGATCACACGCTCGGCCAACTACAACGTGGTGATCGGCGAGACGACGGCCGACGTCGAGGCGAAGCTCGACTGGATCGGCGCGCACTACGCGAAGGTGCTGCCGCACAAGGCCGACGAGATCCGCGGACAGCTCGCGGGCGGGCCGCTCGTGGGCACACCCGAGCAGATCACCGAGCAGCTTGCTGCACTCCAGGGGCTGGGGCTCGGCTACGCGATCACGTACTTCGTCGACGCCGCCTACGACCGTTCGAGCGTCGAGCTCTTCGAGCGCGAGGTCGCCCCGAACCTGCCCACGTGACGGCGCCTCGCGGGCAGTAGTGCGGCTGCGGGGACGCTGCCGAGACCACGGCTCTTTCACTACGATGACGACGTGAACGGATGGCCCAGACCTCCGGGGCGGATTGACGTATCGACCGCGACTGCGCCGTGGCGCGCCTGGGGTCAGGCCGCCCGAGCAGCTGAAGAGCACGCGCTCGCCCTCGCGGTCCTGGAGCGGGTGCCGCGAGACACCGAGGTGGAACGGGCCAGCCTCCTCGTCGCCCTTGGCAGACCGGGCGAGGCCCGCACCCTGCTCACCGCCACCGGAATCAGCACGCCCTCGAGCCAGGACGATGCTCAGTGGCACCACCTCGTCCTGGCTGCAGCAGAAGCCTGCCTCGGCGACGACGGCGCGTACGAGTGGTTCGTGGACGTCGCCAGCACGACGTACCGCAGTGGGGCAGCGCCGGTCGCGTGGCTCGTCGGGACCGTAGCGGACCACCGTGCCGACCTCTCGACCGCCGATGCCGCATGGATCGACGAGTTCGCCGAGAACGGCGCCGTCACACCAGAACGGATGAGCCGGTTCTGCGTCGCTCTCGTCCACGGGCGGGATCGTGACTCCAGCGAAGATGTTCTCGAACGCGTCGTCCTCGCGGCGCGAGTTCTCCTGAACCTCGACGAGACCACGGGCTACGCCGGAGAGACCGTGGACCTCGTTGCCCACGACCTGCTCGAACGCGGGGACCGCGCGGGCCTCCTGCTGCTCTTGCGCGTCCTGCACCAGCTCGACCCCTGGAGCCCGGCGATCCGAGACAGGCTCAAGGCCGAAGGCAAATCCGTCCGACGGCGAGTCGCGCTGCTGCTCGGTGGTGTCCTGGCCATGTTCTGCGCCGCCTTGGGGGCGAGCACCGCGGGCGTCGAGTTCGCACCGTCGCTCTTCGTCGCCGTCCCGATCGCGGTGGTCGCTTTCGTCGGGATCCGGCTCCCCGAGCTCACTCTGCCGGAGACGCGGTTCTGGCACGCTGCGCGTGGGATCACGACCCGGCTGATCGATGGATCGCAGCCCCATGACCGTGGGCGCGCCTACGCGGGCGCGGTGCTTCTCGGGGTGTTCTTCGGCCTCTTGTTCGCCCTCACCCTCACGGCCTCCGTGGACGAGCAGGACGGCTTCTGGGGGTCGGGACTCGCGCTCTGGATGCGAGGACCGGGCGTCCCGGCCGTCTGGTTCGTCTCACTGACGGCCTGGATCGGAGGACTGGTCCTCGCGACGCAATGGCTCAACAGGTGGATACGCAGGCGCGAACGACTCAAGAACATCGCGACACGACAGCGAGCAGCACTTCGGAGTTCCTCGACATGCGACTGCCAACACGTCGAGTACAGCCTGGGCTTCACGGCCGCCGCGCGGGTCGAGAACCATCTCGAGCCCGCTGCCGAGTCGCTCGCCCAGCTCGAGGTGAGCGAGGTTCTCGGCTCGAACGCCTCGATTCTCGTCTGCCAGGAGACGAGCGCACTCTGGCTCTGGGGGCGACTCGGCGGGTCCGGTCGATCGGTCCTGCTCAACGGTGGCCGTCCTTCCACAGGCACGACGGACGAGCCTTCTCTCGGGATGTATCTCTAGTAGCCGAGTCGCGCACCGCGCACGACGGCCCGCTCCGCGTCACCGCTCGATCGACGCACGGCGCGGGGCCTCGTACTCGCGCCACAGGTACTCGCGGAGCGTGAGCCCGGACTTGCGGACCGCCTTCGCCGTCTTCTTGCCGACGTAGCGCAGGTGCCAGGGCTCGTACTTGTAGCAGGTCTTCGCCGTCTTGCCCTCGGGGTAGCTGATGACGAAGCCGTACTTCCACGCGTGCTTCGTGACCCACTTGCCGGCCTTCGTCTTCTCGAAACCGGCGAAGCGCGACGACGTCGAGCCCGCGGCCCGCACGTCGATCGCGGTGCCGAGCTGGTGCTCGGAGTGCCCGGCGCGCGCGGAGGCCTTGAGCGCCCCGGCATACCCGAGCTGGCGCTGCCACGAGGCGAACGTGGTGCGCTGCGTCGCATAGCTGCGGTAGGCGGACCTGACGGCGAATGCCGCTCCGGCCTTCTTGGCGGCCTTCGCCATCGCGCGCAGGTCCTTGACCACGAGCTTGCGCACCGAGCCCGATCCCGCCACGCCCGCACGCGAGACGGGCACGAGGTCCTTCGGCGCGTAGGCCTTCGGCAGCCGCAGCGTGTAGTCGAGCAGGGTCTTGTCCCAGTGCGTGAGCTTGCGGAACCGGGTGAGGGTGTCGTCGACCCGGCACTTCGGGAGCTTCTTCCCGACGACGACGGCGCCCACCGTGGCCGATGCCTGAGCGGTGGCGACCGGTGTCCCGGCGAGGCCGAGGGCGAGCACCGTGGCACACGCCATCGCGGCCACCCGCCAGCGCGTCGACCTGCGCGATGCCACCGGCCCGCGCCCCGCCGTCGTCGTCACTCCTGGCCGTCCTCAGTCGCGCTCGGCGACGGCGATCGCGGAGGCGATACCGGCGTCGTGGGAGAGGGACAGGTGGAAGCGGTCGATGCCGAGCTCGGCGGCGCGGGCCGCGACGGTCCCGGTGATCTCCACGACGGGTGGGCCGCCGGAGACCCGGTGCACGGTCGCGTCGTGCCACTGCAGGTCACCGGGGGCACCGAGGGCCTTGGCGATCGCCTCCTTGGCGGCGAACCGCGCGGCGAGCGAGGACGGCGGCACGTCGCGCTCGGCGGGCGTGAAGAGCTTCTCCACGAGCCGCGGCGCCCGCTCGAGCGTCGCGAGAAACCGCGCGACGTCCACGACGTCGATGCCCACTCCGATGATCACCTGCCCACTCTAGGGCGCGGACGCCTACTCGACCGTGACGGACTTGGCGAGGTTGCGCGGCTGGTCGACGTCGAGCCCCTTGGCCGTCGCGAGCTCGCACGCGAAGATCTGCAGCGGCACCGTCGTGAGCAGGGGCGCGAGCAAGGTGGGCACCTGCGGGACGTAGAACACCTCGTCGGCGTAGGGCAGCACGTCCGTGTCGCCCTCCTCGGCGATCACGAGGGTGCGTGCACCGCGGGCCCGGATCTCCTGGATGTTGGAGACGATCTTGGAGTGCAGCGAGTCGCGGCCGCGCGGGGAGGGCGCGATGACGAACACGGGCTGCCCCTCCTCGATGAGGGCGATGGGCCCGTGCTTGAGCTCGCCGGCGGCGAAGCCCTCCGCGTGGATGTAGGCGAGCTCCTTGAGCTTGAGCGCGCCCTCGAGCGCGACGGGGAAGCCCACGTGCCGCCCGAGGAAGAGCACCGACGACGTCTCGCTCATCGACTGCGCGACCTCGCGCACGTGCGAGGCGCCGTCGAGCACCTTCTGGATCTTCTCCGGCACGGCGCGCAGCTGGGCGAGCAGCTCGGCGATCTCGTCGGGGAACTTGTTGCCGCGCAGCTGGGCGAGGTAGAGGCCCAGGAGGTAGGCGGCCGTGATCTGGCCGAGGAACGCCTTGGTGGAGGCGACGGCGACCTCGGGTCCGGCGTGCGTGTAGAGCACAGCGTCGGACTCGCGCGGGATGGTCGAGCCGTTCGTGTTGCAGATCGCGAGCACCTTGGCGCCCTGCTCGCGCGCGTGCCGCACGGCCATGAGCGTGTCCATCGTCTCGCCCGACTGCGAGATCGCCACGACGAGCGTCTTCTCGTTGACGACGGGGTCGCGGTAGCGGAACTCGTGCGCGAGCTCGACCTCGACGGGGATGCGGCACCAGTGCTCGA
>CAZECM010000151.1:0-4460 GCA_964510785.1 uncultured Cellulomonadaceae bacterium | reverse complement strand
TCCTGCGCGGGGTAGAGCGTGAGGCCCTGGTCGGTCGCCCAGCCGGTGAACGCCTCGAAGAGCGAGTCCGGGTCCGGTGTGGTGGGGATGCGGTCGGCAAGGTTGGCCGCCGGGACCGGGTGGGTGCTCACCGGGCCCATCCTCGCAGCACTAGTCGCGAGGGGCGCGCAGCAACCAGAGGGCGACGACGGCGAACCACAGCGCGGCCACCACGAGATAGAGCCGTTGCAGCAGACCGAACGCCCCGAGCGGCTCACCAGCCAGGACGAGCGCCGTTGCGACGACGGGCGCCCACGTCACGAGCAGCGTGACGCCGCGCGTGGCCCGGCTCGCGAGCAGCGGTGTGAGCAGGACGACGGCGAACGGCAACGCGAAGAAGGCGACGTTGCCGAACAGGTTGTGCAACTCGCCCGACGTCGTCGCGGCTCCTTCGGCGTCGATGGGGAAGAAGGCCTGGGCCACCTTCGCGAGGCCGAAGACGGCGAGCAGCACGACGCCGGTGCGCGAGCGACCGCTCGGCGAGGTCGCCCTGAGCGCCGCGAACGCGAGTGCGAGCGCCCCGAGCCCCACCGCGCAGGCGGCGACCTGCGAGAGCACGCCGAGCGTGCCGTGCACGTAGTCGCTGGTCGGCGAGCTCATCACGTCCACGTCGGGCTGGACGATGTGGAACAGGGCGAGCACCACGAGGTCGAGGACGGCGGTGGCGAGCGTGAAGGCTGCCGCTCGTCGGACGGCGAGGTTGTCGGTGTGGGCCATGGGGCTCCCGTCGAGATTCGTGGCCGGTAGCGACGTCGGGACGAGCGTAGAGGTGAGAGGCCGTAGCGGTGAAGACCCTGGCTGGAAGCTGTCCGGTGCGGGTGGCTTGGCGGTTCGATCCCGCGGAACGTGCCCGCGCTACCGAAGCGACGATCTAGGCTCGTCCCAGCGCGCCGCGACGATGCGGCATCGAGTGGAGGAGCACCGCGATGAGCACCCCCGTCCCGCACTGGATCGACGGCGCCGCGCGCCACGGCGATGGGCGCACCGCCCCCGTCACGAACCCCGCGACCGGCCAGGTCACGGGCCAGGTACCGCTCGCGAGCGCGGCCGAGGTGTCCGCCGTCGTCGGCTCCGCCCGTGCCGCGTTCCCCGCCTGGCGCGACGCGTCCCTCGCGAAGCGCACCGAGGTGCTCTTCGCGTTCCGCGAGCTGCTCGCGGCGCGCAAGGACGAGCTCGCCGCGATCATCACCGCCGAGCACGGCAAGGTGCACTCCGACGCGCTCGGCGAGGTCTCGCGCGGGCAGGACGTGGTCGAGTTCGCGTGCGGCATCGGCCAGCTGCTCAAGGGCATGTACTCCGAGAACGTCTCGACGCGCGTGGACGTGCACTCGATCCGCCAGCCGCTCGGCGTCGCGGCGATCATCTCGCCGTTCAACTTCCCGGCCATGGTGCCGCTGTGGTTCGTGCCGATCGCGATCGCCACGGGCAACGCCGTCGTCCTCAAGCCGAGCGAGAAGGACCCGAGCGCCGCGATCTGGATGGCCGAGCGATGGGCCGAGGCGGGGCTGCCCGACGGCGTGTTCTCGGTGGTGCACGGCGACAAGGAAGCCGTCGACGCGCTCCTGACCCACCCTGAGGTCGACTCGGTGTCCTTCGTGGGCTCGACGCCGATCGCGCGCTACGTCTACGAGACCGGCACGGCGCACGGCAAGCGCGTCCAGGCGCTCGGCGGGGCGAAGAACCACATGCTCGTGCTGCCCGACGCCGACCTCGACCAGGCCGCCGACGCCGCCGTCAGTGCAGGGTTCGGCTCCGCAGGGGAGCGCTGCATGGCGATCAGTGCGCTCGTGGTGGTCGAGCCGGTCGCGGACGAGCTCATCGCGAAGATCGTCGAACGCATGGGCGGCATCCGGGTCGGTGACGGCGCGGACGCCGACCCGCCGGACATGGGCCCGCTCGTGACGCGCGAGCACCGGGACCGCGTGGCCGGCTACGTGCAGGCGGGCATCGACGCGGGGGCGCGCGCCGTCGTCGACGGACGTGGGGTTGCGGTCGAGGGGCGCGAGGACGGCTTCTGGCTCGGCCCCACGCTCTTCGACCACGTCACGACCGAGATGTCGATCTACACCGAGGAGATCTTCGGCCCCGTGCTGTCCGTGCTCCGGGTGGCGAGCTACGACGAGGGGCTCGCGCTCGTCAATGCCAACCCGTACGGCAACGGCACCGCGATCTTCACGCGCGACGGCGGGGCGGCCCGCCGGTTCGCGAACGAGGTCACAGCCGGGATGGTGGGCGTCAACGTACCGATCCCCGTGCCCGTCGCCTACTACTCCTTCGGCGGCTGGAAGGCCTCGCTCTTCGGGGACACGCACGCCCACGGCGCGGAGGGCGTGCACTTCTTCACGCGCGGGAAGGTCGTCACGACCCGTTGGCCCGACCCGTCCACGGGCGGAGTCGACCTCGGGTTCCCAACGCACCAGTAGGACCGCGGCCACCACCGCTGCGGGCCGTGGGTTAGCGTCGGGAGGACGTTGGAAGGAGGGTCGACGATGACCCAGGAACGCACGGTCGGTTCGCGTAGAACGGCCGGGGCCGACGACGGCGCAGCGCCCACGGACCGAGCCGCCGTGACCGTCGGCGTCGGGCCCCTCTCCGCTGCGGACGTCGTCGCAGTCGCGCGCGCGGGAGCCCTCGTCGAGCTCGACCCCGCCGCGCTCGCGGAGGTGGAGGCGAGCCGCGCCATCATCGACGCGCTCGCGAACGAGACCGAGCCGCACTACGGCATCTCGACCGGCTTCGGGGCCCTCGCCACCACGTACATCGAGGCCGACCGCCGCGCCCAGCTCCAGGCGAGCCTCGTGCGCTCCCACGCGGCCGGCACAGGCGCCGAGGTGGAGCGCGAGGTGGTCCGGGCGCTCATGGTCCTGCGCCTGTCCACGCTCATGACCGGCCGCACCGGCGTGCGGCCCACCACGGCCCGTACCTACGCCGCGCTGCTCAACTCCCACATCACGCCCGTGGTCTACGAGTACGGCTCGCTCGGCTGCTCCGGGGACCTCGCGCCTCTCGCCCACTGTGCGCTCGCGGTCATGGGGGAGGGCACGGTGCGGGACGCGGACGGCGTACTCCTGGGCGCGTCCGAAGCCCTCGCGGCCGTAGGGATCGAACCCTTGCGACTCACCGAGAAGGAGGGACTCGCCCTCATCAACGGCACGGACGGCATGCTCGGCATGCTCGTCCTCGCGGCTGCCGACCTCGAACGTCTCCTGCGCACAGCCGACGTCGCCGCCGCGATGTCCGTCGAGGCGCTCCTCGGCACGGACGCCGCGTTCGCCGAAGACCTGCAGCGGCTGCGACCCCAACTCGGCCAGCAGGACTCGGCCGCGAACCTGCGCGCCATGCTCGAGGGGTCACCGATCGTCGCGAGCCACCGCGGCCCCGAGTGCACGCGGGTCCAGGACGCCTACGCACTGCGCTGCGCACCCCAGGTCCACGGCGCTGCCCGCGACACGCTCGCCCACGCGACCACCGTCGCGGAGCACGAGCTCGCGAGCGCCGTAGACAACCCCGTCGTCACGCTCGACGGCCGCGTGGAGTCGAACGGCAACTTCCACGGCGCACCGATCGCGTATGTGCTCGACTTCCTCGCGATCCCCGTGGCCGACGCCGCGTCCATGAGCGAACGTCGCACGGACCGCATGCTCGACAAGGCCCGCAACCAGGGGCTGCCGCCATTCCTCGCCCACGAGGTCGGCGTCGACTCGGGGCTCATGATCGCCCAGTACGCTGCGGCGGGCATCGTCTCCGAGCTCAAGCGGCTCGCCGTGCCCGCCTCGGTCGACTCGATCCCGTCGTCGGCGATGCAGGAGGACCACGTCTCGATGGGTTGGGCCGCCGCCCGCAAGCTGCGTCGCGCCGTGGACGGGCTCGAGCGGGTGCTCGCCATCGAGATCCTCGCGGCGGCCCGGGCGCTCGACCTGCGCGCCCCGCTCGAACCGGCGCCGGCCACGGGTGCCGTCCGGGACCTCGTCCGCGAGCACGTCGAAGGCCCAGGTCCCGACCGGTTCCTCAGTCCCGAGATCGACGCCGTCGTCGGCCTCGTCCACTCCGGCGCCGTGCTCGATGCGGCCCAGTCCGTCACGGGGAGGCTCGCATGACCCGCACCGTCCGCGCCACGCGCGGCACCACGCTCACCGCTCGCTCGTGGCAGACCGAGGCTCCGCTGCGCATGCTCATGAACAACCTCGACCCTGAGGTCGCGGAGCGGCCCGAGGACCTCGTCGTCTACGGCGGCACGGGCCGGGCGGCGCGCAGCTGGGAGGCCTTCGACGCGATCGTCCGCACGCTCGAGACGCTGGCCGACGACGAGACCCTGCTCGTCCAGTCCGGCAAGCCCGTCGGCGTGTTCCGCACCCACGAATGGGCACCCCGCGTGCTCATCGCCAACTCCAACCTCGTGGGCCACGTCGCCCAGTCGCCCA
>CAZECM010000150.1:2619-4613 GCA_964510785.1 uncultured Cellulomonadaceae bacterium | reverse complement strand
GACTACCCGGTCATCACGGGCGAGGACGAGCTGAGCTTCCTGCGCAAGTGGAAGGACACGGGCGTCACGGCGCTCGGGCCGGTGTACTCCAACTTCCAGTGGCGCACGCCGCTGCTCGCCGTGCAGAAGATCTTTGCCGGTGAGGAGATCCCGGGCGAGTGGGTCCTCCCGCAGTCGCCCATCACGGTCACCGAGCTCGACGAGTACCTTGAGCGCAACGACGGCATGCCCGACGGGCACTACGCGAAGTTCGGCGGGGAGAACCTGCCCGGCTTCCCGGAGATCTGGCAGCAGCGAGTGATGCCCTGATCGCAGTACCGCCGGCTCGGCCGGTCTGAGCCGCAGTGCCGGCGGGGACGCGCCTCACGTCCCCGCCGGCACCGCGGTGTTTTCCTCCCGCGCCCGTTCGGCGGCGCGAGGAGGGTGGATAGGGAAGGGTGGTACGCATGCGACGGGCTCTCGGCGTGAACACGTGGGTGTGGGCTTCGCCGCTCGACGACGACGGCGTGGAGCGGCTCGCGCGCAAGGCCGCGGGCATGGGCTTCGGGGTGCTCGAGCTGCCGGTGGAGAACCTCGGCGACTGGGACCCGGGGCGCGCTCGGGAGGTCCTCGACGCCGAGGGGCTGGCGGCGTGCGTCGTCGGCGCGATGGCGCCCGGTCGCGATCTCGTGGTGACCACTCCCGGGGCGGTCGCGGACACCCAGGACTATCTGCGCGGTTGCATCGATGCCGCCGTCGTCGTCGGCGCCACCCGTGTGTGCGGACCGTTCTATGCCGCGACCGGGCGGACGTGGCGCATGACCGGTGAGGAGCGCGCGGCCGCCGTCGGCGAGCTGCGGGCGCACCTCGCCCCGGTGCGCGACTACGCGGCCGAGCGCGGAGTGGTGCTCGGCATCGAGCCGCTCAACCGCTACGAGACGAGCCTGATCAACACCACCGAGCAGGCGCTCGACGCGCTCGAGCCGCTGCTCGGGGAGGGCCTCGGACTCGCCCTCGACACCTATCACCTCAACATCGAGGAGAAGGACCCGCTCGCGGCCGTCCGGGCGGCGGGGGAGCACCTCGCCCACGTGCAGGTGTGCGGTACCGACCGGGGCGCCGTCGGCGACGACCACGGCGACTGGCCCGGACTGCTCGCGGTGCTCGACGAGGTCGGCTACGTCGGGCCGCTCGTGCTCGAGAGCTTCACGTCCGACAACGCGTCGATCGCCACGGCCGCCTCCGTCTGGCGACCCCTCGCGGCGAGCCAGGACGACCTGGCGCGCCGTTCCGTCGAGTTCCTCACCCGGCTTCAGGAGACCTCATGACCAGCTCGGGGCGCCTGCCCGTCACCTTGTTCACCGGCCAGTGGGCCGACCTGCCGCTCGAAGAGGTCGCGCGGCTCGCGTCGGGATGGGGCTACGACGGCCTCGAGATCGCGTGCTCCGGCGAGCACCTCGACGTGTGGCGCGCCGCGGAGGACGACGGGTACGTGCGTGAGCGCCTCGAGCTGCTCGACCGCTACGGGCTCAAGCTCTGGGCGATCTCGAACCACCTCACCGGCCAGGCCGTGTGCGACGACCCGATCGACTTCCGCCACCAGCCGATCGTGGGCTCGCGCGTGTGGGGCGACGGGGAGCCGGAGGGGGTGCGGCAGCGTGCGGCGGCGGAGCTCAAGCTCACCGCGCAGGTGGCCCGCAAGCTCGGCGTCGACACCGTCGTGGGGTTCACGGGCTCGAGCATCTGGCACTACGTCGCGATGTTCCCGCCCGTGCCGGCGTCGGTCATCGACGCTGGGTACGAGGACTTCGCGCGGCGCTGGAACCCGATCCTCGACGTGTTCGACTCCGAGGGTGTGCGGTTCGCCCACGAGGTGCACCCGGCCCAGCTCGCCTACGACTACTGGACCTCGGTGCGCACCCTCGAGGCGATCGACCACCGCGAGGCGTTCGGCTTCAACTGGGACCCGAGCCACATGATGTGGCAGCAGGTGGACCCGGTCGCCTTCATCTGGG
>CAZECM010000150.1:0-2609 GCA_964510785.1 uncultured Cellulomonadaceae bacterium | reverse complement strand
CGTCCCCGTGGCCCGTCGAGACGAAGTCCCAGCCGCGCGACGGGCGCCACGGCGTGCTCGGCTCGCACCTGCCGTGGGGCGACCCGCGGCGCGGCTGGGACTTCGTCTCGACGGGCCACGGGGACGTGCCGTGGGAGGACGCGTTCCGCTCCCTCGCGGCGATCGGGTACTCCGGGCCCATCTCCGTGGAGTGGGAGGACGCCGGGATGGACCGCTTGCACGGTGCCGCGGAGGCGGTCGAGTTCGTGCGCTCCAAGCTGTGGGACCTGCCGACGGCGGCCTTCGACGCGGCGTTCTCGAACCAGGACTGAGCCGAGTACCGGGCCGTGCGCTACGCCGTCGCGCCTGGTCATGGCTACCCCTAGGGGGTATCTGGGCCGTAGGTCCCGTGGTCGTCCGGCGTGCGGCTGTTTGCATGGCACGCATGAGACGAGTCCGCGTCACCACCACCACCGCCATGGTCGCTGCCCTGCTGGTCCTCGCCGGGTGCGCAGGGGGCGGTGAGCCGTCGTCGGACAACGCCTCCTTCGCCGACGACCCGCTGCTCGTGGCGCACGGCCTCGAGGGGCTCACCGGCAAGGAGATCGTCGACCGGCTCGAGCCGCTCGACGGGATCGCTCGGCCCGCCGACTTCCGAGCGTCGGTGCGGGTCGACGAGCTGCTCGTGTCCGACGGCGAGCGCGAGGTGGGTGTGCCCCTGCTGGCGGACGAGTTCTACCTCGCGATCGCGCCCTTCGTCGACGCGACCCACGAGTGCTTCTACCACTCGCTCACGACGTGCCAGGGGGAGCTCGCGGGCGTGCCGCTCGACGTCCTCGTGACGACCGCCGACGGCACGGTGCTCGTCGACGAGCAGGTGACGACGTACGGCAACGGGTTCACGGGGCTGTGGCTCCCACGGGAGGTCAGCGGCACGATCGAGCTCTCCTCCGACGGCCGCTCGGCGACGTTCCCGTTCGCGACCGACGCCGAGGCTCCCACGTGCGTCACGGACGTCCGCCTCACCTAGGGTGGACCGGGAAGGGTGCCGTCCGGTGCCCGACGGCGAGGGACGTGCGATGGACGACGACGGCGTGATCCGCAAGGTGCTGACCGAGCTCGGCGACACGTGGGCCGTCGTCGGACTGTCCCAGAACCGGTCCCGCGCTGCCTATCGGGTCGCCCAGGTGCTCCAGGCCCACGGCAAGCGGATCGTGCCCGTGCACCCGCGTGCCGAGGAGGTGCACGGCGAGACCGGCTACCGCTCGCTCGCCGAGATCCCGTTCGCCGTCGACGTCGTGGACGTGTTCGTCAACTCCTCGCTCGCCGGGGGCATCGCGGACCAGGCGGTCGACGTCGGCGCGAAGGCCGTGTGGTTCCAGCTCGGTGTCGTGGACGAGGCAGCCGCCGCGCGCGTGCGGGCCGCGGGGCTCGACATGGTCATGGACCGGTGCCCCGCGATCGAGCTGCCGCGGCTCTGAGCACGTCTCACCCTCGCTCGAGCACCGCGCGCAGGGTGTGCCGGGCGACCGCGGAGATGCCGGGGTTGCTCACGCGGTAGTACGGCAGGGCGTTGATCGCGAAGTAGAGGGCCCAGCCGCGGCCGCGTTCCCAGGTGGCATGCTCGGCGGCGAGCTGCTCGCGATAGATGGCGCGAGCGTCGGACCCGAAGACGGTCCACGCGGCGATGAGCTCGCACGCCGGCTCGCCGATCCCGAGACCGCCCCAGTCGAGGACGGCGGCGAGCCGACCGTCGCGCAGCAGCAGGTTGGACGCCATGAGGTCGCCGTGGAGCCACATCGGCGGGCCGTCCCAGTCCGGGGCGTCGAGCGCGCGTGCCCACGCTTCGGTGACTTCGTCGATGTCGATGCGCTCCTCGCCGGCGTCGACCTGGTGGGCGAGCCTCGTGAGCGATGCGCGGACCTGGACGTCGCTCTCGCGTAGCGGGCGCCCGCGGCCGGCCGGTGGGGCGTCGGTGGTGTCGATGGCCTGGAGTCGGTGGACGAAGTCGGCAAGGTCCCGGGCGAGCTGGGCGCAGTCGTGGCTCCCGGTCGTGGTGGGCGTCCCGTGGCTGGTGTTGATCGAGGGATGCTCGCCCTCGAGCCAGTCGTAGACACCCCAGTGCCACGGGAAGCCCGCCATGGGCTCGCCCACGGCACGGACGCGCGGGATGTCGACCGGCAGGTGCGGGGCGAGCCGGGGCAGCCATGTCGCGTCACGCTGCGGCTCGTCGGCACCCCACGCGACGAGCGGAAGGCGCACCACGAGGTCGTCGCCCAGGCGGAACAGGGCGTGGACCGTGCCGTCGGAGGGCACGTCGCGGAGCGGAAGGTCGGCCCAGTCGGGGAACTGGGCGGCGAGGAGCCGGCGGGCGAGCTCGGCATCGGCCCGGATCTCGCCGTCGTGCATCGTGGGTCTGTTCATCGGATCCAGTGCAGCAGCGAGGGCGCGTGGGGTCCAGGTGATTCGTGCGGGGCCGCCCGGTATTCGCGCTGCGCCCGATTCCGTCTCCCCGCGTGTTATTGCAGTTCACGGGCCATTCCCGAGAACCGCGGCCGGTCGCGAAGCGTCGGGTTGCGCGTCCGGTTCGTCCTGTTGTCAGTGGGTCTGGGTAGGTTTGTCGCAGCGGG
>CAZECM010000149.1:1821-4639 GCA_964510785.1 uncultured Cellulomonadaceae bacterium | reverse complement strand
GCGAGGCCGCCCGGCTGCTCGCGACGGCACGCCGACCCGTGCTCTACGTCGGTGGGGGCGTCATCCGTGCGCGCGCGGCCGCCGAGCTGCGCAAGCTCGTCGACCTGTCCGGCGCGCCCGTCGTGACGACCCTCATGGCGCGCGGCGCACTGCCCGACTCGCATCCCCAGCACCTCGGCATGCCGGGCATGCACGGCTCCGTCCCCGCGGTGCTCGCCCTGCAGAAGGCCGACCTCATCGTCGCCCTCGGTGCGCGCTTCGACGACCGCGTGACGGGCAAGCTCTCGTCGTTCGCCCCGAACGCCACGATCGTGCACGCGGACATCGACCCGGCCGAGATCGGCAAGAACCGCGTCGCGGACGTGCCGATCGTCGGCGACCTGCGGGACGTGATCGCAGACCTGCTCCCCGCGCTCGAGAAGGAGCACGGCCAGCACGGCAAGCCCGACCTCGCCGGCTGGTGGCACCAGGCCGACGAGTGGCGCGAGACCTACCCGCTCGGCTACACGGAGACCGAGGACGGCCTGCTCTCGCCGCAGCACGTCATCCAGCGCATCGGCGAGCTCACGGGGCCCGAGGGCATCTACGTGGCCGGCGTCGGCCAGCACCAGATGTGGGCGGCGCAGTTCATCAAGTTCGAACGGCCCAACTCGTGGCTCAACTCGGGCGGCCTCGGCACGATGGGCTACTCCGTGCCCGCGGCGATGGGCGCGAAGGTCGGTGCGCCGGACCGCACGGTGTGGTCCGTCGACGGCGACGGGTGCTTCCAGATGACCAACCAGGAGCTCGCGACCTGCGCGATCAACGACATCCCGATCAAGGTCGCCGTCATCAACAACTCCTCGCTCGGCATGGTGCGCCAGTGGCAGACCCTGTTCTACGAGTCCCGCTACTCCAACACCGACCTGCACACGGGCCACGGCACGAAGCGCATCCCGGACTTCGTCAAGATGGCCGACGCGTACGGCTGCGTCGGTCTGCGGTGCGAGAGCCCGGCTGACGTCGACGACACCATCAAGCGGGCGCTCGAGATCGACGACCAGCCCGTCGTCGTCGACTTCACCGTCTCTCGCGACGCGATGGTGTGGCCCATGGTCGCCGCCGGGGTGAGCAACGACGAGGTGCAGTACGCGCGCGGCATCTCCCCGCAGTGGGACCGGGAGGACTGATGCGGCGCATCGGCCTCGTCGGCGGCACCACGTGGCAGTCGACGGCGATCTACTACCAGCAGCTCAACGCGGGCGCCGCGCAGCGGCTCGGCGGGCTGCACAGCGCCGACCTCGTGCTCCGCTCCGTCGAGTTCGACGAGGTCGCCGCCCTGCAGCGGACGGGGGACTGGGCCGAGCTGGGTCGGCGCTACCGGGCTGAGGGCGAGCTGCTCGCGCGGGCAGGAGCCGGCGTCGTCGGCATCCTCGCCAACACGATGCACCTCGTCTACGACGACGTCGTGGCGGGGTCCGGGCTGCCCGTCGTCCACGTGGTCGACACGGTCGCCGCAGCCGCGGCCGAGCTCGGTGCGACCCGGCTCGGGCTCCTCGGCACGGCCTACACGATGTCCTCGGACCTCTACCCGCGGCGCCTCGAGGGCACCGGGATCTCGACCTTCACCCCAGGCGGGGGCGAGGCGGCCGAGGTGCACCGCATCATCTACTCCGAGCTCGCCCACGGGCACGTGCTCGACTCCTCGCGCGAGACGCTCCGGGCCGTCGTGGCCGGGCTCGTCGAGCGTGGGGCGCAGGCCGTCGTCCTCGGCTGCACGGAGCTGCCCATGATCCTGTCCGCCCCCGACGCTGCGGTGCCGCTCCTGGACACCACGGCACTGCACGTCGACGCCCTCCTCGACGCGGCCGTCGAGCTGTCCGAACTGACCCAGGAAGAAGGTGCAGCATGAGCAGGCACACGCTGTCCGTGCTCGTGGAGAACAAGCCCGGTGTGCTCACGCGCGTCGCGGGCCTGTTCGCCCGGCGCTCGTTCAACATCCACTCCCTCGCGGTGGGACCGACCGAGCACGACGACATCTCCCGCATCACCGTCGTCGTCGACGTCGACGCCCTCCCGCTCGAGCAGGTGACGAAGCAGCTCAACAAGCTCGTCAACGTCATCAAGATCGTCGAGCTCGAGGAGAAGGCCTCCGTGCAGCGCGAGCTCCTGCTCGTCAAGGTGCGCGCCGACGCGACGCAGCGTTCCGGGGTCCTCGAGGTCGTCAACCTCTTCCGGGCGCACGTCGTCGACGTCGTGCCCGAGGCCGTCACGATCGAGGTGACCGGCGGGCCCGAGAAGCTCCAGGCGCTGCTCGTGGCCCTCGAGCCCTACGGCATCCGCGAGATCGTGCAGTCCGGCACCGTGGCGATCGGCCGCGGCGCGCGTTCCATCACCGACCGTGCCCTGGAACGGGTCAGCCGCTCGGCCTGACCTGCGGCAGACTCACCCTCGGTACCCCTGACCCAGTCCTTAGCACCCAGTACCCAAGAACGAGGAGCTCCACCGTGGCAGAGATGTTCTACGACGACGACGCCGACCTGTCGGTCATCCAGGGCAAGAAGGTTGCCGTCATCGGCTACGGCTCGCAGGGCCACGCGCACGCGCTCAACCTGCGCGACTCGGGCGTCGACGTCCGGGTCGGCCTGCGCGAGGGCTCGAGCTCTCGCGTCAAGGCCGAGAACGAGGGCCTGCGCGTCGTGGGCGTCGTCGACGCGGTCAAGGAGGCCGACGTCGTCGTCATCCTCGCTCCCGACCAGGTGCAGCGCCACATCTACCGTGACGAGATCGCGCCGAACCTCAACGAGGGTGCCGCGCTCGTCTTCGGTCACGGCTTCAA
>CAZECM010000149.1:0-1811 GCA_964510785.1 uncultured Cellulomonadaceae bacterium | reverse complement strand
CGGCTTCAACATCCGCTTCGGATACATCTCGCCCGAGGCCGGTCACGACGTGCTCATGGTCGCCCCCAAGGGGCCGGGCCACATCGTGCGCCGCGAGTACGCGGACGGGCGTGGCGTGCCCGTCATCGTCGCGGTCGAGCAGGACGCCTCCGGTTCCGCCTGGGCCCTCGCGCTGTCCTACGCCAAGGGCATCGGTGGCCTGCGTGCCGGCGGCATCAAGACGACGTTCACCGAGGAGACCGAGACGGACCTCTTCGGCGAGCAGGCCGTGCTGTGCGGTGGCGCGTCGCAGCTCGTCCAGTACGGCTTCGAGACGCTGACCGAGGCGGGCTACCAGCCCGAGGTCGCCTACTTCGAGGTGCTGCACGAGCTCAAGCTCATCGTCGACCTCATGGTCGAGGGCGGCATCGCCAAGCAGCGCTGGTCGGTGTCCGACACGGCCGAGTACGGCGACTACGTCTCCGGGCCGCGCGTCATCTCCCCGCAGGTCAAGGAGAACATGAAGGCCGTGCTCGCGGACATCCAGAACGGTGCCTTCGCGGAGCGGTTCATCGCGGACCAGGACGCCGGTGCGCCGGAGTTCGCCGCGCTGCGTGCCCAGGGCGAGGCCCACCCGATCGAGGCCACGGGCCGCGAGCTGCGCAAGATGTTCTCGTGGATCAAGCCGACCGACTCGGACTACGAAGAAGGAAAAGCTGGCCGCTGAGCCCATTTTGCCCTCCGACCCTGTACGCTAGTGGCGTTCATCAAGTTGTAGTGCTTGCACGCCTGAGCGCTCCGGGTGGGAAACCACCCTGTGGGCTCTCCTTTTCAGGAGCGGACGACACACCGCGATGACCACGGCCCGGAAACGCGGGTCGTTCCCCCCAAACTCCTGAAGGAGACTGCCATGGCAACCGGAACTGTGAAGTGGTTCAACGCTGAGAAGGGCTTCGGCTTCATCGCCCCGGACGACGGCGGCGCCGACGTCTTCGCCCACTACTCGGCCATCACCACGAGCGGCTACCGCTCGCTCGAGGAGAACCAGAAGGTCGAGTTCGAGGTCACCCAGGGCCCCAAGGGCCCCCAGGCCGAGAACATCACGCCTCTCTGATCTGCCCGTCCGCGGTGAGCATCGACTCGCCGCACGGCTGACTTACCGGACGCCCCGACCCTCGTGGTCGGGGCGTCCGTGCGTTCCCCCTTGGGACGCTGGCGACCGTCACGGGGCATCCAATTATTGAGATCGACTGTCCGCCATATAGGACGCGGAGTAAGATGCCACGTATGGTTCAGCATGTGAGTCTCGCCGTCGTCGCCGGTGACGGCATCGGTTCGGAAGTTGTCGCCCAGGGCCTCGCGGTCCTCGAGTCCGCGCTGCGAGGCACGGATCTCACGGTCGCGACCACGGACTTCAACCTCGGTGCAGCCCGGTGGCACGCCACGGGGGAGACGCTCACGGATGCCGATCTCGCCGCGATCCGCACTCACGACGCGATCCTGCTCGGCGCCGTCGGCGACCCGCACGTGCCGAGCGGTGTGCTCGAGCGTGGGCTGCTCCTGCGCTTGCGCTTCGAGCTCGACCACTACGTGAACCTGCGGCCCTCCAAGCTCTATCCCGGTGTCGCGACCCCGCTCGCGGACCCGGGTGAGATCGACTTCGTCGTCGTGCGCGAGGGCACGGAGGGCCCCTATGTCGGCAACGGCGGGGCGATCCGCGTCGGCACGCCGCACGAGGTCGCCAACGAGGTGAGCGTCAACACCGCGTTCGGTGTCGAGCGGGTCGTGCGCTACGCGTTCGCGCAGGCCGCTGCGCGCCCTCGCAAGAAGCT
>CAZECM010000148.1:0-4672 GCA_964510785.1 uncultured Cellulomonadaceae bacterium | reverse complement strand
GGCGGTCTGTTCTCTGTGGCACTGTCCCGCGGGTCACCCCGGGTGGGCGTTACCCACCACCTTGCCCTACGGAGCCCGGACTTTCCTCGGCGGGCCGAGGCCCGACGCGGCCGCCCGACCAGCTCATCCGCACCCCGAGCCTAGTGCAGCCGTGGTCCGGGGACGACGACGGCGGCCCTAGAGTGCTCACGTGCTCGTGCTGCTCCCCCCGTCCGAAGGCAAGACGCCCGCGCCCGACGGCGCAGCACCCGTCGATCTCGCCTCCCTCTGCGCCCCGGAGCTCACTGGTGCCCGACGGCGCGTCCTGGCGGCGCTGCGCACGGTGAGCGCGGGTCGCGATGCGCTCGAGGTGCTCGGCGTCGGTCCCGGGCTCGCCGCGGAGGTCGCGCGGAACACCGCGCTCGAGTCGGCGCCCGCCGCGCCCGCCCGCGAGGTCTACACGGGGGTGCTGTATGCCGCGGCCGGACTCGCGGAGCTCACGGGGACGGCTCTCGGGCGAGCCCAGGAGCACGTGCGCACCGTGTCCGCGCTGTGGGGGCTCGTCGCGCCGTTCGACCGCATCCCCGCCTACCGGCTCTCGATGGGGACGGCGCTGCCGCCCGTGGGTCCGCTCGCGACGTCGTGGCGCGCTCCGCTCGCCGGGGTGCTCGACCCGCTCGCCGAGCACCGGCTCGTGATCGACTGCCGATCCGCCGCCTACCAGGCCGCCTGGCGTCCCGGGCCGACGGCGCGGGGCTGGGTCGGTGTGCGCGTCGTGCGCGACGGCAAGGTCGTGTCGCACCACGCCAAGCACACCCGGGGCGTCCTCACCCGCCACCTGCTCCATCGCGCCGCCGACGTCCCCCGCACACCCGAGAGCCTCCTGGCGGCCAGCCGCGAGCTCGTGGGCGCCCCGGACGGCATCGTCGACGTAGCCGGCCCGGGTGCCGCGCAGTGGCGGATCCTGGGCGCGAGCCTCGAACCGGGGCCGGGTCACCAGCAGGTCCTGGAGATCGCCGTCGGTTGAGGGTTCGGCGGTGGGCGCCGTCGTCGTCGGACCTGGACGCCGTGGGGCTACGAAGCCTGCCGGACGAGGATCCGCCCGCACTCCTCGCAACGGGCCACCGTGTCCTCGGACGCAGCCTTGATCACGGCGATGTCGCTCGCGTTGAGGTCGAGCCGGCAGCCCTCGCAGCGCGAGCCCCGCAGCAGAGCGGCCCCGACGCCGCCGTGCTGCTCGCGCAGCCGCGTGTAGAGCGCGAGGAGGGACTCGGAGACCTGAGCGGCCTCGGCGTCGCGAGCGGTGCGCACCTGGCTCGCCTCGGCGTCGATCTCGGCGAATGCCGCGTCCCGCTCGGCGAGCGCGCCGGCCTGGTCCCCAGCCACCGCGGCCGCGCGCTGCTCGATCTCGGCCACCTGGGCGTCGAGGGCCTCGAGGCGCTCCATGACCTCGAGCTCGACGTCCTCGAGCTCCGCCTGGCGCCGCGCGAGCGCCTCGAGCTCGTGCGTGAGCGCCTGCATGTCCTTGGCCGAGCCCTGACCCGCGTCGAGCCTGGACTGGTTGCGCGCCGCGCGGGTGCGCACCTGCTCGACGTCGAACTCCGCCTTCGCGAGCTCCCGACGCACGTCCGAGTGGGCCGTGCGCGCCGTCACGAGCTCGGTGGCGATCTCCTCGGCACGCCCGGAGAGCTCGGTCACCCGCGCGATGACGTCGAGGCTGCGGCGCCGGTGAGCGAGCTGGTCGAGCCGGGTGTCGAGCGCCTGGACGTCGAGCAGCCGTCGCTGCTCTGCTGCGGGGGCTGTGCTCACGAAGCGGTTCCTTCCGGGGAGTCGAAGCGCGCCGACCAGGGGTCGGTGTTCAGGGTCGAGACGCGGGTCTCCACCGTAGCGCCGCGCTCGGCCGCACCAGACCGCACGGCGTCCGCCGCCCGGGCGAGCCACGGCCACTCGCTCGCAAAGTGCGAGACGTCCACGAGCGCGGGGCCGACGCCATCGAACTCGGCGCGCTCGCGCGCCTCGGACGCGGGATGGTGGCGCAGGTCCGCGGTGAGGTAGACGTCCGCTCCCGAGGCGCGCACCGCATCGAAGAGCGAGTCACCAGCGCCGCCGACGACGGCCACCGTGCGCACCGTCGCGTCGAGGTCCCCCGCGACGCGTACCCCGTGGGCAGTCTCGGGCAGCACGGCGGCGACCTTCCGGGCGAACTCCGCAAGGGTCGGCGCACCGGGCAGCTCGCCCACGCGACCGATCCCCGTCCGGGCGCCGAGCTCCGCCACGTCGGTCGCGGACGCCTCGTACGGCGGGGGCCTGCGGGTGGTGACGGCAGGTACGAGGGGGTGCAGGTCCACGAGACCGACCCGCTCCGCGAGCGCGTCGGCGACCCCACCCAGCGCGCTGTCGGCGTTGGTGTGGGCGACGTGCAGCGCGATGCCGGCACGCACGAGGCGGTGGACGAGCGTCCCCTTGAAGGTCGTCGCCGCGATCGAGTGGACGGGACGCAGCAAGAGAGGGTGGTGCGTGACGAGGAGGTCCGCACCCCAGTCCTGCGCCTCCGCCACGACGCTCGCGACGGGGTCGACGGCGAAGAGGATGCGTCGCACCTCCTGGTCCGGGTCGCCCGTCACGAGCCCGACCGCGTCCCAGCTCTCCGCAGTCCCTGGCGGGAAGAGGCTGTCGAGGAGCCGGATCGCGTCGCGCAGGATGAGGGGGGCCGTCACGGAGCGAACGCTACCCGGTACCTCCACCAGACCTCGGCCTCGATGTGACTTCGGTCACACTGAGGTCACGAATCGGTCACGGCGAGGCCCTTCGTCGAGGGACCGGGACCCATGTCTCGTTTCACCCCGTGACGTGCGCCGGTCCGTCGGAACCGCCCAGGATCAGGCACTTCGGGCAGCGCGGACCGTCTGCTGCGCCGTGTCGCGCACACCGTGCACCGGCACCGACGAACCCGTACTGTCACTCGGAAGAACCACGGCTTTCACCCGAAAGGTGCAGCCAGAATCACCCGATACCTCACGTACCACCGTCACCTGGAGTGAATGAGCAGTGAGTCGCCACACCCTCTCGACCACCCGCCCCGATGCACTGACCACCGTGCAGCGAGTCCGCCGCGCCACGGCCGGAGCCGCGTCCGCCGCCCTCGTGCTCGCCGGCTGCGCCCACGGCGTCGTGACCACCGCGGGCCAGGGCGGACAGGTGAGTCGTGACGACACCGTCGACGTGTCGCGCGGCGAGGCTCGGGACTCGCGCTCGCTCCCCCCGACGGCACCGGAGTCGGAGGAGTCGAGCGCGGGTGCCGCCACCAAGCGCCCTGGAGCACCGACCCCGACGCCGTCGACGACGAAGTCCGCCCCCAAGCGGCCCCAACCGACGGCTACCCCCGAGCCGTCGACGACGCCGAGCCCGACGCCGACCAAGACGGCGAAGCCGAGCCCCACGCCCACGCCCGAGCCGACTCAGACCGCCGACCCGAAGCCGACGCCGACGACGGCACCGACGCCGAAGCCCACGCCGACTCCGACTCCGACTCCGACTCCGACGAAGGCGCCCACCCCGACTCCGACGAAGTCACCCACCCCGACTCCGGCGCCCACGACCCCGGCACCGAAGCCGCCGGTCGGGACCCGTGTCGCCGCACTCCACCCCTTCAGCTCCTCCTCTCCCGCCAACACGGCGCTGGGTTCGGGCGCGAAGTACGCCGGGACGAGCGACTCGCGGATGAAGGGCCTGACGTCGGCCACACCGACGATCAACCGGGACCGCTGGTCCATCGCCGTGGCCTACGCGAAGGACTCCGACCCGCTCGCGACGCTCGAGGACACCAAGAGCAAGAAGACCTACAAGATCCGCATCCCGAAGAACGCGAGCCCGACCGAGGGCACCGATCGTCACCTCGCCGTGATCCAGCCCGACGGCCGCACCGCGTTCGAGCTGTACAAGGCGGAGAAGGTCAGCGACACGAAGTGGACCTCGACGCGGGTCGTGGAGACGGACCTGCTCTCCGACGGTCTGAAGGACGGCGCCCGGGCCTCCTCGATCAGCCACCTCATCGGCCTCATCCGCACGCACGAGGTCGACGCGAACAAGATCCCGCACGCCCTCGCCCTCGGGCTTCCCAACGAGTCGCTCAAGGACGGCTTCGTCTGGCCGGCCCGCGCCCAGGACTCCAACGGCAAGACGGACTACTCCGGCTCGGTGCCCATGGGGACGCTCTTCGCGATCCCGCCGGACGTCGACCTGAGCAAGCTCGGGCTCACGGCCGAAGGCCTCGCCCTCGGGCGCGCCATGCAGGACTACGGCGCGTACGTCCTGATCCGCTCCGGTACCGCCGCGATCTACACCGAGCCGAACGCCGACGCCGCCGCCGTGAACCGCATGAAGTCCGACTACCAGAAGAAGCTCTTCGAGCTGCTACGGCCCGTCACGAACAACACCTCGAGCAACCCCGGCGGGGGCGGTTCCCCGCGCCAGCCCGCTCCCCCGGCGCCGAGCGCCCGGGCCGTCTAGCCGGTCGCGCTCGCACACGAGGTTGTACTCCACGACCTGCTCGCCCTCGTCGGGCCGGGCCCAGGCCTCGGCCTCGGCCCGGTCCGCGAACGAGCGGCCGACGAGCCGCCCGTTCGCCAACGTCAGTGGGCCCGGAGGGACTCGAACCCCCGACATCCACGGTGTAAACGTGGCGCTCTAACCA
>CAZECM010000147.1:0-4869 GCA_964510785.1 uncultured Cellulomonadaceae bacterium | reverse complement strand
GATGACGGCGTTGTTGCCGGGCTCGATGACGAGCCCGTACACGAGGCCGAGGTCGACGATGTTGATGCCCAGCTCGGGGTCGATGACGTCGCGCAGGGCCTCCTCGATGTCAGCGGCCGTGGGCGGCGTCGGCGTGGTCGTGCTCATGGTGTCTCCTCCTTGGCCACCGCGGTGGCTTGAGCCAGTGCGTCGCGCAGCGCGGCCCAGCCGAGCAGCGCGCACTTGATCCGTGCCGGGAACTGGGCGACGCCGGTGAACGCCGTCGCGTCGCCGAGGCGCTCGGCGACCGGTGCCGCCACCTCGGCTCCCCTGCCCTGCATGAGGGTGCGGAAGTCCTCGCCGAGGCGTTCGGCGTCGGCGACCGAGCCGTCGGTCACGAGTCCGGTGAGCACGGAGACCGAGGCCTGCGAGATCGAGCAGCCCTGGCCGTCCCAGCGCACGTGCGCCACCTGACCGGTGCCCGAGTCGAGCTCGACGCGCAGCGTCACCTCGTCCCCGCACGTCGTGTTGACCTGGTGCGACTCGGCCCACGGCACGCCGTCGGCGGGCAGCGCCGCGCCAGTGAGCGTGCGGCCCTCGGGCGTGCGCGCGTGATCGAGGATCAGCTCCTGGTAGAGCTGCTCCATCGCGCCGCGTGCTGCCCCGGTCATCGAACCTCGCCCGTCCCTAGTCCTGTAGTCCGAAGAACGCCCGGACCGTGCCCAATGCTTCCCGGAACGCCTCGACGTCCTCCGGGCTCGTGTACACCGCGGCGCTCGCCCGCGTGGTGGCGGCGATGCCGAAGCGGCGGTGCAACGGCTGGGCGCAGTGGTGGCCCACCCGCACGGCCACGCCGGCCTCGTCGAGCACCTGGCCCACGTCGTGGGCGTGCACGCCGTCAACCACGAACGAGACGGTCGCGAGCCGGTCGCGCGCGCCGGTCGGGCCGATGACCCGAACCCCGGGCACGGCGGCGACGGCGTCGAGCAGCAACCGGGCCATCTCGTGCTCGTGGCTCGCCACGGCCGCCATGCCGAGCTCGGACAGGTACTGCGCGGCCGCGCCCATCGCGACGGCCTGCGAGACCATCTGCGTGCCCGCCTCGAAGCGCTGTGGCGGGTCGGCGTACGTGGTGGTCTCCATCGTGACGACCTTGACCATCGAGCCGCCGGTCGTCACGGGCGGCAGGGCTTCGAGCAGCTCGCGGCGCCCGTAGAGCGCCCCCACGCCCGTGGGCGCGAGCATCTTGTGCCCGGAGGACGCCGCGAAGTCCACGCCGAGCGCCGCGAGGTCAACGGGCATGTGCGGCACCGACTGGCACGCGTCGAGCACCGTGAGCGCACCGACGCGACGCGCCGCGGCGACGAAGGCCTCGACGTCGGTCACGGCACCCGTGACGTTCGAGGCGTGCGTGAAGGCGATGACCCGGGTGCGCTCCGTGACGAGCTCGTCGAGCTGCTCGGTGCGCAGGCGGCCGTCGTCGGACACCTCGACCCAACGCAACCGTGCGCCCGTGCGTGCCGCGAGCTCTTGCCAGGGCACGAGGTTCGCGTGGTGCTCGGCCTCGGTGACGAGGATCTCGCCCACCGCGCCGAGCGCGAAGCGGCGGGCGGCCGCTCCCCCGCGACCCCGCGTGGCGTTCGAGATCGCGTAGGCGACGAGGTTGATGCCCGCCGTCGCGTTGGCGGTCCACACGATCTCGTCCGGCGCCGCGCCGACGAAGCGCGCCACGTGCGAGCGCGCCTGCTCGAAGGCCTCGGTGGCCTCCTCGGCGAGCTGGTGGGCGCCGCGGTGCACGGCGGCGTTGCGCTGGGTGTAGAAGTCCTGCTCGGCGTCGAGGACGCACTCGGGCTTCTGCGACGTGGCCGCCGAGTCGAGGTAGACGAGCGGTCGCCCGCCCCGGAGCGTGCGCGCGAGCAGCGGGAAGTCCGCCCGCACGGCGGCCAGCTCGGCCGCCGTGAGGCGGGTCTCCTCGTGCACCGCGGTCATGGTCGCCTCAGCCTGCCTGGGCGCCCGTGAGGTACCGGTCGTAGCCCTCGTCCTCGAGGCGGTCGGCGAGCTCGGAGCCGCCTTCCTCCGCGATCCGGCCGTCGACGAAGACGTGCACGAAGTCAGGCTTGATGTAGCGCAGGATGCGCGTGTAGTGCGTGATGAGCAGCACGCCCGCGTCCGTGTTCTCGCGCACGCGGTTGACGCCCTCGGACACGACGCGCAGGGCGTCGACGTCGAGACCCGAGTCGGTCTCGTCGAGGATCGCGAACTTCGGGCGCAGCAGCTCGAGCTGGAGGATCTCGTGGCGCTTCTTCTCGCCGCCCGAGAAGCCCTCGTTGACCGAGCGCGCCGCGAACGACGGGTCCATGCGGAGCTTCTCCATGGCCTCACGGACCGACTTGGTCCACGTGCGCAGCGGCGGGGCCTCGCCGTCGAGCGCCGTCTTGGCGGTGCGCAGGAAGTTCGTCACGGAGACGCCCGGCACCTCGACGGGGTACTGCATCGCGAGGAAGAGGCCGGCCTTGGCCCGCTCGTCGACGCTCATCGCAAGGACGTCCTCGCCGTCGAGCAGCACACTGCCCGAGGTGATCTGGTACTTGGGGTGGCCCGCGAGCGAGTACGCGAGCGTGGACTTGCCGGAGCCGTTGGGCCCCATGATGGCGTGCGTCTGGCCGGACGTCACGGTCAGGTCGACACCGCGCAGGATCGGCTTGGCGCCTTCCTTGGTCTCGACACTGACGTGCAGGTCGCGGATTTCCAGGGTGGACATGGTTCTCCTCGGTGGATCGGGATGCGTCAGTTCAGGGGGGCGTCGATGTCGACGAGCACGCGCTCGCCGTCCACCGTCACGGGATACACGGGCACGGGCTCGGTCGCGGGCAGGCTGAGCGGCGCGCCGGTGCGCAGGTCGAACTTCGACCCGTGCAGCCAGCACTCGAGCGTGCAGCCCTCGATCTCGCCGTCGGCGAGCGAGATCTGCTCGTGGGAGCAGATGTCGTTGATGGCGTACAGGGCGCCGGACTCGTCGCGGACGACGGCGACCTCCACGGGCCCGTTCTCCCCCTCGAGCTCGACGCGTACGGCCGAGCCGGGCGGGAGGTCCTGCGTGTAGCAGGCGAGCTGGGCGGTCATGCCTCGCCGCCGGCCAGCTCGGCCTCGATCTCGGCCATGAGCCGCTCCTCGACCTCGGGGATGCCGATCTGGTGGACGAGCTCCGCGAAGAAACCGCGCACCACGAGCCGGCGTGCCTCGACCTCGGGGATCCCGCGCGAACGCAGGTAGAACAGCTGCTCGTCGTCGAAGCGACCCGTCGCGCTCGCGTGGCCGGCGCCCTCGATGAGACCGGTCTCGATCTCGAGGTTGGGCACCGAGTCGGCGCGCGCGCCCTCGGTCAGCACGAGGTTGCGGTTGAGCTCGTAGGTGTCGGTGCCCGAGGCGTTCGCCCGGATCAGGACGTCACCGACCCACACCGTGTGAGCACCCTCGCCCTGCAGCGCGCCCTTGTACGTGACACGGGACTTGCAGCTCTCGACGGCGTGGTCCACGAAGAGGCGGTGCTCCTGGTGCTGACCGGCGTCGGCGAAGTACAGGCCGAGCATCTCGAGGTCGCCCCCGGGACCGGTGAACCTCGCGTCGGGCGTGACACGCACGACGTCGCCGCCGAGCGTCACGACGGCGTGCTTGACGGTCGCGTCGCGCCCGATCGTCACGCGGTGCGCGGCGTTGTGCACGGCGCCCGCGTCCCAGCCGTGGATCGCGACGACGCTCAGGTGCGCACCGGCCTCCACGACCACCTCGACGGTCTGCGTGAGCGTCGCTGCGCCGGCGTGGTCGATGAGGACCACCGCCTGCGAGTTCTCCTTCGCGTGCACGATGACGTGGTTCGACGCGACGTCGTCGGCCGAGACCCCCTCGATGCGCACGGAGGTGACCTTCGAGGCCACGGTGTTCGCCGGCACCGTGACGACGGTCGCCTCCAGGGCGCCCGCCCACGCGGCGGCGGCGGCCCGGTCGCCGGGCTTGCCGGCGAGGCCGCGGCGGGCGTCGGTCCGGTCGACGATCTCGACCGTCACCTCGGGCGCCGCGACGACCGTGGTCTGCACCCCGGTGTCGGCGATGCCGTCGGCGAACAGCGGCGCGAGCCGGTCCACCGGCGAGAAGCGCCACTCCTCCTCGCGACCCCCGGGGACCGCGAAGTCGGCGAGCTCGAAGCTCGTGGCGCGCTCGGCTCGTGAGGAGCCGGGGACGACGCCGTGCGAGTGCGCGCCGTCGGCGACGGCGCGCGAGTGATCAGTGACCAGCCCCTCGGGGCTGGTCTGTGCCGTGGTGGACATCAGCCGACGGACCCTTCCATCTGCAGCTCGATGAGGCGGTTGAGCTCGAGCGCGTACTCCATGGGCAGCTCGCGCGCGATGGGCTCGACGAACCCGCGCACGATCATGGCCATGGCCTCCGTCTCGGGCATGCCTCGGGACATCAGGTAGAACAGCTGGTCCTCGCTCACGCGCGAGACCGTGGCCTCGTGGCCGAGGGACACGTCGTCCTCGCGGACGTCCACGTAGGGGTAGGTGTCCGAGCGGGAGATCTGGTCCACGAGCAGCGCGTCGCACAGCACCGTGGAGGCGGAGTGCTCCGCGCCCTCGAGCACCTGCACGAGCCCGCGGTAGGACGTGCGCCCGCCGCCGCGGGCGACCGACTTGGAGACGATCGACGACGACGTGTGCGGGGCGGCGTGCACCATCTTGGCGCCCGCGTCCTGGTGCTGACCCTCGCCCGCGAAGGCGATCGACAGCGTCTCGCCACGGGCGTGCTCGCCCATGAGGTAGATCGACGGGTACTTCATCGTGACCTTGGAGCCGATGTTGCCGTCGACCCACTCCATCGTCGCGCCCTCGGCCG
>CAZECM010000146.1:4526-4905 GCA_964510785.1 uncultured Cellulomonadaceae bacterium | reverse complement strand
CCGTGTTCGGCGTGGCCGTGCCGCAGCTCTCCGGGCGTGGCCTCGGGCACACGGGCGGCACGCTCGACAAGCTCGAGTCGATCTCCGGCTGGCGCGCGGCGCTCAGCAACGAGGAGATGCTCGCTCAGCTCGACGGCGTCGGAGCCGTCATCTGCCAGGCCGGCTCGGGCCTCGCCCCCGCGGACCGCAAGCTCTACGCGCTGCGTGACGTCACGGGCACCGTCGAGGCGATCCCGCTCATCGCGAGCTCGATCATGAGCAAGAAGATCGCCGAGGGCACGGGCGCGCTCGTCCTCGACGTCAAGGTCGGCTCCGGCGCGTTCATGAAGGACCTCGACCGGGCGACCGAGCTCGCGCGCACGATGGTGGACCTCGGCAC
>CAZECM010000146.1:0-4516 GCA_964510785.1 uncultured Cellulomonadaceae bacterium | reverse complement strand
GACATGTCGACCCCGCTCGGCCTCACGGCGGGCAACGCGCTCGAGGTGCGCGAGTCGCTCGAGGTGCTCGCCGGGGGCGGCCCGCCGGACGTCGTCGAGCTCACGATCGCCCTCGCCCAGGAGATGCTCACCGCCGCGGGCCGGGACGGCGAGGACGTCGCCGCCGCGCTCACCGACGGTCGGGCCATGGACGTGTGGCGGCGCATGATCGCGGCGCAGGACGGCGACCCGGACGCGCCCCTCCCCGTCGCACGGGAGACCGAGCAGGTGCTCGCCCCCGCCGACGGCGTGCTCCTCGGGCTCGACGCGTACCAGGTAGGCATCGCCGCGTGGCGCCTCGGCGCCGGTCGCGCCCGCAAGGAGGACCCCGTGCAGGCCGGTGCGGGCATCGAGCTGCACGCCAAGCCCGGGGCGCTCGTGCGTGCCGGCGAGGTGCTCATGACGCTGCACACGGACACACCCGAACGGTTCGCGCGGGCGCACGAGGCGCTCGAGGGCGCCGTCGTCGTCGGACCCGAAGGTTCGCGCCCACCCGAGGCGCCGCTCGTGCTCGGCCGGATCGCCGCGGGCTGATCGCGATGGGATGGCGGTCGCTCCAGGCGACGAGCCTCGTCGGGGCGGTGCGGCGTCTCCTGCGGGGCGGGGGAGCGGTGTCCGACGACGACGCCCCCGCCGTCGTCGACTGGCTCGGGCCCGTGCCGCCGTCGGTCCCGGTCTCGGCGGGACCAGGAGCCACGGTGGCCGCAGCGGTGCGCGACCGCGCCCTCGTCGCGGGCGTCCCGGCCGCCGCCGCCACGACTCTCGAGGAGTGGTGGCCCGGTCTCGATGCCGCGACGCGCCGCCAGGTCGCCGCCCCGCTGCGCACGTACCGCGGCGCCACCCACCTGCTGTGGGGTACCGACGTCGCGCGGCAGACGGACACCACGACGTGCGGCTCGGCCGTGCTCGTGATGCTCGCCGCGGCGGGAGACCCGAGCCTCGCCCTGTGGCTCGCGACGGGCCGCCTCCTGCCCGGTCACGTGCCGCCCGAGGTGCGCGCGCTGCGCCGCATCCGCCCCGGTGCGATCCCGGACTCCCCGCAGCGGCGGTTCGCCGCGCTGCAGCTCGTCGTGAAGCAGGTGTCGAACTCGCGCGCGCTATGGCCGTTGTCCTGGCCGCCGTCGCTCGGTACGCCGCCGTGGGGCGCGGCGAGCGCGGCACGCTTCGCCGGGCTGCGCTTCCGCGCCGAGATGGTCGACGACGGCGACCGCCCAGGCACCTCGCGCCAGCTCGCCCGGGCCGCCGGTGCGCTCACGGCGGGCATCCCCGTGCCGCTGTACTCCGGCGGCGACCTGGGCGGTGGTGTCGCGACCGCTGCGCCGCGCCACGTCGTGCTCCTCACCGGCTTCACGGCGCCCGACATGTTCGCGGTGTACGAGCCGGGGCACGGGCTCTCGGCGTCGATCTCGCGCGAGGAGATCCTCGCTCCGGGCGGTCCGCACCGGGCGCTCGGCGGCTGGTCGCACGTGACGTGGATCGTGCTGCCCCACCAGTGACCTTGGGCTGATGCGCGACGGGCCGAGGTGGGGCACGATGGGGGGACAGGCCGAGCCAAGGAGGTCGACGTGAGCACCCTTCCCGGAGGAGCGAGCTGGCGCGACGCCGGCCTGGTCGGTCCTGAGCTGGACGACGCCGTGGAGATCGCCGCGGAGTCCGCCGACGAGGCGGGCGGGGAGGACTACGACCCCGAGCCCGACCCGGACGTGGGTACCAAGGAGGCGAGCGAGGCCGACGTGGTCGAGCAGCTCGCCGAGGTACCCCGCGACGAACGGGAGGACTACCCGTAATGGTCGAAGGGTCTCCTCGTCAGGGCGATAACGTGGCGCTATGAGCATCGACGAAGAATCCATCAGGGCACTGCCCAAGGTCCTCCTGCACGACCACCTGGACGGCGGGCTGCGCCCCGAGACCATCGACGAGATCGCGGGGGAGATCGGCTTCGAGCTGCCCGCGCGCGGCGCGGAACAGCTCGGGGCCTGGTTCGTCCAGGCCGCCGGGAGCTGGTTCACCGACGGCGTGGAGACGGGCTCGCTCGAGACGTACCTCGAGACCTTCTCCGTGACGACCGCGGTGATGCAGACCGAGGATCACCTCTACCGTGTCGCCAAGGAGTCCGTGCTCGACCTCGCGGCCGACGGCGTGGTCTACGCCGAGCAGCGCTACGCGCCCGAGCAGCACACGGCGCGGGGGCTGAGCCTGCAGGCCGTCGTCGACGCCGTGCAGGCGGGGCTGACCGACGGGGCGGCCGAGGCCGCGGCCGACGGCCGCTACATCCGCGTGGGCCAGCTCGTCACGGCGATGCGGCAGAACGACCTGTGGGACGAGATCGCCGAGCTCGCGCTCGCCAACTGGGACAACGGCGTGGTCGGCTTCGACCTCGCCGGGCCCGAGGCGGGCTTCCCGGCCGATCGCATCCCCTCCGCGCTGCAGCGGCTGCGCGAGGCGCACTTCCCCGTGACGCTGCACGCGGGCGAGGCGGACGGGCTCGACTCGATCGCCACCGCCCTGCACCGTGGTGGCGCGCTGCGCCTCGGCCACGGCGTGCGGATCATGGACGACATCGAGGTGCCGGACCTCCCGGGCGCCTCGGCCGAGGAGCTCGCGGCGGGCGCCCGGCTCGGCCGGCTCGCACACTGGGTGCGCGACAACCAGGTGCCGCTCGAGCTGTGCCCGACCTCGAACACCCAGACCGGTGCCGCGACCTCGATCGCCGCCCACCCGATCACGCTGCTGCGCAACCTCGGCTTCGCCGTCACCGTCAACACCGACAACCGGCTGCAGTCCGGCACCACGGCGTCGCGCGAGATGCAGCTGCTCGTGCAGGACGCCGGCTGGACGCTCGACGACCTGCGCGACGTCACCCTCGACGCCGCCTGGAACACCTTCATCCACTTCGACGAACGCGGTGACCTGGTGGAACAGGTCATCCTCCCCGCCTACGAGGTACTCAACCACGACACATAGGAGTCCGTGCCATGACCGCACACGCCCTCGGGAACGCCGACCTCGCGCAGTTCATCGACTACCAGTTCCTGCGCGCGGAGCTCACCCGGTCCGAGCTCGAGTCGCTCGTCGCCGATGCGGCGAGAGCGGGCGTGTACGCGGTGGTCGTGCCGCCGAACATGCTGCCGATCACGGCTCCCGAGGGCGTGGTGGTCGGGACGGCGGTCGGATTCCCCTCGGGCAACCACCGCACGGACATCAAGGTCGCCGAGGCGAAGCAGGCCGTGGCCGACGGCGCGCTCGAGGTCGACCTCGTGATCGACGTCGGCCTCGCCAAGGAGCGGAACTTCGACGCCGTGCGCGCCGAGGTCGAGGCGGTGCGCGGCGTCGTGCCCCGGCCGCTCGTGCTCAAGGTCGTGGTCGAGTCCGCGGCGCTGACCGATCACGAGCTCGTCGAGTCGTGCCGTGCGATCGCCGACGCCGGCGCGGACTTCGTCACGACGTCCACGGGGATGCACCCCGCGGGTGGCGCGAGCGTCTACGCCGTGCGCGCGATCGCCGACACCGTGGGCGGGCGCGTGGGTGTCAAGGCCGCCGGGGGCATCAGCTCGCCCGCGCAGGCGCTCGAGCTGATCCGAGCCGGCGCGACGCGGATCGGTGTCTCCTCCGTCGAAGCGGTGCTCGACGGCTTCGGCCCCGAGGGCGTCGCGACCATGCCGGACGCGGTGGCCGTCGGGTAGCTAGATCCCTTTGGGGTGCCAGACCGTCTTCGTCTCGGTGAAGGCGAGGATGCGGCGCGGGCCATTCGGGATCTGGGTCCAGTCGGGCTCGGCGTCGTCGAGCGGGGGGCGCACGACGCGCTTGACGCTGCCCGCTGCCTCGGCCTCGAGGGCGCCCCACGCGACGTCGGCGGCGCCGATCGTGCCCGTGAGGTCGATCGCGTTGACGTCCTGGTGCGTCGCGAGCGGGGTGGCGAGCTCCGCGGTGCGGCCGGTGAGGATGTTGACGACACCACCGGGCACGTCCGAGGTCGTGAGGACCTCCGAGAGCGTGATCGCGGGCAGGGGTCGCTTCTCGCTCGCCACGACCACGGCGGTGTTGCCCGTGACGAGCACGGGCGCGAGCACGCTCACGAGGCCGAGCAGCGAGGAGCCCTGCGGGGCGAGGACGACGACGACGCCCGTGGGCTCGGGCACCGAGAGGTTGAAGTAGGGGCCCGCCACGGGGTTGGCGCTGCCGGCCACCTGGGCGACCTTGTCCGTCCAGCCCGCGTACCAGACCCAGCGGTCGATCGCGGCATCGACGGCGGCCGAGGCCGCCTTGGGCTTGAGCCCTTCGCCGACGGCGAGCTCCTCGACGAACTGCGTGCGCCGCCCCTCGAGGAGCTCGGCGACGCGGTAGAGGACCTGGCCGCGGTTGTAGGCGGTCGCGCCGGCCCAGCCCGGTTGCGCCTTCCTCGCGGCGCGCACGGCGTCGCGGGCGTCCTTGCGGGAGGCGAGGGCGGCATTCGCGAGGAAGGCGCCGTCGTCGGACA
>CAZECM010000145.1:0-5019 GCA_964510785.1 uncultured Cellulomonadaceae bacterium | reverse complement strand
GTCGAGATGCCCATCTTGCTCATGACCTTGAGCACGCCCTTGCCGAGCGCCTTGATGAGGTTCGCGACGGCCTTGGCCGGCGTCACGTCGAGGTAGCCGCTGCGTGCGAGGTCCTCGACGCTCTCCATCGCGAGGTACGGGTTGACGGCGGCCGCGCCGTAGCCGATGAGGAGCGCGACGTGGTGCACCTCGCGCACGTCCCCCGCCTCCACGACGAGCGAGACCTTCGTGCGCGTCTGGTGCCGCACGAGGTGGTGGTGGACGGCGCTCGTGAGCAGGAGCGACGGGATGGGCGCGAGCTCGGCGTCGGCGTCCCGGTCGGAGAGCACGATGAAGCTCACGCCGCGCTCGATCGCGGCGTCGACCTCGGCGAAGATCTCCTCGAGCCGTGCCCGCAGCCCTGCCCCGCCGCCGGACACCCGGTACAGGCCGCGCACGGTGAGCGCGGAGAAGATGCCGGTGAGCTTGGGATCGCGCCCGACGTGGACGATCTTGGCGAGCTGGTCGTTGTCCAGCACGGGGAAGGGGAGCATGAGCTTGCGCGCGTGCTCGGGCGTCTCCGACAGCAGGTTCGGCTCGGGACCGATCGCCCCACCGATGCTCGTGACGAGCTCCTCGCGGATCGCGTCGAGCGGCGGGTTCGTGACCTGCGCGAACATCTGCACGAAGTAGTCGAACAGCAAGCGCGAGCGCTGGGAGAGCACGGCGAGCGGCGTGTCGGAGCCCATCGCACCGAGGGGCTCCCCACCCGTGGCCGCCATCGGCGAGAGGATGATCCTGAGCTCTTCCTCGGTGTAGCCGAACGCCCGCTGGCGGCGCCGGACCGACGACGCCGAGTGCGAGACGTGCTCGCGCTCCGGGAGCTCCTCGAGCCGCACCGCGTGCTCAGCGAGCCACTGGGCGTAGGGGTGCTGGGCCGCGAGCTGGGACTTGATCTCCTCGTCCTCGACGATGCGCCCCTGGACGACGTCGACGAGGAACATCCGGCCCGGCTCGAGGCGCCCCTTGCGCACGACCGTGGCCGGGTCGAGGTCGAGCACGCCCGCCTCGGAGGCGAGCACGACGAGACCGTCCTCGGTGACCCAGTAGCGGCCCGGGCGCAGCCCGTTGCGATCGAGCACGGCTCCGATGACGGACCCGTCGGTGAAGGACAGCGACGCGGGCCCGTCCCACGGCTCGACGAGCGTCGAGTGGTACTCGTAGAACGCGCGCACGGCGGGGTCCATCGACGCGTGGTTCTCCCACGCCTCGGGGACCATCATGAGGACCGCGTGCGGGAGCGGACGCCCACCGAGGTGCAGCAGCTCGAGGACCTCGTCGAAGCTCGCCGAGTCGCTCGCGTCGTCCGAGCAGATCGGCAGGACGGGCGTGAGGTCTCCGAGCAGCTCGCTCTCGAGCGAACCCTGCCGGGCGTGCATCCAGTTCCGGTTGCCGCGCACGGTGTTGATCTCGCCGTTGTGGGCGATGAGCCGGAACGGGTGCGCGAGGGGCCAGCTCGGGAACGTGTTGGTCGAGAACCGGGAGTGCACGAGCGCGAGCTCGGACGCGTAGCGCGGGTCCGACAGGTCCGGGAAGAAGGGCTCGAGCTGCGAGGTCGTCAGCATGCCCTTGTACGTGATGGTGCGAGCGGAGAGCGAGGCGAAGTACACGCCCAGCTCGCGCTCGGCGCGCTTGCGCAGCCGGAACGTGCGGCGGTCGAGCTCGATGCCGTGCAGCTCGCGCGCGGGGTCGGCCACGACCAGCTGGCGGAAGACGGGCATGACGGCCCGCGCGCTCGGTCCGACGAGCTCGGCCACCACGGGCACGTCGCGCCATGCGAGGACGTCGAGCTTCTCCTCGACCGCGATCGCCTCGACGGCACGCGCCACGAGCGCGGCCTCGGCACCGTCGCCGTCCGCGGGCAGGAAGGCGATGCCGATCGCGTAGTAGCCCGGTGCGGGGAGCTCGGCGTCGACGACGTCGCGCACGAAGGCGTCGGGGATCTGGGTGAGGATGCCCGCGCCGTCGCCCGTGTCCGGCTCGGCACCGACCGCACCGCGGTGGTTGAGGTTGAGGAGGGCCGTCAGGCCCGCGTCGACGATGTCGCGTCCGGGCGTACCGCGGAGAGTCGCGACGAACGCGACTCCACAGGCGTCATGCTCGAATGCGGGGTCGTACAGGCCAGGTCGGCCGGTATAACCACCGTGGGTCGACGAGGGCATGGATCCGTCCTCACTCCTCCCGGCTCGCCGGGAGAATTCTTGACAGGGGGAATCGGGACGCCCTTGGCCCAACTACACAACGATACCGAATGCTCGCGCTCCGGCCTTACTCCGACGGGCCCCCCGTCGCGGCGGTGTCACCGCTTGCCTCGTCGCGCGGGGGTGTCTCCCCGGCGTCGACCGTCGCTTCCGGACGGACGAACACGCTCGCCTCGCGCCCTGGGTGGCGGCGTCCGGCGAGGATGAAGGCTACCAGCGCCCCGAGGCCGACGAGAATCGACGTCCAGACGTTCAGCCGCAGACCGAGGATGTTGCTCGCCGGGTCGATGCGGACCATCTCGATCCACAGCCTCCCGCTCGTGTAGATGAGCACGTAGAGCCAGAACACCCGGCCGTGCCCGAGGCGGTAGCGCCGGTCGAGCCAGACGAGCAGTGCGGCCCCGGCGAGGTTCCAGATCAGCTCGTACAGGAACGTCGGGTGGAACAACGTGCCCGCCTCGTACCCCGCGGGCAGGTGGGCCTCGTCGATGCGCAGCCCCCACGGCAACGTCGTCGCGCCGCCGAAGAGCTCCTGGTTGAACCAGTTCCCGAGGCGACCGATCGCCTGGGCCACGAGGAGCCCGGGCGCGACGATGTCGGCGAACGAGGAGAAGCGGATGTTCTGGCGCCGGCACCCGATCGCCGCGCCGACCGCCCCGAGGGCGATCGCTCCCCAGATGCCGAGGCCGCCCTCCCAGATGGCGAACGCCTTCCACGGGTCGCCACCCTCGCCGAAGTAGGCCTGGGGCGAGGAGACGACGTGGTAGATCCGCCCCCCGACGATGCCGAAGGGGACGGCCCAGAAGACGATCTCGATGACGCGCTCGGGCGGACCACCCCGCTCGGCCATGCGTCGCTGCGCGATCCACACCGCGACGACGATCCCCGCGAGGATCGCGAGCGCGTAGGCGCGCAACGGGAGCGGGCCCAGGTACCAGACGCTCTGCGACGGGCTCGGGATGGCGAAGGGCAGGATCATGCGCTCTCCAGTGCGGTGCGGGCACCACGGACACCGGCCGCGAGTCCCTCGGCGACAGCGTGCAGGGCGGTGAGCCCCTCCGCCCGGTCCGTGGCCTCGAGCAGCGGGCGCACGAGCGCCGAGCCGACGATCACGCCGTCGGCGTACCGTGCGACCTCCGCCGCCTGCTCCCCCGTCGACACGCCGAGGCCGACGCAGACCCGCGGGGCGCCGGCGCCGCGCGTGCGGGCGACGAGCTCGGCGGCGTGGGAACCGACGGTCGCACGTTCCCCCGTGACGCCCATCGTCGAGGCGGCGTAGACGAAGCCACGCGTCGCCCGGGCCGTGAGCGCGAGCCGCTCGGGCGTCGAGCTCGGGGCCACGAGGAAGATGCGGTCGAGCGCGTGGGTGTCGGACGCCTCGAGCCACTCGCCGGCCTCGTCCGGGATGAGGTCGGGCGTGATGATGCCGGCGCCGCCCGCCGCCGCGAGGTCCCGCGCGAACGCGTCGACACCGTAGGCGAGGATCGGGTTGAAGTAGCTCATCAGCACGACGGGCACGTCACCGCCGGCGACCTGCTCGACGACGGCGAACGCGTCACGCAGCCGCACCCCGCCGGCGAGCGCGGTCTGCGTGGCCCGCTGGATGACCGAGCCGTCCATGACGGGGTCCGAGTACGGAATGCCGAGCTCGATGATGTCCGCGCCCGCGTCGACGACCGCGCGGATCGCGTCGACGGTGCCCGCCACGTCGGGGAAGCCCAGGGGCAGGTAGGCCATGAAGGCGGCCCGCCCCTCGGCCCGCAACGCCTCGAGCTTGTCCGCCGTCTGGCTGGGGATCGTCACGGCGTCGCCTCCTCGTCGAGCAGGCCGAACCAGCGGCCCGCCGTCTCGACGTCCTTGTCGCCGCGACCCGAGAGGTTCACGAGGAGCGTCGCGTCCGGGCCGAGCTCGCGGCCGACCTCGATCGTGCCGGCGAGCGCGTGCGCGGACTCGATCGCGGGGATGATGCCCTCGGTACGGCACAGCAGGCGGAAGGCCTCCATCGCGGCGGCGTCCGTCACGGGCCGGTACTCGGCCCGACCGATGTCCGCGAGGTGGGAGTGCTCGGGGCCGACGCCGGGATAGTCGAGGCCCGCCGAGATCGAGTGCGACTCGATCGTCTGGCCGTCCTCGTCCTGCAGCAGGAAGGACCGCGCACCGTGCAGCACCCCGGGGCGTCCGGCCGTGATCGTGGCGGCGTGCCGCCCGGTCTCGACGCCGTCACCCGCAGCCTCGAGCCCGACGAGCCGCACCCCGACGTCCTCGAGGAACGCGTGGAAGATGCCGATCGCGTTGCTGCCGCCGCCGACGCACGCGAGCACGACGTCGGGCAGCGCGCCCGTCAGGTCGAGCACCTGCTGGCGCGCCTCGACGCCGATGATGCGCTGCAGGTCACGCACGAGCGCGGGGAACGGGTGCGGGCCGGCGACCGTGCCGAACACGTAGTTCGTGGTGCCGACGTTGGTCACCCAGTCGCGCAGCGCCTCGTTGATCGCGTCCTTGAGGGTGCGCGAGCCGGCCTTGACCGGGATCACCTCGGCGCCGAGGAGGCGCATGCGGGCGACGTTGAGCGCCTGGCGCTGCGTGTCCTGCTCCCCCATGTAGATCGTGCACTCGAGGTCGAAGAGCGCCGCAGCGGTGGCCGTCGCGACGCCGTGCTGACCGGCCCCCGTCTCCGCGATGACGCGCTTCTTGCCGATCCGCTTGGTCAGCAGCGCCTGGCCGAGCACGTTGTTGATCTTGTGCGAGCCGGTGTGGTTGAGGTCCTCGCGCTTGAGGA
>CAZECM010000144.1:217-5088 GCA_964510785.1 uncultured Cellulomonadaceae bacterium | reverse complement strand
GGCGCGAGCGGGTCGTCGCGCTCGAGACCGCCTCCCAGATGTGGTCCGCGCGCTGCGAGAGGCAGTAGATCGTGCCGCGGGGGGTCGTCAGCACCTTGCCGGCGCCCGTGAGCACCTGGCGCGTGATGAGGAACGGCACGAGGACGTCGGAGAGCCGGGCGAAGTCACCCTGGCGGCGCACGAGGTAGTTCTCGTGGCAGCCGTAGGAGTTGCCCGCCGAGTCGGTGTTGTTCTTGAAGAGGTGGACGCGCCCGTCGATTCCCTCGTGCTCGAGTCGCTGCTGGGCGTCGGCGACGAGACCCTCGAGGATCCGTTCCCCGCCCCTGTCGTGCGCGATGAGCTGGGCGATGTCGTCGCACTCGGCCGTCGCGTACTCGGGGTGGGAGCCGACGTCGAGGTAGAGCCGCGCCCCGTTGCGCAGGAAGACGTTCGAGCTGCGCCCCCACGCGACGACCTTGCGGAACAGGTAGCGGGCGACCTCGTCCGCGCTCAGGCCTCGGCCCGAGTCCGAGGCACAGGTGACGCCGTACTCCGTCTCGAGGCCGAAGATGCGCCGGTCCACGTCAGTCCCCCCGCACCAGCAACGCGTCGAGAGCCGCGGGCGAGATCCGCCGGAAGGCCCGGCGCGGGCGCTTGCGGTCGAGCACCGCGACCTCGAGCTGGTTCGTGTCGAGCTCCTTGGCCGGTCCGTCGGCCTGCGTGCCGAGGACCTCGACGGCGAGACGCATCGCCTCGCCGAGGTCGAGACCCTCGCGCCAGCCGGCCTGGGCCACGGCGCCGAGCTCTTCCGCCTGGCCCCCCATGACCACGAAACCCTTCTCGTCGGCGACCGAGCCGTCATAGGACAGGCGGTAGATCTGGTCGGTCGACTGGTCTGCCCCGACCTCGGCGACGACGAGCTCCACCTCGAGCGGCTTGGACTCCGTGGTGAACACGGTGCCGAGCGTCTGGGCGTAGGCGTTCGCGAGGGCGCGCGCGTTGACGTCCGCCCGGTCGTAGGAGTAGCCCCGCAGGTCCGCGTAGCGCACGCCCGCGACCCGCAGATTCTCGAACTCGTTGTACTTCCCGACGGCGGCGAACGCGATGCGGTCGTAGATCTCGGAGATCTTGTGCAGTGCCCGGGAGGCGTTCTCGGTCGCGAACGCGATGCCGTCGTCGTAGGCGAGGACGACGACGGATCGCCCGCGCGCGATGCCCTTGCGCGCGAAGTCCGCCCGGTCCTTCATGAGCTGCTCGGGCGAGACGTAGAACGGCATGCTCACGACGAACCACCTCCTCGTTGCCCCTGGGTCCGTCGGAGCGAGTCGAGGTCGCCGACCATGTCGCGCAGCACGTCGTCCGCCACACGCCGATAGCCCTCGGCCGTCACGGTGACGACGATCGGCCAGATCTGGCGCAGGGTGTCGGGGCCGCCCGTCGCGGCGTCGTCGTCGGCCGCGTCGACGAGCGCCTCGACCGTGGTGCGGACGGCGTCGTCCTCCGCAAGCCCGGTACGCCAACGCTTCTTGAGCGAACCGCGCGCGAACACCGAGCCGGAACCGACGGCGTGGAAGTCGCGTTCCTCGTAGCGCCCGCCCGTGATGTCGTACGAGAAGATCCGCCCCCGTGCGCGATCGAGGTCGAAACCCGCGAAGAGGGGGACGACGGCGAGCCCCTGGATCGCCAGGCCGAGGTTCGACCGAATCATCGCGGCGAGCCGGTTGGCCTTGCCGTCGAGCGAGAGGAGCGTGCCCTCGATCTTCTCGTAGTGCTCGAGCTCGAGCTGGAAGAGTCGGACGAGCTCGACGGCGATGCCCGCCGTGCCGGCGATGCCGACGGCGGAGTACTCGTCCGCCGGGAAGACCTTCTCGATCTCGCGGTGGGCGATCATCGCGCCCATCGTGGCGCGGCGGTCCCCCGCCATCACGATCCCGTCGTCGAACGTCGCGGCGACGATCGTGGTCGCATGAGGGAAGGTGGGGACCTCCCCCGCCGGCAGGTCTCGGTGCCCCGGGAGCAGGTGCGGCGCGTACCCCGCGAGGAACTCGACGAACGACGAGGTGCCCGGCGCCGTGAAGGCACCCGGCAGCCTGGCGGTGTTCTCGTGGCTCATCGGCGGATCACTCGCCGCCCTTCTGCACGAACCCGCGCACGAAGGTCTCGGCGTTCGACTCGAGGACGTCGTCGATCTCGTCGAGGAGGGCGTCGACCTCGGCGTCCCTGGCCTGGTTCGACGGCGCGACGGGCGCGGGGGTGTCCGGGACGTCCGGTTCCTCGCGCTCGACCCTGCGCTGCTCCTGCTCGGCCATGAGTGCCTCCTGGGGAACGAGTTGCTGCCTGCGTCTCAGCCTAGTGCGTCCCACCGACAGCGGGTCCGCCACGTGATGCGGCATGGGATGCGCCACCGGGCCGGACTGCGACTCCTGCCCCGTCCGAGCCGTCTGGTGCCGACACCGCCCGCAGCGTTGTCAGTCCCTTTCACTACGTTTGTCCGCATCAGCAGAACGGCTGCTCGGAGAGGAGGTGGATGAGGTGCTCAAGGGGAACGGTGCGGCGGGAGGCGAGCGAGAGCGCGGCGAGCGCGACAGCGGGTTCGGGCTCGGCGACGGTCGCGACGACGGCGAGGCCGCTGGACGCGGCTCCGTGGGCAACCTCACCTCGATGCTCGCGGCGCTCGAGTCCCTGGTGGACCAGATCACGGACACCGATCCCTCCGAGCTCGACGGCCCGACGGCGGCAGAGGCCTCGCTGCGCGTCTCACGCACCACGGACCGGCTCACCGCACAGCGTCTCGGCTGGCTCGGTCGGGTCGAGGGGACGGGTGCGTGGCTCGGTGCCGGCTACCGATCCTTCCGCTCGTGGGTCGCCGGCACCCATCGCGTCCCCTTCCCCGTCGCCACCGTCCAGGCAGGGACCGCGTCCGTGCTGCGGGACACACTTGGCGAGACGGCCGAGGCTGCGCGCCAGGGCGCCATCACGACGGCGGACGCGATCGCCATCGCGAACACGGCGAACACACCCGAGCGCACGGCCGCTCTCGGTGAGCTCTTCGACGTCCCGGGCATCGCGCCCGGGGCCGACGGGTCCGCGACCCAGGTCACGGGCGAGCGCGCGCTGATCGAGCTCGCACGCGGACACTCCCTCGCAAGCTTCCAGCGACTCACCCGCCGCTTCGCGCACGTGGTCGACCCCGAGGCGGACGAGCGGGGGTATCGCGAAGCGATCACCCGGGAATACCTCAAGCTCTCCGCCACGACGGGCGGCTACCACCTGTCCGGCTTTCTCACGACGGAGCACGGTCAGCTCGTCAAGACCGCCATCCACGCCGTGACGGGGACGCCGCCCGCGGGTGATACCCGTACCGTGCCCCAGCGCCGCGCCGGTGCCCTGGCCGGACTCGCACGTCTCGTCCTGGACAAGGGACTGACCGGAAAGATCGGCTCGGTCCGGCCTCACCTGTCCGTCCACGTCACCCTCACCGAGCTGCACGACCTGCTCCACCGGCCGTGCAGCGGTGGTGGTGGGACGAAGCGACCCGTCGATCTCTTCGCTCTGGTCGGTGCGCCGCCCGCCGAGTGGGAGGACCGCACCGGGCCGATCCCTCGCGAGGTCCTGCGCCGCATCGCTACGGACTGCGAGGTCACGCGGGTCGTCATGGACCCGGACTCGCAGGTCATCGATGTCGGCCGTACGAGACGGACCTTCTCGGGGCACCTGCGACGCGCCGTCGTGGCCCGCGACCGGACGTGCGTGTGGCCGGGCTGTGGCGCACCCGCCTCGATCAGCCAGATCCACCACGCCGTACAGCGCTGGGCCGACGGCGGCAAGACCCGCGTCTCGGAAGGTGCGCTCGTGTGCTCCTTTCACAACCAGTGGATCGAGGACGCCCGCATCCCGATGCGATGGCGCGTGGACAGGTCGGGTTTGGGCCGGTGGGAGCTCGGCACCCCGGGGACGTACCGGTCCGACGGTTCGGGTCACTTCCCCGAGGACGACGAGCCCGTCGCCTCCCCCAGGGACGGCCCGTAGTCGTCAGCCGCCGAGCGCGGCGAGCAGCTCGGTGGCATCGGCACTGGCGTCGAAGAGCACCTCGACGTGCTCGGCAGTGCCTCGCAACGGGTCACGCATCGGCACGCGACGCAGGGTCGGTGCGCCCGGGATGTCGAAGACGATCGAGTCCCAGCTCGCGGCGGAGATCTGCTGCCCGAAGCGGGCGATCGCGCGACCCCGGAAGAAGGCTCGCGTCTCCCGCGGCGGGTTCGACACCGCCTGCTCCACCTCCCCGGGTGCGACGAGCGACTCGACGGCGCCCGCCTGCACGAGGCGCTGGAAGAGGCTGCGCTCAGGCCGCAGGTCGGACCACTGCAGGTCGACGGCGGCGAGCCGGGCGTGACCCCACTCGAGATGGTCGCGGCGTCGCAGCCCCTCGAGCAGGCGGAGCTTGGCGAGCCACTCCACCTCGCGGGCGCACGAAGCGAGATCGACGGCGAGCCGGTCGAGCAGCGAGGCCCAACGGGCGAGCACGTCGGCCGTCTCGGCGTCGTGCTCGGCGGGCATCCCGACGGAGGTGATCGCCTCGAGGTACTCGCGCTGGATCTCGAGCGCGGTGAGCCGACGCCCGTCCGCCAGCTCGAGGCGCCGCGTGAGGGTCAGGTCGTGGCTGACCTCGCGCGTCGCGGCGACGGCGTCGGCGAGCGCGAGCCCGTCGATACGGGCGAGGGCGTCAGCCACCCCGGGCAGCGGCTCCGCCACGCAGCCCAGCTCGATGAGCCACAGCACGAGCGAGGTCGTGCCGAGCTTGAGGTAGGTCGCGACCTCGAGGCAGTTCGCGTCGCCGATGATGAGGTGGAGCCTGCGCCACCGGTCGGGGTCGGCGTGGGGCTCGTCGCGGG
>CAZECM010000144.1:0-207 GCA_964510785.1 uncultured Cellulomonadaceae bacterium | reverse complement strand
CGACGTCGTGCTCTACAAGAACAACGTCGACGGCAAGGGAGCGACGTACGGGACCCACGAGAACTTCCTCGTGGACCGCGCGGTGCCCTTCGCCGAGCTGGCGTCCCGCATCACCCCGTTCCTCGTCACGCGCCCGGTGTTCGCGGGTGCCGGCCGGGTCGGCATCGGTCAGCGAGGCGAGGCGCCGGGGTTCCAGCTCTCGCAGCG
>CAZECM010000143.1:0-5293 GCA_964510785.1 uncultured Cellulomonadaceae bacterium | reverse complement strand
CGCCGGAGCACGCCTCGCAGCGCCCGCCCTTGACGTTGAACGAGAACCGGCCGGGCGTGTAGCCGCGGACCTTGGCCTCGGTGGTCTGCGCGAAGAGCTTGCGCACGTGGTCCCACACGCCGGTGTACGTCGCGGGGTTGGAGCGCGGGGTGCGGCCGATCGGCCCCTGGTCCACGTGCACGACCTTGTCGAGGTGCTCGAGCCCGGTCACGGTGCGGTAGCGGCCTGCGACGCGACGCGCGCCGTTGAGCTCGTTCGCGAGCACCGTGTACAAGATCGAGTTGACGAGCGTGGACTTGCCCGAGCCGGACACACCCGTGACGGCGACGAACGCGCCGAGCGGGAACGTGACATCGATCCCGGCGAGGTTGTGCTCGCGCGCCCCGTGCACCGTGATCTGCCGCTCGGTGTCGATCTGTCGACGCACCTCCGGCGTGGGGATCTCGCGGCGTCCGGACAGGTAGGCGCCCGTCATCGACGCCTCGTTGGCCAGGAGTCCCGCGAGGTCGCCCGAGTGCACGATCTCGCCGCCGTGCTCCCCCGCACCCGGGCCGATGTCCACGACCCAGTCGGCCGTGCGGATGGTGTCCTCGTCGTGCTCGACGACGATGAGCGTGTTGCCGAGGTCCCGGAGCCGCGTCAGCGTCTCGATGAGGCGGCGGTTGTCGCGCTGGTGCAGTCCGATGCTCGGTTCGTCGAGCACGTACAGCACTCCGACGAGCCCCGAGCCGATCTGGGTCGCGAGCCGGATGCGCTGTGCCTCGCCTCCGGACAGGGTGGCCGCTCCGCGCTCGAGGGAGAGGTAGTCGAGCCCCACGTCGAGCAGGAAGCCGAGGCGTGCCTGGATCTCCTTGAGCACCTGTGCGGCGATCTGTCGCTCGCGCTCCCCCAGCTCGATCTGGTCGAGGAACGCCTTCGACTCGTTGATCGACAAGCGGCACAGCTCGGCGATCGAGAGCCCGCCCACGCGGACGGCGAGCACCTCGGGCTTGAGGCGCTGGCCGTCGCACACGGGGCACGGCACCTCGCGCATGAACGCCTCGTACTTCTCCTTGCTCCAGTCCGAGTCCGTCTCGGAGTGGCGCCGCTCGAGGAACGTCATGACGCCCTCGAAGCCCGTCGAGTACTGGCGTTCGCGGCCCCACCGGTTGCGATAGCGGACCTTGACCTCGTGGTCCTGCCCGTGCAGGACAGCGTTCTTGGCACGCTCCGGCAGCGCCCGCCAGGGGGTGTCCATGGAGAACTCGAGCTCGCCGGCGAGCGCCGTGAGCACCCGGGTGAAGTAGTCCGAGGAGATCTGTGCCCACGGCAGGACCGCGCCCTCGCCGAGCGACTTCTCCTCGTCCGGGATCACGAGCTCGGGGTCCACCTCGAGCCGCGAGCCGATCCCCGTGCACTCGGGGCACGCACCGTAGGGAGCGTTGAAGGAGAACGTGCGGGGCTCGATCTCCTCGAGCGACAGCGGGTGGTCGTTGGGGCACGCGCGCTTCTCCGAGAACTTGCGCACCCGCTCGGGGTCGTCCTCGTCCGCGTCGACGAGCTCGACGACGACGAGGCCGGCCGAGAGCCCGAGCGCCGTCTCGACGGAGTCGGTCAGGCGGCGCATCACGCCGTCCTTGGCGACGAGCCGGTCGACGACCACCTCGATGTCGTGCTTGAGCTTCTTCTCGAGCGTCGGCGGCTCGGCGAGCGCGATGACCTCGCCGTCGACCCTCGCGCGGGCGAAGCCCTTGAGCTGGAGCTCGGCGAACAGCTCGGCGTACTCGCCCTTGCGCCCGCGCACCACGGGCGCGAGCACCTGGTAGCGCGTGCCGTCCGGAAGCTGCAGGAGCCGGTCCACGATCTGTTGCGGCGTCTGGGCAGTCACGCGCTCCCCGCACTCGGGGCAGTGCTGCGTGCCCGCGCGGGCGTAGAGCAGCCGCAAGTAGTCGTACACCTCCGTGACGGTGCCGACCGTCGAGCGCGGGTTGCGGTTCGTGGACTTCTGGTCGATCGACACCGCGGGCGACAGCCCCTCGATGAAGTCGACGTCGGGCTTGTCCATCTGGCCCAGGAACTGGCGCGCGTAGGAGGACAGCGACTCGACGTAGCGGCGCTGCCCCTCGGCGAAGATCGTGTCGAACGCGAGCGAGGACTTGCCCGAGCCCGACAGTCCCGTGAAGGCGATCATGGCGTCTCGGGGCAGGTCGAGGTCGACGTTCTTGAGGTTGTGCTCTCTGGCACCACGGACGAGGAGGCGGTCACTCACCGCACGATCGTATGTCGACACCCCGACATAGTACACCTGTACGAGTCACACGCACGCCGTCCTGGCGCGGTGTCAGCGAGCAGCGGGGAGGACCCGCGGCTCGATGCGCTCCTCCACCGCGACGCCGCCGTCGGCCGTCACGACGTACGCGCCCTTGCCCCGCACCTCCGTGACGGCCTCGGTGAGCGCGGTGCCCTCGTAGACGAGGCCGACGCCGTCGTCGGTGCAGAGAGCGCGGTCCCAGAGCCCCTCGGCCACGAGCCGGTGCATGAGCGGGCGCCGCCCCGGCTCGGAGTCGTGGTGGACGCCGTTGCCGTGGGGCAGGAAGCCGAGCCCGTTCGTGACGGGGCGCAGCTCGGGCCCGAAGGAGTCGGTCGTGCCGCCCGCGTGCCAGCACAGCGACCCGGCGCTGATCCCGGCGAGCACGACACCCGCTTGCCACGCCTCCCGCAGGATCTCGTCGAGGCCGTGCGCCCGCCAGACGGCGAGCAGGTTGACGACCGAGCCGCCCCCGACCCAGATGACGTCCTGGGCGAGCAGGTGACCCGCGACGTCGTCGACGTTGGGCATCGTGAACAGCGTCAGCTCGGAGAGCTCGTATCCCGCCACCCGGCCGGCCTCGGCGAGACGGCCCTGGAACCACCGCTGGTCGCCCGAGGCGGTCCCGAGGTGGCAGACCCTCGGGGTCCCCGTCGCACCGGACCGCTCGACGGCGTGCTGGACGAGGGGCCCGAACGCGACGTCCGTGCGACGGCCGGGCAGGTAGCCGCCCGACGTCGCGACGATGGTCGGTGCGTCAGCCGCCATCGGTGCCCTCGCTTGTGCTCGCGGAGACCTTGTCGGCACGACGCGTCGACACGAGGCTCGCCACGGTCGCGACCGTGAGGGTCAGGAGGATGAAGCCGAGCGAGAACCAGATGGGGATCTCGGGGGCCCACGCGACGTGCTCGCCGCCGTTGATGAACGGCACCTCGTTCGTGTGCAGCGCCTCGAGCACGAGCTTGACCCCGATGAAGCCGAGGATGATCGACAAGCCCTCGGACAGGTAGACGAGCCGCTTGAGCAGCCCCCCGAGCAGGAAGTAGAGCTGGCGCAGCCCGAGCAGCGCGAAGGCGTTCGTCGTGAAGACGATGTACGGCTCCTTCGTGAGCCCGAAGATCGCCGGGATGGAGTCGAGGGCGAACAGCACGTCCGTGCTACCGATCGCGATCATGACGATGAGCATCGGGGTGATGAAGCGCTTGCCGTCGATCCGCGTGGTGAGCCGGTCCCCGTGGTACTCCGTCGTGGTCGGCAGGACGCGGCGCAGCACGCGCACGAGCCGGTTCTCCTGGAACTCGTCGAGCTCCTCGCTGTCGTGGTCCTCGCGGGCGAGCTTGATCGCCGTGTAGATGAGGAAGGCGCCGAAGATGTAGAACACCCAGGAGAACGCGGAGATCGCCGCGGCCCCCGCGATGATGAAGACGGTCCGCAGCACGAGCGCGATGCCGACGCCCACCAGGAGCACCTTCTGCTGGTAGATCCGTGGCACGGCGAACTTCGTCATGATGATGAGGAAGACGAAGAGGTTGTCGACCGACAGGCTCTTCTCGGTGACGTAGCCGGCGAAGTACTCCGAGCCGTGACCCCAGTCCCACACGAAGCCGAGGCCGACGCCGAACACGAGGGCCAGTCCGATGTAGAAGGACGACCAGACCGCCGACTCGCGGAAGGACGGCTCGTGGGGAGTGCGGACGTGGGCGAAGAAGTCGAAGAAGAACAGCCCGAGGAAGACCAGGCCCGTGACGAGCCACACCCACAGGGGGACGTGCATGCGCATACCTCCGGAACAGACGGTGGTTCCGGAGGTCTTGCCTGCCGCGCCGTGAGGCGACGACCGGTGGCACCGGGCCGGCGACTACGCCGGCCGTGATGACGACACCACCGCGGGGGCTACTCCCCTCCAACGGAGAAGCATACGGGAGACGTCCGGATCCGCAGCACGGCGTGTCTCAGGCGGTGGCTTCGGTGAGCTGGCGCAGCTCCTTCTTCAGGTCGGAGATCTCGTCGCGCAGCCGCGCAGCGAGCTCGAACTGCAGCTCGGCCGCCGCACCGTGCATCTGGTCGGAGAGCTGCTGGATGAGATCGGCGAGGTCGCTCGCCGCGACGCCGGCGAGCGAGCGCTTGCCACCGGCAGGGGCGACAGGCCCGCCCTTGCCGGCCTGGCGGTACCCACCGGCGAGCAGCTGCGCGGTGTCGATGTCCTCGCGCGCGAGCATGTCCGTCACGTCGGCGATCTTCTTGCGCAACGGCGTCGGGTCCACGCCGTGCTCGGTGTTGTACGCGACCTGCTTGGCCCGGCGCCGGTCCGTCTCCTCGATGGCGAGGGCCATGCCTGCCGTGATCCGGTCCGCATACATGTGCACCTCGCCCGAGACGTTGCGGGCCGCGCGGCCGATCGTCTGGATGAGCGAGGTCCCCGAGCGCAGGAAGCCCTCCTTGTCCGCGTCGAGGATGCTCACGAGCGAGACCTCGGGCAGGTCGAGGCCCTCGCGGAGCAGGTTGATGCCCACGAGGACGTCGAACTGGCCGAGCCGCAGCTCGCGCAACAGCTCGACACGGCGCAGCGTGTCTACCTCGGAGTGCAGGTACTGCACCCGCACCCCCTTGTCGAGCAGGTAGTCCGTGAGGTCCTCGGCCATCTTCTTGGTCAACGTGGTAACGAGCACGCGCTCGTCCCGCTCGGCCCGGGCGCGGATCTCCTCGAGCAGGTCGTCGATCTGGCCCTCGGTGGGCTTGACGACGACCTTCGGGTCCACGAGTCCCGTCGGGCGGATGATCTGCTCGACCGCGCCGTCGGACATCCCGAGCTCGTAGGCGCCCGGGGTCGCGGACAGGTAGACGGTCTGCCCGATCCGCTCGACGAACTCGTCCCAGCGCAAGGGTCGGTTGTCCATCGCGCTCGGCAGCCGGAAGCCGTGGTCCACGAGGCTTCGCTTGCGCGACATGTCGCCCTCGAACATCGCCCCGATCTGCGGGACGGTGACGTGCGACTCGTCGATCACG
>CAZECM010000142.1:0-5309 GCA_964510785.1 uncultured Cellulomonadaceae bacterium | reverse complement strand
GGATCCAGGCCGCGATCCGCGAGGTGTTCGACCTGCGTCCGGCCGCGATCATCCGTGACCTCGACCTGCTGCGACCCATCTACCGGCGCACCGCCGCCTACGGCCACTTCGGCCGCGAGCTGCCCGAGTTCACGTGGGAGCAGACCAACCGGGTCGACGACCTGGTCGCCGCGGCACGCGCCTGATCCACAGCCCCGAGCGACGTCGTTCCCGGGCGTCAGCGGACAGTGGTGGGATAGGGCCGTGACAACGTCTCCCGAGCACACGGCGCAAGACGGGCCGTCGGTGCAGCCCGCGCTGCCCGGGCTCGCTCCCCGACGACGGCGGGTCACCGGGGGAGTGGAGCTCGCGGCGGAGCTGCCGATCGCCCGCGTGGTGCTCGAGCTCAGCCCGCCGCACCTTGACCGGCTCTTCGACTATGCGATCCCCGCGTCGATGGACGCCGAGGCCGAGGTCGGTGCGCGGGTCCGGGTGAGGTTCGCGGGCAAGCTCGTCTCCGGCTTCGTCGTCGAGCGCGCGGCCGAGTCCGAGCATCTCGGGGAGCTCGCCCCGCTGCGCGCCGTCATCTCCGGGGAACCACTGCTGAGCCCCGACGTGTGGCGGCTCGTGACCGCAGTCGCGCGGCGCTACGCCGGGACGCGCGCGGACGTGCTCCGCCTCGCGGTGCCGCCCCGCCACGCGCGCATCGAGGGCGAGACGTGGCCCGACGCCGTGCCCGTGGCGCCGCCCCAGCTCACGGCGGCGGCATGGACCGACCTGGTGGGCGGCGCCGCTCTGTTGACGCGGCTCGCCGCGGGGGAGTCGCCGCGGGCGGTGTGGACGGCGTTGCCGGGCGGGGCCTCGCGTGGTTGGGCGGCTGGTATCGCCGAGGCGGTCACCTCGTGCCTCGCATCGGGCCGAGGGGCCGTCGTCGTCGTCCCCACCGCCTCGCACGTGGCCCAGGTGACCGCGGCGCTCGAGGCGCGGGGCGTACCCGCGTGGAAGCCCGGGGCCGACGGCGGCCACGTGGCACTGCGCGCCGAGGACGGACCGGCGCCACGCTACCGTGCGTTCCTCGCCGCGAAGCGCGGTGCCGCCCGGGTGATCGTCGGGACGCGCGCGGCGGCGTTCGCGCCCGTGGCCGACCTCGGGCTCGCCGTCTGCTGGCAGGACGGCGACGCGATGCACGCCGAGCCGCGCGCCCCGTACCCGCACGTGCGTGAGGTGCTCGCGCTGCGGGCCGAGCAGGCGGGCTGTGCCTTGCTCATCGGTTCGTTCTCCCGGTCCACGGCGGCCCAGCGACTCGTCGAGACGCGTTGGGCGCACGCGGTCGCGGCGAACCGGGCGACCGTGCGGGATCGCACGCCGCGGGTGCGCGCACTGACGAGCGAGGAGCTCGCCCGCGAGGGTGCTGGTGCGCACGCGCGCATCCCCTCCCAGGCGCACCGTGCGGTGCTGGACGGGCTCAAGGCAGGCCCGGTGCTGGTCCAGGTGCCGCGGCGCGGCTATGTGCCCGTCACGGCGTGCGCACGGTGCCGCAATGTGGCGTCGTGCGCCACGTGCCACGGGCCGCTCGGGCTGCGGCGCGACGGGCCGGCGTCGTGCCAGTGGTGCGGCAGCCTCGTGGGTTCGTGGCGCTGTGCCGAGTGCGGGCACGACACCATGCGGTCCGTGCGCGTGGGCTCGGAGCGCACGGCCGAGGAGCTGGGTCGAGCCTTCCCCGGGGCGCGAGTCAGGCAGTCCGGTTCCGAGCCGGGGGTGCTCGATGCCGTGCCCGACGAGCCCGCGATCGTGGTCGCGACTCCCGGCGCCGAGCCCGTGGCTGCGCGCGGCTACGCGGCGGCACTGCTGCTGGACGCGGCGGTGTGGACGGGCCGGTGGGGGCTGTACGCGGCGGAGGACGCGCTGCGGCGCTGGCTTGAGGCTGCGTCGCTCGTGCGGCCGGGCTCCGCCGGTGGGCAGGTGTTGCTCGTGGGCGACGCCGCGCCCGTGCCCACGCAGGCACTCGTGCGCTGGGACCCTGCGGGCTTCGCGGCCCGTGAGCTCGCCGAGCGGCGCGAGCTGCGGCTGCCGCCCGCCGTGCGGCTCGCGACGGTGACGGGGACGCGTGAGGCGGTCGACGCCCTCGTGGGTCGGATCGTGCTGCCCGACGGCGGGGAGGTGCTCGGTCCCGTTCCCGTGGACGAGCGTGCCCTGGGTCGCGACGCCCAGGCACTGAGCGGTTCGCTCGACGCGCCCGTCCGCACACTGCTGCGGGTGGGCTACGCGGGCGGCGCGGCATTGGCTGCCGAGCTGCACGCCTCGCTCGCGGTCCGGTCCGCCAAGCGGGAGGGCGGGATCGCCCGGGTCCACGTGGATCCGCGAGACATCGACTGATCCCTGTCAGGCGGCGTGCAAGATGAAGCGTTCGACGGCGATCTCGACGGGTGACTCGTCGCGGTACGTGACGTCAGCCTCCGCCCGACGTCTGAGCGGTGTCGGTGCTGCGGGCGCGGTGGAGGTGTACGTGTGCCCCGTGGGGGTCACGGTCGTCACGGTGTGCCGGGGCGCGTCAGGGTCAGCGTGCTGGGTCCATCCGTTGGCTTGCTTGGTGTAGTTGCACCCCGCGCACAGCCCCTGACCGTTCGCGGCGCTCGTCGCACCGCCTGCGACGTGCGGGGTCACGTGGTCGGCGTGCGCGATCGGTGCGTCGCACCACGGAGTACGACACAATCCTTGATCACGAACGCGCAGCAACGCACCCAACCCCTCGGGGAACGTCCGACGCCGAGAATCCATGGCGATCAGGTTTCCACCCGCGTCGGCGTACACCCGGCGCACCCACGCACCGACCTTCACCGGTAAGTCCACGTCGTCCAGAGTTTCGAGCGAGTCCATCGCCGTAGCAACGAGCTCACGCGCCGCCTGGGCGGGGACCATGTGCCCGCCGTCCATGACCGCCGGCTCGTGGCCCGAGGCGAGGAGGGTGGCGTCGCTCATGATCAGGTTCACGGCGACCGGGACTGCATCCGCAGTCGCCTGCCCGGTCACGCGCTCGACCAGGGTGTCGGCCATCAGCTGGGCACGTGAGCGCTCATCACCGCTGGCACGGGCGGCATCGGCGGTGCGCTGCAAGTTCGCGTACACCGCCACCCCCTGGGCCAACGGCACCAACGTCGTCAGGTACACCATCCCGCCCGGCGCCGGGCGCATGCTCACACCCCGCTCAGCTTCACAGCGCTCGTTGCGGCGCACCACAGCGACCGGGTCCTCCCGGTAGGCCGCACGCTCCACCAGAGCCTTCAACCGTTTCGTCCCCACCCCCTGCAACGCACCCGGGTCAGAGCACAGCTCCCGATCCACCCGGGCACGGGCTTCCTTGTCCAGGCACGCGGTCGCGGTCACCAGGATCTGCGCCCGATACTCATTCACCGCACCACAGCGCACCGCAGCCAAGGTGTGTGGCATCTCGTTGACCAGGGCCTCCCCGACCCCGACGAGCACCTGCGCCCGCGCCGGCGACTCCCGCCGCGCCAACGCCACCTGCCCGATCCCCGACCGCCGCGCCTGCATCACCTTGCGCTCACGAACCCGCGACCCCGCCCGTGACCGAGACAGCGCGGCTGACTCGACGGCGCCCCCGAATCCATCGCGAGCCACCGCGTCACGCTCGGCCGTGTCACGCTCCGCCGCGTCGCACGCGGCCTCCGCAGCAGCCACCTCGGCGCGCACGATCGCGACCGCCAGCTCGGCTTGCGCTGCAGCCGCCGCACACTTCACGTCCTCCAACGCCCGCATCGCATCCACCCGCGCACGCTGCGCATCCGCGACCGCGCTGTCACCGACCACGCCGGCAAGCCGATCCCACGCATCCACGAGCGCACCCGCGTCAACACCCAGGGGTGAACCCTGAACGGCTTCGCGCGGTGTCCGGTTCATCCTGATATCGTATCGAACACCAGTGTCAATCGCAACCCCCGACCAGCAGAAACTCAACCGAATCTCGCCCCACAGGACTTCCACGGCGCCGAGTCTCCGATCCACGGGGCTCCGTCCCGCCCCCGACCCACAGGGCTCCCCAGAACGCCACGCCGGGACCGAGCAGTAGCCCCCTCCCACCTAAGATCGACCCATGCGTCTCCTCTTCGCGGGCACACCCGCGCCCGCCGTGCCTGCGCTCGAGGCGCTCATCGCCTCGCGGCACGAGGTCGTCGCCGTCCTGACACGCCCGGACGCCCGCGCCGGTCGCGGTCGCAAGCTCGTGGCTAGCCCCATCAAGGAGCGCGCCCTCGACGCAGGCATCGAGGTGCTCGACCCCGCCGCACCGCGTGGCCCGGAGTTTATCGCCGAGCTGGCACGGCTCGACGTCGATGCCGCCCCCGTGGTCGCCTACGGCGCCCTCCTGCGCCCCGAGGTGATCGACGTGCCCAAGCACGGCTGGATCAACCTGCACTTCTCGGTGCTCCCGGCCTGGCGCGGTGCGGCCCCCGTGCAGCGCGCGATCATCGCTGGGGACGAGATCACGGGAGCGAGCACGTTCCGCATCGAGGAGGGCCTCGACACCGGCCCGGTGTTCGGCACGCTCACCGAGACGATCCGACCCCGGGACACCGCGGGCGACCTGCTCGACAGGCTCGCGATCGCCGGGGCCGAGCTGCTCGTGCGCACCCTCGACGCGATCGAGGACGGCACGATCTACGGCGTCCCGCAGCCCACCGACGGCGTCTCGCTCGCGCCCCGCCTACTGCCCGCGGACGCCAAGGTCGACTGGCGACGCCCCGCCTACGTCGTGGACCGGCTGATCCGCGGCTGCACGCCCGCGCCCGGTGCGTGGACCACGCTGCCCGACGGCGCACGGCTCGGTCTCGGGCCGGTGCGCCCGAGCGACGAGACCCATCTGGCCCCCGGTGAGATCGAGGTGCGCAAGGACGCCGTCGTCGTCGGCACTGGCGGGGGAGCCGTGACGCTTGGCGACGTCGTGCCTACGGGCAAACGCGCGATGCCCGCCGCCGACTGGGCCCGCGGCGCCCGGCTCGAGTCCGGTACCCGGCTCGGTGACGCATGAGTGCGGGCCAGGGCCGAGACGGCGGGCGAGGCGGATCGGGCCACGGCAGCGGCGGCCGCCGCGACCGACGCCCGGGTGGTCAGCAGCGTCCGCAACGTTCCGCGAGCGCTCCGAGCGAACGGCGCCGCACGGCCGACCCGGCCCGCATGGCGGCGTACGACGTGCTGCGCGAGGTCGACGGCTCGGACGCCTACGCGAACCTCGTGCTCCCGCCGATGCTGCGATCGCGCAACATCCGGGGCCGCGACGCCGGCTTCGCGACGGAGCTCGCGTACGGCACGCTGCG
>CAZECM010000141.1:0-5737 GCA_964510785.1 uncultured Cellulomonadaceae bacterium | reverse complement strand
GCCGCGGCCTTCGCGACGGCGAGCGAGACACCGAGGATCGCGTTGGCGCCGAGCTTGCCCTTGTTGGGCGTGCCGTCGAGCTCGATGAGCACCTGGTCGATGAGGCGCTGCTCGGTGACGTCGTAACCCACGAGCTCGGGGGCGATGTCGTCGGTGACGGCCTGGACCGCACCCTGCACGCCCTTGCCGAGGTAGCGGCCGGCGTCGCCGTCACGGCGCTCCACGGCCTCGAACGCACCGGTCGACGCGCCGGAGGGCACTCCCGCGCGGGCGAACGTACCGTCGTCGAGCGCGACCTCGACCTCGACGGTGGGGTTGCCGCGCGAGTCAAGGATCTCGCGGGCGCCTACGGCCTCGATGCTGGCCATGGATGACTCCTTGTCAGGGGTGTGCTTGATGGGACTGGGTCGCTCTCGGCTGCTACCGGCAATGAGCGCTCGGGCAGTCGCCAGCGGCCGTCAGGCCGCCGGTCGTCGTCAACCGGCCACGTGCCAGCCTAGCGGGACCGGGCGCGGCGCGGGCGGGACGTTCGACACCGGGACGACGTGAGGGGCCGACGACGACGGTCCCCGTCCCCCGTCGTCGTCGGGCACGCTCAGGCGACGGCCGCCGTGCGGGACTGCAGCGCCGCGATGATCTGCTCGGTCTGGTCCTTCGCGTCCCCGAACAGCATCGCGGTGTTCTCCCGGAAGAACAGCGGGTTCTGCACGCCCGCGTACCCCGTGGCCATCGAGCGCTTGAACACGACGACCTGCCCCGCGCGCCACACCTCGAGCACGGGCATGCCCGCGATCGGGGAGTCCGGGTCGTCGAGGGCCGACGGGTTGACGACGTCGTTCGCGCCGATGACGAGCACGACGTCGGTGCCCGGCAGGTCGTCGTTGATCTCGTCCATCTCGAGCACGATGTCGTAGGGCACCTTGGCCTCGGCGAGCAGCACGTTCATGTGCCCGGGCAGCCGGCCGGCCACGGGGTGCACCCCGAACCGCACGGCGATCCCCTGCGCCCGCAGCCGCGACACGAGGTCCGCCACGGGGTACTGCGCCTTGGCCACGGCCATGCCGTAACCGGGCACGATCACGACGGACCGCGCGGCGGCGAGCAGCTCGGCCACGTCCGGTGCGTGCGTCTCGCGGTGCTCGCCGTGGTCCACGTCGCCCGCAACCACAGTGCCACCCTCGCTGCCGAAGCCGCCGAGGATCACGGACACGAAGGAGCGATTCATGGCCCGGCACATGATGTAGCTGAGGATCGCGCCGGAGGAGCCGACGAGCGCCCCGGTGATGATGAGCAGGTTGTTGCTCAGCATGAGACCGGCGGCGGCCGCGGCCCACCCCGAGTACGAGTTGAGCATCGACACGACCACGGGCATGTCCCCGCCGCCGATCGCCGCGACGAGGTGCCAGCCGAGCAGCAACGCGATCGCGGTCATCGCCACGAGCGGCACGAGGCCACCGCTCGCGAGGAACCACCCGAGGAACCCGAGCGAGACCACGACGGCGGCCAGGTTCAGCCCGTTGCGCCCCGGCAGCATGAGCGGCGCCGAGGCGATCTTCGCCGAGAGCTTGAGGTAGGCCACGATCGACCCGGTGAACGTCACGGCACCGATGAACACACCGAGGAACACCTCGATCTGGTGCACCACGTCGGGCTCGGACGTGAGGTAGGAGTTGAAGCCCACGAGCACGGCCGCGAGCCCCACGAAGCTGTGCAGGATCGCGATCAGCTCGGGCATCTGCGTCATCTCGACGGTGCGCGCGCGCCACGTCCCGATGCTCGCGCCGATGCCGAACACGAGCGCGATGAGCAGCAGCGTGACGATGACGGGCCGCTCGGACAGGTCCGCAGCGAGCACCACGGTCGCCGCGAGCGCGAGCCCCATCCCGACCATGCCGAGCAGGTTGCCGCGCCGCGCCGTCTCCTGCTTGGACAGGCCCGCGAGCGAGAGCACGAAGAGCACCGCGGCGACGACGTAGGCCGCCTGGGCGAGCGAGACGAGCATCAGGTGTCCTTCCGGAACATGCCGAGCATCCGGTACGTGACCAGGAAGCCGCCGAAGATGTTGATGCTCGCGACGGCCGCGGCGACGAACGCGATCGTGGAGACGACCGGGTCCGCCGAGCCGATCTGCAGCAGCGCGCCCACGAGGATGATCCCGGAGATCGCGTTCGTCTGGGACATGAGCGGGGTGTGCAGGGCGTGCGCCACGTTGTTGATGACGTAGAAGCCGACGATCACAGCGAGGGCGAACACGGTCAGGTGGCTCACGGTCTCGGCGGGCGAGAACGCGAGCAGGGTGAAGGCGGCGACGGCCCCGAGTCCGTACAGGACGGAACGACGCCGACGACGGCGCCCCGCGGCCGCACGCTCGGCCCTGGCCCGCTCCTCGAGGTCCACCTCGCTCACCGCGGCCACCACGGGTGCGGCCGAGACCGCGACGGGCGGCGGTGGCCACAGCACCTCGCCGTCGTGCGTCACCGTCATGCCGCGCTGCACGGGGTCCTCGAGGTCGAGGGCGAGCACACCGTCCCGCTCGGGGGTGAGCAGCGCCATGAGATGCACGATGTTGGTGCCGAAGAGCTGGGAGGTGTGGCGCGGCATGCGGCTCGTGAGGTCCGTCCAGCCGAGGATCACGACGCCGTTGGCAGTCACGACCCGCTCCCCCGGCACGGTCAGCTCGCAGTTGCCGCCGCCGGAGGCCGCGAGGTCGACGATGACGCTCCCGGGCCGCATCGCGGCGACCATCTGCGCGGTGATCGTCGTCGGCGCCGTGCCGCGCACGAGGGCGGTCGTGATGACGACGTCGGCGCGGGCCGTCTCCTGGGCGTAGAGCTCGGCCGTGAGGCGTTCCTGCTCGTCCGTCAGCTCGGCCGCGTAGCCGTCCGTGCTGACCTCCTGCTGGGCAGCCTCGAGCCGCACGAACTGCGCGCCCATCGACTCGATCTGCTCGCCCACCTCGGGGCGCACGTCGAAGGCGCGCACCTGCGCACCGAGGCTGCCCGCCGCACCGATCGCGGCGAGTCCCGCGACCCCGGCTCCGATGACGAACACGTTCGCGGGCGCCGTCTTGCCGGCCGCCGTGACCTGCCCGGTGAACATGCCCCCGTACTCCTCGGCGGCCTCGATCACGGCCCGGTACCCGGCGACGTTCGAGAGCGTCGAGAGCACGTCGATCGACTGGGCGCGCGAGATGCGTGGCACGGCATCGAGGGCCAGAGCGGTGACGCCGCGCTCGGCGAGGCCCGCGACGAGCTCGGGGGCCGACGACGGGGCCAGCATCCCGATGAGAGTGGCCCCCTGCGGCAGCGTGGCGATGCGCTCGGCGGGCGGGGTGTTGACGGTCGCGACGACGTCGCTGGTCCAGGCCGTCTGCGCGTCCACGACGGTCGCGCCGGCGTCGGCGTAGGCCTCGTCCGGGTAGCTCGCGGCCGCACCCGCCCCGGCCTCGACGACCACGTCGTAGCCGAGCTTGTGGAGCTGCGCCACGGTCGTGGGCGTCGCGGCGACGAGCCGTTCGCCCTCGCGGGGCTCGCGCGGGATGCCGATCCTCATCGAGCCCCCAGCCGCACAGCGAAAGTCACACCCATGGGTCCTCCGGTCTTGAAACCCCTCCACCACGAGGTTAACGAGCGCCCCGGCGGGGCCTCAGGACTTTGGTGTGTCGCCTACGTCACTCGCGTCTGCTTCCTCGGCCCGCCGCAGCGCTGCTTCCCAGGTACGGGTCGCCCGGCGCAGCTCAGTCTCGGCGTCCTGCCCCGCGGCGTCCGCCTCGAGCACGAGGCTCAGGAGCCGAGCACCCAGGCTGTCGTCGTCGGGCCACCGCACCTCGATCCCGGCTCGGTGTGCCCGGCTCGCGAGCTTGGCCGCGCGGGCGAGCGCGCCGAGTCCCGGCGGCACGCCGTCGAGCGCGGACTCGCGACCCTTCTCGGCCTTCTTGAGCCGGTCCCAGCTCACCTTGACCGCCTCGGCGTCGGGCGCGTGGACGTCACCGAACACGTGGGGGTGACGCGAGACGAGCTTCGCGGCGGTGCGGCGCGCGACGTCGTCGAGGTCGAAGGGCGCGACCGGGTCCTCCTGCGCGATGCGGGCGTGGAACACGACCTGCAGCAGCACGTCACCCAGCTCCTCGAGCAGGTCCTCGCGCGTGCCCGTCTCGACGGCCTCGACGAGCTCGTGCGCCTCCTCGACCACGTAGGGCAACAACGAGGCGTGCGTCTGCTCACGGTCCCACGGGCAGCCCCCCGGCGAGCGCAGCCGGTCCATGACGGCGACCAGCTCGGCCACGCCGTCCAGCGGCGACCGGCTCGCGCCGTGGGCGCCCGGCCCCGCCGCGGCGTCGGTCACGACGTGGGTGCCGAGACGATCCACTCGGGGGTCGCGGGCAGGATCGACGAGGCCTCCGCGCTGAACTGACCGAACCGCGGGTTGACGTCGACGTCGAGCGCGGCGATCTGCTCGTTCACACGGACGCCGATCTCCGGTGCCTCGGGGAGCTGGGAGAGCTCGCGCACCGCCATGTCGAACGCGACGATGTCGAGGGTGGCGTCCGAGAAGGACCCGACGTCGACCGTGGACCCCGGGTCCGCCGCGATCACCTCGGTGAGGTAGCCGAGCGCCTGGTCGCGCGACTTCGCGACGCCGTTGGCCCTCGCCTCGGCGAGGTAGGCCGGCGAGACGATGAGCATCGTCAGCACGGCGCGCGCGTCCACCTGGAACAGCTGGTTGAGCTCGCGCGTGGTGCGGTCGACCGTCGTCGCCGCGATGGGCTCGCCGTCGACGACGGCGGCGGCCCCGGCCTGTCCCGAGCAACCACCCAGGGCGAGCGCTGCGGCGAGCGCGACGGCGGCGATGGCAGTGGTGCGCACCTGAAAACCTCCTCGGTCCGGGCACCCGGCGGCACCCGCGGAACATGCTAGTTGACCTGGCTGGCCGTTTCGGCTGGCGCAGGCGCAGGCGCGGGCACGAGCGCGTCGATCACCTGGCGCACCCACACGAGCAGCTCGGCTCCCACGATCTGCGGGCTGCCGAGCGTCTTGCCCGAGGGGATCGGCACGAGCACGGTGCGCGTCGCGGGCTTGAGCACCGTGCCCGGGTAGAGCCGCTTGACGCGCAGCTGCGCGGACTCGGCGGGCTCGACGGGAGCGAAGCGCACGTACTTGCCCTGCTGGGTGACGTCCGCGAGGCCCGCCTCGCGCGCCCTGTTGCGCAGCGCGGCGACCTCGAACAGTCCGTCGACGGCATCGGGCACGGCGCCGTAGCGGTCGGTCAGCTCCTCACGCACCTCGGCGATCGCCTCGGGCGTCTCGGCCAGGGCGATCTTCCGGTAGGCCTCGAGGCGCAGCCGCTCGTGCTCGATGTACTCGTGCGGCAGGTGAGCGTCGAGCGGCAGCTCGATCGTGACCTCGGGGACCTCCTCGGGAGCGTCCCCGCGGAACGCCGCGACGGCCTCCCCCACCATCCGCAGGTACAGGTCGAAGCCGACGCCCTCGATGTGCCCGGACTGCTCCCCGCCCAGCAGGTTGCCGGCGCCGCGGATCTCGAGGTCCTTGAGGGCCACCGCCATGCCGGCACCGAGCTCGTTGTTCGCCGCGATCGTGGCGAGCCGGTCGTGCGCCGTCTCGGTGAGCGGCGCATCCGGCGGGTAGAGGAAGTAGGCGTACGCGCGGTCGCGACCGCGGCCCACGCGTCCGCGCAGCTGGTGGAGCTGGGACAGGCCGAGCACGTCCGCGCGCTCGAG
>CAZECM010000140.1:0-5775 GCA_964510785.1 uncultured Cellulomonadaceae bacterium | reverse complement strand
CTCCGCGTCCAGGTCGATGTCGAAGGACCCGAGCAGCTCGCGGTCCTCCTCCTCTGCCGAGACCATCTCGACGACGTAACCGAGCTCCGCAGCGAGCGTGCCGAACGTGTCCTCGTCGAGCGACTGCGTCGCCGTGGCCATCTCACCGAGGTGGAAGAGCACGGTCACGAGGCTTGCGGGGTTCGCGTCGATCTTGTCGGCGAAGTCGTTGAGCGAGGAGCCGAACCGCAGCCGCACGACGGTCGAGCCGTCGCCGCGGGGTACGTGGACGCCACCGAGCGACGGCGCCTGCATCTGCTCGAACTCCTGGCGCTTTGCGCGCTTGGACTTGCGACCGCGCACGGGCTTGCCGCCCGCGCGGCCGAAGGCACCCTGCGTCGAGCCGCGACCACCCGCACCGGGGCGTCCGCGACCGGCGAAGCCGCCACCGCCACCGGGACCGCCACCGGGACCACCGGGGCCACCGCCACCGGGACGTCCGCCACCGGCACCGCCGCCGCCACCGGGGCGACCGCCACCGCCGCCGCCGGTACGACCGGGGGCCCCAGCGGGCTGTACGCCACCGCGCGCGGCTGCGGGCGAGCGCCCGGGCATCGCGCCGGGCGAGGGGCGAGGACCGCCGGGCCGGGGCATGCCCTGGCTCGGCGCGAAGGGGTTGTTGCCCGGTCGCGGCGCGCCGGGACGGGGCGCACCAGCGCGCGCTCCGGCCTCGTCGGCGGGAGCCTGGGCAGCGGGAGCCTGGGCCGCGGGGGCCTCGGGCTCGGCGGGAGCCGCAGGCGCGGGCGCCGGGGTCGGGGCGGCAACCGGTGCCGGCTCCGCCACCACGGGGGCGGGTTCCGGCGCGGGCTTCGCGGCCGCCTTGGCTGCGGGCTTGGCCGCCGCCTTCGGGGCCGGCTTCTCGACCGGTGCCGGGTAGATCTCGCGCAGCTTGCGCACGACCGGCGGTTCGATGGTGGAAGACGGCGAGCGGACGAACTCGCCCAGCTCACCGAGCTTTGCCATGAGGGTCTTGCTCTCGAGTCCGAGCTCTTTCGCGAGCTCGTAGACGCGGACCTTAGCCACATCTCTCCTGTCTCGGTCCGCCCGGACAGGGTCGGACCGTCGTTAGTGCGTGTTCATCGCTGGTCGCTCATCGCTGAGTCGTCCATCGATCGGTAGTCATCGGGCAGCCATCGCTGTGTACCCGCTCTCTGTCGACGGTCGTGCGTCACCCCTGGCTGGAGCCGGGGGCCGTGTCCTGCGTCAATGCCTCGATCTGGTCGCGCACCGCGTGAGAGTCCACCGGCCCTGCAACGCGCAGGGCCCGGGTGAACGCCCGGCGACGCTCCGCCTGGTCGAGACACCTCAGTTCGGGGTGCAACCAAGCACCCCTGCCCGGAAGGCGCCGTGCCAGGTCGACGACGACGGCGGGAGCTCCCGTCGCGGCGTCGGCCAGCACCACGCGCACCAGGCGAGTGGCGAGATCTCGCTCCCTGCACCCGACGCACGTGCGTACCGGGCCGGGGCCCAGGTGCTCAGGTGCTTGATCGAAGTGCCGAGATCGCGATCCGGCCTCGGACAGTCTACCGTCCCGGCCCACCAGGCGTTACTCCTCGGCCGCGGGAGCGGCGTCCTCGCCCCCACCGGCGTCTTCGTCGACCTGCGTGTCCGGCCGGATGTCGATGCGCCAGCCCGTGAGCTTCGCGGCGAGGCGGGCGTTCTGCCCCTCCTTGCCGATCGCGAGGGAGAGCTGGAAGTCGGGCACGACGACGCGCGCCGCACGGGCCTCTTCGTCCACGACCGTGACGGAGATCACCTGGGCGGGCGACAGCGCGTGCGCCACCATCTCGGCGGGGTCGTCGCTGTGGTCGACGATGTCGATCTTCTCCCCGTGCAGCTCCGCCATGACGGCACGCACGCGCGCGCCCATCGGGCCGATGCAGGCGCCCTTCGCGTTCACCCCCGCCACGGTCGGGCGCCCCGCGATCTTGGTGCGGTGGCCGGCCTCGCGGGCGAGCGCCATGATCTCGACCGTGCCGTCCGCGATCTCGGGGACCTCGAGCGCGAACAGCTTGCGCACGAGGCCGGGGTGCGTGCGGCTCAGCGTGATCTGCGGCCCCTTGAAGCCGCGTGCGACCTCGAGGACGTACGCGCGCAGCCGTTCACCGTGCGTGTACTCCTCCGTGGGTACCTGCTCGTGCGCCGGGAGCACGGCCTCGACGCCGCCCACCTCGACGAGCACGGTGCGCGGGTCGCGACCCTGCTGGATGGTGCCAGCGAGCAGCTCGCCCTCCTTGCCGCGGAACATGCCGAGCACCTGGTCGTCCTCGGCGTCGCGCAGCCGCTGCACGATGACCTGGCGCGCCGTCGCCGTCGCGACCCGCCCGAAGCCCTCGGGTGTGTGCTCGAACTCGACGGGCGTGCCTGCCTCCTCGTCCTCCTCGCTCACCGCCCACACCGTGACGTTGCCGCTCGAACGGTCGAGCTCGACGCGGGCGCGCTGGTGGGCACCCGGAGTGCGGTGGTAGGCGGACAGCAGCGCTTGCTCGATGGCCGCGACGAGGACGTCGAACTTGATGTCCTTCTCGCGCTCCAGGTGGTGCAGGACAGACAGGTCGATGTGCATCTCAGGCCTCCAGGTCGTCGTCGTCGGCGTCCTCGAACTCGGCCTCGGCGAGCCGGTTGAGCTCGACCTCGACCTGTCCGCGCGCGATCTGCACGAACGGCACGCTCCGCCCGTCCTCGAGCTCGACCGCGGCGTCGTCGGCCGCGACCACGCGCCCGGCCGTGGCGCTGCCGTCGGTCAGCGTGAAGGTGACGAGCCGGCCGCGGGCCCGCGCGAAGTGGCGGGCCTCGGTCAGGGGCCGGTCCGTCCCCGGGCTCGACACCTCGAGCACGTGCTCACCGGCGATCACGTCGGCCGCGTCGAGCGCATCGCCGACGGCGCGAGCCACGTCCGCGATCGCGTCGAGCCCGAGCGCGCCGTCCTGGTCGGCCGGGAGGTCCACGGTGATGCGCACGAGGGTGCGCTTGCCGGCCGGGTGGACGGTGACGTCCTCGAGGTACAGACCCGCGCCGCTCACCGCGGGGGCGACCACGTCCCGCACTCGCTCAGCCTTCGACGGCGAGGACATGATCGCTCCCTCTTTCCCCCGGCACGCCACTGGCGCACCGGTGTTGATGTGTGTTCGCGACCCAGCCTAACCAAAGCCCGGCGCACTGCCCTGCTCGTGGCAGGATCGCCGGGATGGATGTCGACAGCCCGCCTCGCCCCCCGGTCCCGTCGCGCGCACGGCGCGGCCGCGCAGCGACCCTCGCCGTCGTCGCCCTCGTGCTCGCCGGGTGTGGCGTCCGTGTCGAGACACCACCGCCCCCGGCGCCCGTCCCGGGGCCGCTCGAGGTCGTGCGTCAGGACGCCGCCGTGACGTCGGCCGAGCTCTCGCGGGATGCCGCGGCCGCGGGAGAGGCCACGCTGGACGAGGCGCTCTTCGCGGTGCTCGAGCGGATCAAGCTCGCCTCCGACGAGCACGCCGAGGCGCTCGGCGGGGTGTACTCCGCCGAGGAAGGTGGCGTCATCGATCCCGCCACGACGGACGAGGCCGCCGAACCGGAGGGCGACGAGGACGGTGACGAAGGGGACGACGACGAGGGGTCCGACGACGAGCCCGCGCCCGAGCCCGTGAGCCCCCACGACCTCGTGGTGCGTCTCGCCGAGGCTGCCGCAGCCGCCCGTGGGGCCGCCGACCGCGTCGAGGATGCACCGCTCGCCCAGCTCCTCGCCGTCGTCGGGACGTCCCGGCTGCTCGCTGCGGACGCCCTCGCTCGCGTGCTCGACACCGATCGGCCGGCGCTCGGCGGGACGGGCCTGCCTACCGCCCTTCCGGTCGGCGTCGGTTCCGCCGACCTCGCCGCGATCGTCGTCGCGGAGGACCAGGCAGCCTTCGCGTTCGAGATCATCACGGCCCGCTCGCCCGAGGGAGCGGTCCGCAATCGCGCCCTCGCGGCCTCGGAACGCCACCGGGCGACGTCGGACGCGTGGGCACGCCTCGCCGGTCTCACCGATCCCGGCCTCGACCCGCGATCGGTCGGCTACGCCCTCGGCGGTGCGACGGACTCCGAGGAGTCGCGCAAGGAGCTCGGGGCGCGCCTCGAGGACGCGCTCGTGACCAGCTACACGGCACTCCTCGCGCTCGCCGGTCCGGGTGGGCGCGCGGAGGTCGCCGAGCTGCACACGCTCGCCGTCGAGTCCGCGCGGCGCTGGGGCCAGCCGCCGGGCGCGCTGCCCGGCCTCGGCTGAGCCGAACCGGCTGCCGCCCGAGGGCGACCCGCTCAGCGCGCGAGCAGCTCCTTGACCATCCCGGCGACCGTCTCCCCCGCGTGGTCGACGATGACGTGGCACGCCTCGCCACCCGCACGCCGACGCACCTCGACCGTGCCGTTCTCGAGGCCCCTGCCGACGACGACGAGCAGCGGCACGCCGAGCAGCTCGGCATCGGCGAACTTCACGCCGGGCGAGACCTTGGGACGGTCGTCGTAGATGACCTCGACGCCCCGGTGGTCGAGGTAGCGCGCGAGCTTGTCGGCGGCCTCGAACACGGCCGGGTCCTTGCCCGTCGCGACGATGTGGACGTGGGCGGGCGCGACGTGCGCGGGCCACACGAGCCCGGCGTCGTCGTGGTTCGCCTCGGCGAGCGCCGCGAGCACGCGGGTCACGCCGATACCGTAGGAGCCCATCGTGACCGTGACGGCCTTGCCGTTCTGGTCGAGCACCTTGAGGCCGAGCGCCTCGGCGTACTTGCGGCCGAGCGCGAAGATGTGGCCGATCTCGATGCCGCGAGCGAGCTCGAGGGGACCCGAGCCGTCCGGGGCGAGGTCGCCGGCGCGCACCTCGGCCGCCTCGACCACGCCGTCGGCCTCGAAGTCGCGGCCCGCGACGAGGTCGAACACGTGCCGACCGTGCTCGTTCGCACCCGTGATCCAGCGCGTGCCGGGGACGACCCGCGGGTCGAGGAGGTAGCGCACCCCGGTCGAGGCGCCGTCGGCGTCCTTCGGGGCGTTGGGGCCGAGCACGGCGGGACCGAGGTAGCCCTTGACGATCTCGGGACGGGCCTTGAGGTCCTCGTCCGTCGCGACCTCGACCTCGGCGGGCACGACGGCGGCCTCGAGCCGCTTCGCGTCGACCTCACGATCACCGGGCAGGCCGATGACGAGCAGCTCACGGGTCCCGTCCGGGTGGCGTAGCGCGACGACGACGTTCTTGAGGGTGTCCGCGCCGGTCCACTGCCGGTCCGCGCGCGCGAAGTGCGCGTTCGCGTGCGCCACGAGGGTGTCGATCGTGGGGGTGTCGGGGGTGTCCTCGACGTGGGCCGGGGGCAGCCCGTCGAGCGGGATCGACTCGGGTACCGGGGTGACGACGGCCTCGACGTTGGCCGCGTAGCCGCCGGGCGAGCGGACGAACGTGTCCTCACCGATCGCCGTCGGCGTCAGGAACTCCTCCGAGCGCGAGCCACCCATCGCGCCCGAGGTCGCCGCGACCGTGACGTACTCGAGCCCGAGGCGGTCGAAGATGCGCTCGTACGCGCCGCGCTGGCGCTCGTAGGAGGCTGCGAGGCCCTCGTCGTCGACGTCGAAGGAGTAGGCGTCCTTCATGATGAACTCGCGCCCGCGGATGAGGCCGGCGCGGGGCCGGGCCTCGTCGCGGTACTTCGTCTGGATCTGGAACAGCGCGAGGGGCAGGTCCTTGTACGAGGAGTACAGGTCTTTCACGAGGAGCGTGAACATCTCCTCGTGCGTGGG
>CAZECM010000139.1:0-6041 GCA_964510785.1 uncultured Cellulomonadaceae bacterium | reverse complement strand
GCAAGGTCGTGGACATCTGCACGCGCGACTCCCTGCGCGAGCTCGCCACCCCGGGTCTGCTCGCCGCGTCCGCCCCGATCGCCGTCGGCTTCGGCCTCGGGGTCGGCCCGCTCGCGGGCTTCCTCGCCGGGGCGATCGGTTCCGGCGTCCTCATGGCCGTGTTCCTCGCGAACTCCGGTGGTACGTGGGACAACGCCAAGAAGATCGTCGAGGACGGCCACTACGGCGGGAAGAACTCGCCCGCGCACGAGGCCGTCATCATCGGTGACACCGTGGGCGACCCGTTCAAGGACACCGCGGGCCCCGCGATCAACCCGCTCATCAAGGTCATGAACCTCGTCGCGCTGCTCATCGCGCCGGCGATCGTCGTGATCTCGACCGGGGACGGCGCGAACCACGTCCTGCGCATCGCGATCGCTGTCGCGGCGGCGCTCGTGGCCTTCGGGGCCGTCATCTACTCGCGGCTCTACGCGGCCAAGATCGACCGGCAGAGCACGCTCGGCCTGTCCGACGAGTCCGAGAAGGTCGACGTCCTCTAGAGCGACCTCCCCGCCCCGCCCGACACGCGCGAGGCCCTTCTGCGGGACGTTGTGTGCGCATAGCGTCCCGCAGGAGGGCTCTCGCGTGCCCCGCGTCCCGCACAACGGCGCAGCGTCCCGCAGGTGAGGGCGGAGGGCCCGCGGGACAATGGCGGGGTGAAGCCACCGGAACAGCAGCTCGTCGACGCCCTGCGCTCTGACCTCGAGGCCGCGCACTACGCCGTCGGGGCCGTGGAGTCGCTGCTGGGCCCGGTGGCCCACGGCGCGCTCGGCCGGGAGCAGGCGCTGCCCGCGCTGCGTGCCACGGCAGGTGCGAGCGAGCCGCTCGCCGTCCTGGTCCGCACGTTCCTGCTCGGCCGACCGACCACGCGCGCGCTCCTCGACGCGGCGCTGCCCACGCTCGGCACGGGCGGGGCGGCGCGAGCCGGCCTCGTCGAGGCGTCCGGGGCCGACGACGGCGACCCGGTGCGACCGTTGCTCGACCTGCGGCCGTACGAGGCGAGCGACGCGGCCGGTGATCTCGCGTGGTGGCTGGCTTCCGACCTCGGTGAGCTGGCGACCGGCGGGGCGCTGCGCACCGACCACGTGCTCGGCGTCGGCGGCGCGTCCACGACCCTCGCCCAGATCACGGTGCGCTCCCCGCGCGGCCGCGCGCTCGACCTGGGCACGGGCTGCGGCGTCCAGGCGCTGCACGCCTCGCGCCACTGCGAGTCCGTGGTCGCGACGGACATCTCCCACCGGGCGCTACGACTTGCGGCGCTCAACGCCGCGCTCGCGGGTGTGCGGCTCGACCTGCGCGAGGGCTCGATGCTCGAGCCGGTCGCGGGGGAGCAGTTCGACCTCGTGGTGTCCAACCCGCCGTTCGTCATCACGCCCCGCGTCGCCGGGGTGCCCGAGTACGAGTACCGCGACGGCGGGGGCACGGGGGACGCCGTCGTCCGCGGGCTCGTCGCTGACGTGCGCGGCGTGCTGGCGCCCGGCGGGGTGGCCCAGCTGCTCGGCAACTGGGAGGTGCGCGGCGGGCAGTCGTGGCGCGAGGCCGTCGAGCCGTGGCTCGCGGACCGGGGCCTGGACGGCTGGGTGGTGCAGCGCGAGCTGCTCGACCCGGCCGAGTACGCCGAGACGTGGCTGCGCGACGGCGGCTCGACGCCCGAGCGTGACCCCGAGGGCTGGGCCCGGCTCTACGCTGCGTGGCTCGACGACTTCGCGGCGCGCGACGTCACCGCGATCGGCTTCGGGTTCCTCACGCTGCGCCGCCCGGCGAACGACGCCACCCCGACGCTGCGCCGGCTCGAGGAGGTCACCGGGACGGTCCAGCAGCCGCTCGGTGGCGTGATCGGCGCCTTCCTCGACGCGCACGACTGGCTCGGGTCCCGCGACGACGACGCCCTCGCCGCGATCCGGCTGCGGGTCGCCGGTGACGTCACCGAGGAGCGCTATCTCACCCCGGGCCAGGCCGACCCGAACGTGGTGCTGCTGCGCCAGGGTGGCGGCTTCGGGCGCACCGTGCAGGTGGGCACGGCCGTCGCCGGGCTCGTGGGTGCGTGCGACGGGGAGCTCGCCGTCGGGCAGATCGTCGCCGCGCTCGCGGCTCTCCTCGACCGGGCCGCGGACGACGTCGCGCGCGAGGTCTTCCCCACGGTCCGCGGCCTGGTCCGCGACGGACTCCTCGTCATGTAGCTCAGGGCTCGGGGTGGAGGGCCATCGTGAGGACGGTGCGGAGCATGCGGCGCTGCTGGGAGGGGCCGCCCTCGACGTGCGGGGTCGCGTGCACGAGCTGTTGGTGACCCAGCACGGCGGCGAGGGCGACGACGGCGCGCGCCCGGGCCTCGACGGGCTCGTGCCCCAGCTCCTCGAGCAGGGCGGCGATCGAGCCGATCCGGCGCTCGGTCACGCGGGTCACGACGGGTGCGACGCCGGGGAGGTCGAGCTGGCCGTACAGCGCACGCTCGCCCGCGCCCGGCCCGCGCCGCCTCGCGACGACGGCGAACAGCGCGGTGAGGCGCTCGGCCGCATCACCGCCGGCGGTCTCGGCCTCGGCGATCATGTCCTCGGTCTGCTGCGCCCAGCGCTCGAGCACGGCGTCGACGAGCGCCTGCCGGTGGGCGAAGTGCCAGTAGAACGAGCCCTTCGTCGCACCGAGCTCGCGGGCGAGGACCTCGATGCGCACGGCGTCGAGCCCCGCGCGGGCGAACGCCGCGGCGGCGGCGTCGACCCAGTCGTCCGCGCTGAGGGGGCTCGCCTGCACCATGGGCCGTACGCTAGCGTACGGATCACCATTCGCCGCCGTACGGACAGCAGGAGCGCCGCGATGCCCAGCCCGGACCAGCCAGAGCACCAGACAGCCCCACCTCAGCCTCCCGCCTTCCGCTCCCTCGCGTTCGCGGACGTCCCCCGGCCCGACTACGCGGACGTCGTCGTCATCGCGAAGCTGCCGCGCACCCCCGACGACCCCGCCACCTGGGCGCGCGCGGCGTTCGCCCCGGACGCCGCCCCCGGCTGGGTGCGTGCACTGTTCGCGCTCCGGACCGTGCTCGCACCGCTCATCGGGATCGACCGGTCTCCGGTCGGGGTGTTCGACGTCGTGCGCGTCGAGGGTGAGGAGGCGCTCATGGCGATGAACGACAGGCACCTGGACTTCCGGTGCGCCGTGGGGGTCGACGCCGGCGCGGGCCTGGTCCGCATCACGACGGCGGTCCGGCTGCACGGCTGGCGCGGGCGCCTGTACTTCGCACCGGTCCGGCTCGTCCACCCGGCGGTCGTGGAGGCGATGGCGCGCAGGGCCGGGCGGCGCCTCGCACGGCGCGCCGCGACGCACGATTAGCGCCGATTCATCCCCTACGGTGGTGCGCGTGGACTCCGCCCACCCCGACACCGAGCACCCGGACGCCATCGCCCCGGGGCGTGCCGCCGCGCCCGCCCGCGCGACCGTGGCGTCGAGGCTCGGTGTCGCGCTGGGCGTGCTCACCGCCGTCGTCGGCTTCGCCGCGGTGTGGCTCACGTGGCGGATCTTCGTCACGACGGCCGAGGGGCAACGCGTCGACCAGGCCGCGATGGACGGCGCCCAGTTCGGCCGCACGCGGCTGTGGCAGATCGCCGAGCCGATCCTCGAGGTCGTGTCGATCCCGGCGCTCGCCGTCGTCGTCCTCGCCGCGATGACCATGGCGGTGCTGCGCCGCCGCTGGATGCTCGCCCTGCAGATCGCCGTCCTCGTCGTCGGGGCCAACCTCACGACCCAGCTCCTCAAGTACTACGTGCTCCACCGCCCCGACCTCGACGTCACGTACGCCCTGGCGAACTCCCTGCCGAGCGGGCACACCACGGCAGCCGCCTCGGTCGCGGTGGCCGCCGTGCTCGTGGTTCCGCCGCGCGCCCGCCCGTACGCGACGGTGCTCGGCGGTGTGTACGCGGGGCTCACGGGGGTCTCGACGCTCGTGGGGCAGTGGCACCGGCCGAGCGACGTGGTCGCCGCGCTCTTCGTCGTGCTCGCGTGGTGCGGGGTCGCGACGGCGATGTCCGCGTTCGGGCGGCGCGCCGAGCCGCGCGGGGGCGGGCGGTCAGACGGCGAGCAGCTGGCCGACGGCCGTCCAGGGGCCGACGGCGCATCCAGGCCGGTCCGCACGCCCCGGTCCGTGCGCCGGTTCTCGACCCCCGCGCTCGTCGTCGTCGTCGGTGGCTACCTGCTCGCGGCGATCGCCGGCCTCGCGGCAGCCAGCGCGCTCTCCGACACCCGGCTAGGACCGGGCTCCGTCGACGAGCGGACCTACCTCCTGACCGCCTACGCGGGCGGCGCGCTCGGTGTCCTCGCCACCACGGGCGCGGTGTTCGCGACGATCCTCGTGGTGCGCACGCTGGCGCGACCGCGCGGACACACGGCGTAGTCTCTCGGTGCGATCGCCCTCGCACGGGCGTCCCCCATACCGGATGGAAGCAGGTCCGCATGTCTCGCAAGCTCGTCATCGTGGAGTCGCCCGCCAAGGCGCGCACGATCGCCGGCTATCTCGGCGCCGGTTTCGAGGTCGAGGCGAGCATCGGGCACATCCGCGACCTGCCCCAGCCCTCCGAGCTGCCGGTGGACATGAAGAAGGGCCCGTTCGGCAAGTTCGCCGTCGACGTCGACAACGGGTTCGCTCCTTACTACGTGGTGGACGCGGACAAGAAGAAGAAGGTCGCCGAGCTCAAGAAGCTGCTCAAGGACTCCGACGAGCTCTACCTCGCCACTGATGAGGACCGCGAGGGAGAGGCCATCGCGTGGCACCTGCTCGAGGTGCTCCAGCCCAAGGTCCCCGTCAAGCGCATGGTGTTCCACGAGATCACGCCCGAGGCGATCAACCGGGCGCTCGAGTCCCCGCGCGAGCTCGACGAGCGGCTCGTCGACGCGCAGGAGACCCGCCGCATCCTCGACCGCCTCTACGGCTACGAGGTCTCCCCGGTGCTGTGGCGCAAGATCGGGCCGGGCCTCTCCGCTGGTCGTGTCCAGTCCGTCGCGACGCGCCTCGTGGTGGAGCGCGAGCGGGAGCGCATCGCGTTCGTCGCGGCGTCCTACTGGGACGTCACGGGCACCTTCGCGGTGGCCGACGACGGCGAGCCCGCTTTCGACGCACGCCTCAGCTCGCTCGGTGGCAGGCGCGTCGCGACCGGCCGCGACTTCACGGACCGCGGTGAGCTGCGCGGCGAGGCGGTCCAGCTCGACGAGGCGGCCGCGACGGCACTGGCCCGCGCGCTCGACGACGCCGAGTTCCGGGTGCTCGCTCTCGAGACGAAGCCCTACACGCGCCGCCCGGCCGCGCCGTTCACGACGTCGACCCTGCAGCAAGAGGCGTCCCGCAAGCTGCGGATGAGCTCGCGCCAGACGATGCGCACGGCGCAGTCGCTGTACGAGAACGGCTACATCACCTACATGCGGACCGACTCGTCCGCGCTGAGCTCGCAGGCGATCGACGCCGCGCGCCGCCAGGCCGCCGAGCTCTACGGCGCGGAGACGGTGCCGGACAAGGCGCGCGTCTACGCCTCGAAGGCCAAGGGTGCGCAGGAGGCGCACGAGGCGATCCGGCCCGCGGGTGACTCCTTCCGCACGCCGCAGCAGGTCGCCCGCGAGCTCTCCGGGGACCAGTTCAAGCTGTACGACCTCATCTGGAAGCGCACCGTCGCCTCGCAGATGGCCGACGCGCGCGGCTCGACCGCGACGGTCCGGCTCGGCGCGGACGCGACGGTCGCGGGAGAGACCTCGCAGGCCGTGTTCTCGGCGTCGGGCACGCAGATCACCTTCCGCGGCTTCCTCGCCGCCTACGAGGAGGGTCGCGACGTCGAGCGCTACGCCGACGACGCCGCCCCCGACGCGAAGGGCGCCGCCCGCGAGGCCCGGCTCCCGCGGATGTCCGAGGGCGACTCCCTCGCCGCGTCGGAGCTCACGGCGGACGGCCACACGACCTCCCCGCCCCCGCGCTACACCGAGGCGAGCCTCGTCAAGGCGCTCGAGGAGCGCGGCATCGGCCGGCCGTC
>CAZECM010000138.1:0-6152 GCA_964510785.1 uncultured Cellulomonadaceae bacterium | reverse complement strand
TCATGGAGCTGCTGCTCATCAACCACCCGCTCGACTGCCCGGTGTGCGACAAGGGTGGCGAGTGCCCCCTGCAGAACCAGGCGATGAGCAACGGCCGGGCCGAGACGCGCTTCATCGACGCGAAGCGCACGTACACCAAGCCGCTGTCCGTCTCGACCCAGGTGCTGCTCGACCGGGAGCGCTGCATCCTGTGCCAGCGCTGCACGCGGTTCTCCGACGAGATCGCGGGCGACCCGTTCATCGACCTGCAGGAGCGCGGCGCGAAGCAGCAGATCGGCACGTTCGACACCGACCTGCTCCACTTCGAGGGCGACGCCCCGATGGGTGACGCGCGGCTCGACGCCTCGGGCCGGCGCTTCTCCTCCTACTTCTCGGGCAACACGATCCAGATCTGTCCCGTGGGTGCCCTCACGTCCGCGGCCTACCGGTTCCGTTCGCGGCCGTTCGACCTCGTCTCGACGCCCGTGATCGCCGAGCACGACGCGAACGGCTCGGCCATCCGCGTCGACCTGCGCCGCAACACCGTGCTGCGTCGCCTCGCGGGCGAGGACGCCGTCGTCAACGAGGAGTGGATCACCGACAAGGACCGCTTCGCGTTCACGTGGCAGAAGTCGCCCGACCGCCTGACCCACCCGCTCGTGCGGGACCGGGCCGACGACGGCACTCGTGGCGAGCTGCGCCCCGCGAGCTGGGTCGAGGCCCTCGAGGTCGCGGCGGCCGCCCTGGGCGCCGCGCGTGACGCCCACGGTGTCGGCGTGCTGCCCGGCGGGCGCCTCACGCTCGAGGACGCCTACGCGTACGCGAAGTTCGCGCGCGTCGCGCTCGGCACGAACGACGTGGACCACCGCGCCCGCGCGCACAGCGCGGAGGAGGCGCAGTTCCTCGCCCACACCGTCGCCGCGAGCGGCATCGACGTGACGTTCGCGGACCTCGAGTCCGCCGCGAGCGTCGTGCTCGTGGGCTTCGAGGCCGAGGAGGAGGGCGGCGTCGTCTTCCTGCGCCTGCGCAAGGGTGCGACCGCGGGCCGCACGAAGGTCTACTCCGTCGCCCCGTTCGCCTCGACGGGTCTCGCACGCATGCGCGGCACGCTCCTGCAGGCCGCTCCCGGCACGGAGGCCGAGGTGCTCGACGCCCTCGCCTCGGGCCACGCGGACGGCAACTTCGCCGCGGCCGCGGCGGGACTGGCCGACGGCGGCATCGTCCTCGTCGGTGAGCGCCTCGCCGAGGTACCGGGTGCGCTCAGCGCCGCTCTGCGCCTCGCCGAGCGCACGGGAGCCCGCCTCGCATGGATCCCTCGTCGCATCGGCGAGCGCGCCGGTGTCGAGTCGGGCACCCTGCCGAACCTGCTGCCCGGTGGTCGGCCCGTCTCGGACTCCGCGGCGCGCGTCGACACGGCGACGGAGTGGGGCGTCGACTCGCTCCCGGCCACCGCGGGGCGCGACACCGCGGCGATCCTCGCAGCGGCGGCGGCGGGCGAGCTCTCGGGCCTCGTGCTCGGCGGGCTCGAGCTCGACGACCTGCCCGACCCCGAGCTGGCCCGCGCGGCGCTCGCGGCGGCCGACGTCGTGGTGAGTCTCGAGGTGCGCGAGAGCGCGGTCCACGAGTTCGCCGACGTCGTGCTCCCCGTCGCCCCGCCGAGCGAGAAGGCGGGCACGTTCGTCAACTGGGAGGGTCGCCTGCGGCCCTTCGGCCAGGCGATCGAGTCCAACGCGCTCTCGGACTACCGGGTGCTGCACTCCCTCGCGGACGAGCTCGACGTCGACCTCGGGCTCGCGAGCGCCGACGTCGTCCACGTCGAGGTCGCCGGGCTCGGCCTGTGGGACGGCGAGCGTCCCGGTGCCCCCACCGCGGCGCCCGCCCCCGTCGTCGAGGTCGGCCCCGGCCAGGCGGTGCTCGCCACGTGGCGGCTCCTGCTCGACCTCGGGCGCGGCCAGGACGGCGAGGCCTTCCTCGCCGGGACGGCCAAGCGTCCCGTGGTGCGGCTCTCCGCGGTCACCGCCGAGTCGGTCGGCGTGGCCGACGGCGAGCAGCTCGCGGTGAGCACGGCGCACGGCACGATCACGCTGCCCGCGCTCGTGACCGAGATGGCCGACCACGTGGTGTGGCTGCCGGGCAACTCGCCGGGCTCCCGGGTCCGGGCCACGCTGCGCGCGGGTGCCGGTAGCGTCGTCACCGTAGCGAAGCCGGCGGCGGAGGTGACGGCATGAACCTGCTGGTCACCTCCCCGATGCCCGTCGCGGACTTCTCGCAGGACAACGGCTGGATCTGGCTGCTCAAGGCCGTCGCGATCATCGTCTTCCTGCTCGTGAGCGTCCTGTTCGCGCTGTGGTTCGAGCGTCGCCTCGTGGCACGCATGCAGCTGCGCCCCGGCCCCAACTGGCACGGCCCCTTCGGTTCGCTGCAGTCCTTCGCCGACGCCGGCAAGCTCCTCCTCAAGGAGGACATGACCGTCAAGGCGGCGGACAAGCTCATCTTCATCCTGGCGCCGCTGATCTCGGTGACGTGCTCGCTGCTCATCTACGCCGTCATCCCGTTCGGCCCGGCCGTCGAGATGTTCGGCATCGTGACGCCGCTGCAGCTCACGGACTTCTCCGGTTCCGTGCTCTACATCCTCGGTATCACGGCGCTGGGCGTGTACGGCATCGTGCTCGGCGGCTGGTCCTCCGGCTCGACGTACCCGCTGCTCGGCGCGGTGCGCTCGACGGCGCAGATCATCTCCTACGAGCTCTCGATGAGCCTCGCGCTCGTCGCCGTCATCATCATGTCGGGCTCGATGTCGACGTCATCGATCGTCGAGGCGCAGGCGAGCTTCTGGTGGGCCGTGACGCTCTTCCCGGCGTTCGTGCTCTACGTCATCTCGATGGTGGGCGAGACGAACCGGCTGCCCTTCGACCTCCCCGAGGCCGAGGGCGAGCTCGTCTCGGGCTTCATGACCGAGTACTCCTCGATGAAGTTCGCCTGGTTCTTCCTCGCCGAGTACATCAATATGCTCAACGTCTCGGCGGTCGCCACGACGCTGTTCCTCGGCGGCTGGCGTGCGCCTTGGCCGCTGTCCGCGATCAACGACGGGATGTTCAACGAGGGCTGGTGGCCCTTCCTGTGGTTCGTGGTCAAGGTCTGGATGTTCATGTTCCTGTTCGTGTGGATCCGCGGTTCGGTGCTGCGCTTCCGCTACGACCAGTTCATGAAGTTCGGCTGGAAGGTGCTCATCCCGATCGGCCTCGTCTTCGTCGTGTGCGTCGCGACGATCCAGGTGGTCCGGCTCGAGCTCGAGAACCTCGACCTGCGCACACCGCTCATGGTCGTGGCCGGAGTCGTGCTCCTGGGCGCCGTCGCGACGCTGTTCCTGCCGGAGAAGAAGCAACCGGCACCCGAGGCGGTCGAGCCCGAACCGTTCGACGCCTTCGCCCACGGGTACCCCGTGCCACCGCTGCCCGGCCAGGTGCTGCCGCCCTCGCCGCGAGCAGGCCGGAAGGCGGCAGCTGCCGCGGAGCAGGGCGCGAGCACCGCCGTCCTGGTCGAGGCCGCCCCGGGCGACGACGCTGACGAGAAGGAGTCCGACGATGAGTGACGCGTACGAGCCGCTGATCCCCGAGCGCAAGGGTCTCGGGGCCGTGTTCGCCCCGGTCGCGGGCTTCGGGGTGACGTTCTCCTCGCTCTTCAAGCCGATCGTCACGGAGCAGTACCCGCGCGAGCAGGCGCAGGTGAAGCCCCGCTACCACGGGCGCCACCAGCTCAACCGCTACGCCGACGGTCTCGAGAAGTGCATCGGTTGCGAGCTGTGCGCGTGGGCCTGCCCCGCGGACGCGATCTACGTCGAGGGTGCGGACAACTCGCCCGACGCGCAGTACTCGCCGGGGGAGCGCTACGGGCGCGTCTACCAGATCAACTACCTGCGCTGCATCTTCTGCGGCTTGTGCATCGAGGCGTGCCCCACCCGCGCGCTCACGATGACCAACGAGTTCGAGCTCGCCGGCCCCGACCGCGGCGGTCTCATCTTCGAGAAGCAGGACCTGCTCGCGCCCATGGCACCCACGGCGCTCGCCGCGCCGCACCCGATGGTGCCCGGCACGGACCACCACGACTACTACCGGGGCGAGGTCAACGCCGTGCACCCCGAGCAGGTCGAGTGGGTCGCCGAGCACCGCCCCGAGGAGCCGACCCTGGAGAACTTCGCCGCCCCGACGCAGCAGGGGGCCGCCCGATGACGGTCGCCGCCGCCCTGCAGGCCTCGCTCACCGAGGCGGGCACCACCTCGTCCGGTGAGGCCGTGCTGTTCTGGGTGCTCGCACCGCTCATGGTGATCGGCGCGCTCGGGCTGCTGTTCTCGCGACGCACCGTGCACGTCGCGGTCTCGATCGCCGGCGTCATGGTCGGTCTCGCGATCATCTACATCGCGCAGGACGCGCACTTCCTCGGCTTCGTCCAGGTGGTCGTCTACACGGGCGCGATCATGATGCTCTTCCTCTTCGTGCTCATGCTCGTGGGCGTCGACTCCTCCGACTCGCTCGTCGAGACGCTCTCTGCCCAGCGATGGATCGGCGTCCTCGCCGGGCTCGGCATCGGCATCGTCCTGCTCTCGATCGTCACCCGCGCGACCTTCCCGACCGCGGTCGGGCTCGACGTCGCGAACGCGGACTCCAACCCCGTCGCGGTGAGCCGGCTCGTGTTCGGCAACTTCGTGCTCGCCTTCGAGGCCGTGGGCGCCCTGCTCGTGACGGCGGCGCTCGGTGCGCTGATCCTGACCCACCGGCGCCGGCTCACGAAGCGCATCGGCCAGCGTGAGATGGCGGACGCGAAGGTCGCCGCCGGCGGTCGCCTGACGCCGCTCGCGGCCCCGGGCGTGTACGCACGGCACAACGCGATGGACGTCCCCGCGCTCGACCCGCACGGCGAGCCGATCGAGGAGTCCGTCTCGAGGGTCCTGCGCATCCGCGGTCAGGAGGCCGCGGCCGAGGCGTACGCCCTCGAGCACGAGGCCGTGCCCGAGGACCAGTGGCTCACCACGACCGAGGACCTGAACGCCCAGGAAGGCGGTGCTCCGCAGTGAGCCTCACCAACTACTTGGTGCTCGCCACCCTGCTGTTCACGATCGGCGCCTCGACGGTGCTGCTGCGGCGCAACGCCATCATCGTGTTCATGGGCGTCGAGCTCATGCTCAACGCCACGAACCTCGCGCTCATCACGTTCTCGCGCATGCACGGCAACCTCGAGGGCCAGGTCTTCGCCTTCTTCGTCATGGTCGTCGCGGCCGCGGAGGTCGTCATCGGCCTCGCGATCATCGTGGCGATCTTCCGCACCCGCCGGTCCGCCTCGGTGGACGACGTCAACCTGTTGAGGAACTGAGGGGATGAGTGTGCACACCCTGACCACCGCGCGCCTACCCTTCGCGGACATCGTGGCGCCGATCGCTCCGAGCGGTGTCTGGCAGCAGTCCTCGTGGCTGCTCGTGGCCATCCCGCTCGTCTCGGCCGGGATCCTGCTGCTCGCGGGCAAGCGCTCGAACCGCTGGGGCCACTGGTTCGGCGTCGGCGCCTCGTCGGCCGCGTTCCTGCTCGGTGCCGCCGTGCTCGTCTCGCTGCTCCGGGCGCCCGCCGCCGAGCGCGTCGTCGAGCTCGACCTGTTCGACTGGATCTCGGCGGGCCAGCTCTCGCTCGCGGCCGGGCTGCGCCTCGACCCGTTGTCGTTGACGTTCGTGCTGCTCGTGACGTTCGTGGGCTCGCTCATCCACGTCTACTCCGTCGCGTACATGGAGCACGACGCCGACCGTCGGCGGTTCTTCGCCTACCTCAACCTCTTCATCGCGGCGATGCTGCTGCTCGTCCTCGCGGACTCCTACCTGCTGCTGTTCGTGGGCTGGGAGGGCGTGGGCCTCGCCTCGTACCTGCTGATCGGGTTCTGGAACTTCCGCACCGAGTACGCCGTCGCCGCGAAGAAGGCGTTCGTCGCCAACCGGGTAGGTGACCTCGGCCTGCTCATCGCGATGATGGTGATGTTCGCCTCGGTCGGTGCGCTCGACTTCACGTCCGTGTTCGCCGCCGTGGGCTCGCTCGACTCGACGACCGTGACGATCATCGGGCTCTCCCTCCTGCTCGCCGCGTGCGGCAAGTCGGCGCAGTTCCCGCTGCAGTCCTGGCTCGGCGACGCGATGG
>CAZECM010000137.1:0-6169 GCA_964510785.1 uncultured Cellulomonadaceae bacterium | reverse complement strand
TTTCGATCCTATACCGCTCGGGTCACGGCGAGAGGACCAAAGTCACGCGTCGGACCGCATACCTAGAGGTCACGCAGCTCAGGGCTCAGGCTCGCCTCGGTGTCCGGGATGCCGAGATCGCTCGCTCGCTTGTCCGCGGTGGCGAGGAGACGGCGGATCCTGCCTGCCACGGCGTCCTTGGTGAGCGGCGGGTCCGCGAGCTTCCCGAGCTCCTCGAGCGAGGCCTCCTTGTTCGCGAGCCGCAGCTCGCCCGCCTCGCGCAGGTGCTCGGGCACCTCGTCACCGAGGATCTCGAAGGCCCGGTCGACGCGTGCGCCCGCGGCGACGGCGGCCCGGGCAGAGCGGCGCAGGTTGGCGTCGTCGAAGTTCGCGAGCCGGTTGGCCGTGCCGTGCACCTCGCGGCGCAAGCGCCGCTCCTCCCACTCCATGAGCGCCTCGTGCGCGCCGAGCCGGGCGAGGAGCGCGGCGATCGCGTCGCCGTCGCGGATGACGACCCGGTCGACGCCGCGCACCTCGCGCGACTTCGCCGAGATGCCGAGGCGCCGGGCGGCACCGACGAGTGCCAGTGCTGCCTCAGGCCCGGGGCACGTGATCTCGAGGGCCGATGCCCGACCCGGCTCGGTCAGCGAGCCGTGCGCGAGGAAAGCCCCCCGCCACGCCGCCTCCGCCTCCGCGATCCCCGCCGAGACCACTTGCGGCGGCAGCCCGCGCACGGGGCGCCCACGGTTGTCGAGCAGGCCGGTCTGCCTGGCGAGGGACTCGCCGTCCTTGACGACGCGCACGACGTACCGCGTGCCCTTGCGCAGCCCCGAGGGCGACACCACGATGATCTCGCTCTCGTGCCCGTACACCTCGGCGAGGGCCGTCCGCAGGCGGCGGGCCGCGATGGCCGTGTCGAGCTCGGCCTCGATCACGATGCGGCCCGAGATGATGTGCAGACCACCCGCGAACCGCAGCGTCGCCGACACCTCGGCCTTGCGGCACGACGTCTTGTCGATCTTGACGCGGGCGAGCTCGTCCTTCACCTGTGCCGTCAGAGCCATGGCCGACATCCTGCCACTTACCCGACCACCGTTCCGACGTCTCCCAAGAACGTCTCGAAGGCGTCCCCGAAAGCGGCTGCGAGCCGGAGCGGGTCGTGACGAGGTGAACCGTCCCCGACACCCACCTGCCGCAAGAGCAGCCGGGCACCGAGGGCCTCCGCCTGCTTCTCGAGCTCGTGGACGTCCTCGACCGAGCGGGGATCGGCGACGACGACGTCGATCCGCAGCGCCGGCGCGTGGTCCCGGACGACGGCGAGGAGCTGGGTGGCGCCCATCCCCGCGGTCTCGGCCTCGCCGGCGGGCGCGAGGTTGAGGTTGACGAGCCGGCGGGCCTTCGTGGTGAGCAGCGCGTCCGCGAGCTCCGGCACGAGCAGGTGGGGCAGCACGGACGTGTACCAGGAGCCCGGACCGAGCACGATCCAGTCGGCGTCGTGCACGGCGTCCACCGCCTCGGGGCACGCGGGCGGGTCGGAGGGCACGAGCCGGACGTGCTCGATCCGGCCGTGGGCGCGAGCCACCGCGCTCTGGCCGCGCACGAGCACGCGCTCGCCGTCGTCCTCGACCACGTCCGCCTCGATCTCGAGCGGTACGGACGCCATCGGGAGCACCCGCCCCCGCGCGCCGAGCAGCCTGCCGACCCAGTCCAGGCCGGTCACGGTGTCACCGAGCTGGTTCCACAGCGCGACGATCAGCAGGTTGCCCACGGCGTGCTGGTCGAGGTCGCCCGTCGACGTGAACCGGTACTGCAGCAGGTCGCGCCACGTGCGACCCCACTCCGAGTCGTCGCACAGTGCCGAGAGCGCCATCCGCAGGTCGCCCGGTGGGAGCACCCCGAGCTCGGAGCGCAGCCTGCCCGAGGATCCGCCGTCGTCGGCGACCGTCACGACGGCGGTGATCCGGTCCGTGATGCGTCGCAGTGCGCCGAGGGACGCCGAGAGCCCGTGCCCGCCACCCAGAGCGACGACGTGCGGGCCGGGGGCGGTGATCGCGCCCACCCCTACTCCTTGCCGAGGTCCCGGGCCGCGACGGTGACACGGTGGCCCCGCTCGCGCAGCAGCGCCCCGATCGCCTCGCTCACGGCGACGGAGCGGTGCTTGCCGCCCGTGCAGCCGACCGCGATCGTCACGTAGCGCTTCTCCTCCTCGAGGTACCCCGCGAGCACCGGCTCGAGGGCCGCGACATAGCGCTCGATGAAGGTCGTGGCCCCGGGGAGACCGAGCACGTAGTCGCGCACGGGCTCATCCCGGCCGGTCAGGTGGCGCAGCTCGGGGATCCAGAACGGGTTGGCGAGGAAGCGCATGTCGACCACGTGGTCGGCGTCGAGCGGGATGCCGTACTTGAACCCGAACGAGAGCACGTTGACCCGCAACGCCTCGTCCGGACCCGTCGAGACCGCGGCGCGTACCTCGCGCGCGAGGTCGTGCACGGACAGCTCGGACGTGTCGATGAGGATGTCCGCACGCTCGCGCACCGCGTGCAGCAGCTCGCGCTCCGCGGCGATCCCGTCGAGGATTCGCCCCTCGCCCTGCAGCGGGTGCGGGCGGCGCACCTGCTCGTAGCGGCGCACGAGGACCTCGTCCGAGGCGTCGAGGAAGAGGATCTGGTAATCGGTGCCCGCGGCCCGCAGGGCGGAGAGCACGGGGGTGAGGTCCGCGAAGAACTCCCGGCCACGGACGTCGACGACGGCGGCCAGCCTGCGCACTCCCCCGACGCCGTGCGTCATCATCCCCACGAGGTGAGAGAGCATCTGGGCCGGCAGGTTGTCGACGACGTACCAGTCCATGTCCTCGAGGACGGCGGCGGCCTTCGTGCGGCCGCCGCCCGACATGCCCGTGATGATCAGCACCTCGGGGGCCGACGGCTGGGGCTTCGTGGCCTGCTCGTCGAGGGCCGGGATGCCGTGCGGGACGGTGTTCGGGGCGGGCTCGCTCGTCATTGCTCCAGCATGCCAGGTGCACCCTCGCGCGGGGCGAGCGCCGCGACGACGGCGGCCGCCGAGGTGGCTCCCATCCCCGGCACGGTCGCGATCTCCGCCGCGGAGGCCGCGCGCAGTCGCTTGAGGGAGCCGAAGTGCTTGAGCAGCGCGGCCTTGCGGACGGGGCCGAGGCCGGGCACGTCGTCGAGCTCGGAGGCGGTCATGGCGCGCGAACGACGGCGTCGGTGGGCGCGGATGGCGAAGCGGTGCGCCTCGTCCCGCACGCGCTGCATGAGGTACAGGCCCTCGGAGGATCGCGGCAGGATGACGGGGAACTCGTCTCCCGGCAGCCAGACCTCCTCGAGCCGCTTGGCGAGTCCGCACAGTGCGACGTCGTCGATGCCGAGGTCCGCCAGCGCCCGCGCGGCCGCTGCGACCTGGGGCTGTCCGCCGTCGACCACCACGAGGTTGGGCTGGTAGGCGAACCGCTTGGGCGCGTCCACGACGGTCGCGCCGATCTCGCCCGACGCCGGCCCGGGCCCGGGCGGTGACTCACCGCCGTCGTCCAGCTCGACGTCCGAGGACGCGTCCCGGTCCGCGAGGTAGCGGCGGAAGCGGCGTGTCATGACCTCGTAGATCGCCGCCGTGTCGTCCGCGGCGCCCTGCCCCTCCGGACCGCGGATCGCGAACGTGCGGTACTCGGGCTTGCGAGCAAGGCCGTCCTCGAACACGACCATCGACGCCATCTGGTGCGTGCCCATCGTCGTGGAGATGTCGAAGCACTCGATGCGCAGCGGGGCGCTCGGCAGCTCGAGCGCCTCCTGGATCTCCCGGAGCGCCTGGCTGCGGGTCGTCAGGTCGCCCGCACGGCGCGTGCGGTGCAGCACGAGCGCCTGCTCGGCGTTGGCGCGCACCGTCTCGGCAAGCTCGCGCTTGTCACCGCGCTGCGGAACGCGCAGGCTCACGCGCGATGCGCGCAGCGTCGAGAGCCAGTCGGTCACCTGGCTCGGGTCGGGCGGCAGGACGGGCACCAGGACCTCGCGCGGGACCGCCTGCGCGCCGTCCTCGTCGTCGGCCGCGGCGCCGTAGACCTGCTGGAGGAGGTGCTCCACCAGCTCGGCGTCGTCGGCGTCCTCGACCTTCTCGACGATCCAGCCGCGCTGGCCCCGGATGCGCCCGCCGCGCACGTGGAACACCTGGATCGCGGCCTCGAGCTCGTCGCCCACGAGGCCGAAGATGTCCGCGTCGGTGCCGTCGCCGAGCACGACGGCGTTCTTCTCGGTGGCCCGCTCGAGCGCAGCGATGTCGTCGCGCAGCCGGGCGGCGAGCTCGTAGTCCATCCCGGCCGCCGCGTCCTGCATCTGGGCCGTGAGCTCGCGTACGAACCGCGCGGTGTCCCCCGCCATGAAGGCGCAGAAGTCCTCGGCGAGCGAGTGGTGGTCCTCGAGCGAGATCCGTCCGACGCACGGGGCGGCGCACTTGTCGATGTAGCCGAGCAGGCACGGGCGGCCCTGCTGCTGTGCACGCTTGTAGACACCGGCGGAGCACGTGCGCACGGGGAAGACCCGCAGCAACAGGTCGACCGTCTCACGGATCGCCCAGGCGTGCCCGTACGGCCCGAAGTAGCGCGTGCCCTTGCGCTTCGCGCCGCGCATCACCTGCACGCGCGGGACCGCGTCGCCGAGCGTCACGGCGAGGTAGGGGTAGGACTTGTCGTCGCGGTACTTGACGTTGAACCGCGGGTCGAACTCCTTGATCCACGAGTACTCGAGCGCGAGCGCCTCGACCTCCGTGCCGACGACGGTCCACTGCACGGAGGCCGCCGTCGTGACCATCGTCTGGGTACGGACGTGGAGGTTCGCGACGTCCTGGAAGTAGCTCGACAGCCGCGCGCGCAGGTTCTTGGCCTTGCCGACGTAGACGACCCGACCCTGCTCGTCGCTGAAGCGGTACACCCCCGGCGAGGTCGGGATGTCGCCCGGCTTCGGGCGGTACGTCGCGGGATCGGCCATGCCGACCAGCCTAGTGACCGGCGCAAAACCCTCCGCACGCGCCAGGGTCAGCGGGTAGCGTCGGGTCATGGGCCCCCTGCACACGTACTCCGCGACCACCACGTGGACCGGCGCCGGCTCGGCGGGGACCGCGAGCTACACGTCCTACAGCCGCAACCACGAGGTCGAGCTGCCCGGGAAGCCCGTCCTGCTCGGCACCTCGGACCCCGCGTTCCGCGGCGAGCCCGGGCGGTACACGCCCGAGGAGCTGCTCGTCGTGGCGCTCAGCCAGTGCCACATGCTGTGGTTCCTCCACCTCGCCTCCGCGGAAGGCGTCACGGTCACGGGCTACGTCGACCAGGCGGGCGGGACGATGCGCGTCGAGGCCGCGGGGGCGGGACAGTTCACGGAGGTCGTCCTGCGGCCACGCCTCGAGCTCGGGTCGCCGACGACGAGGTCCGGGGAACCGGTCACCGACGAGCTCGTCGCGGCCGTGCACGCGAAGGCCCACCAGCACTGCTTCATCGCCCGCTCGGTGAACTTCCCGGTGCGGATCGACGCCGTCCCCCTCGAGCTCGCCGGCAGGGCCGAGCGCGCCGGTTAGCCCGCCACGCCCTCGGAGACCTTGAGGATCTCCGCGAGGAAGCGTCCCGTGTGGCTCGCGGGCACCCGCGCGACGTCCTCGGGCGTCCCCTCCGCGACGACGAGCCCGCCGCCGCTACCGCCTTCGGGGCCGAGATCGATGACCCAGTCGGCGCTCTTGATGACGTCGAGGTTGTGCTCGATGACGATCACCGTGTTGCCCTTCTCGACGAGCGACTGCAGCACGCCGAGGAGCTTGCGGATGTCCTCGAAGTGCAGACCCGTGGTGGGTTCGTCGAGCACGTAGATCGTGCGACCCGTCGAGCGTCGCTGCAGCTCCGAGGCGAGCTTGACGCGCTGCGCCTCGCCACCCGAGAGCGTGGGTGCGGGCTGCCCTAGCCGCACGTAGCCGAGTCCCACGTCCACGAGCGTGTTGAGGTGCCGCGAGATGCCCGGGACCGCCTCGAAGAAGTGCGCGGCTTCCTCGATCGGCATCGCGAGCACGTCCGCGACGGTCTTGCCCTTGAAGTGCACCTCGAGGGTCTCGCGGTTGTAGCGCGCGCCGTGGCACACCTCGCACGGGACGTAGACGTCCGGCAGGAAGTTCATCTCGATCTTGATCGTGCCGTCGCCGTGGC
>CAZECM010000136.1:5488-6367 GCA_964510785.1 uncultured Cellulomonadaceae bacterium | reverse complement strand
GGGCACCATCGTCAAGGTGATCTGACGGCGCAAGGCCGGCCCGTGGCGGGCCGCCCTTCCGGACCGTATCGTCGGGGGAATATCTTTCCATGTATTCCCCCCGCATACAATCGCAGCATATAGTGGGCTGCCTGACGGTTCGTTTGTCGCTTGGAGGGGCGCGGAATGGACATTTTCATCGCGATCTTTCTGCCGGCGACGCTTGCGGTCATCATGTTCTCGCTGGGCATCGGCCTGCAGGTCGAGGATTTCCTCCGCGTCTTCACCCAGCCGAAGGCATTCGCCGTCGGTGTCGCGACGCAGAACCCGGAGCTGCGGTCGCGCTTCTCGGGCAAGCCCGAGTTCGTCGTGACGTTCTTCGAGTACATCGCGCAAGAGGTGCGCGAGTACCTCGCCGCCCTCGGCTTCCGTTCGATCGAGGAGGCCGTCGGCAGGGTCGAGATGCTCGACGCGCGTCGTGCCGTGGCGCACTGGAAGGCCGACGGCCTCGACCTCGGCCCCGTCCTCGCCCCGGTGATCCCGGCCGAGGGCGCGAGCCTGCGCAACACCACGACCCAGGACCACGGCCTCGACGCGGCGCTCGACCGCGAGCTTCTTTCGTCGTGCGAGCCGGCGCTCGAGCGCGGGGAGCCCGTGCGCGGCGACTTCGCGATCCGCAACGTCAACCGGACGGTCGGCACGATGCTCGGCCACGAGGTCACGAAGCGCTACGGCGGTGTCGGCCTCGCGGACGACACGATCGACCTGAGCTTCTCGGGCTCGGCCGGCCAGTCCTTCGGCGCGTTCCTGCCGCGCGGCGTGACGCTGCGCCTCTTCGGGGACGCGAACGACTACGTGGGCAAGGGGCTCTCGGGCGGGCTGATCGTGGTGCGGCCGCGG
>CAZECM010000136.1:0-5478 GCA_964510785.1 uncultured Cellulomonadaceae bacterium | reverse complement strand
CCTCGTGGGGGAGCGGTTCGCGGTGCGCAACTCGGGCGCGACGCTCGTCGTCGAGGGCGTCGGCGACCACGGCTGCGAGTACATGACGGGGGGCACGGTCGTCATCCTCGGCCCGACGGGGCGCAACTTCGCCGCCGGCATGTCCGGCGGGCTCGCCTACGTCCTCGACCTGCGGCGCGAGTCGGTCAACGCGGCCGCGCTCGCCGCGAACGAGATCGAGCTGGCCGCGCTCGACGACGCGGACGCCGCCGTCGTCGGCTCGTTGCTGGCCCGGCACGTCGAGGAGACGGGCTCGCCGGGTGCTGCCGAGCTCCTCGCCGACGAGAGCTGGCGGGAACGATTCACCCGCATCCTGCCGCAGGAGTTCGCCCGGATGACCCGGGCGATGGCGCAGGCCCAGGCGGACGGGCTCGACCCGAGCGCGCCCGGCGTGTGGGACCACATCCTGGAGGTGTCCCGTGGCTGACCCCCGAGGCTTCCTGAAGGTCCGCGACCGGGAGCTGCCGCACTCGCGACCGGTGCCCGTGCGTCTCATGGACTGGCGCGAGGTGCACGAGCACCGTGCCGGTTCGCCGAGCACTGACCCGATCCTGGCGCGCCAGGCGGGTCGGTGCATGGACTGTGGCATCCCGTTCTGCCACGAGGGCTGCCCGCTCGGGAACCTCATCCCCGAGTGGAACGACCTCGTGTGGCGCGGGCAGTGGGCCGACGCCGCGGACCGCCTCCACGCGACCAACAACTTCCCCGAGTTCACGGGGCGCATCTGCCCGGCGCCGTGCGAGACGAGCTGCGTGCTCGGCATCAGCCAGCCGCCCGTGACGATCAAGAACGTCGAGGAGTCGATCATCGACGAGGCCTGGGAGCGCGGCTACGTGCTGCCCCAGGTCCCGCAGCGGCTCACGGGCAAGATCGTCGCCGTCGTCGGCTCCGGTCCCGCCGGCATGGCCGCAGCCCAGCAACTCACGCGCGCCGGCCACACGGTCGCGGTCTTCGAGCGCGACGACGCGATCGGCGGGCTCATGCGCTACGGCGTGCCCGACTTCAAGCTCGAGAAGCGACACATCGACCGGCGCATCGAGCAGATGGAGGCCGAGGGCACGCGGTTCCGTCCGGGCATCGAGATCGGCGTCGACATCCTGTGGTCGGACCTGCGCGCCCGGTACGACGCCGTCGTCGTCGCGACCGGTACCCCCGTGCCGCGCGAGCTCGACGTCCCGGGCAAGGACCTGACGGGCGTGCACTTCGCGATGGAGTACCTGCACCAGGCGAACGCCGTCCAGGCGGGTCGGCGCGTGCGCGACCAGATCACCGCGACCGGCAAGCACGTCATCATCATCGGTGGCGGCGACACCGGCTCGGACTGCCTCGGTACGGCGCTGCGCCAGCAGGCCGCCTCCGTGACGACGCTCGCGATCGGCAAGCGGCCGCCCACCGAGCGTCCCGTGGACCAGCCGTGGCCCACGGATCCCGTCGTCTTCGAGGTCTCCTCGTCGCACGAGGAAGGGGGCGAGCGCAGCTACCTCGCCTCGACCGTCGAGTTCCTCGGCGACGACGACGGCGCGGTCCGCACGCTGCGCCTCGCGACGACCGAGTACCTCCCGGACGGCCGCCGGGTCCCGACGGCGGGCACCGAGCGGGAGATCCCCGCGGACCTCGTGCTCGTCTCGATGGGCTTCACGGGGCCGGAGACCGACGCACTCGTCGCCCAGACGGGTGCCGACCTCACGGGCCGCGGCCTCGTCGCGCGCGACAAGGACTACGCCACGAGCGTGCCGGGCGTGTTCGTGGCGGGCGACGCCGGACGGGGCCAGTCGCTCGTCGTCTGGGCGATCGCGGAGGGGCGTGCCGCCGCCGCTGCGGTCGACACCTACCTCATGGGGGCTACCGAGCTGCCGTCACCGATTCCTGCGACCAAGGTCGCCCTGCGACCATAGGACCCTGGGTACCGTCGAGCTGACGTCGAGACCCAAGTATTCACAACGAGAGGCAAGAGGCTCATCTTCATGCGTAGAGCAAAGATCGTGTGCACCATCGGTCCCGCCACCGAGTCGGCGGAGCAGATCCGCGCGCTCGTGGACGCGGGCATGGACGTCGCCCGGTTGAACCGCAGCCACGGTGACACCGAGCTGCACGAGAAGGTCTACCACCGTGTCCGTGACGCGGCGAAGGCCTCGGGCCGGGCCGTCGCCGTCCTCGTGGACCTCCAGGGGCCCAAGATTCGTCTCGGTACGTTCGTCGACGGCAAGCACGAGCTCGCCGTGGGTGACGTCTTCACCATCACGACGGAGGACGTCCCGGGTACGAAGGAGCTCGTCTCGACGACGCACCAGGGCCTCCCGGGCGACGCGCGCGTCGGCGACCCGATCCTCATCGACGACGGCAAGGTGCTCGTGCGCGTCACGGCCGTCGAGGGGCCGCGGGTCATCACCCGGGTCGAGGTCCCCGGACCCGTCTCGAACAACAAGGGCCTCAACCTGCCCGGCGTGGCCGTCTCCGTGCCCGCGATGAGCGAGAAGGACGCCGACGACCTGCGTTGGGCGCTGCGTGTCGGCGCCGACCTCATCGCGCTGTCCTTCGTGCGTTCCGCCAAGGACTATGACGACGTCCTGGCGATCATGCAGGCGGAGGGGCGGGTCGTCCCCGTCATCGCCAAGGTCGAGAAGCCCCAGGCGGTCGACAACCTCGCCGAGGTCGTCGACGCGTTCGACGGCATCATGGTGGCCCGCGGTGACCTCGGGGTCGAGATGCCGCTCGAGCAGGTGCCGCTCGTCCAGAAGCGGGCTATCGAGCTGGCGCGTCAGAACGCGAAGCCCGTCATCGTCGCGACCCAGGTGCTCGAGTCGATGATCTCCTCGCCGCGTCCCACGCGCGCCGAGGCCTCGGACTGCGCGAACGCGGTGCTCGACGGTGCGGACGCGGTGATGCTCTCGGGCGAGACCTCGGTGGGCGACTACCCGATCCTGGCCGTCGAGACGATGGCGCGCATCATCGAGAACACCGAGGAGCTCGGTGCCGAGCGCATCGCACCGCTCGGCTCGATCCCGCACACCCGTGGTGGTGCGATCACGCGCGCCGCGGCGGAGGTCGGCGAGATCCTCGGCGTGAAGTACCTCGTGACGTTCACGCAGAGCGGTGACAGCGCCAACCGCATGTCGCGGCTGCGCTCGAGCATCCCGTTGCTCGCGTTCACCCCGGACGCCGCGACGCACAACGAGCTCGCGCTGAGCTGGGGTGTCGCGTCCTACCAGGTGCCGAGCGTCGCGAACTCCGACGAGATGGTCGCGCAGGTCGACCAGACGCTGCAGGCCAACGGGCTGGCCGAGCCGGGCGACCTCGTCGTCGTCGTCTCGGGCGCTCCCGTCGGCGTTCCCGGGACGACGAACTCGCTGCAGGTGCACCGCATCGGGGACATCGCCAAGTCCTGACGTCGGTTCGGCTCAACGACGGGGCGTCCCGGCTGCGGCCGGGGCGCCCCGTTCGCCGTGACGTTCGAGGAACGCATAGACCTCGGAGTCGTCCACCCCGGGGAAAGTGCCGCTCGGCAGCGGGGCCAGCACGTGCGCGTGGACGGTCGCGCTCGGCCACGAGTGCTGCGACCAGTAGCCGGCGAGCTCCGCGTCGGGCCGGCGGCAGCACGCCGGGTCGGGGCAGCGCGAGCTCGTGCGCGTCGTCGTCTCCCGGCCCCGGAACCACTTCGCCGAGGCGAACGGCACCCCGAAGCTGATCGCGAACGAGCCCGTGGCGGTCGTCCCCGTCTGCGTGGAGCTCCAGTAGGTGCCGCCGGGCGTGTCCGTGTACTGGTGGTACTCCGTCGTGCGGTCGCGGCGGGTGAACGCGACGCGGGCGGGCCACTGGCGGCAGATGAGCTGGCCCTCGATCGCTCCCGTGGAGTCCACGGGGAACGCCATGCCGTCGTTCTCGAACCCGCGGTAGAGCGCGCCGTCGTCGCCGGCCCGCAGGAAGTGCACGCGCAGGTCGAGGTGCGATGTCATGAGGTTCGTCATGCGCAGGGCGGCCGTCTCGTGCGTGACCCCGAACGCGTCGCGGAAGTCCTCGACGGCGAGGTCCTTGGCCTTCTTCGCGTCGGCGAGGAACGCGACGGCGGCGTCGCGGGGGAGCAGGCACGCCGAGGCGAAGTAGCTGATCTCGAGGCGCTGCCGCAAGAAGTCCGCGTACCCGCGCGGTGTGTCGTGGCCGAGCACGCGGTGCCCGATCGCCTGCAGCGCGAGGGAGCGGAGACCGTGCCCGCCCGGGATCGAGGCGGGTGGGAGGTAGATCCGGCCGTTGGCGAGGTCGGTCACGGTACGCGTCGAGTGCGGTAGGTCGTCGACGTGCAGGAGAGTGAAGCCGAAGTGCTCGGCGATCCGGGCCACGCTGCGGTGCGTGAGCGCGCCCGAGGTGTACCCGCCCCACCGCAGCGCGTCGAGGGCGGCCTCCTCGACGTCGGGCAGGTAGTTGTCGCGCTCGCGCATCCAGCCGCGCAGCTCCGTGTTGGCGCGGCGGGCCTCCTCCGGGGTGGCGATCGCGGCGTCGATGCGTCGCGCGAGCTCGGTGTGCAGCCCGACGAGGGCCTCGAGAGCGTCGGTGGGGACGGCCTTGCCGGGACGGATCACGGGGAGCCCCAGCGCCGTGTAGCCGGACGTGCGCTGCGCCTGGTCGAGGGCGATCTCGAGGGCCGCCCGTCGCGAGGGCGGCTCGGGCGTGAGGAGGTCGGCGACGTCCACTCGCAGCGCCTGCGCGATCGACTGCAGGAGCGAGAGCCGCGGCTCCCGCTTGCCGTTCTCGACCAGGGAGAGTTGGCTGGCGGAACAGCCGATCTCGGCGGCGAGCTCGTCGAGCGTGAGGCCTGCGCCCGCGCGGTGGTGCCGGATGCGCAGGCCGAGGGTGAGCAGCTCCGTCATCGGCCCAGGGTAGCCGTTCGTGACTGACTGTCAAGACTCCAGATTCTTGACATGGCACGAGCGCGAAGGTTCGAGCTCGGGCGGGAAGGGTGGACACAGGGCGTACCGAGCGCCTCCGAGACCCGTGAAGGACGAAGCGATGACGATGACGCAGGAGCCGAGGACCACCACGACAGCCACCCACGAGGGCCTCGCGGCCTGGGTGGCGGAGATCGCCGCCCTCACCAGGCCGGACGCGGTGGTGTGGTGCGACGGTTCGCAGCGCGAGTACGACGCGCTGTGCGACCTCCTCGTCGCACAGGGCACGATGGTGCGCCTCGACCCCGTCAAGCGGCCCCGGAGCTTCCTCGCCCGCTCGACGCCCGACGACGTGGCGCGGGTCGAGAGCCGCACCTTCATCTGCTCCGAGCGCGAGGTCGACGCCGGTCCGACCAACAACTGGCGTGCCCCCGCGGCGATGCGGGCACGCCTGCGCGAGGTGTTCGAGGGCGCGATGCGCGGGCGCACGATGTACGTCATCCCGTTCTCGATGGGTCCCGTCGACTCGCCGCTCGCCCAGCTCGGCGTGCAGGTCACC
>CAZECM010000135.1:0-6482 GCA_964510785.1 uncultured Cellulomonadaceae bacterium | reverse complement strand
CGGGGTCGCCTATCTGCTGCGCACGGACCGGCACCTCGACCTGCCGCGGCGCCTGCAGATCGAGTTCTCCCGCGTGGTCCAGGAGCACAGCGACTCGACGGGCGCCGAGGTCACCTCGGACGACCTGTGGCACATCTTCGTGGACGAGTACCTGCCCGCCCCGCCCAAGTCCTCCGACGGTGCCCCGCTCGAGCCGTGGGGCCGGTTCGCGCTGCGCTCGACGCAGGCCTCGAGCAGCGAGGACGGTCCGGACACGCTCACGGTCGAGCTGCTCGACGGCGGCGAGCCCGTGACCCTGTACGGCGAGGGCAACGGACCCATCGCGGCGTTCGTCGCGGCGCTGGGCTCGCACGGCGTCAAGGTATCGGTGCTCGACTACGCCGAGCACGCGCTCTCCGAGGGCGGCGACGCGACGGCGGCGGCCTACGTCGAGTGCGCCGTGGCCGACGACGTCCTCTGGGGCGTCGGCATCGACCCCTCCATCACGACGGCCTCCCTCAAGGCCATCATCAGCGCCGTCAACCGCGCCCTCCGCTAACCCCCCACCCCACCCCACCCCATCCCACCCCGCGAGGTAGGTCGGCGGCGTCGAGGTAGGTCCGTCACGGCACTACCTCGAGCGCTCGGACCTACCTCGCGGGACGGGCGGAGGCGGGTTGGGCAACCTCGCATCGCGTGAGTGTCTCCGCTTCGCTGGCGCGTCGCGTGGGGGAGGATGGTCCGGTGAGTCTGTACCGGGACGAGGGCGTGGTGCTGCGCACCCACAAGCTGGGTGAGGCGGACCGCATCGTCACTCTGCTCACGCGCGAGCATGGCACCATCCGAGCGGTCGCGAAGGGCGTACGCCGCACCTCCTCGAAGTTCGGGGCGCGCCTCGAACCGTTCATGCACATCGACGTCCAGCTTCACTCGGGGCGCAACCTCGACATCGTCACGCAGGTCGAGATGATCGGCCCGCACGCCCGCTCGATCGCCGCGGACTACGGCCGCTACACCGCGGGCACGGCGATGCTCGAGACGGCCGAGCGGCTCGTGGACGAGCACGAGCCCTCGCTGCAGCAGTACCGGCTGCTCGCCGGGGCGGTCCGCGTGCTCGCGAGCGGGGAGCACTCCTCCACGCTCGTGCTGGACTCCTACCTGCTGCGCGCGCTCGCGATCGCGGGCTGGTCGCCGAGCTTCGCCGAGTGCGCGCGCTGCGGCGCGGAAGGCCCACACCGGGCGTTCGCCGTGGCGCTCGGCGGTTCGGTGTGCCCGCGCTGCCGTCCGCCCGGTGCAGCGAGCCCGGCCCCGGAGACGGTCACTCTCCTCGCCGCGCTGCTCGCCGGAGATTGGCCCGTCGCAGACGCGGCCGACGAACGGCACCAGCGCGAAGCAAGCGGCCTCGTCTCCGCCTACTCCCAGTTCCACCTCGAGCGCCGGCTGCGCTCCCTGCCGCTCGTCGAGAGGGTCTGAATGCCCGTCGCGCCACCGCCGCACCCCTCGGGTGCCACACCGCCGCGCCTGCCCGCCGAGCGCATCCCGCGCCACGTCGCCATCGTCATGGATGGCAACGGCCGCTGGGCCAACGAGCGCGGCCTGCCGCGGACGGCGGGACACGCGGCTGGTGAGGCCGCGCTGCTCGACGTCGTGGCCGGGGCGATCGAGCTCGGCATCACGCACGTCTCGGCCTACGCCTTCTCGACCGAGAACTGGAAGCGGTCCCCGGATGAAGTGCGCTTCCTCATGGGCTTCAACCGCGACGTCCTACGGCGACGGCGGGACGTGATGAACGACTGGGGCGTGCGGGTGCGCTGGGCCGGCCGGCGTCCGCGGTTGTGGCGCTCGGTGATCAACGAGCTCGAGACGGCCGAGCAGCTGACTCGCGGCAACGCGACGTGCACGCTCACGATGTGCGTCAACTACGGCGGCCGCGCCGAGGTCGCCGATGCCGCGAAGGCGATCGCGCGCGAGGTCGCGGCCGGGCGGCTCGACCCGGAGAAGGTCACGGAGAAGACGGTCGCGCGCTACCTCGATGAACCCGAGCTGCCCGACGTCGACCTCTTCCTGCGCACGAGCGGCGAGCTGCGGACGTCCAACTTCATGCTCTGGCAAGCCGCCTACGCCGAGATCGTGGTGCTCGACGAGTACTGGCCCGACGTCGACCGCTTGGCCCTGTGGCGAGCTGCGGAGATCTACGCCGCTCGCGACCGGCGTTACGGGGGCGCCATCGACAAGACGGGCTCCGCGTAGCCGAACGGCCGGCGGGGGTCGCCGCGCGGCTGTCGGACCCCGCGAGTAGCGTCGCAGCATGACCCTACGCATCGGAATGATCACCGTGAACACCACCGACCCGCGCTCGCTCGCGCAGTGGTGGCAGACGGCTCTGGGCGGCGAGTTCGCCCACGAGCTCAACGACGACTACGTCATGATCAACCTCGGGTCCGGGCCCGTGCTCGCGTTCCAGAAGGTCGCCGACCCCACGCCGGGGACGAACCTCATCCACCTCGACCTCGAGGCGCACGCGCGCGAGGAGGAGGTCGACCGGCTCGTCGGCCTCGGCGCCACGGTCGTCGCGCGTCACGAGGACGGCGGCTTCGGGTGGGTGACGCTCGCGGACCCGGACGGGACACTCTTCGACATCGCTGGAGCGAGCCCGTCGGGCGAGTAGCTCAGATCTGGAGGGTCGGGTCCTCGTCGCCGTCGGGTGACGCGGACGCGAGTCTGCGTCGTCGGCGGACGAGGACACCCGCGGCTACGGCGAGGGCGAGGACGGCGGCCGCGAGCGCCGCGAGCACCCACGGCGAACCGGCGGCGAGCGCGAGAGCGCCGTAGAACGCGCCGAGCCCGACAGTGCCCCAGACGAAGGCCCACGCGATGCAGCCCGGCACCATCGCGATGAGGTAGCGCCAGAACGGCATCCGGCTGAGCCCCGCGGCGACGTTGACCGCCGTCTGGAACCCCACCGTCAGGTAGGAGAGCGTGACGACCGGAGCGCCCCAGCGGTGCAACCGGTCGAGCGCGTGCTGCACCCCGGGGCTCTCGGCCCAGCCCTGGACGCGCTCGATCTTGATGGTGCCGGCGGCTACACCGCGCGCGAGCCAGTAGAAGAGCTGGGTGCGGGCGAACACGATCCCGAAGAGCGCCGCGATGGCGACGGCGAACGGCAGGCCACCCAGGTGGTAGGCGTCGACGGGGTTCTCCATGGCCCGGCCAGCCTAGCGTCGCGGCACGAGTCCCCGGCCGAGCAGCACCACGAGGTACACGATGATCGCGAGCACCACGATCGTCGCGCCAGGCGCGAGCGGCACCCAGTAGGTCACGGACAGACCGACGAGGCACACGGCGGTACCGAGCACCATCGCGAGCCGCATCGTCGCGCCGAACGACCGCGACACGAGCTGCGCCACGGCGACGGGGACGATCATGAGCGCGCTCACGAGCAGCAGCCCCACGACGCGCATCGATACGGTCACCGTCAGTGCCGCGACCACGGCGATCACGATGTTCAGCCCGCGCACGGGCAGCCCGGAGGCGCGCGCGAACTCGGCGTCGTGGCTCACGGCGAACAGTGCGGGACGCAGCCCGATCCCGACGCCGAGCAGTACGACGCACAATGCTGCGGTGAGCGCCACGTCCGTCGTCGAGACGGTGCTGATCGAACCGAACAGGTAGCCCACGAGGTTGGCGCTCGTGCCCCCCGCGACGCCGATGAGGAGCACACCTCCGGCGATGCCCCCGTAGAACAGCAGGGCGAGCGCGACGTCTCCGCCGCCGCGGGTGCGTTCGCGCACGGTCTCGATGACGACGGCGCCGACGACGGCGGCCACGACCGCGCCGGGGATCGCGAGCGCGTCGTTCGGCACGAGTCCCATGGCGCCCCCGACGAGCCAGCCGAGCGCGACCCCCGTGAGCGCGACGTGGCCGATGCCGTCCCCGAGCAGCGAGAGCTTGCGCTGCACGAGGTACGTGCCGATCACGGGCGCTGAGAGCCCCACGAGGAGCGCGACCAGCAGGGCGCGCTGCATCAAGGGGTCGGTGAGCAGCTCTGTCACGGCTCGAGCTCCAGGCTGGGCGCGGCGAGCTCGAACTCGGGGCCGGGGCCCGTGTCGTGCGGGTGGACGTGCGTGTGGTCGCGGTCGGCGTGGTGGCGTCGCGGCGCCGGTGGTGCGCCGTCGTGCACCACGTGCCCGCCCCGTAGCACGACCGCGCGATGGATGAGGGGGGCCAGGTCGCCGAGCTCGTGCAGCACGACCACGACGGTGGTTCCCGACCCGACGAGCTGCCCGAGCGTCCGGGCGAACGCCTCCTGGCTCGGCAGGTCCACGCCGGCGACGGGCTCGTCGAGCACGAGGAGCTCGGGTTCGCGCACGAGCGCCCGCGCGATGAGGACCCGCTGCTGCTGGCCGCCCGAGAGCTCCGTCACCGGGCGGTGCGCTGCGGCAGCGAGGCCCACGGCGTCGAGCGCGGCCGCCGCGCGCGCCGGGGCGTGGCGTCCAGGGCGCAAGCGTCGCCGCCCGAGCAGGCCGGACTGCACCACCTCGCTCGCCGTCGCGACGACCCCCGAGGCGGCGGACACACGCTGCGGCACGTAGCCGACGCGGTCGAGGGGTGCGGTCGGGCCCAGGGGAGCCCCGAAGAGCTCGACGGTGCCGGCCTGGAACGGGATCACACCCGTGGCCGCGCGCACGAGGGTGGACTTGCCCGAGCCGTTCGCGCCGAGGATCGCGACCACCTCACCGGCGCCGACGGTCATGGAGACGTCGTGCAGCACTGTGTGGGCACCGAGGTCGACCCGCAGGTCCCGTACCTCCAGCACGCTCACTGGCAGCCCAGGGCCGCGGTCAGGGCGTCGAGGTTCGCGCGCATGACGTCACGGTAGTCCGCATCGGCGTGGGTCTGCGCCTCGATGGGGTCGAGGAGCGCGGTGACGAGCCCGAGGTCCGCGGCGAGCACCTCGGCGGCCTTCGGGTTGACGAGGCTCTCCGTGAAGACCGTCGTCACGTCGAACTCGGCGATCGTCGCGCGGATCTCGCGCAGCCGGGCGGGGGAGGGCTCGCCCTCGGGGTCGAGGCCGGACAGGCCCACCTGGGTCAGGCCGTAGCGCTCGGCGAGGTAGCCGTACGCCTCGTGCGAGACGACGACGACGGAGCGCGCGCAGCTCGCAAGCCCCGCTGCGTACTCCTCGTCGATCTCGGTGAGCTCGCCCACGAGCCGCTGCGCGTTCGTGGTGTAGGTGTCGGCGTTCGCCGGGTCGAGCTTCGCGAGGGCACCCGCGATCGGCGCCGCGAGGCCGGCGAGCAGCGTGGGGTCGAGCCAGAAGTGCGGGTCGCCGTCGTGGTCGTGGCCCGCGTGGTCGCCGTCGTCCTCGTCTTCGTGCTCGTCGTCCTCGTCGTCGTGGGAGAGCGCAAGGCCGAGCTCGGATGTCGCATCGATGACGACTCCCGGTGCTTGAGCGGCGACGGCCTCGTCGACCGCGGGCTGGAAGCCCGCGACGTAGACGACCACGTCCGCCCCGCCGAGCGCGCGCACCTGGGAGGGGGCGAGCTCGAGGTCGTGCGGTTCGGCGCCCTGGGGGGTGACGGAGCCGACGACGGCGAGGTCCCCGGCCACCTGCTCCGCCACGAACTGCAGCGGGTAGATCGCTGCGAGCACCTGGGGGCGGTTGTCTTCGTCGTCGGCCGGGGCCGTGCAGCCCGCGAGGGCGAGCGCGGTCACGGCGAGCAGGGGGAGGGCGCGCTTGATCAGCATGATAGTCATTCTCATCTAGAGGTGGGCCGTCGGTCAAACCGGCTCCGCGCGGCGGCCATTCGGTTCGAACCCGAGGGGCCTGCGCGGGTAGCCTTAGCCGTTCGTCGAGGCCAGCCAGGTCTCGGCAGCGACGAAGGAGAACGTGAACCCGTGGCCAGCAGACTCGACGACGTCATCGCACTAGCCAAGCGCCGAGGCTTCGTCTTCCAGGCCGGAGAGATCTACGGCGGCACGAGGTCCGCGTGGGACTACGGCCCCCTGGGCACGGAGCTCAAGGAGAACATCAAGCGGCAGTGGTGGCAGTCCGTGGTCCGCGGTCGCGACGACGTCGTCGGCCTCGACTCCGCCGTCATCCTGCCGCGCGACGTGTGGGTCGCCTCGGGCCACGTCGGCGCCTTCTCCGACCCCCTCACCGAGTGCCTCAACTGCCACAAGCGGTACCGCGAGGACCAGATGCTCGAGGAGTTCGAGGAGAAGAAGGGCCGCCCCGCGGAGAACGGCCTCGCGGACATCGTCTGCGTGAGCTGCGGCACGCGCGGCCAGTGGACCGAGCCGCGTGACTTCAACATGATGCTCAAGACGTTCCTCGGCCCGGTCGAGGACGAGTCGGGTCTGCACTACCTGCGGCCCGAGACGGCGCAGGGCATCTTCGTGAACTTCGCCAACGTGATGACGGCGGCGCGCAAGAAGCCGCCGTTCGGCATCGGCCAGGTCGGCAAGTCCTTCCGCAACGAGATCACGCCCGGCAACTTCAT
>CAZECM010000134.1:0-6535 GCA_964510785.1 uncultured Cellulomonadaceae bacterium | reverse complement strand
GCCGCGGCGCGCCCTCGCAAGAAGCTCACGCTCGTGCACAAGCACAACGTGCTCGTCCACGCGGGTCACCTGTGGCGCCGCACGGTCGAGGCCGTGAACGCCGAGTTCCCGGACGTCACGGTGGACTACCTCCACGTCGACGCCGCGACGATCTTCCTCGTCACGGACCCGGCGCGGTTCGACGTCGTCGTGACCGACAACCTGTTCGGCGACATCCTCACGGACCTCGCCGCGGCCATCACGGGTGGCATCGGCCTCGCGGCCTCGGGCAACATCAATCCGGACCGCACCGCGCCCTCGATGTTCGAGCCCGTGCACGGCTCGGCGCCGGACATCGCCGGTCAGGGCAAGGCCGATCCCACCGCCACGATCCTCTCCGTGGCACTCCTGCTCGAGCACCTCGGTCAGCCCGAGGCCGCGAACAAGATCCACGCGGCCGTCGCGGCCGACATCGCCGAGCGTGCTGGTCGAGTACGCAGCACGGCCGAGGTGGGATCGGAGCTCGCGGCGCGCGTCGCCGGATAGGGCTCCCCGCCCGGTCGTGGGAACGGTAGCGTTCGAACCGACTTCCTTCCGAGAGGCCAGCGACATGAGCACGATCGCCGACAACGCAGCGGCTACGTTCACGATCCACCGCACGAACAGTCCCGTCCCCGACGCGGAGCGGGATGCCCTGCTCGCCGCGCCGAAGTTCGGCACCGTCTTCACCGACCACATGGCGCGCGTCTCCTGGACGTCCGCCGCCGGCTGGCAGAACCGACGGGTCGAGGCCTACGGGCCCCTCCAGCTCGACCCGGCGTCCGCGGTGCTGCACTACGGCCAGGAGATCTTCGAGGGCCTCAAGGCGTACCGCCACGCCGACGGCTCCGTGTGGTCGTTCCGCCCCGAGGCGAACGCGGCGCGGTTGCGCCGCTCCGCGCACCGCCTCGCGCTCCCGGAGCTGTCCGACGCCGACTTCCTCGGGGCCATCGAGTCTCTCGTGCGCCTCGACGCGTCGTGGGTGCCCGGCTTCGAGGAGTCGAGCCTGTACCTGCGGCCGTTCATGTTCGCCTCGGAGACGTTCCTCGGCGTGCGCTCGTCGCTCGAGGTGGAGTTCTTGGTCATCGCCTCGCCCGTCGGGCCCTACTTCTCGAGCGGCGTCCAGCCCGTCTCGATCTGGGTCGCGACCGACTACCACCGCGCGGGGCCGGGCGGTACGGGCTCGGCGAAGTGCGGCGGCAACTACGCCGCGAGCCTCTTGCCGCAGCAGGTCGCCTACGACAACGGCTGCGAGCAGGTCTGCTTCCTCGACGCCGCGACGAACACCAACCTCGAAGAGCTCGGCGGCATGAACGTGTTCGTCGTCTTCGCCGACGGTCGGATCGCGACGCCCGAGCAGTCCGGGACGATCCTCGAGGGCATCACACGGTCCTCCGTGCTGACGCTGCTCGCCGAGGACGGTCGCCCGGTCGAGGAGCGCCCGATCCCGCTCGCCGAGGTGCAGGTGGGCATCGCCGACGGCACGATCACCGAGGTGTTCGCGTGCGGCACCGCCGCCGTGCTCACCCCGATCGGTCGCCTCGCGGGCGAGGGCTTCGACCTCACCGTGGGGGGCGGCGGCGCCGGAGAGGTGACGATGGGGCTGCGTACGCGGCTCACGGACATCCAGTACGGGCGCGCGGCGGACACGTACGGCTGGATGCACCGGCTCGCGTGAGCCGGTGCATCCAACGTTCGGTGGGGCAGCGTTCGGTGGGGCGACGTTCGGTCAGGCGGCGCCGGGCCTGATCGCCCGGCCCGCCACACCGCCGAGCAGGCTCCAGATCGCGGCGATCACCACGAGGTGCAGCACGGCCGTCGCGACGGCGTCGCCGGGCTCCGCGACGCGCGTGAACGGCAACGTCACCGCGACGATGAGCAGCAGCACGACGAGCCAGCCGAAGAAGAGCCGCGGTCGGGGTGCACCGAGCGCCAGGAGCGCCAGCACGATCGCGGCCACGACGGTGATGAGGGCCGCGTCGAGCGCGTAGGCGCCGCGCTGGCCACTCGTCGAGCCGTCCGAGGTGCCGAGCACGTCGGGCGGCGAGAGCACCGTGAGGCCGATGAGGTCGGTCAGCACGTAGTGCAGCACCCACGCGATGAGGGCGCACACGAGGATGGCGGCAAGTGCGCCACCGGCGTAGCGCCCGAACTTGATGCGCGGTTCCGCGGTGCCCGTGAGGGGAGCCGCCACCGCGTGCGCCGGGGCGGCGTGATGCGGAGGCGCCGGCTGTGCGGCGGGCACCTGCCCTGCGGGCGGGGCCGGTGGCTCGTACTCCGGCTGTGCGGGCAGGGGGGTGGTCTCGTTGGGGTCGGTCGTCATCGCTTGCGCTCCTCGCTCGGCGTGTGCCACTCGACAAGGACATTCGACCACGAGCCGGACGCCGGTGTGCCCGAAACACGCGCGGGAGGCGACGACGGGCCCCGGGGAAGAGTCCCCGAGGCCCGTCGGCTGCGTGTGGCCTACTTGAGCTTGACGTTCTTCGTGCTCGACGCCTTCTGGGCGGTCGTGTTGGTGGCCTGGGCCACGGCGCGGAACTTGCCCTTGGCCTTGGTCTTCACCTTGACCGAGTACTTTCCGGACTTGCCGACCTTGGTGACCTTGATCGTCTTCCAGGCACCCTTGCCGTTCTTCTGGAACTGGACCGCGACCTTGGTGCCCTTCTTGGCGTTCTTGACCTTGTAGCGGTCCTTGGGACTCGTCGCGGTGACCTTGCCGCTCACGGTGAAGCTCTTGTTCTTCTTCACCTTGGACGGGGCGGAGAAGGTGACCTTCGGGGTGGTCTGGTTCCGGTAGGTGGTCGTGAGCGTGTAGGACTTGGAGTACCCGGTGATGCCCTGCGCGTAGTCGCCCGTCTGCGTGATGTAGACGTTCGCCGTGACCTTGCACTTGCCCGAGCCCCAGTAGAGGTAGCGCAGCCCCTCCTTCGTCAGCCCCTTCGTCTTGGGCAGGTCGAAGGTGATGGTGCCGCCGGCGCCGAGGTGATACTCGCCGATCGTCTGAGGCGAGCGCACGTCGAGGTTGCACGAGACACCCGAGACGTAGCCGTCGTACGCGGAGACTCGCCACTGCGCCTGTACGAGCTCGTTGCTGCTGTTGATGTAGTCGGCGGGTGCCTGGACCTTGAACGTTACCCAGTTCTTGACCTTGAACGTGCCCTTCTTGCTGACGACGTCCTTGACCTTGAGGGTCACCTTGCTGGTGCCGTCCTTGTCCGACACGGACTTCGCGGTGGCCGGGGCCGCTGCCGCGATTCCCATGCCGATGGTGAGTGCGGCGACCGAGACGGTGCCGAGGATTCGGGAGTGCAGACGCACGGGTAGTTCCTCCAGAGATGACGACAGATCCGGCGATCCGAGACGGGATGCCCGCATGATCGTATGTCGGGTATGTCGGCTCCGCGAAAGCGGTGTCCGCTTCGTGGCGATCTCGGTGCGGGTGAAACTTCCCCTGCTCGCCGTCGGTGTGGCATGATCGCCCCGTGACCCAGTTCACTCTCATTATCAGCTAGCGCGCTCGGCACCAGCCCAGCGCGCAGACCTCCCGTACCCCGGGGGGTCTTTTTGTTGGACCGGGCACCACCCCCGCCCGTGCCACAGCGCCGACCACGTCGCCCGGCACCACCCCCGCCGGCAGTCATCAGATACTTGACCGTGGCCGTCGCGCGCCCATCCGACGAAGGAAGACCGATCGTGAGCCAGAGCCCGTTCCACGTGTACGACACGACGCTGCGTGACGGCGCGCAGCAGGAGGGGATGAACCTGTCCGTCGCGGACAAGCTCGCGATCGCCCCGCTCCTCGACGAGCTGGGCATGACGTTCATCGAGGGCGGCTGGCCGGGCGCCATCCCCAAGGACACGGAGTTCTTCAAGCGTGCCGCCAAGGAGCTCGACTTCAAGAACGCCGAGCTGGCGGCCTTCGGCTCGACCCGCAAGGCCGGCGTCCGCACGGCCGACGACGCCCAGGTGCGCGCCCTCCTGGACTCCGAGGCCCCCGTCGTCACGCTCGTCGCGAAGTTCGACGTCCGCCACGTCGAGCGGGCCCTGCGCACCACTCCCGAGGAGAACCTCGCGATGATCCGCGAGACGGTGGCGTACCTCACGGGGCAGGGCAGGCGCGTGTTCGTCGACGCCGAGCACTTCTTCGACGGGTACCGCTTCGACCGCGACTACTCGACCTCCGCCGTCCTCGCCGCGTTCGAGGCGGGCGCGGAGGTCGTCGCGCTCTGCGACACGAACGGCGGCATGGTCCCCTCGGGGGTCACTCGGATCGTCGCGGAGCTGCGCGAGGCGACGGGCACGGGGGGCGACGGCGCGGTCCTCGGCATCCATGCTCACAACGACTCGGGATGCGCCGTCGCGAACTCCCTCGCCGCGATCGAGGCCGGCGCGCGCCACGTCCAGGGCACGGTCAACGGCTACGGCGAGCGCACGGGCAACGCGGACCTGCTGACGATCGTCGCGAACCTCGAGCTCAAGGCTGGACTGTCGCTCTTGCCCGACGGCGGCCTCGCGGAGGTCACGCGCATCGCGCACGCCGTCTCCGAGATCACCAACATCGCGCCGTTCGCCCGCCAGCCCTACGTCGGGGCGAGCGCCTTCGCCCACAAGGCGGGCCTGCACGCCTCGGCGATCAAGGTGGACCCGGACCTGTACCAGCACATCGACCCCGTGGCCGTGGGCAACGACATGCGCATGCTCGTCTCCGACATGGCCGGCCGTGCCTCGATCGAGCTCAAGGGGCGCGAGCTCGGCTTCGACCTCACGGGCCAGGGCGACCTGCTCGGGCGCGTGACGGACCGCGTCAAGGCGCTCGAGGCCGAGGGCTACACCTTCGACGCCGCCGACGCGTCCTTCGAGCTGCTGCTGCGTGCCGAGCTCGCCGGCTCTCCCGTGAGCTACTTCGACGTCGAGAGCTGGCGCGTCATCGTCGAGACGCTCCCGGGCGCCGTGCACGAGGCCGACGCCGAGGCCACCGTGAAGCTCCGCGCGGGTGGCGCACGCGTCGTCGCGACGGGGGAGGGCAACGGTCCGGTCAATGCGCTCGACCACGCGATGCGCCAGGCGCTCGCGGCGAGCTACCCCGAGATCGAGCGCTTCGAGCTCATCGACTTCAAGGTGCGGATCATGGACTCGCAGCACGGCACGGACGCCGTGACCCGGGTGCTCGTCGAGACGATGGACACCGAGGGCGAGGCCACGTGGCGCACCGTCGGCGTGGGCCCCAACGTCATCGAGGCGGCGTGGGAGGCCCTGGTCGACTCGGTCATCTACGGACTGCTGCGCGCGAGGATCGAGCGTCGGGGCTAGACGAGGCGGGCGAGCCGGTCTCGGGTCTCCTCGTCGCGGGGCGTGTAGAGGACGAGGTGGAGTCCCGGGTGATCCTCGGGCGCGAGCCGGTGGTGCTCGAGCCGCAGCTCGCCGGCGCCCGGATGGGTGAAGAGACGCTCGCGGGTCGTGAAGCCCTCGACGTCGCGGGCGTCCCACCAGGAGCGGAACTCTGCCGAACGGGCCGTGAGGCGCTCGACGAGGTCCACGACCTCGGGCGTCCCGAGCCGGGGGCCGGCCTCGGCGCGGAACTCCGCGAGGAACCGGCGCGAGTCCGTGGGCCAGTGGGGGAGCAGCGCGCGCACCCACGGATCGGTGAAGACGAGCAGCAGCAGGTTGCGCTCGGCCGGCTCGAGCGTGGCGACGTGCGGCACGAGCCCGGCGTACGCGGCGTTCCAGCCCACGATGCGCCAGTCCGCGGCGAGCACGAACGCGGGCGCCGGGTCGAGGTGGTCGAGGAGTCGCTGCAGGTGCGGGGTGACGCCGTCGTCGGCGGGGCCCGTGGTGGGTTGCGGTGCGGAGAAGCCCGCGAGCGACAGGACGTAGCCGTGCTCGGCGGGGGAGAGGCGCAGCGTGCGGGCGACGGCGTCGAGCACCTGGCGGGACGGGTTGATGTCCCGGCCCTGCTCGAGCCACGTGTACCAGGTGAGGCTCACGCCCGAGAGGAAGGCGACCTCCTCCCGGCGCAGCCCCGGGGTGCGCGACCGCGTGGCGGCCGGGAGGTTGAGGCTCGCCCGGTCGACCTGCTCGCGGCGCGATCGCAGCAGCTCGCCGAGCTCTCGGCGGCGCTGGTCCGGGGTGCGCGACTGATCGGCAGGTGCCATGTCGCCATGCTAGTAGTCCCGGTACTAGCATGAGCGCCGTCTTCCGCCACGCGGCGGATCCGGGCATGGTGCCTGGTGGAGTCGAGTGTCACCCGCGAGAGGAACCACCGTGCCTGCACTGAGATCACGCACCGTCACCCACGGCCGCAACATGGCCGGCGCCCGCGCACTGCTGCGCGCCGCCGGCGTCGACGCCGCCGACTTCGGCAAGCCGCTCATCGCCGTCGCGAACAGCTTCACCGAGTTCGTGCCCGGGCACACGCACCTCGCGCCCGTCGGGCGCATCGTGTCCGAGGCCATCCACGCGGCCGGCGGCATCCCGCGCGAGTTCAACACGATCGCCGTCGACGACGGCATCGCGATGG
>CAZECM010000133.1:0-6594 GCA_964510785.1 uncultured Cellulomonadaceae bacterium | reverse complement strand
GCGGCCGATCGGGATCATCGAGTCGATCGCCTTGATGCCGGTCTGCAGCGGCTCGTGCACGGACTTGCGCGCCATGACGCCCGGGGCCTGCAGCTCGAGGGCGCGGCGGCCGCTCGTCGCGATCTCGCCGAGACCGTCGATCGGCGTGCCGAGCGGGTCGACGACGCGGCCGAGGTAGCCGTCGCCGACGGGTACCGAGAGCACCTCGCCCGTGCGGCGGACCTCCTGGCCCTCCTCGATCCCGGTGAACTCACCGAGGACGACGACACCGATCTCGCGGACGTCGAGGTTCAGCGCGAGGCCGAGCGTGCCGTCCTCGAACTTCACGAGCTCGTTCGCCATGACTCCGGGCAGGCCCTCGACCTGCGCGATGCCGTCGGCAGCGAGGGTGACCCGGCCGACCTCTTCGCTCGCGTCCGCCGAGGGCTCGTACGACGCGACGAAGCTGTCCAGCGCGGCCCGGATGTCCTCGGGCTTGATCGTCAGCTCAGACAATGCTCTTCTCCTGTGCTCTCGGGTCTTGCTCGTCAGCCGGCCAGCCGGCGACGGACGTCGTCAAGTCGGGCCAGGACCGTGGCGTTGACCACGTCGGAACCGACCTCGATCCGCAGGCCGCCGACGACGCCGGGGTCCACAGAGATGTTGAGCTGGACCGAACGCCCGTAGGCGGTCTCCAGCAGCGTAGCCAGCCGGGCTGACTGCGCCTTGGTGAGCGGTTGAGCCGTCGAGACGGCGGCCACCAGCTTGCGGCGGCGCGCGGCGATGAGCCGCTCGAGCTCCGTGAGCGACGCGACGATGCCACGGCCCCGCGGTGCTTGCGCGGCACGGGTCACGAGCGCGAGCGTCGCCGGGTGGGTCGAACCGCCGAAGACGCGCTGCACGAGCTCCGCCCGTGCCTCCGGGCTCGCCTGCCGGTCGCCGAGTCCCCGCCGCAGCTCGCGCTGGCCTGCCAGGAGCCGCACGATACGGAACAGCTCCTCCTCGACGCGCTCGAGCTCACCGGCGTTCTGGGCGCTCGCGAGCACCGAGTCCGCAGCGAGCTGCTCGACGGCGTCCGCGATGTCGCTCTCGCCCGACCACCGGGCACGAGCGAGTGCACTGAGCACCTCGACGACGCGGTCGTCCGCCCGGCCCGCGAGGACCTGGGTCGCGAGAGCGGCCTTCGAGTCGCCGTCGCGCGCGGGGTCGCTCAGTGCGCGCCGGAGCGTGCTCGAGCCGTCCAGGGCGTCGACGACGGCGAACAGCTGCTCGCCGAGCGTCGCCGCTTGCGCACCGGCCGTCCGCAGCACGGGCTCGTAGCCCGCCGCGACGGCGTCGAGCGAGGCCTGGCTCGTCCTACGCATCAGTCCACCTGCTCCGCTCCGGCCGAGACCTCGACGGCCGAGGTCTCCAGCTCGTCGAGGAACCGGTCGATCACGCGCGACTGGCGTGCCGAGTCGGCGAGCGACTCACCCACGATGCGCGAGGCGAGCTCGGTCGCGAGCTCGCCGACCTCCGAGCGCAGCGAGACGACCGCCTGCTGGCGCTCGGCCTCGATCTGCCGCTGGGCGTTCTCGACGATGCGGGTCGCGTCGGACTGGGCCTTCGCCCGCAGCTCGTCGACGATCACACCACCCTCGGCGCGCGCGTCCTCGCGGATGCGTGCGGCCTCGGTGCGTGCCTCGGCGAGCTGTGCCTTGTACTCCTCGCGCGCGGCGTCCGCCTCTTCCTGGGCTGCGGCCGCCTTCGCGATGCCACCCTCGATCAGCTCGGCGCGCTCCTCGAGCACCGCGTTGAGCTTCGGCAGGGCGTACTTGTAGAAGGGCACCGCGATGATCACCAGGACGACGATCGACCAGATGATGTCGTAGGCGGCGGGCAGCAGCAGCTGGATGCCCTTGATCTCGGTCTCCGCTGCCGCGAGGGCCGCCGCGTGGAGTGCGGCGGTGCTCACGTGAACAGGAAGCCGGTGATCAGACCGAGGAGACCGAGCACCTCGACGAAGCCGATGCCGATGAACATCGTCGTGCGCAGCTGGCCGGAGGCCTCGGGCTGACGGGCGATGCCCTCGAGGGTCTTGCCGATCAGGATGCCGAGGCCGATACCCGGGCCGAGCACCGCGAGGCCATAGCCGACGGTGGCGATGTTGCCCGAGACCGCGTCGGCGGCCGCAAGGATCGTGGTGGTGTCCGCAAGTGCCACGGTTTTTCCTTCCTTTGGGCCCCCGGCCGGTTGACCGGGAGTCTTCGTGGTGTGGGCCCCGTGCGGGACCCGGTTCAGTGGATCAGTGTTCCTCGGCGACCGAGAGGCTCAGGTACACCGCCGCCAGGACGACGAAGATGTAGGCCTGGAGCGTGGCGACGAAGACTTCGAACAACGTGATGGCGATGCCGCCGACGAGCGTCAGGACACCGAACCCCTTCATGGCCGGGACGGCCTCGAGGAGGAAGTAGTGGGTCGCGCCGAAGCACAGCACGAGCATGAGGTGACCGGCGACCATGTTGGCCATGAGTCGCAGCGCGAGCGTCGCGGGCCGCAGGATGAAGACCGTGAGGAACTCCACGGGCGTCAGCAGCACGTACAGGAACGGCGGCACACCGGGCGGGAACAGGCTCGTCTTGAGGAAGCCGCCGACGCCGTGCTGGCGCACCCCCGCGCCGAGGTACATGAAGTAGACCCACGCCGCGAGGATCACGGGCAGTCCGATGAGCGAGGTGCCGGCGATGTTCAGGAACGGCACGATGCCGGTGAGGTTGAAGAACAGGATCGCCGCGAAGATCGTGGTCAGGAACGCGGCGTACTTGCCGCCCTTCTCCTTGCCGATGATGTCCTCGGCGATGTTCACCTTGACGAACGTGACGACCAGCTCGGCGAGGCTCTGCAGCTTGCCGGGGACGACCTTGGCCCTGCGCGCCGCGAGCACGAAGAAGAGCACCACGGCGATCGCCGCGATGAGGCGGACGAGCTGCATCCGGTTGAACTCGACGAGGGTCCCGTCGAACAGGAACGGCGCCGGGAAGAAGTCGGCGATCGTGGGCGGGTGGAACCCGCCGCCTTCGCCGGCGTCGGCGGCAAGCAGCACTGGCGTCGCGAACCTGAACAGGGTGTGCTCCTGGGGTCTAGGCGCGAGCGCGCTCGTCAGTTCTCTTGCGAGAAGTGCGGCATCGCTTGAGGCGCCAGGCCTTCGTGGGACGGGATGAAGCCTAACCTACGCGGGAGGGTTGCTCGGACCCGCGCCAGGGTCTTTGGGCTCAAGATAGGGCACCCGCGCACGCTGGACGGCCCGCATGTCGAGGGCGATCGCGCCGACGGCGCCGATGATGACGACGATCCCGAAGACGGGCTTGTCGTAGAAGTCCAGGGGCCGCAGCGCGATGACGATGACCAGCACCGCGGCGAACTTGGCGAGCCAGAGGCCGAGGACCACACCGGCGAAGGCCGCGGCGTCGCTCCGGGTCGTGCGCAGCATCGACACGACGGTGGTCCCCGAGAAGATGAGGACGACGCCGGCACCCATGAGCGCCGACCACACCCCGGGCAGGCCCGCCACGAGGTAGCCGACGACGGAGCCGACGACGGCGAGCACCGGGAGGAAGACGAGCAGGTCGCGCAGCGCGGAGCGGAACGCGCCCTCGGCCGCGCTCGCGGGCGGTGTGCCGCCCTCGGGCACGGGCAGGTCGGTGGGCTCGGTCATGGTGCGGCCTCTTCCTTGACGTCAGGGGCGGGCTGTGCCGCCGAGATCTTGCGCGCCCGCCGCGTCCCCCGCAGCGGGCCGAGGGTCAGGGCGACGACGACGACGGTCCCGATGGCGAGCACGGTGAGCACGGCCGGCAGGGACCACACGACGAGGAGCGCGAGGGGGAACGCGATGAGCGCCGTCCACATGTACAGCACGAACACGGCACGCCGGTGGGAGTGCCCGAGCTGGAGCATGCGGTGGTGCAGGTGCATGCGGTCGGCGTGGAACGGTGACTTCCCGGCGAGCAGTCGTCGCACGACGGCGAGCCCCATGTCGAGCAACGGGAGCACGAGCACGGCGATGGGCAGCACGATCGGCAGGAACGCCGGGATCGCCTGCCGCTCGGAGACGATCGCGGGGTTGATCTGCCCCGTGACGATGATGGCCGCCGCCGCGATCACGAGGCCGATCACCATCGAGCCCGAGTCGCCCATGAAGATGCGTGCGGGGTACAGGTTGTGCGGCAGGAAGCCGAGGCACGCCCCCACGAGGCACGCGATGATGAGGCTCGCGACGTTCGAGTAGTCCTCGCTGCTCGCGTTGAGCGTGAGCAGGTACGTGTAGACGAAGAACGCGCCCCCACCGATCGCGATGACACCGGCGGCGAGCCCGTCGAGGCCGTCGACGAAGTTCACGGCGTTCATCGCGATGACCACGAGCAGGATCGTCAGGAAGAGCCACGTGCGCGAGGAGGCGATCGTGATGCCCCCGATCGGCAACGAGTACAGCTGGACCCCGTTCCACGCCATGAAGCCGGCCGCGAGCACCTGCGCCACGAGCTTCGTCATCCAGTCCAGGTCCCAGATGTCGTCCGCCATGCCGAGCAGGCAGACGAGGCCCGCGCTGATGAGGACGGCCCAGGGCACGGCGAGACCCAGCGGGGACGCGGACGTCGCGAAGACGCCGCTCAGGAAGGTGAGCTTGCTCGCCACGACCGTCGCGACGGCGATCCCCACGAGCATCGCGAGCCCACCGAGGCGGGGGGTGGGTGCCGTGTGGACGTCGCGGCTGCGCACCGCCGTGATGGCGCCCGTACGCAGGGCCAGTCGGCGCACGACGGGCGTGACGAGGAACGTCACGGCCGCCGCGATGAGGACGACGAGCACGTAGGCCCTCACGAGGCGCTGCTCCCCTCGTCGGGCCCGAGCACCTCGGTGACCTCGCGCAGCTCGTCGAGCGAGACGGCCCCGGAGCGCACGAGCCGCAGTACGGGCCCCGTCGCGTCGACGATCGCGGAGGCCAGGCCACCGGGCGAGGTCCCCCCGTCGAGGTAGACCGCGACCGAGTCGCCGAGCTGGTCGCGGGCACCGTCTGCCGTGGTCGCCGCCGCCTCGCCCGTGCGGTTGGCGCTCGACACGGCGAGCGGCCCCGTGCGGGCGAGCAGCGCGAGCGCCGCGGGGTGGTCCGGTTGCCGGAGCGCGACGGTGCCGTGCGTCTCGCCGAGGTCCCACGCGAGCGAGGGCTGGGCGTGGCAGATGACGGTCAGACCGCCGGGCCAGAAGCGCTCGACGAGGGCGCGCACGCCGTCGGGCACGTCACGCGCGAGGCCGTCGAGCGTGCGCGCGTCGCCCACGAGCACGGGCGGCGGCATCTGCCGGCCACGTCCCTTGGCCGCGAGGAGCGCGGCGACCGCCTCGGGGGTGAAGGCATCCGCTCCGATGCCGTACACGGTGTCCGTGGGCAGGACGACGAGCGCACCCCGCTGGACCGCGTTGACGGCCTCGTCGAGGGCGGTCCCCCAGCCGTGCGGGTCGGTCGCGTCGAGGATCGGGCTCACGACGGCGAGTGTTCCACGTCCGCCGTCCGGCGCGCGACGACCATGCGGTCGCGCCCGGTGAGGTCGACGCGGGTCGTGATCTCCTCGAACGCCCCCGTGCGCTCGAGCCGGGCCCGGACGGCGGACGCCTGCACCTCGGCGTGCTCCATGACGAACAAGCCACCGGGGCGCAGCAGCCGGGCGGCGGCGGCCATGACGGACCGCGGCACCTCGAGGCCGTCGATGCCGCCCCCGTAGAGGGCGAGGTCGGGGTCGTGGTCACGCACCTCGGGGTCGTGCGGCTCGGCATCGGGCGGGATGTACGGCGGGTTGGCGACGACGACGTCGACCTCCCCGTCGAGCTCCGCGAGCAGGCCGGCGTCCCGGACGTCCCCGAGGAGGGTGCGCTGCGTGAGCGAGCCCACCCGCGCGGCGTTCGCCGTCGTCGCCCGCACGGCCTCGATCGAGGCGTCCACGGCGACGACGCGCGAGCCCGGCACCTCGACGTCGACGCTGATGCCGATGACTCCCGCGCCGCAGCACAGGTCGACGACGAGCGGCACGCCTCCCGCCGCCCGCACGCGCGCGGCCTCGTCGATCGCGACCTGCGCGACCACCTCCGTCTCGGGCCGGGGTACGAAGACGTCGTCGACGACCTCGACCGTGACCTGACGGAAGACGGTGTACCCGAGGATGCGCTGGAGCGGCTCGCGCGTGCGGCGGCGCTCGACGGCCTCGGCGAACTCGGCGAGGAACTCGTCGGCGGCCCCGGGCGGGAAGGCCGCGGCGACGGGCTCGTCGCCGCCCGGCAGGCGGAACCACTCGAGGCGCGGCACCCCGAGGCACCACGCGGCGAGCGCCTCGGCGTCGTGGCGCGGCGACGGCACGCCCGCGGCCGCGAGGATCGACTCCGCCCCACGGACGAGCTCGCGCAACCGAGCAGTCGTCAGCCCGGCGTCGGGGTCACCCGCCACCTCAGGCCTCGCTGGCCGCCGCGAGCTGGGCCGTCTCGTCGGCCTCGATGGCCGAGCGGATGACCGGCTCGAGGTCGCCGTCGAGCACGGCGTCGAGGTTGTAGGCCTTGTAGCCCGTGCGATGGTCGGCGATCCGGTTCTCGGGG
>CAZECM010000132.1:0-6621 GCA_964510785.1 uncultured Cellulomonadaceae bacterium | reverse complement strand
CCAGGACTACTACCTCAAGCCCATGAACTGCCCGATGCACAACCTGGTCTACTCCTCGCGGGGCCGCTCGTACCGCGAGCTGCCGCTGCGGCTCTTCGAGTTCGGCATGGTGTACCGCTACGAGAAGTCGGGCGTGGTGCACGGCATGACCCGAGCGCGCGGGTTCACCCAGGACGACGCGCACATCTACACCACGACCGACCAGATGCGCGACGAGCTCGAGTCGCTCCTCACGTTCGTCCTGGACCTGCTGCGTGACTACGGCCTCGACGACTTCTACCTCGAGCTGTCGACCCGCGACCCGGAGAAGTCCGTGGGCGACGACGCGACGTGGGAGTCCGCGACCGAGACGCTGCGCGAGGTGGCGACGGCGTCGGGCCTCGACCTCGTCGACGACCCGGGCGGCGCCGCGTTCTACGGTCCCAAGATCTCCGTGCAGGCCAAGGACGCGATCGGTCGCACGTGGCAGCTCTCGACGATCCAGCTCGACTTCTTCGAGCCGGAGCTCTTCGACCTCGAGTACACCGCGGCGGACGGCTCGCGGCAGCGTCCCGTGATGATCCACCGGGCGCTCTTCGGCTCGATCGAGCGGTTCTTCGCGATCCTCGTCGAGCACTACGCCGGAGCGTTCCCGGCGTGGCTCGCGCCCGTCCAGGTGCTCGCCGTGCCCGTCGCCGAGCCGTTCAACGACTACCTGCAGCAGGTGGTCGCACGGCTGCGCGCCGAGGGTATCCGTGCCGAGATCGACCTGTCGGACGATCGCTTCGGCAAGAAGATCCGCACCGCGAGCACCCAGAAGGTGCCGTTCGTGCTGATCGCGGGCGGCGAGGACGTCGAGGCCGGGGCCGTGTCCTTCCGCTATCGCGACGGCACGCAGGACAACGGCGTGCCTGTCGACGAGGCGGTCGCCAGGATCGTCGCGGCCGTGCGCGAGCGGTCGGGCGCCTGACGGTGGGGGACGACGTACTCGCCGGCGACCCGGACGGCTACGAGAGGCTCTGGACGCCGCACCGCATGACGTACATCGACGGGCCCGCACGGCCCGTCGCGGGAGCGGGCGACCCCAAGGACTGCCCGTTCTGCGCCGTGCCGACGATGTCCGACGCCGACGGCCTCGTCGTCGCGCGCGGCACGCACTGCTACGTCGTGCTCAACCGCTACCCCTACAACACGGGCCACGTGCTCGTGTGCCCCTACCGGCATGTCGGGGACTACACGGACCTCGACCGCGAGGAGGCCGTCGAGATGGCGTTGCTCACCCAGACGGCCGTGCGCGTGCTGCGCGAGAGCTACGGGGCCGACGGCGTCAACCTCGGCATGAACCTCGGCGCGGTCGCCGGCGCCGGCATCACGGGGCACGTGCACCAGCACGCCGTCCCGCGCTGGCGAGGTGATGCGAACTTCCTTCCCATCGTGGCCCGGACGAAGTCGCTGCCCGAGCTGCTGGGCGCCACGCGAGAGCGTCTCGCCGCGACGTGGCCGAGCGCCGACCCGGCGCCGGCGCCCGGCGCGTGAGGGCGAGAGGACCGCGCCGTGCTGAACCGACTGCGTGACGTCGCGACCCGGGTCGCGACGCCCGTCGCCCGCTTCCTGCTCGCCCGTGGGGTCAGTCCCGACGTCGTGACGGTGACGGGGACCGTCGTCGTCGTCGTGGCCTCGCTCTGGGCGTACCCGACGGGCCACCTGCTGCTCGGCACGCTCGTGATCGCGCTGTTCGTCCTGACGGACTCGCTCGACGGCACGATGGCCCGGCTCTCGGGCCGCTCCGGGCCGTGGGGGGCGTTCCTCGACTCGACGCTCGACAGGGTGGCCGACGCCGCGATCTTCGCCGGCCTCATCGTCTGGTTCACGGGCGCCGGCGATCACCGGCTCACGGCGCTGCTCGCCCTGTCGAGCCTCGTCCTGGGCTCCGTGGTGCCCTACGCCCGTGCGCGCGCCGAGGGGCTCGGCCTCACCGCGAACGTCGGGATCGCCGAGCGCGCCGACCGGCTCGCCGTCGTCCTCGTCGCCACGGGTGCGGTCGGCATGGGGGCGCCCGTCGTCGTGCTCACCGTGGCTCTCGCGCTGTTGAGCCTCGCCGCCCTCGTCACGATCGGGCAGCGAGCGGCCGCCGTGCGCGCCCAGCTGCGGGAGAAGGCCTGATGTCCGGGACGGCGTTCGCCCGGGTGTGGCGGCTGGCCCAGCGTGCTCCGATCGGCCTCGTGCGGTTCGCGTGCGCGGCGGCGGCCCTCGTGGCCTGGGTCGCGCGCGTCGGCGGTGTGCGCCAGCTCGAGGCCAACCTGCGCCGGGTGCGTCCCGAGCTCGACGCGCGGGGGATCCGGCGGCTCAGCCGCGCCGGGATGGCCTCCTACCTGCGCTACTACGCAGAGATCTTCGAGGTGCACCGGCTCGGGGCGGAGCAGCTCCAGGCCCGGGTGCGTCCCGAGGGCCACGAGGTGCTGCGCGAGCACTTCGGCGAGGGACGCTCCGTGGTGCTCGCCCTGACGCACATGGGCAACTGGGACCTCGCGGGCGCGTGGGCCGCCCGGGAGCTCGCTCCCGTGACCTCGGTCGCCGAGGTGCTCGAGCCGCGCGAGCTCTTCGAGGAGTTCGTCGCGCTGCGCGAGGGCATCGGGATCTCAGTCGTACCGCTCGAGAGCGGCGGGGACGTGTTCCGCCAGCTCGTGCGGATCGTGCGCGGCGGAGGTCAGCTCGTCCCGCTGCTCGCGGACCGCGACCTCACGTCGAGCGGGGTCGAGGTCGAGTTGTTCGGCGAGCGCACCAGGGTCGCCGTCGGCCCCGCCGCGCTCGGCATCGCCACCGGGGCGCCCGTGGTCCCCACCGGGATCTTCTACGAGCGCCTGCACGGCGCGCGGCGGCGGGCGGCCGGCTCGCGCTGGGGGATCGTGCTGCGGTTCCATCCCGCCGTCGAGCTGCCCGCCGACGTGCCGCGCACGGATCGGGTGCGTCACGTCACGCAGGGCTGGCTCGACACCTTGGCCCGCGACATCGTGGACCACCCGCAGGACTGGCACATGCTCCAGAAGGTCTTCGTCGCGGACCTCGACCCCGAGCGCTACGCGCGCACCACGGCGGACAGGGACGAGGTCCGATGACCGCCCGCAAGCACTTGCGCATCGGCATCGTCAGCCCGTACTCCTTCGACGTGCCCGGCGGTGTGCAGTTCCACATCCGCGACCTTGCCGAGGCGCTCATCGCGCGCGGGCACGAGGTCTCGGTGCTCGCGCCGGCCGACGACGAGACCCCGGTGCCGGACTACGTCACCGCCGCGGGCCGTTCGATCCCCGTGCGGTACAACGGCGCCGTGGCACGCATGACGTTCGGCCCCGTCACCGCCGCACGGGTGCGCCGCTGGCTGCGCGTCGGCAAGTTCGACCTGCTCCACCTGCACGAGCCCGTGACCCCGAGCGTCGGCATGCTCGCACTGTGGATCGCGGACGGACCGATCGTCGCGACGTTCCACTCGGCGCAGGTCCGGTCGCGCATCCTGCAGGCGTCCTACCCGATCGTCCGCCCGTCGCTCGAGAAGATCGGCGCGCGCATCGCCGTCTCCGAGGACGCACGGCGCACGCTCATCGAGCACCTCGGCGGGGACGCCGTCGTCGTCCCGAACGGCGTCTACACGCAGCAGTACGCCGACGCCGACGCCGACCCCCGGTGGACCGGGACATCCGAGGCACCCACGATCGCGTTCCTGGGTCGGCTCGACGAACCGCGCAAGGGGCTGCCCGTGCTGCTCGGTGCCGTCCCCGCCGTGCTGCGCGCCATCCCCGGCGCCCGGTTCCTCATCGCTGGCATGGGTGAGACGGGGCCCGCGGAGGCGCGCGAGCTCATCGGGGACGCGGCGTCGGCCGTCGAGTTCCTCGGTGGTGTCAGCGAGGAGGACAAGGCCGCGCTGCTGTCCTCCGTCGACGTGTACGTCGCGCCCCAGACGGGCGGCGAGTCCTTCGGGATCGTGCTCGTGGAGGCGATGAGCGCGGGGGCCGTCGTCGTCTCGAGCGACCTCGGCGCCTTCCGGCGCGTCCTCGACGACGGCAGGGCCGGCGTGCTGTTCCGCAACGGCGACTCCGCGGACCTGGGCCGCACGCTCGTGCGCGTCCTGACCGACCCGGAGCTGCGCGCGAAGGTCCGCGCGCGAGGGACGAAGGTGCGCGGGCGCTACGACTGGGGCGTCGTGACCGACCAGGTGCTCACCGTGTACGAGATGGTGCTCGGCACCGGCCACGGCACGGTCGGCGAGGACCCGGCGGCGGGTCGGCTCGGTGGCGCCGCGGACGGCGACACCGAGAAGGCGGCGGCCGACGCTGACCGGGACGAGGCGACATGACCACCGCGGAGATCCTGCTCGGCGTCACGCTCGCGCTCGGCCTGGTGGTGTGGCTCACGTGGCTGCGGGCGAACCGCCTCGACCGCCTGCACCGGAAGGTTGCGGACACCCGGGCCACCCTCGACACCCAGCTCGTGCGCCGCGCAGCCGTGGCCGCAGAGCTCGCGAGCTCCGGCCGGCTCGACCCCGTCTCGAGCGTGCTCATCGCCGCGGGCGCGTTCGAGGCACTCGACATCGCCGACTGGGAGCGCCCGGACCACGAGCGCGAGCAGGTCGAGAGCGGGCTGAGCGGGATCCTGCGGACCACGTTCGACGACCCGGGAGAGGTCGCGACCCTGCAGGCCGACCCCGTCGGGGCCCGGCTCCTCGACGACCTCGAGCAGGCCTGGTACCGCGTGCAGCTCGCACGGCGGTTCCACAACGAGTCCGTCGCCCAGGCGCAGCGCGTGCGCCGCAAGCTCGTCGTGCGCGCCTTCCGGCTCGCCGGGCACGCCGAGATGCCGCAGACGATCGAGATCGACGACGCATGGCCCGACGCCATGCCACGGCCGGGCAGCGTGACCTGATGCAGTACCAGGGCGGGGGGATGCGGGGGGCTGTCATCGGTGCCTCCGTCGGGGGAGTGCTCGCCGTCGCCGTCGTCGTCTTCCTCGCGCTGTCCATCGGCCCGGGATCCGTCGTCGTCGCCTCGCTCCTCGCACTCGTGCCGCTCGCCGGGCTGCTGCTCGCGATCCGTTGGGTGGACCGCTGGGAGCCGGAACCACGGGCCGCGCTGTGGTTCGCGTTCGCGTGGGGCGCCGGGGTGGCGGTCGTCATCTCCCTCGCGTTCAACACCGGGGCGATGCTCGTGCTCGTCCAGGGCGGGCTCGACGAGGGATCCGCCCAGGCCGTGACCGCCGTCGTGGTGGCCCCGATCGTCGAGGAGACGGCGAAGGGGCTCGGCGTCCTGCTCATCTTCCTGAGGTGGCGCCGGCACGTCGACGGGCCCGTGGACGGGCTCGTGTACGCGGCGACGGTCGCCACGGGGTTCGCCGTCGTCGAGGACGTCCTGTACTTCGCCGAGGCCCATCAGTACGGCGGGACGGAGGGGGCGTCGGTCGCGCTCGTGTTCGCGCTGCGCGCCCTGTTCTCGCCGTTCGCCCATCTCATGTTCACGGCGTGCCTCGGGCTCGCACTCGGCTGGGCCGCGCGCCGCGGTGGGTTCACCTGGGTGTGGGCCGGGGCCCTCGGCTGGCTCGGTGCGGTCGCGCTCCACGCGCTGTGGAACGGTTCGGCGATGCTCGCCGACGGGACGGGGTTCCTGATCGCGTACATCTTCGTGCAGGTGCCGCTCTTCGTCGGGGCCGTGGTGCTCGTGCTCTGGTTGCGCAAGAAGGAGGGGCTCGCCGTCGCGCAGGGCCTCGCGCCCTACCAGGGTGCGGGGTGGTTCTCGGCGGCGGACCTCCACATGCTCAGCTCGCTGTCACGCCGGGCACAGGCACGGCGCTGGGCGTCGGCCGCGCGCGGGGCGCCGGGAGAGCGCGCGTTGCGCGAGTTCCAGGACGCCGCGACGGCGCTCGCCTACCAGCGTCACCGCGTGCTGCACCGCCGGGTGGGCGTGGAGGGGATCGCGGACGAGCAGGTGCTCGCCGCGTGGGCCGCCACCGCCAGGGCGCGCGTGACCCAGGTGCTCGGGGTCTGAGCGGGCTCGACGCCCGCGCCGTCTCACGGGCGAATGCCGTGGCGAGCGCCCGGTGCGCCCGGACTACGATGGGGTGTTCCCGGTCGCGGCGCACGCCGACGGCACCGTCTCGCGGGCGCGCGCGCCCGACTCAGCTCCAGTGAGGTCCGTAGTGGTCGACTCCCAGTCCGAGCCCGTCGCAGGCACCACCCGCGTCAAGCGCGGGATGGCGGAGATGCTCAAGGGCGGCGTCATCATGGACGTCGTCACGCCGGACCAGGCGAAGATCGCGGAGGACGCCGGCGCCGTCGCCGTCATGGCTCTCGAGCGCGTCCCCGCGGACATCCGCGCCCAGGGCGGCGTCTCGCGCATGTCCGACCCGGACATGATCGACGGCATCGTCGCGGCCGTCTCGATCCCCGTCATGGCCAAGGCCCGCATCGGGCACTTCGTCGAGGCGCAGGTGCTGCAGGCGCTGGGCGTCGACTACGTCGACGAGTCCGAGGTGCTCACGCCCGCGGACTACGCGAACCACATCGACAAGTGGCGGTTCACCGTGCCGTTCGTGTGCGGCGCGACGAACCTCGGGGAGGCGCTGCGGCGGATCACCGAGGGCGCGGCGATGATCCGGTCC
>CAZECM010000131.1:4722-6656 GCA_964510785.1 uncultured Cellulomonadaceae bacterium | reverse complement strand
CGAGCTCGGCGACCGTCGTGTGGTCGTCGGCCGGACGGTCGAAGGTCGAGGCGATGACCTCACCCTTGACCGTGCGCTGCATGTCCGTGACCTCCTCGGGGCGCTCGTCGACGAGCACGACCATGAGGTGGACCTCGGGGTTGTTCGTGGTGATCGCGTTGGCGATCGCCTGCAGCACGAGCGTCTTGCCGGCCTTGGGCGGTGAGACGATCAGGCCCCGCTGGCCCTTGCCGATCGGCGCGACGAGGTCGATGACCCGGGTCGTCATGATGTTCGGCTCGGTCTCGAGACGCAGCCGCTCCTGCGGGTACAGCGGCGTGAGCTTGCCGAAGTCGGGCCGCAGGCGCGCCTCCTCGGGCGTCATGCCGTTGACCGCGTCGAGGCGCACGAGCGCGTTGAACTTCGCGTGGCGTCCCTGGCCGGGGTTCTCCCCCTCGCGCGGCTGGCGCACCGCACCCGTGATCGCGTCGCCCTTGCGCAGTCCGGCCTTCTTGACCTGGTTCATCGCGACGTAGACGTCGTTGTCCCCCGGCAGGTAGCCGCTCGTGCGCACGAACGCATAGTTGTCCTTGATGTCGAGGATGCCGCCGACGGGCAGCAGCACGTCGTCCTCGCTGATCTCGACCTCGTCGTAGCCGCCCGGCTCGCCCACGCGGCCACCGGTCGTGGTCCGGCCGCGCTTGCGGTCGCGGTAGCGGTCGCGGCTGCGGTTACGGCGCCGGCCACCGCGCTCGTCGTCGTCGTCGCGACCCTGCTGGCCACCGCCCTGCGGGCCGCTGCCCTGCTGGCCGGCACCCTGCTGGCCACCCTGGCCGGCCTGCTGCTGGCCACGCTGGCGGCCTTCGCCACGCTGTTCGGAGCCGCGGTCGCCGCGCTGGCGGTCATCGCCACCGGACTCCTGCCCCTCGGGTGCTCCGGCCGCGCGGCCGGAGCGGCGCGAGACGCGCTCGCCCGTCACGGAACCGACGGCCTCGGCGGCACGGGCGGCGCGCTCGTCGTCGGACTCGCCGCGACGGCCACGCCGCGCGCTCTCGACCTCGGGGGCCGTCACGGGCGCGGCGGCGGGAGCCGCGGCCTCGGCGCTCGGCTCGTTCGTCCGGGACTTGCCGGTCCCCGCGCGCCGCGACGACGCAGCGCCGCCCTGGGCGCGGTTGCTCTTGATGGCGTCCACGAGATCGCTCTTGCGCATCTTGGACGTGCCCGTCACACCGAGCGAGGCCGCGAGGGCCTGCAGCTCGGGCAGGCGCATCGCAGAGACGGCCTGGCTCCGGGTGGACCCGCCGTTGCTCCCGGAGTCTCCGGTCACGGCGGTGTCGATGGTGTCTGTCACGAAGGTCCTTCCCCTCGTCGGCGGCGAACGCTGTTCGCAGCGGGCCGCATTCGTTCCGGCGCTGGATGCCGGGGATTGGTCTCAGTCATGGAGGTGGGCGAACGCCTGCACAAGGTGCGCGGCGACGCGGCACGACGGGGCTGAGTTGGCCACCGGTTCCTCATCTGGTCTTGGCTACCCGCTGCGGCGGGCGTGCACGACGACCTGAGGATGTATTCCGGGGGACGCCAAGAGCCTAGCACTCGCGCTCACCACCGAGCGCCCGTACCCGCGCGTGACGCGGCCCACACCGGAGGATTCACCCGTCCGTGCCCTCGGCGCCCGGCTTCACGCGCTCGGTAACGAAACGCCGCCAAGCAAGAGTGCATGCGTCGCACGCCAGCTCCACTGGTCGACCTAGTTCAAGGTGCGAACCCGGCTATTGGTGGCGTCGGTGGCGTAGAGCCGGGTTCCGTCGCTCGCCAGACCGCGGATGATACCGAATGATGCTTCGACTCCGGTCCCGTTGGTATAGCCGGACTCGGCCCGTCCTGCGATGGCAATCGTGCTGCCGGTGGCTTTGGTCATTCGCACGACCCGGTGCTCGCTCACCGCATACAGGTAG
>CAZECM010000131.1:0-4622 GCA_964510785.1 uncultured Cellulomonadaceae bacterium | reverse complement strand
CCACACCGTCAACCACCCCAGCCGTACCGCTGCCCGCCAACGTCGACACCAACGCCGACGACATCCTCAAAGTCGACGATGAAGGCGTCGTCCGGTGCATGACTACGGTGTAATCAACCTCCAGAACATCACCCCCGTACCCGAGCGGATCAGAACCAATGTCCATGTATTCAAGGAACTTGCTGGCATCCTCGTGGGAGACTATCACCACGCCAGTTCGGCACTGGTTCGAGAGCTCGAGCGTGGTGACAGCAACTCCGTCGAAATAGCTGGGGACTACTCTCGGATCACTTGGCGTTCCAGCACACAGTGAAGGATGCTGGCTCAGAGTCTGCACCTGCGCAGCAAAATCTTCACGATTGGCACTTCCCGTGGGATCGAGTGTCACTGTCGCCATTGCTCCATCTGGAACGTCACCCTGGAGTTGAATCTCCAGGTAGAATGCCCCGCCAGAATGCAGTTCTACCTGTCCAGACAGAGTGTCATTCAGCGACATGGAGGCGACAGTTCTTGCCGGACGCTCCGCCTCTAGGAGATTAGCCCAAGCGAAGCGGTCAGCGATGGGCGAATAGGAGTCTGCAACTCGATAGTTCGCCAAATGGTATGCGCGAAGGACCCTGCGCAGTGGGTCACTCTTGCTCGCGAGCACCGCCTCCGTGGCCTCGATCGGCTGTTCGACCGTTCGCACCTTGCGCCAGATCTCTTCGACAATCTCTGGTCCAAATCTGCGTTCCAAAAACTCCGCGAAGATGAAACTGCCATACTGTGGGTGCGTCGCGTATCCAGAGAACGGAGCATTGAATCGGGTCAGCGCCTCTTCAGGATGCCCGAGATGATCCCGAAGGGACGTAGAATATGCGCCTTTTGCGTTCACAAAATGGTCTGAATCCTGAGCGTCCCCCCAGGCGAGTTCCTCCGCCTTGTGCGCTGCCCACTCTGCGCTGGATTCGAGCCACCACCCCTTGGATCCGCCCAGTCCGGAGACAGCTGAGATCACGCCCCAAAGACTGATGTACTCATACTGGTACTGATGAAACAACTCGTGACGAACGAGATAGACAGGATTACTCTTGTCGATATAGATCAGTCCTACGCCTGGCGCAGAGAACGGAGATACTCCTCCACCACTAAGCGACACGATTCTAAGTCGAACCTTAGGGATCGCATCAAATCCGAGACCCTCAAAGATCTCTGCGGCTTGGTAGAATGCCGTAGTAGCCGCGTCAATAACATCCGGCACTCCGTTGGGATCAGAATCGAGCGACAAGGTCGCGTCGAGGTTATCGGCTGGATCTATACCGTGAAAGTCGCTGTCAGCCGCCGTCACATACGCGATGTCGACTCGATCAGTGTAGTAGACGCACGAGAAATCGGTCGGGTTAGGGATCCCAATCCCCGGAAGCATCGACTCGTTTACATCTTCCCCGCAATCGAGTTCGCCGTGAACTAACGGACTAGAGGTCTCGACAGTCCCCCTCGGCGAAATCGATTCTTCCCCCTCTTCTGTCGTTTCGTTCGACGAATCAGGCTCGCGCGCAGTAGGAGGAAGATCCTCCGAGTCAACGTAGTCAGTCATCGGACGAAGTACGTCATCGGCACTTGTTTGGGGTGCTGCTTCCAGAAGAACTTCAGGAGGATCATTGGGGAAGAAGAACTCGAGGAACTCTCGTTGTACATCTTCGTCGAGAGCGTCGAGATTACCTAGAGCAGCGACTAGCAGTTCAGTCATGTCTGGTGCCGGAGTACTCTCGTCCACTCGGTACTTCCTAGGTACGCGATCAGGCGCGAGCCAGCGGTAGACGGCGTAACGAGTGAAGTCCTCTTCGGTGATTCGATCTGCGTCGAAGTCTGTGAGGAGTCGGGTGTCGGACTCGGCTCGACCAAGCCGTTCGGAGTGTAAGGGAGTCGGGGCTACCCCTCCGCGCTCCCCCATCGGCGCGTCCGAGTGTGGGAGCGGGGGTGTCGCCGACACCGTCCCGAGCGTCGCCGCTAGCCCGAAGTGAGCGGCAAGAGCCAGTCGAAGAGTCCTCTCGCGACGACCAAGTCTGTTCACGGATAGCCCCTCGCATGTCAGTCGCCTGCACTCTTGTGGTTGAGGCTAGTGCGCGGGTTCCCATGAGGGGGCGTGTTTCAGGTGCAGAACTTTTAGGGCCTGGCTGCGCCGACGTCGCGAGGTCCCTCAACATCCCTGGCCACGACCTACTCGAACAGGTGAAACTCGCTGAGCCCACCCTCCCTGAGCACCCACTCCCCACGACACACCTCAGGACCAAGTCGAGCCAACTCGACCTCGTCCAAGATCGCGACGAAATTCGACCACGCACAACCCTCGCTCGACTCACGCCCAACAGTGAAAAGCTCAGACTCCCCTGGACCGAGGGCGGGCAGTTGGACTTCATTTCTCACGATCGCGACATCATGTCCTGTCTCGTTGACCACGGTGATGTGTATCAACCTTGACTCCATGATGCAGCCTGTGGTCCCAAGGGCGAGGATCACGATGCTGAGGCGGAGCCACAGACGTGATTTCATGAGGGTTCCCTTCCAGGTTCGAGGCCAGCAGCAAGTTGCCGATGCGGATCGGTCTCTCAGACTAGCGAGATTCGGTCAAGGTCAGCGGCCCGAGGCAGGCTTTCAGGATGACGGAACGCCGGCTCGTTCGACGGATGCTCCCCCGACGCCGCACATGCACAGCGCCGCCACGAGAGCGAGCAGATCCGGCATCACGGCGCCGCGATAGAACTCGTGCAGGACCCGACGGCCAGCGTCGCGCGACCCCGTGACATCCTTGACGACGAACTACTCGGGCGGGTGAAACTCGCTGAGCCCACCCTCCCTGAGCACCCACTCGCCACGACACACCTCAGGGCCAAGTCGAGCGAACTCGACCTCGTCCACGACGGCGACGAAGTTCGACCGCGCGCACCCTCCACCTGATTCACCACCCACAGTGAAACGCTCAGACTCCCCCGGACCCAGGGTGCGCAGCTGGACCGCATCCCTCACGAACACCACATCATGTCCTGTCTCGTTGACCACGGTGATGTGGATCAACCTTGGCTCCACGATGCAGCCCGCGGTCCCGAGGACGACGAGCACGATGCTCAGCCAAGGTCGCGCACTCGTCCACCTGCCCTCACGTACCGCATCCGACCACGAGGACATCAGGACGACGTCACCCCGGTCCGCTCGACGGACGCACCCTCGGCCGCGACGCCGAGGGTGCGCACCTGCCACCCGCCCATGGTGGGTCCGAAGACCTCGGCGATGACGCCGTCCGCGTCCGTGCCGCCCGGGACCCGGCGGGCGAGGGCGAGCACGGTGGGGCCCGCGCCGGAGACGACGGCGGCGACCCCGCGGGCACGCAACGCCGTCACGAGCGCGAGCGAGTCCGGCATGACCGCGCCGCGGTAGGACTGGTGGAGGCGATCCTCCGTGGCGGGCAGCAGCAGCTCGGGGCGGCGGCCGAGCGCCTCGACGAGCAGGGCGGCGCGGCCCGCGGCGAACGCGGCGTCGGCGTGGGGCACGTGCGCGGGCAGCACGCCCCGCGCCGTCTTCGTGGAGAGCTGCACCGGGGGCACGATCGCGACGGGGACGACGGCGGGATCCACGTCGATGCGCGTGGCGCGCGGACCCTCCTCGCCCGTCCAAGCGACCGTGGCACCCCCGAGGATCGCGGGTGCGGCGTTGTCGGGGTGGCCCTCGAACTCGGTCGCGACGCGCAGCGCGATCTCGTCGTCGAGCGCCTCGGGCTCGGCGATGAGCCCGCGCGCCGCGACGATGCCGGCGACGACGGCGGCCGCCGAGGAACCGAGCCCCCGGCAGTGCGGAATCCGGTTAGTGCAGCGCATCGCGACGCCCACCTGGGGCGCTCCCGCGACGTCGAGGGCGTGGCGCAGCGCCCGCACGACGAGGTGGGTCTCGTCCTCGGGGACGCGGCCGGCCCCCTCGCCGATCACCTCGACCGTGGTCGCCGCGGCACCGAGCGCCCGCACCTCGATCTCGTCGTGCAGCGCGAGCGCGAGCCCGAGCGCGTCGAAGCCGGGGCCGAGGTTCGCGCTCGTCGCCGGGACGCGCACCCGGACGGCGTCCGTGGCGAAGCGCATCACTCGAGCCCGAGCAGCGAGGCGATCGTCACGACGTCGGCCGGGACGCGCTCGGGCTGGACCTCGGCGCCGTCGGCCCCGCGCAGGGCCCACTGCGGGTCCTTGAGGCCGTGGCCGGTGACGGTGACCGTGATGCGGGCACCAACGGGCACCTCGCCCGCCTCGGCGCGCGCGAGGAGCCCCGCGACGCTCGCGGCGGAGCCGGGCTCGACGAACACGCCCTCGCGCGAGGAGAGCAGCCGGTGCGCGGCGAGGATCTGCTCGTCGGTCACGGCACCGATGTGGCCGCCGGAGTCGTCGCGTGCCTCCTCGGCCTGCCGCCACGAGGCGGGGTTGCCGATGCGGATCGCCGTCGCGACGGTCTCGGGGTTGTCGACCGGGTGGCCCAGCACGATCGGCGCGGCGCCGGCGGCCTGGAAGCCCCACATCGTCGGGGTGCGCGTCGCGGGGCCGTCGGCCGCGTACTCGCGGAAACCCTGCCAGTACGCCGTGATGTTGCCCGTCGGCAACGCGGGC
>CAZECM010000130.1:0-6758 GCA_964510785.1 uncultured Cellulomonadaceae bacterium | reverse complement strand
GCTTCGCCATCCGCGAGGGTGGCCGTACGGTCGGCGCGGGCAAGGTCACCAAGATCGTCAAGTGACTTGAGCCACTAGCTCTCACAGAGGGCCCGGATACTTCGGTATCCGGGCCCTTTGCGCGCCCCCGGACATCTCGGTCGGGGCGGGTAGGTGGTACCACCCGAACAGGTGATCCGTCCGTGGGTGATAGCACCTGAGAGCGCCCCAGGTCCCCTCAAGTCAGTGGTCAATGCGCCGATAGTTCGTCCGGAGCCGCAACAGCGGATCTCCGCAGTGCGATCCAAATCTCACCACCGATCACTCCGCGAACCGGAACAAGGTGTGCGAAATCCGTCGTATTGCTGGCCTGAGATGGAGGACCGGGAGCCGACGTGCGTAGCCAACGGGTGGCATGGAGCGGTGCGGTGGCGCTCGCTTTGGCCACGGTCGGCCTTGTCGCCCTCCCCAGCTCCCCGGCCCAGTCGGCCGTCGGTGACTCCGGCAGCACCTCAGGCGCCCAGGTGTTCGCCACGGACGGCGCCGGCCGCTACAAGGACCGCATCGGCTGGATCAGCTGGGGCGCGCACGGCGACGACATCCCTGCGGGGGCATCGGTCACCAACTGGCACCAGACGGGCGCCACCGAGCGGCTCGAGGTGACGTGCACCCTCGTCAGCCGCAACGGAACCATCAGGGCGTACCGGTCCGGTGACTGGGTGAACGACGGGCTGACGCAGCTGTACCGGCGCGGCGCGACGAACACCCATGTGACCGGCATCGGCACCGTCAGCCAGGGAGACAGCCGAGAGTTCCGCATCTCGTGCACCTCACGCCTGGCCACCTACGCGAACAGCTCGTTCACCGGTGCCCCGACGGCGACCACCACGGTGCCCCTCGCGGGACTCGTCATGGCGGACGCGGAGTCGACCAACAACACCGAGACCTCGTACGCGCAGCCGGCGACACCCGCGGGGACGACGTGGCACATCATCGACCGCTACGCGGGAACGTGCGGCTCGACCTACAGCGGGATACGTGTCAACACCTCGAACCGACTGACCTTCTCCGCGAGCGGCGAGTGCTCCGGCAACGGTGCCTACTCGGCAACGGCCGTCGCGTTCATCTCTGGCTCGACGACGCTCGACGTCCGCCTCAACGGCACCGGCCTCGCGGCGATGTCGTTCGGCTACCTCCTCGGTGTCGACTACGGCGATGCACCCGCGTCGTACGGTGCTAGCGCCGCGGTGGTGCAGCCGACCTGGACAGGCGGCGCGGTCGGGACCGGATCGACGACGATCGTCGGGACCAACGCCCTCACTCCAGCGCAGATCGGCCCGCCGGCGACTCGGCTCGGCCCCCAGGCGTTCCCGAACACGACCCCGCCGTTCAGCGCACTGGCCAACGGCGACACCGGTTGGGCCGTCCCGGCCGCGAGCACCGGGGCCACGACGATGACCGCCGACGAGGACGCGTTCACCACTGGCAACACACCGGGCGAGATCACCGTCTTCCGCGGTGCGACGAACACGTACACGCTCAACAACGTGCGTTGCGCACCCTCGGCGGGCAGCGTCCGTGGGTGGATCGACTGGAACCGGAACGGCACGTTCGACACGGGTGAGTCCTCCGGCACCCAAGCGTGTCCTTCCGGCGGATCGGTCAGTCTGGCGTTCACCATCCCGGGAACGGTTCCCGACGGCGTCGCGGCGGGCGGAGACCAGACGTTCTTGCGACTGCAGTTCAGCAGCACCCCCGCTCAGCTGACCTCTCCGACCGCGACCCTTGTGCAGGGCGAGGTCGAGGACTGGCCCCTGCTCCTGCGCGTGCCGAAGCTCGCCGTGACCAAGGTGGCGAACCAGGCCCAGATGCCTGCCGCGGGCGGGACCGTGAACTACACGGTCACCGTGACGAACGTCGGGAACGGCGCATACCCGGCGTCGGGCACGCCTGCGAGGGTCTATGACGACATGTCTGCGGTGATCGACGACGCGACCCGTGGGACCGTCACGCGGACGCCCGCGGTAGGCACGCTCAATCAGTCGTCGACGACGCGAGTCTCGTGGACGGGCGCTCTCGCTGTGGGCGCGTCGGTCAGCCTCAACTACACGATGACGGTCAGGCCCGACGCGCAAGTGGGTGACCGCATCATGTCGAACGTCGCACGCGTCTCGAACACGGAGATCGTGGCGGGTACAGCGTTGACGTGTGTCGTAGGGTCCCCGGACCAGCTTGCCGGTCTCTGCGCCCGGGTGGATCTCTACCGAGTGGGCCTCGACGTGACGAAGCGGGCATACCTGTCCACCGACACGAGCTTCTCGTCGCCCATCGCGAACGCCAGCGTGCTCGCGCCGGGCACCGCCGTCGTGTGGCGCTACACCGTGCGCAACACGGGCTCGATCGCGCTGACCGACATCCAGCTCGCGGACGTCGCGACGGACACGAGGAACGACGAGACCGGCGCCACCATCACGACCACGAGCCCGGCCATCACGTGCGAGGGCAGCCCGGCCGTGACCCCAGGAACCACCGTGACCATCCCGACGCTGGCGGGCGGCGCGCAACGCGTCTGCCAGGCATCGGGGGTGATCGGCGGCACATGACCTACCCGCAGTTCCCGCAGGACGCTCCGTCCGGACGTGCTGACGCCCTTCCGGGCACACCACCACACAAGAAAGGCACGACAATGAACAACAAGACGAAGGGCGTCATCGCCGGCATCGCCGGTCTCGCGCTCCTGGGCGGAGGGACGACGTTCGCCCTCTGGTCCGACTCAGCCACCGTCAACGGCGGCACTATCACGAGCGGTAACCTCGATGTCGCCGCCGCCGGGAACGTCGTCTGGTACGACGTCTCGGACGACCGGGCCGACGCGACCGCGACGACCCCGGTGACGAACATCGCCGCGCACGCCATCAGCTCGATCGGCACGTGGCGCATCGTGCCCGAGGACACCATCGAGGCCACGTTCCCGATCGCTGTCGCCCTCGAGGGTGACAACCTGGTCGCGGACCTGGTCGTCACCAACCCGACGGCCATCACCGGTGCCGGTGGGACGATCGACAGCGTCGCGGTGTACGACTCGAACAACGTCCTGGTGGGGACCGCAGGTGTCGGCACGACGTCGGTCGTGCTCCAGGCGCCCGGCACCGGCCAGGACAACGGCACCGACGACCCCGGCATCCTCGTGGTGAACAACACCACGCTGACCGGTACGCCGAACGTCACGTTGCGCGTCGTCGTGACGATCTCCTTCGACGCCGTCAACCAGGAGGACGTCCAGACGACTGTCGCGGACCTCTCGACCGTCGGCGTGAGCCTCACCCAGACGCGTACCGGCGTCGGACACTTCAACTGATCCACCCCCGGGCGGGGGCCTAGCGGCCCCCGCCCGGTGACCCACGCACCAACTCTGAGAGGAATCCCCATGAGCACCCACCGAGCACCGCGCGACAGCGCGCTGTCCGGCGTGCTCTCGGTGCTGCTCACGGCAGTGCTGCTGGGAATCCTCGCGCTGGTGGCCGCCGTCGTCGTCGTCCCGAGAGCGGTCGACGGCGCGGCGCTCACCGTGCTCACCGGCTCGATGGAGCCCACGTACTCGCCCGGCGACATGATCGTGGTGCGCGGTGTCAAGGACGCCAACACCGAGGTCCAGGTCGGCGACGCCGTGACGTTCCAGCCCGTGAGCGACGACCCGGCGCTCGTCACGCACCGCGTGGTGAGCAAGTCGTTCTCCTCGCAGGGCACGTCGTTCGTCACCCGCGGCGACGCGAACGGCGCGGACGACGACCCGATCGTCGGCGCGCAGATCAAGGGCGTCGTCATGTACTCCGTGCCGTGGGTGGGACACGTCTCGCTGTGGCTCGGGGAGAAGCGCGGCCTCGCGATCACGGTCGTGGCGTGCGCGCTGCTCGGCTACGCGGCCGTGATGATCCTGCGGCCCAACCGTGCCAAGACGGCGCCCACCGAGCAGAAGGAGGAGGTGGCCTCACCATGACGCTGCGCCGCTCCCTCCTCGCCGCCGGGCTCCTCGTGGTGCTCGGCGCCTCTGCGCTCGTGACCTATGCGCTGTGGGGCAAGCAGATCGACGTCCCCGTCGGCATCGTCACCTCGGGCAACCTCGACCTCGAGCTGGTCGGCGCCCCCGTGTGGGCCGACACCAGCCCCGACGTCACCGCTCCGGGCGCGATCGGCGTGCTGGCCGACAACAGGGCAGTCCGCCTCGCCACGCCCGGCGACACCTACACCTTCACCCAGGCGTTCCGCACCGAGCTCGAGGGCGACAACATGGCTGCCCGGCTCACGGTGGACTGGGACCAGGACCCGGTCCTCGACCCCACGGGTCGCGTCACGGCGAGCTACACGGTCACGCTCCCGGGTGGCACGCCGTCGGCCGACACCCCGCTCGGCGCAGCGGTCACGCTGCCGGGCGCTCCCGACAACCTCACCCCCGCCGAGGTTGTTGCGTGGGGACCGGGCGCGACGTGGCAGCTCACCGTCACGCTCGTCTACGCGGGCGCGGACGAGATGGTCGAGCCGGTCGACATCCCCACGGCGAACCCCCTGACCGACCTCGGCACGATCGAGATCGCGCTCGACCAGGTGCGCGACGGCGAAGGATTCGTGCCGTGACCGCGCACCGCCGCCCCTCGGGAGTCCGTCGCGTCGCCGCAGCCTTGCTCGGCGTGCGCGCCCGCGTGGTCATGCTGCTCGCCGCCGTCGCCGTCCTCGTCGGGGTGGGCACCGGGGGAGTGCTCGCGCTGTGGAGCGACGCGGAGTCCGTGACGGGGAGCATGCCCGTGGGGGTCGCCGTCTTCGGCGTCGGCGCCCCGAGCGCCCTCGTCTACGCGGACCAGAGCACGCCGGACCCGGGCAGCACCGGCCGCAGCACGGGCACCCTCACGTTCGAGCTCGGTCCCACGCAGGCGAGCGCGCTCTACAACAACAACCTCGGGGGCGCCGTCGCGATCGTCGTCCAGGTCGACTCGCTGTCGCAGGGCCACCGCGGCCTCGCCTACGAGCTCGAGCTCGACATCGTCGACGGCGGGATCTTCGACGCCGCCACCGTCACCACGTACCGGGTCGCGAACGTCGGGGCGTGCACGACGGGGCTCTCGGGGGGCGGTTCCTCCGCGTGGACCCCGTGGCCCGCGGTGTACTCGGCGAGCCAGACCTTGAGCACGGAGTACTGGTGCATCGTCGCCCGCTACGTGCCCACGACGTGGGTGCACGAGAACACCGCGACGGTCACGGCGGACAACCCGACCGGACCGGGCACGCTGCAGGCCTCGGACTCGTGGGGCGCGACCTCCGCGATCACCTTCGACCCAGGGCTCGAGCCCACGCACGAGGTCGAGTTCGAGTTCACGACCTTCCGCCCGGGGGACACCCCGTGAGCGCCGCACGCAGGCTCGGCCGGGTACTGGGCGCCCTCGCGATCGCGACAGCGACGGTGCTCGGCCCGGCGCACACCGCCGTCGCCGCCGACGAGCTCGGCACCGAGTGGGGCGGGGACACCGTCAACCTCACGTGGGACGGCGAGACGTACACGACGGCCACCGAGAGCTTCGTCGGCGTCCCGGTCGCCGTGCCGGGCGACCGCGCCTACCGCACACTCGTCGTCACGAACGACGGCTCGACGGCGGGAGTGCTGCGCGCGTGGGTCGTGGACGTCGAGCTCGAGGGCCCCACGGGCACCGGCTCGCGGTTCTTCGACGACCTGACGGTCGACTGGCGCGGCGAGAGTGCGTCGTCGTCGGCGTCGCTGCGTTCCCTCGCCGCGGCCGACCGCACACGCGTCGCGCGCGTCGACCTCGCCGCGGGCGAGAGCACCGAGCTCACGGTCGGCTACCGGCTCCCCACGAGCTCCACGGCGGGCAACAAGCTGCACGACGGCGAGCTCACGGCGCAGTTCGACGTGCTGCTGCGCATCGAGGGCAGCACGGCCGACGACGGCGAGGACCCCGACGACGGCGACGACGACGGATCGCCCGATGACGACGACGACGGCGACGACCCCGGCGGCGACGACGGCTCCCCGGACGACGGCGACCTCCCTGAGACCGGTGTCACCGTCGAGCGCACGGTGCTCGCGGCGCTGCTCCTCGTCGGTGGCGGTATGCTTCTCGTGTTCCTCACCCGGCGTCGCGACCGCGAGCCGGAGTGAGATCAGGGGGCGGATTGGCGTCGGACGGAATCGTCTGGCACACTATTCAGGTTGCCCGGAACCCGTACGGGATTCGGCAGCCACACTGACGGTGCTGGACTGACCACTTCGGTGGTGAGGCCCACCCTCACACCAACCCAACGACCTAGCGCCTCCGGGTGCGCAGCGCGGACTTGTGCCGCACAGCGCGACACGCCCGAGCGCGGGGGTCGGAGAAACAGCAGCAACGAGAGAAAAGGCAGAACGACGCCATGGCGGGACAGAAGATCCGCATCCGGCTCAAGTCGTACGACCACGAGGTCATCGACAGCTCGGCGCGCAAGATCGTCGACACGGTGACCAGCGCGGGCGCGACGGTCGTGGGCCCGGTGCCGCTGCCGACGGAGAAGAACGTCTTCTGCGTCATCCGTTCGCCGCACAAGTACAAGGACAGCCGCGAGCACTTCGAGATGCGTACCCACAAGCGACTCATCGACATCCTCGACCCGACGCCGAAGACCGTCGACGCGCTCATGCGCATCGATCTTCCGGCGAGCGTCGACGTCAACATTCAGTGACGGGGGCAACGAAAATGAGCAACCAGACTGCAAACAAGGGCCTGCTGGGCACCAAG
>CAZECM010000129.1:233-6762 GCA_964510785.1 uncultured Cellulomonadaceae bacterium | reverse complement strand
GACGCTGCTTCTCGCGGAGACGGACCGCGTAGTCCGACTCGGTGCGGCGACGGGCGCGGCCGTGCTCGCCCGGCGGGTAGGGGCGCTTCTCGAAGTGCTTGACGGCCTTGGGCGTCAGCGCGATCCCGAGGGCGCGGGAGAGGCGCACCTGGCGGCGCGCACGCGTAACACTGCTCATACTGGTTTTCGTCCTGTCGTTGTGACGTCGCTCCCGGGTCCGGGACCTCCCGGTGGGAGTGGGGCCGACCTCATGGCTAAGACCCCAGGTGGTCGCCTCGCGGCAACCTGGACACTCTACCGCACCCGCCGCCCCCCACTCCGCCGCACCGCCGCCCGCCACCCCACTGCCGCCCGGCACACCCCGCCGAGTTGCGGGACGTCACGTCCAGTTGCGGGACACCAGCGCCACAGTCTCCCCGTTTGCGGGACACCAGGACCACAATCCCCTCGCTGCGGGACGCTGTGGACCAATGACGTCCCGCAACGGGAGGCGCGTCGGGTTGTGGCGCGGGGTGGTCCACAGCCCTGAGCCACTCGGTGTGCTGCGCCCCGCGTCGCCCAGGACCATTCCTCGGTATGACGAGCGCAACCTCCCACTCACCACTCCTGCGGTTCCGCGACCTCCAAGAGCTCGGGCTCGGCCGCACTGCGATCCGCACCGGACAAGTCACCAAGCTGCACCACGATCTCTACATCGAGGGCGCCGCGGACCTGAGCGACCCGGACCTGAGGACTCGGGTCGCGCTGCACATCGCTGGACGCCAAGCGCACATCGGGGGCTGGGCCGCGGCACGCCGCTACGAGCTCCGTGCACTCGCGCGCGAGGCAGAGCCTGGTGCGCTACAGCTGTTCGACGGCTGGGCTCCGTGGCCAGGAACGGGCCGTGAGCTCGAGCCCGTGCTGCTCTGCATGAACCGGGACGCAAAGATCCGACGCCCGCCGCAGGTGCGCACGCTGCGAAGCAACCTTCACGAGAGCGACATCATCGACCTCGACGGGTTGAGCATCACCTCACCTCTGCGCACGGCATTCGACCTCGCTCGGACGCAGTCTCGCTGGCACGCGGTCGCCTCGGTGGATCGCCTTGCTTACCTGCGCATCATCGACCTCGAGGATCTCAGGGACTACGTCAAGAGCCAGGAGCGTCGCCACGGCATCCGCCGTGCGACGCTCGTGAGCCGACTGGTCTCGGGCCGGGCAGAGTCTCCGCCTGAGAGCATCACCCGGATGGTGTGGCTCGAGGCAGGCTTGCCCGAGCCGCTGGTCAATGCCGAGGTCCACGACCGGAGTGGGCAGTTCGTCGCCCGGGTCGACCTGCTCGATCCGCGATCGCGACTCGTGGTCGAGTACGACGGCGCGCATCACGCATCGGCCGCCCAGCGGCAGCGGGACTCCGTGCGTGAGCAGGTACTCGAGGAACTCGGCTACGTCGTCATCAAGATCACGGCTGCCGACCTGGCCACACACGAGGCACGTCGAGCGCTCGCCGCGCGCCTGGTGCGCGCGTACCGGCACGCCGTGTCACTGAACACACGCTGAGGACGCCCTCGTCACGACGATCGCGTTGCGGGACGCCAGTGCACCATGGCGTCCCGCAAGACGCCTGCCACGACCGCCACGTCCCGCAAGACGAGTGGCACGACCGCCACGTCCCGCAACGGGGTCGAATGTCCCGCGGAGGGGCGGGCGGGTCAGCGGGGCGGAGGGGCGGGCGGGTCAGGGGGGCGGGTCGAGGATGGAGCGGATGCGTGCCAGGCGGGTGGCGACCTCGCGCTCGGCGCCGCGGTCGTGGGGCTCGTAGTAGCGGGCGCCCGCGAGCACGTCGGGCAGGTACTGCTGTGCGGCGACGGCGTGGGGGGCGTCGTGCGCGTACAGGTACTCCTGACCGTGGCCCAGTCCCTCGGCCCCCGCGTAGTGCGCGTCGCGCAGGTGGGCGGGCACCGTGCCGATCTTCCCGGCCCGGACGTCGGCAAGAGCGGCGTCGATCGACATGTAGGAAGCGTTCGACTTCGGGGCCGTCGCGACGTGCACCACGGCCTGGGCGAGGATGATGCGCGCCTCCGGCATCCCGATGAGCGCGACGGCCTGGGCTGCGGCCACCGCGGTCTGGAGTGCTGACGGGTCTGCCATCCCCACCTCTTCCGACGCTGCGATCACGATGCGCCGCGCGATGAAGCGCGGATCCTCCCCCGCCGCGATCATCCGGGCGAGGTAGTGCAGCGCCGCGTCCACGTGCGAGCCGCGCATGGACTTGATGAACGCCGAGATCACGTCGTAGTGCTGGTCGCCCGCGCGGTCGTAGCGCACGGCGGCCACGTCGATCGCCCGCTCGACGGTCTCGAGGTCGATGCGCACCGGGGTGCCCGGCGCGGCGCTGTCCGACGACGGGTCGCCCGCGACCCCGTCGTCGAGCACCGCCCCCGCGGCCGCCTCGAGGATGGTCAACGCCTTGCGCGCGTCCCCGCCCGCGAGCCGTACGAGGTACTCCGAGGCGTCGGGGTCGAGCGCGACCGACCCCGCGAGCCCGCGCGGATCGGTCACGGCGCGGGCCACGAGGCCGGCGACATCCGAGTCGGACAGCGGCTGCAGCGTGAGCAGCAGCGACCGCGACAGCAGCGGCGAGTTCACGGAGAAGCTCGGGTTCTCGGTCGTGGCCGCGACGAGGGTGACCCAGCGGTTCTCCACGCTCGGCAGCAAGGCGTCCTGCTGCGTCTTGGTGAAACGGTGGACCTCGTCGATGAACAGCACCGTCTCCGACCCATCGGTCGCGAGCTGCCGTCGGGCACCTTCCACGACCTCCCGCACGTCCTTGACCCCCGCCGTCACGGCGGACAGCTCCACGAACTGCCGCCCCGAGGTCTGCGCCACGAGGTAGGCGAGCGTGGTCTTGCCCGTGCCCGGCGGCCCCCACAGGATCACCGAGCTGGGCGCGGCCCGGCGCGCGGCCTCCGACGCGGGGTCCACGAGCCGGCGCAAGGGCGACCCGGCCTCGAGGAGGTGCGACTGCCCGGCGACCTCGTCGAGCGAGCCGGGACGCATCCGCACCGCGAGAGGCGTGTGCGGGCCGACGCCGGGGATGCCCGACGCCGAGCGGCTCACCGAGTCGAACAGGTCCATGCGGCGAGCCTACGCACCACCACCGACCTCGGGTGGCACCACCTGGCCGAAGGTGGCACCACCTGAGTCGCAGGTGTCATGCTGACCCGCGTGTTCGACTCGCTCGGCCGGATCGTCTCCCGCCACCCCAAGACCACGGTCCTGGCCTGGGCGGTCATCACAGCGCTCGGCTTCACCATCGCCATGACCGGTGCGGGCGGCGCGAGCCTCTTCGACCGCCTCGACAGCGGCGCCCCGAGCGTGCCGAACTCCCAGTCCGAGCACGCCCAACAGCTCCTCGGTGAGCTGCGCGACAGCGGTGAGTCGCTCACCCTCGTGCTCGACGACGCACCGGCCGACGCCGAGGGCATGCACGACGCCGTCTTCCCCGCGCACATCGACCTCTCGCGGATCCCGGGCGTGCAGAGCGTGCTGTCCCCCTTCGTGCTCCCGGGCACGATCACCAACCCCGCCGCGCAGCCGTTCATCGCGCAGGACGGCAACGGTTTCCTCATCATCGTGACGCTCGAGGTCGACCTGGGCGAGTCCGCCGTCGACGCCGCGCTCGCCGAGGTCGAGCGCGCGCTCGAGGCGATCCCCGCCACGCTGGACGGGGTCGCCCCGGACGCCACGGGGCGCGTGGGCGGCATGTCGCTCATCTACGACGAGATCGTGAGCCAGGTCGAGCAGGATCTCGTCACGGGCGAGGCCATCGCGCTCCCCCTCGCACTCCTCGTGATGGTGCTCGTGTTCGGCGGCTTCCTCGCTGCCGCCATGCCGCTCGCGGGCGCGCTCGCATCCATCGCCGGCGGGCTCGGCACGCTCGTCGCGCTGTCCTACGCGATGCCGCTCGACTCGTCCGTCGTGAACGTCGTGACCGTGCTCGGGCTCGGCTTGTCGATCGACTACGGGCTGCTCATCGTGTCCCGCTTCCGGGAAGAGCTCTCGGCACTCGTCGCCACGGACGACGGGGCCCGGGTCCGACGACGGCGGGGTGACGGTGCCGTCGTCCAGGCGCTGAACGCGACGATGTCGACCGCCGGCCGGACCGTCACCTTCTCCGCCGTGACCATCGCGATCTCCTCGGCGGGCCTGCTCGTGTTCACGCCGCCGATCCTGCGCGGCTTCGGGGCGGCCGGCGTGGCCGTCATCCTCATCGCCCTCGTCACGGCGCTCACGCTCGTGCCCGCGATGCTCGTGCTCTTCGGGCGCCGGCTCGTGCGCCCGAGCCTGCTCAGCCGCGTGCCGGGCGTGCGGCGGCTCGTGCGGCGCACCGCGGACGTGCAGAGCTCCGAGGGCTGGATCGCCTCGCTCACCGCACGCGTCCAGCGCCGTCCGTGGCTCGTGCTGGGTGGCTCGGTGGCCCTGCTGGCGCTGCTCGCCTCACCGATCGCCCACCTCGACCTGCGGAACACGACCCTGCAGCTCCTGCCCTCGGACAGCACCCAGCGCGAGTACGTGCGCCAGATCGCCGAGCAGTACCCGGACGCGACCTCGGCCTCGATCCAGGTGGTGGCCGAGACGACGCTCGCCGAGGCCCTCGCATGGGTGCCGACGGTGGCGGGTATCGCCGACGTCACCGAGGTCGAAGGGCCCGTGCCGCTCGGCAACGTCGTCATCATCGGGGTGCACGCGGACACGAACGACGACGGCGGCCCCGTGGAGCGCGACATCGTGCGGGCCATCCGCTCGCTCGACCCCGGGTTCCCCGTGTACGTCGCGGGCAGCGCCGCGGTGCAGATCGACTTCGTGCAGGCCCTCGTCGACGGGGCGCCGCTCGCCGGTGGGCTCGTGATCGCCGTCGTGCTCGTGCTGCTGTTCCTCATGACCGGATCCGTGGTGATTCCGATCAAGGCGCTGCTGTGCAACGTGATCTCGCTCGCCGCGTCGATCGGCGTGCTCACGTGGGCGTTCCAGGACGGCCACCTCGCCTCGCTGCTCGACTTCACGCCCGTGGGTGGGATCGAGACGTACGTGGTGGTGCTCGTCATCGCTTTCGCGTTCGGCCTCGCGATGGACTACGAGGTGTTCCTCCTCGCGCGGATCAAGGAGCTGCACGACGCCGGCTACCCGGACAACGACGCCGTGCGGGAAGGCCTGCAGCGCTCCGGGCGGATCATCACGTCCGCCGCGGCCATCATCGTGGTGGTGTTCGCGGGCTTCATGTTCGGCAGGCTGCTCGTCATCAAGGAGGTCGGCTTCGCCCTCGCCGTGGCCGTGCTCATCGACGCGACGATCGTGCGGCTCCTGCTCGTGCCCGCGACGATGACGCTGCTCGGGAAGTGGAACTGGTGGGCGCCCGAGCCGCTGCGGCGCCTGCACGCCCGCTTCGCGATCACGCACTGAGCATGCGGTTCTCCACGCGGATGCCGCAGCGGGGGCTGCTGGCCGCGAGCGTGGTCGCGCTGGCACTCGCGTGGCTCTCGACCCTCGTGGCGCTCGTCGTGCGTACCTACGCGCCGCCGGAGGACCCGCAGCTCGTGATGTCGTACTGGCAGACCGGCGTCACGCTGCTCGTCACCCTCCCCGCGCTCATCGTCTTCGCGCGGTGGGCGCTTCGCGCCGAACGGCGAATGGGACCGCAGCTGGAGACGGTCGAGGACGAGGAGGCCGCCGCCGCTGAGCGCCCGCACCAGGGCCTCCACGGCGACGACCTACCCCCACCGCGCTGGTAGGCGGTCAGTCTGCGAGCTTCGCCTCGGGCTTGGCGTCGACGCCGGCCTCCTTGCGCTGCTGCGCGGAGATCGGCGCCGGGGCGCCCGTGAGCGGGTCGTAGCCGCCACCGGTCTTGGGGAACGCGATGGTCTCGCGGATCGAGTCCGCGCCCGAGAGCAGGGCGACCACGCGGTCCCAGCCGAACGCGATCCCGCCGTGGGGCGGCGCGCCGTACGCGAAGGCGTCGAGCAGGAAGCCGAAGCGCTCCTGGGCCTCGTCGGGCTCGATCCCCATGACCTGGAACACGCGCTCCTGCACGTCCCGGCGGTGGATACGGATCGAGCCGCCGCCGATCTCGTTGCCGTTGCACACGATGTCGTAGGCGTAGGCGAGCGCCTCGCCCGGGGACTCCTCGAAACGGTCGATCCACTCGGGCGTGGGCGAGGTGAAGGCGTGGTGCACCGCGGTCCAGGCGCCCTTGCCCACGGCGACGTCGTCCCCGCTGCCCGCGGGCTCGAAGAGCGGCGCGTCCACGACCCACAGGAACGACCAGGCGTCCTCGTCGATGAGGCCGTCACGCTTGGCGATCTCGCCGCGCGCCGCACCGAGCAGCGCCCGGGCCTGGGACGTCGAGCCCGCGGCGAAGAACACCGCGTCGCCCGGCTCCGCGCCGACGGCCTCGACCAGACCAGCCCGCTCGGCGTCGGAGAGGTTCTTGGCGACCGGGCCGCCCAGCTCGCCGTCGTCGGACACCGTCACGTACGCGAGACCCTTCGCG
>CAZECM010000129.1:0-223 GCA_964510785.1 uncultured Cellulomonadaceae bacterium | reverse complement strand
GACAGCGCCGACATATGGCGCCTGGAATACGCGGAACGGGGTGTCCTTGAAGTACTCGGTGAGCTCGACCAGCTCGATGTCGAAGCGCAGGTCGGGCTTGTCGGAGCCGTAGCGCGCCATCGCCTCGGCATAGGTCATGCGCGGCAGCGGGAGCGGGATCTCGACGTCGATGAGCTGCCACAGCGCGGCCACGACCGCCTCGCCGATCTCGATGACGTCGTCC
>CAZECM010000128.1:0-7053 GCA_964510785.1 uncultured Cellulomonadaceae bacterium | reverse complement strand
ACAAGGGCAACACCGTGCTCGTCGTCGAGCACAAGCCCGAGACCATCGCGATCGCGGACCATGTGGTCGACCTCGGACCCGGGGCCGGCGGCGGGGGAGGGGAGCTCTGCTTCGAGGGCTCCGTCGAGGCCCTGCGCGCGAGCGACACCCTCACGGGCCGCCACCTCGAGGACCGCGCCCGGCTCAAGGACACGGTCCGTACGCCCACGGGTACGGTCGAGATCAGGGGAGCGAGCAAGCACAACCTGCGCGACGTCGACGTCGACGTGCCGCTCGGCGTGCTGTGCGTCGTCACCGGGGTGGCCGGCTCGGGCAAGACCTCGCTCATCCACGGCTCGATGCCGACCGAGGCGGGGGCCGTCGTCGTCGGACAGGGCGCCATCCGTGGTTCGCGACGCTCGAACCCCGCCACCTACACGGGCCTCCTCGAACCCATCCGCAAGGCGTTCGCGAAGGCGAACGGCGTCAAGCCGGCCCTGTTCAGCGCCAACTCCGAGGGCGCGTGCCCGGCGTGCAACGGGGCGGGCGTGATCTACACGGACCTCGGCATGATGTCGGGGGTCACCACGACGTGCGAGGAGTGCGAGGGAAAGCGCTTCCTGGCGTCGGTGCTCGATTATCGGCTCTCCGGCAAGGACATCAGCGAGGTTCTCGCCATGTCGGTGGTCGAGGCCGCGGAGTTCTTCGCCGACGGCGAGGCCCGCACCCCGGCCGCCCACACCATCCTCGAACGCCTCGCCGACGTCGGGCTCGGCTACCTCACCCTCGGGCAGCCGCTCACGACGCTGTCCGGCGGCGAACGCCAGCGACTGAAGCTCGCGACCCACATGGGCGACAAGGGTGGTCTCTACGTGCTCGACGAACCGACGAACGGGCTGCACCTGGCCGACGTCGAGCAGCTGCTCGCGCTCCTGGACCGCCTCGTGGACTCGGGCAAGTCCGTGATCGTCATCGAGCACCACCAAGCCGTCATGGCGCACGCCGACTGGATCATCGACCTCGGGCCTGGAGCGGGGCACGACGGCGGGCAGGTCGTCTTCGAGGGACCGCCCGCAGACCTCGTCGCCTCGCGCGCGACCCTCACGGCCCAGCACCTGGCCGAGTACGTCACGGCCTGAGGTGCACGGGCCTACGTGTACTCCATGACGCGGCCGGCGTGTCGCACCAGCTCGTCGAGCACCGCGAGGTCGATGACGTCGGCGGAGGCGAACGTGATGTTGGCCGGACCGGCCTTGACCTTCCCGAGTCGCGGCCCGTAGAGCTGCGACAAGCGGACGTCGCCGTCCGCGGCGTTCACGTAGAGGCTGAGGTAGTTCTTCTGTCGCGCGAGGCCGATGAGGAACCACTCGACCGTCTTGCCGCGCGGTCGAGGCTGGCTCGTGTGGCCATAGCCGATGATCGTCTGGTCGGTGCCGCCCCAGAAGACGCCTTGCCACAGCACACGCGTGCCGTTCGGCAGCGCGGCCGCGATGACGGCGTCGATCGCCGTGAGCGAACCGTCGGGATCGCTCGAGGCGAGGAACTCTTCGACCGGTGTCGAGACCGGCTGCACGGAGGACGAGTCAGCCATACCGCGAACCTACTCGCGTGGGCGGTTCGACGGGCGCCCAGCGGCGATTCGGGTACCCGGACGAATGATTCTTTCGCCGATAAGTGACGTTATGTCATTTTGAATGAAGCGAGGCGCCGACTGAGCCCGTGACCGAGCCGCTACCCCTCCTCCGGCGGTTCGGGCTTGCGAGCGCGCACGATCGCGGCGTGCATGCCGTCGGCCACCGCGTGCGTGAACTCGACCTCAGCATCGACGAAGCCCGCGGCGGCGAGCCCGTCGAGATACTCGGTGCGCGACAACGCGCCGGCGATGCAGCCGACGTAGGAACCTCGTTCGGCGCGATCCTCCGGGGCCAGCTGGTCCTCGGCGACCACGTCCGAGATCCCGAGACGGCCACCGAGCACCAGCACCCGGAACGCCTCCGCGAGCACCGCGGGCTTGTCCGGGGACAGGTTCACGACACAGTTCGAGATCACCACGTCCACCATGGACGCCCCGAACGGGAGGTTCTCGATCGTGCCCTGACGGAACTCGACGTTCCCCGCGCCCGCCTTCTCGGCGTTCGCCCGCGCCAGCTCCAGCATCTCCTCGGTCATGTCGACGCCGTAGGCGAACCCGCTCGCACCGACGCGCCGCGCCGAGAGCAGGACGTCGATCCCGCCGCCGGAGCCCAGGTCCAGCACCCTCTCCCCCTCGCGCAGCTCGGCCACCATGAGCGGGTTCCCACAGCCCAGAGACGCCGCGAGCGCCTCGGCGGGCACGTCTGCGGCGTCCGCGTCCCCGTAGAGTCCCGCACCGAACCGCTCGTCGACCACCGGGTTCGCCGGTCCGCAACCGCCGCCGCAGCAGCCCTCGTCGCCAGCGACGCGCACCGCCACCTCGGCGTACCGCGCCCGTACCTGCTCCCGGATGTCCTGCACCATGTCGTTCGCCTCCCGTATCGATGAGTGTCGATGTATCACGACCAGCTGAGCGTCCCAGTGCCATCGATCATTGTCAATATCGACATGGACCTATGTCTGCGCCATGATGGGTCCCATGGCACTCGTCCAGATCCCCGTGTCCCCTGCGGCCTGCTGCACCCCGCTCACCGACACGGCGATGGACGCCGACGACGCGGCGCAGACCTCACGCACCCTCAAGGCCCTGGCAGACCCCGCACGCCTGAGACTGCTCTCGATCATCGCCGCCCACGAGGGCGGCGAGGCGTGCGTGTGCGACCTGACCGAACCCGTCGGGCTGTCCCAGCCGACCGTCTCCCATCACCTCAAGGTGCTCACCGAGGCCGGGTTCGTGACGCGCGAGAAGCGCGGCGTCTGGGCGTACTACACGCTCGTCCCCGGCGCCGTGCGAGAGCTGACGGCCCACCTCGGCCGCCACCTGCTCCGCCTCGAGGAGTCGTGACGACCGGGCCCCGGTGACCGCACGGTGAGCCGTTCCGCCAGGGACGACCCCCGGCTGCGTAGCCTCAACCTTTGACGGTGCAGGCACGTTGACTCGGTGGAGGGAGGCTCGGGGTGGACGGCGCACGGGAGGCGCAGTTCGCGGACTTCGTCGACACCGAGCTGACGCGACTGTTGAACCTTGCCTTCGCCCTGACCGGCGACCATCATGACGCCTGGGACCTGACCCAGGAGACCTTCGCGCGCGTCGGCGCCCGGTGGTCGCGCCTCAAGGACTCCAATCCCGGCGGGTACGCCCACACGGTGCTCGTGCGCCTCAACGTCGACCGGTTGCGACGGCTCCGCCGCGAGACGCTCGGCATGATCGTCGAGCGACCCGCTCCCCCGGTCGCCTCGACGACGGAGATCGACGAGTTCTTCCTCGACGTCCTCGCGACGCTCAGCCCGAGCCAGCGCACCGCCGTCGTGCTGCGCTACCTGGGCGACCTCGACCTGCAGGGTGTCGCCGACGAGATGGGTTGCAGCCTCGGCACCGCCAAGAGTCACCTCTCGCGAGGTATGGCCCGCATCCGGGCACGGCTCGACCCCGACCACAGCGGCTCGACGGGACGGGAGGCGCCATGACCGAGGACAAGGACCTCCGAGAGCGGTTCGACGCGTTGCGGGGCGCCGTCGCACCGCTCGACCACGCGCCGGCCACGATCGATCGAGCCGTGGCGCGCCGTCGTCGTCGGCCCCTGGCCGTCGCCGGAGGCCTCGCTGGCGCCGCCGCAGTGACTGCCGTCGCCGTCGCCCTCGTCCCCGGCCTCGGCCTCGGCCTCGGCGCACTCTCCGGCGGCTCGGGAGCCGCGAGCATGACCACGGAGACCACGGCTGAGTCGACGGACGTCCCGCTCGAGACCGACGCGCCGAGCCTGGGGTTCGTACCTCTCGAGATGTCCGGCGAGACGGTCGGCGAGTGGGCCGCCTGGACGGACGTCCTCGTCGTCGTCGAGTCCGACGGCGACCAGGCGAGCGTGACCGACGTCCCCTGGCGCCGCACGACGCAGCCCGACTCCCCCGCAGGTTCGTTCGGCCTCGAGGCGCTGCCGCTCGGTGAGGGCGGCGAGATCCTCTTGCGCACCGCGCTCGGCACGCCCCCCGAGCCCACGCTCGAACCCGGGAGCGGCTACCTCGTGGCGCTGCGCTGGGAGCAGGTGCGCTGCGACGGGGCCGCAGCCGGCTGGGTCCTGCTGGGCGACGACGCCGTGCTGGGCTACGCCGACGGCGTGGTGCTCGGCGACGGCGGCGCCCCGGTCGACCCGGTGGGCGAGCCGCTCCCCGATCTCGGCACGGCTGCGGTCAGCGCGTTCGCCGGGCTCACGGCCGTCGACGCCGGGACCATCCTCGACGAGCTCCGCGCCGCCCACGAGATCGAGCGGGCCCGAGGGCTGTGCCAGTAGCTGCTCGGTGTCGCGGCGTCAGTGCGGGCGACGCGGCTGGACCACGTCGCTGCTGGCTAGCGTGAGCGACCAGCGCGCCTCGTTGCGCTCGGGGTTGCGCGGCATGCGCACGCGTTCGCCGGTGTGCGCGAAGCCACAGCTCTCGAAGACGCCGACGGCGGGCGCCTCGCCCTCGATCACCCACGCGCTGACCACCTTCGCGTCGTCCACCGTCGCCCAGTGGGTCGCGGCGCGCACGAGGGCACGGCCGATCCCCTGCCGGCGGTTCTCGGGGCGCACGTAGAGCGAGACGAGCAGACGCTCCTCGGTGGGTGCTCCCGGCTCCTGCATCATGCCGACCACACCCACGGCCCGCCGCCGGTCCGCGTCCTCCCACGCCATGAGGTACATCGCGCCACGCAGGCGCAAGCGCCAGTGCGGTTCGCGGAAACCCTCCTCGCGGCCGAGGGACGCGGCGTGGGGCGAGCCGGGCTCCCGCAACGATGCGAGCCTGAGCCGCCCAAACGCCTCCCAGTCGTCCTCGGCTGCGGGCGTGATGATCACGCCTTCAAGCATGCCTTACCAGGAGCTCAGGTCGGAACCCGGACGCGCCGGGCACCACCAGCTACTCGATCACCATCACGAGGTCGCCACCTTCGAGCTGCTGGACGGCGCCGATCGCGAGGCGACGGACCGTGCCCGCCACCGGCGTCGTGATCGCGGCCTCCATCTTCATCGCCTCGACCGTCGCGACCGTCTGACCCGCCTCGACGCTCTGCCCCTCGTGCACGGAGGGCGAGACGGCACCGGCGAAGGGTGCCGCGATGTGACCGGGGCGGCCCGGGTCCGCCTTCTCGGCCGCGGTGATCTCGACCTCCGCGGCGCGGTCCCTGACCTGCAGGGGGCGCAGCTGGCCGTTCAGCGTGAACATCACGGTGCGCATGCCACGCTCGTCGGCACCGCCGACGGCCTCGAGGCCGACGAGGAGCTTGACGCCCTTCTCGAGCTCGATCTCGAGCTCCTGGTCGGCCTTCATGCCGTACAGGTAGCTCACGGTGTCGAGCACCGAGACGTCACCGAACTGCTCCTGCACGTGCTCGAAGTCCTTCGTGGGCCCGGGGAAGAGCAGGTGGTTGAGCCTGCTCTGCCGGGTCGCCGAGTCACCCTCGAGCTCCCGCTCGTCCTGCGCGGACAACGGCGTCACGCCGGGCCGCACGCGACGCCCGTCGAGCGCCTTGGTCCGGAACGGCTCGGGCCAACCCCCCGGCGGGTCGCCGAGCTCACCGCTCAGGAAGCCGATCACGGACTCGGGGATGTCGAAGCTCTTCGGGTCCGCCGCGAACTGCGCGGGGTCGGCACCGGTCGCGACGAGGTGCAGGGCGAGGTCTCCCACGACCTTCGACGACGGCGTGACCTTGACGAGGCGCCCCAGGATGCCGTCCGCGGCCGCGTACATGTGCTCGATCGACTCGAAGCGGTCGCCGAGCCCGAGGGCGATCGCCTGCTGGCGCAGGTTGGACAGCTGTCCCCCGGGGATCTCGTGGTCGTAGACGCGACCCGTGGGGCCCGGCAGGCCCGACTCGAACGGCGAGTACAGCGCACGCACGGCCTCCCAGTAGGGCTCGAGGTCGGTCACGGACCGCAGATCGAGCGCGGTCTCCCGCTCCGTGAACTCGAGCGCCGCCACGAGCGCGGACATCGAGACCTGGCTCGTGGTACCGGCGAGTGCTGCGCTCGCCGTGTCGACGGCGTCGACACCCGCGGCCGACGCCGCAAGCAGGGTCGCGAGCTGGCCGCCGACGGTGTCGTGGGTGTGCAGGTGGACGGGCAGGTCGAAGCGCTCGCGCAGCGCGGCGACGAGCGTCGCGGCCGCCGCCGGGCGCAGCAGCCCCGCCATGTCCTTGATCGCGATGATGTGTGCGCCGGCCTCGACGATCGAGTCCGCGAGCCGCAGGTAGTAGTCGAGCGTGTACAGGTCCTCCCCCGGGTCGGAGAGGTTGCCCGTGTAGCAGAGCGCGACCTCGGCGACCGCGGTGCCCGTCTCGAGCACCGCGTCGATCGCCGGGCGCATCTGCTCGACGTCGTTGAGCGCGTCGAAGATGCGGAAGATGTCGAGGCCCGTCGCGACGGCCTCGCGCACGAAGGCCGTCGTCACCGCCGTCGGGTACGGCGTGTATCCCACGGTGTTGCGCCCGCGCAGCAGCATCTGCAGCGCTTGGTTGGGCATCGCCTCGCGCAACCGGGCGAGGCGCTCCCACGGGTCCTCGCCGAGGAAGCGCAGCGCGACGTCGTACGTGGCTCCGCCCCACGCCTCCACGGAGAGCAGCGGCGAGAGGGTGCGCGCGACGACGGGGCCGGCGGCGACGAGGTCGTACGTCCGCACCCGCGTCGCGAGCAGCGACTGGTGCGCGTCGCGGAAGGTCGTGTCCGTGACCGCGAGGGCCTGCTGCCCGCGCAACGCCTGGGCGAACCCCTGCGGACCCAGCTCGAGGAGCCGCTGGCGCGAGCCTGCGGGTGCATCGGTGCGCAGGTCGACCTTCGGGAGCTTGGCGACGGGTGCGATGAGGATCGGAGGCGTGCCGTGCGGTCGGTTGACCGTCATGTCGCCCAGGTAGTCGAGGAGCCGTGTCGCCCGGTTGGCGCTCACGCGCGCGGCGAGCAGCTCGGGCCGCTCGTC
>CAZECM010000127.1:214-7133 GCA_964510785.1 uncultured Cellulomonadaceae bacterium | reverse complement strand
GACGCCGAGTAGCGGTCCGGACGGGCGGGTGGTGACGGCGTGCGCGTGCTGGGGGTCGACCCGGGGCTGACCCGCTGCGGCGTGGGCGTCGTCGAGGCCACGGGGCCGCGCCGCGCCGTCCTCGTGGCCGCGGGCGTCCTGACGAGCAGCGCCGACGACGACGTCGACCAGCGGCTGCTCGCCATCGCCACGCAGCTCGACGAGTGGCTCGAGGCCCAGGTGCCCGACGTCGTCGCCGTCGAGCAGGTCTTCGCCCAGGCGAACGTGCGCACCGTGATCGGCACGGCGCAGGTGGCCGGTCTCGCGATGCTCGCGGCGGCCCGCCACAAGATCCCCGTCGCGTCCCACACGCCCACGGAGGTCAAGGCCGCCGTCACGGGCTCGGGCCGCGCGGACAAGGCGCAGGTCCAGACGATGGTGCGCAAGATCCTCGGCATCGCGGACCCGATCCGGCCCGTCGACGTGTCGGACGCGCTCGCCCTCGCGATCTGTCACCTGTGGCGACCCGGGGGAGCGTTGGGCGGAGCACGCCGCCCGATCGGTGTGATGACTCCCGCGCAGCAGGCGTGGGCGCAGGCCGAGCAGGCGGCGCGTCGCAGTCGCTAGCCGGGCGCGCACTTTGCTAGCGTGACCCGCGTAGAACATCTGTACGGACCAACGGGAGGGCGCGCATGATCGCGTCGGTGCGGGGCTCGGTGCTCGCGGTGCGGCTCGACGCCGCCGTCGTGGAGGTCGGCGGGGTGGGCATGCTCGTGCACGCGACGCCCACGACGCTCGCGACGCTGCGGACGGGCCAGGAGGCGCAGCTCGCCACGAGTCTCGTCGTGCGCGAGGACTCGCTCACGCTGTTCGGTTTCGCGGGCAACGACGAGCGCGACGCCTTCGAGATCCTGCAGACCGTGTCCGGCGTCGGGCCCCGGCTCGCGCTCGCCATGCTTGCCGTCCACACCCCCGACGGCTTGCGCCGCGCGGTCGCGACGGAGGACCTCGCGGCGCTCAAGCGCGTCCCGGGGATCGGCCACAAGGGCGCCCAGCGCATCGTGCTCGAGCTCGGCGACCGGCTCGGCCCGGTCCTGGGTACCGACGGCGGCTCGCTGCCGGTGGCCGCACGTGGGGGGGACCGCCGCACAGACGTCGTCGCGGCCCTCGAGGGACTGGGCTGGAACACGCGCACCGCGGAGGACGCAGTCGCGACGGTGCTCCAGGACGCGGGGGACGACCCGGTGGGTGCCGAGGACGTCGCGGGCGTGCTGCGCGCCTCGCTGCGGCTCCTGGGGGCGTCCCGTGGCTGAGCAGGACGCCGTGCGCGGGGACTTCGTCACGCCGGACGCCGACGACGACGAGTTCACGACCGAGCGCCTCGTGCACCCCGGTGCGAGCGACCTCGAACGCGCCGCCGAGGCCGCGCTGCGCCCGCGCAGGCTCGAGGAGTTCGTGGGGCAGCGCACGGTGCGGGACCAGCTCTCGCTCGTGCTCGACGCCGCCCGTGCCCGGGGCCGCGCCCCTGACCACGTGCTTCTCGCGGGCCCGCCGGGACTCGGCAAGACGACCCTGGCCATGATCATCGCGGCCGAGCTCGGTGCGTCGCTGCGCGTGACCTCCGGGCCGGCGATCCAGCACGCGGGGGACCTCGCGGCGGTGCTGTCCTCGCTCGAGGAGGGCGAGGTGCTCTTCATCGACGAGATCCATCGGCTCGCGCGGCCTGCGGAAGAGCTGCTGTACGTCGCGATGGAGGACTTCCGGGTCGACGTCGTGGTCGGCAAGGGGGCCGGCGCGAGCGCCATCCCGCTCACCCTGCCGCCGTTCACCGTGGTCGGTGCCACGACGCGCTCGGGGCTGCTCCCTGCACCGCTGCGCGACCGCTTCGGGTTCACGGGTCACCTCGACTTCTACGCCGACGACGAGCTCGAGCGGGTACTGAGCCGCTCGGCCCGGTTGCTCGGGATCGAGCTGGCCGAGACCGCCGGCGCGGAGATCGCGAGCCGCTCGCGCGGTACGCCCCGGATCGCCAACCGGCTCTTGCGCCGGGTGCGCGACTGGGCGCAGGTGCGCGGCACCGGCGACGCGGACCTTGCGGCCGCCCGCGCGGCGCTCGAGGTGTACGAGGTGGACGAACGGGGCCTCGACCGGCTCGACCGCGCGGTGCTGCGTGCGCTGTGCGAGCGGTTCGGTGGGGGGCCCGTGGGACTGTCGACCCTCGCGGTGACGGTGGGTGAGGAACCGGAGACCGTCGAGACCGTCGCGGAGCCCTTCCTGGTGCGTGAGGGCCTCATCGGCAGGACCCCTCGAGGGCGTGTCGCGACCCCCGAGGCATGGGCACATCTGGGCCTGGCGATGCCCGCAGGACCGGGCACCCTGTTCTCCTAGCATGATGCGTTAGGGGTAGGGGCCCGCAAGCGCCTAGACTGCCCCGGAATCTGTTCCACCTGACTGGAGACTCCCATCGTGGGCCCTGAAATTCTGATCCTCTTCGCTGTGCTGATCGGCTTCATGTTCTTCTCGTCCCGGAAGGCCCGCAAGACGCAGCAGCAGAAGGCCTCGTTCCAGGCGGAGCTCGAGGCCGGCCAAGAGGTGCTGACCGCCTCCGGCCTGCTCGGGACCGTCGTCTCGGTCGATGGTGACATCGTGACGCTCGAGCACGCGCCGGGCTCGGTGACGACGTGGGTGCGCGCGGCCATCGCGCGCGCCTACGAGCCGCCCGTGGAGTACGACGACGAGTCCGACGACGCCGAGGAGTCCGCCACGGCCGACGCCGACGACGACGGCCCCTCGACCCCCGGTCTGCTCGACAAGCCCTGATTCCGGCCGTCCACACAGCTCGGAACTCCCAAAGGAAAAAGCCTTGGCAACCCCCACCCGCGGATACCGCCCCGTGCGCACGCTCCTCACGTTCGGTACCGCCGCACTCGTCATGTTCGCCGCGCTCTTTGCCGGTGTGACCTGGTCAGACGCCACCTGGACCCCCAAGCTCGCGCTCGACCTCGAGGGTGGGACGCAGCTCATCCTCACGCCGGTCACGGAGGACGACGAGGCGATCACGCCTGAGGTCATCAACCAGGCGATCGCGATCATCCGCCAGCGCGTGGACGCCTCCGGTGTCGCCGAGGCGGAGATCACGAGCCAGGGTGGCGGCAACATCGTCGTCGGCCTCCCGGGGCAGCCGGACGAGGCGACGCTCGACCTCGTGCGCACCCCCGCGGTCATGGACTTCCGCGCCGTGCTCACGATGGACTACGGCGTCCCGGGCGCGGACCCCGAGGACGGTGTCGAGGGACTTCCCACGGACGCCGAGCTCGACACCGCGAGCCTGGGCTTCCCCGACGAGACGCTGTACAGCGACTTCGGCTGGATCACGCAAGAGGTGCGGCGTGACTTCAACACGATCGACTGCACCGACCCGGCCACGATGCCGTCCCGGGACATCGCCCCGTCCGACCGCGCGATGGTCACGTGCGACGCGAACGGGCTGTTCAAGTACATCCTCGGCCCGATCGAGATCCCGGGTACGCACATCTCGAGCGCGTCCTCCGGTCTCGCGTCGTCGGCGCAGGGCGTCGTGACCGGTCAGTGGGCCGTGAGCCTCACCTTCGACGGTGAGGGCACCACGCGCTTCCGCGACACGACCTCGCGCATCCGCCAGCTCGAGTCGCCGCGCAACCAGTTCGCCGTCGTGCTCGACGAGGCCGTCATCACGGCGCCGTCGGTCACCGAGATCATTCCCAACGGCGAGGCCCAGATCACGGGTGACTTCACCCGGGTCGAGGCCGCGACGCTCGCCCAGCAGCTCAGCTTCGGCGCCCTGCCGCTGCGCTTCGAGGTGCAGAGCGAGCAGCAGGTCTCCGCGACGCTCGGTAGCGAGCAGCTCGCGCGCGGTCTGCTCGCCGGTGGCCTCGGCCTCCTGCTCGTCGTCATCTACTCGCTCTTCCAGTACCGGGCCCTCGGCCTCGTGACGGTCGGCTCGCTCGCCGTCGCCGCGATCCTGACCTTCGGCGTGATCACCGTGCTCTCGTGGACGCAGGGCTACCGGCTCTCTCTCCCCGGTGTGGCGGGTCTGATCGTCGCGATCGGAATCACGGCGGACTCGTTCATCGTGTACTTCGAACGCGTCAGGGACGAGCTGCGTGACGGTCGAAGCCTGCCCGCTGCGGTCGAGAAGGGCTGGTCGCGCGCCAAACGCACCATCATCGCCTCCGACGCCGTCAACCTGCTCGCCGCCATCGTGCTCTACCAGCTCGCCGTCGGTGGGGTTCGAGGCTTCGCCTTCACGCTCGGCCTGACCACGCTCATCGACCTCGCGATCGTGTTCTGGTTCACGCACCCTGTCATGGTCCTGCTCGCCAAGACCAAGTTCTTCGGCCAGGGTCACCCGGCCTCCGGGCTCGATCCGCGGCGCCTCGGCGTCGACGGACCGAGGTACGTGGGGCGCGGCAAGGTCGTCCAGGCGGGCGAGCGTGCCTCGAAGGCCGGAGACGACACGGAGGCGACGGGCGACGCCGGGTCGGTGCCCACGCGCGAGCCGGCCCCCGTCGGCTTCGGCCAGGGCACACCGACCATGACCATCGCCGAGCGGCGGGCTGCCGCGAAGGCCGCGGCTGAGCAGACCGAGGGGAACGAGTCCTGATGGCCGTCAACTTCGCCCAGTGGGGCAACGACCTCTACACCGGACGACGCTCCTACCAGATCGTCGGCCGCCGCCGGCTGTGGTTCGCGATCGCCGGGATCTTCGTGATCCTCTCCGGGCTCGTGCTCGGGTTCAAGGGCCTCGAGCCCGGCATCGAGTTCCGCGGTGGCTCGGAGTTCACGGTCTCCAACCCGGCGGACACCTCGCAGCAGATCGCGATCGACACGATCACTGAGATCTCGCCCACCGAGGAGGTCCGCGTCTCGACCGTCGGTGGTAGCTCGCTGCGGATCCAGACCTCGCAGCTCACGAACGAGCAGGTCGAGGAGGTCCGCGGCGCACTCGCCGAGGCGTACGACGTCGAGCTCTCCGCCGTCGCGAGCGCCTTCATCGGCCCGACGTGGGGCCAGGACGTCTCCGGCAAGGCCATCCAGGGTGTCGTCGTCTTCCTCGTGCTCGTCGCGATCGTCATGACACTGTACTTCCGCACGTGGCGCATGGCGCTCGCCGCGATCGTGGCGCTGCTGTGCGACCTCACGATCACGGTGGGCGTCTATGCGGCCGTCGGCTTCGAGGTCACGCCGGCCACCGTCATCGGCCTGATGACGATCCTCGCCTACTCGATCTACGACACCGTCGTGGTGTTCGACAAGGTGCGGGAGAACACCCGGGGTGTAACCGAGCAGACCCGATCCACGTACGGGGAGAAGGCCAACCTCGCCGTCAACCAGACGCTCGTGCGATCCATCAACACGTCCGTCGTGGCGCTCCTGCCCGTGGGCGCGATCCTCTTCGTCGGCGCGTTCCTGCTCGGCGCCGGCACGCTGCGTGACATCGCGCTCTCGCTCTTCGTCGGCATGGGTGTCGGCGCGTTCTCGTCGATCTTCCTGGCGACGCCGCTCGAGGTCGAGTTCCAGGAGCGCGGCGAGACCATCAAGGACCACACCGCACGGGTGCTGGCCGCTCGTGCCAAGCTCGTCGAGGAGTCCGGCCTCGAGCCCGACGCGGCGCTCATCGCCGCGGCCGGGGCAGGCGTCGGTGCGCATCGTCAGCTCCAGCCCGGCACGCACCTCGGTCACACCGCGCAGCCGAAGCGCAAGAAGCGCTGACACGGCGGGGAGTGCTCTCGTGAGTGGCGACGCCGTCCAGACCGCCGCGCTGTCGGTGCGTGTCGCGGAGCTCATCCGTGACGTGCCCGACTACCCCGAGGCCGGCGTCGTGTTCAAGGACATCACGCCGCTCCTGGCCGACGCCGCAACGTTCGCCGCCGTCGTCGACCACCTCGGTGCGTGCGCGGGCGGGCCCGTGGACCTCGTCGTGGGCATGGAGGCCCGGGGGTTCATCCTCGGCGCGCCCGTCGCGGTGGCACTCGGCGCCGGCTTCATCCCCGTGCGCAAGGCGGGCAAGCTGCCCGGTCCCACCCTCGAGGCCTCCTACGACCTCGAGTACGGCTCGGCCACCGTCGAGGTGCACCCCGAGACGATCCCGCCCGGGGCACGCGTACTCGTCGTCGACGACGTCCTTGCCACGGGTGGCACCGCGGGTGCCACGGTGCGGCTGATCGAGCGGGCGGGCGGCGTCGTCGTCGGCCTTGCTTTCCTGCTCGAGCTGGAATTCCTCCACGGGCGTGGGGTGTTGGACGGGTATCGGGTCGAGGCGTTGCTCCCCGTCCGCTAGGGATCCCCGCCGTAGACTCATCGGATCGAACCTGGGAGGTGAGGCGCACATGAGTGACGACACGCGCGCCATCACCCCGCCGGTCTCCGAGGAACCGACGCCGACGACGGCGTCCCTCGCCTCGCGCAGCGTCCGCTCCCGGCTCGCGCGCCTGGGCAACCGCGGCGCCTACGGCCCGGCGCCCACCCTCGAGCCGCTGCTCGCCGCGATCCGGGCGAACCACCCTCGTGCGGACCTCTCGCTCGTCGAGCGCGCGTTCGAGGTCGCGGACCGGGCCCACGAGGGGCAGCTGCGCAAGAGCGGTGACCCGTACATCACGCACCCCGTGGCCGTCGCCACGATCCTCGCCGAGCTCGGTATGACGGCCCCGACGCTCGCGGCCGCGCTGCTGCACGACACGGTCGAGGACACGGAGTACTCGCTCAAGGACCTCACCGACGACTTCGGGCCTGAGATCGCCATGCTGGTGGACGGCGTCACCAAGCTCGACAAGGTGTCCTACGGCGATGCGGCGCAGGCCGAGACGGTCCGCAAGATGGTGGTCGCGATGGCGCGCGACATCCGCGTGCTCGTCATCAAGCTCGCCGACCGGCTGCACAACGCGCGTACGTGGCGCTTCGT
>CAZECM010000127.1:0-204 GCA_964510785.1 uncultured Cellulomonadaceae bacterium | reverse complement strand
CGCAGCGCAAGGCGCGCGAGACCCTCGAGATCTACGCGCCCCTCGCGCACCGGCTCGGCATGAACACGATCAAGTGGGAGCTCGAGGACCTCTCCTTCGCGGCGCTCTACCCGAAGGTGTACGACGAGATCGTGCGGCTCGTGGCCGAGCGGGCACCGGCACGCGAGGAGTATCTCGCCGTGGTGCGGGAGCAGGTGGGGGCGG
>CAZECM010000126.1:965-7161 GCA_964510785.1 uncultured Cellulomonadaceae bacterium | reverse complement strand
GCCCGTCACGATCAACTCGTGGCTGCTCGACGAGGTGCTGCGCGGCGAGTGGGGCTACACCGGGACCCTCGTGACCGACTGGGACAACGTGGGGCGCATGGTCTGGGAGCAGCACATCCAGCCCGACCACACCCACGCGGCCGCCGCGGCGGTCAACGCCGGCAACGACATGATCATGACCACCCCGCAGTTCTTCACCGGCGCGCAGGACGCCGTGGCCCGCGGGATGCTCGACGAGGCGCGCATCGACGCAGCGGTCGCCCGGATCCTGACCTTGAAGTTCGAGCTCGGGCTCTTCGAGGACCCGCGCCACCCCGACCCGGCCCGCCAGCGCGAGGTGGTCCACGCCGCCGAGCACGTCGACCTCAACCTCGAGGTGGCACGCCGCTCCCTGGTGCTGCTCTCCAACGACGGCACCCTGCCCCTCGCGGGAGGGTTCAGGGCCGACGACGACGGACGCACGGTCGGTGGGGACACCGCGGCGCGCACGGTGGCCGTCGTCGGCCCGAACGCTGACGACCAGCACGCCCAGCTCGGCGACTGGGCGGGCAGCTCGGGGCAGGCCGACTGGCTGCCCGACGGGCATCCGCGCGAGCTCACCACCACGGTGCTCGACGGGTTCCGGGAGCTCGCCCCCGCGGGTTGGACGGTCACGCACGCTCGCGGCGCGGAGATCGTCGAGCTCGGCCCGAACCCGGACGGTGAGCTCTACCCCGACGGTCAGCCCCGGCCCCCGGTGGCGACGAGCGCCCCGGTGGACCAGTCGCAGCTCGCCGAGGCCGTCGCGGCCGCGGAGAACGCCGACTACGTGGTGGCCGTCGTCGGCGACTGCATCGATCTGGTCGGGGAGACCAAGTCCACCGCGACCCTCGAGCTGCTCGGCGGGCAGGTCGCCCTGCTCGACGCCCTCGCCGCGACCGGCACACCGCTCGTGGTGGTCGTCATGGCTTCCAAGCCCCTCGTCCTACCGCCCTCGGCGATGGGTGCGAGTGCGATCTTCTGGGCCGCGAACCCGGGCATGGCCGGCGGACGGGCCGTCGCCGAGCTCGCCCTGGGACTCATCGAGCCCTCCGGCCGCCTGCCCGTCTCGTTCGCCGCGCACGCCGGGCAGCTCCCCGTGTTCTACAACCAGCTGCCCGGCCAGCACGGCACGCGGTATGCCGACCTGACCCAGCGCACCCCGTTCGCGTTCGGCGAGGGACTGTCCTACACGACGGTCGAGTACTCGAACCTCGAGATCCCCCAGCACCGGCTCGCGGTCGCCGACACCGTGCGCGCCACGGTCACCCTCACCAACACCGGCACGCGCCCGGCACTGGAGACCGTGCAGGTCTACGTCAACGACACCGTCACCTCGGTCACGTGGGCCACCAAGGAGCTCAAGGCCTACCGCCAGGTCCACGTCGCCCCCGGCGAGGTAGTGATCGTGGACCTCACGCTCCCCGTCAGCGAGTGCACCCTCGTGGACGCCGAGGGCAGGCGCGTCGTCGAGCCGGGCGAGTTCGCGCTCCTGGTCGGGCGTTCCTCGCGCGACGAGGACCTGCTGCGGGCGACGTTCTCGGTGGTGGGCCGGGCCTAGCGGTATTCGCGTGGCGGCCACGAGGGCGCGGGGTAGAGTCCCGTCCTCGTGAGCCGCATCCTCGAGACCGTCTTCCCCGCCCGCCTGGGCGTGGACTTCCGCTGGCTCGTGGGCTCCTCGTGGGTGTCCAACCTCGGCGACGGGATCGCGATCGCCGCCGGGCCGCTGCTCGTCGCCTCGCTCACCGAGGACGCCCGGCTCGTCGCGCTCGCCGCGACCGTGCAGTGGTTGCCGCCGCTCCTGTTCGGCCTGCTCGCGGGCGCCCTCTCGGACCGGCTCGACCGGCGCCGGATCGTGGTGGTCGTCAACCTCGCCCGCGCCGTCGTGCTCGCGGTGCTGAGCCTCGCCCTGCTCACCGACCAGATCTCGATCCTCGGCGTGCTCGGGGCGCTCTTCCTGCTCGGCACGGCCGAGGTGTTCGCGGACAACACGTCCGGGACGATCCTGCCGATGCTCGTGCCGCGCGACGACCTCGTGGTGGGCAACGCCCGCCTGCAGGCGGGGTTCGTCACGATCAACCAGCTCGCGGCGCCGCCCCTCGGGGCCGCCCTGTTCACGCTCGGCGTCATGGTGCCGTTCGCCGCGCAGGCCGTCGTCGTCGCCCTCGCCGCGATGCTCGTCTCACGGATCACGCTGCCGCCCCACGGCCGCGCGACGCGCGCACCCACGCGCATGCGCCACGACATCGCGGAGGGCTTCCGGTGGACCGTGCGGCACGGCGCCGTGCGCACCCTCATCGCGACGATCTTCATCTTCAACCTGACGTTCGGTGCCGCGTGGTCCGTGCTCGTGCTCTACGCGACGCGACGTCTCGGGCTCGGTGAGATCGGCTTCGGGCTGATCACCACGGTGCAAGCCGCGGGCGGGCTCCTGGGCGTCGTCGCCTACGGCTGGCTCACGCGGCGCGTGAGCCTCACGAACATCATGCGGATCGGGCTCGTCATCGAGACGCTCACGCACCTCGGGCTCGCGCTGACCCGGCAGGCCGCCGTCGCGCTGCCGATCTTCTTCCTCTTCGGCGCCCACGCCTTCGTGTGGGGCACGACGTCGGTGACGATCCGGCAGCGCGTGGTGCCGACCGAGCTCCAGGGGCGGGTCAACAGCCTCAACCTCGTGGGCGTGTTCGGGGGGCTCGTGGTCGGGTCCGTCGTCGGCGGCCTGCTGGCCGAGCGCTGGGGCGTCACGGCACCGTTCTGGTACGCGTTCGTGGGTTCCGCCGTCTTCGTCGTGCTCATCTGGCGCCAGCTACGACACCTGTCCTCGGCGGACGTCACGCCCGTCGAGGACGTCACGCCTGCCGAGGACGGCTGACCGCGATCAGCAGCAGGAGACCTTGCTGATCTGGATGCGCCACAGGCTCGGGCCCGAGGCGAGATAGGTCCAGCCGAGCTCGCCGAGGTGCACGGCCTCGAGCTTGGCGCGCAGCGGCAGCGGGTCGTGGTCGTTGACGAGGACGAAGCTCTCCCCCGGCGCGAGCTCTCCGAACGCGCCGAAGGTCTGGGAGTGACGCTCCTCGCGCGGCAGCCCGCGTACGTCGAGATCGCCCACCTGGACCTCGTCGGCCGCGGGCGCGACGATCTGGAGCGTCTCGGCACCGCTCGACGCCGAGGCCTCTCCCCCGCCACAGCCACATCCGCCGCAGCCGCAGCCGCCCGTGGTCTCGGTCGTGGACTGCGTGGTGGTCTCGCTCATCAGGGGCTCCCGGTGGGTGTGGGTCGGTCGAGGCGCAGGTCGTGGTGCACTGCGGTGGTTCCGCTTGATTTCTACACCCGCTATGGTGAAAACTCAAGCTGTGCCCATCACCCGTGACTCCGCGCCTCGGCGCCAGCCCCCGGGGGCTCGCCGAGCGGCCCTCCTGGCCCACCTGCGCGAGCGCGGCACCTCGATGTCGACCGACGAGATCGCGAGCGAGATCGGGCTGCACCCCAACACCGTGCGCGCGCACCTCGACGTGCTGCTGCGCGAGGGCAAGGTCACGAGCGGCACCGAGGTCCGCACCACACGGGGGCGCCCCCGTGAGCTCTTCACGGCCACGGGAGCGCCGGAGCCCGAGGAGTCCTATGCCCGGCTCGCGGCGGCACTCGCAGCCCAGCTCGAGGCGCTCGGGGGCGACCCCGGCGGGCAGGCCGTCGAGGCCGGCAAGCGGTGGGCCGCCTGGGAGGGCGCCTCCCCGGGGATGCCCGACGACGGCGCCCCGCCGACCTCGCCCACGGGCCCGCCGCCGTCCGCCCCCGGTGAGGATGCCGGGCTCGACACCCGGATCGAGGCCGCGGCCACCACGCGCGAGGTCGTGGCGCTGCTCGGGCGCACGGGCTTCGCCCCGGAGCTCGCGGAGGACGGCGCGACGATCCTGCTGCACCACTGCCCCTTCCGGGAGCTCGCGGGCGAGCACACCGAGGTCGTGTGCGGGGCGCACCTGGGGCTCATCCAGGGCACCCTCGACCGGGTCTCGCCCGGCTCCCGCGCAGAACTGATCCCCTTCGTCGCCCCCGGCCTGTGCCAGACCCACCTCACCCTGACCTGACCGGGGTCAGCGGCGGGACTGCTTGCCCGGGGGGCGAGGGCCGGGGGTGCGGCCCCGGGGGGTGGTGCCGACGCTCTCCCAGCCACGGGGCGTGGGGTGAGAGCCGAGGCGCTTGTCGCGCGAGCGGTAGACGATGTACGGGCGGAACAGGTACCCGAGCGGCACGCTGAACACGTGCACGAGCCGCGTGAAGGGCCACAGGGCGAACAGGAACATCGCCGTCAGTCCGTGGAGCTGGAAGCCCAGCGGCGCGGCCGCCATGAGCTCGGGGTACAGGTCGAAGCGGAAGATGCCGCGGAACCACACGGAGACCCCGTCGCGGTAGTCGTAGTGCCCGCCGAGGTTGAGGATCGACCCGGCGATCGTGTTCCACATGCCCAGCGCGATCACGACCCCCATGACGAGGTACATGAACTTGTCCATGCGCGTGGTCGCGGAGAACACCGGGCCCGTGGTGCGGCGCCGGTAGATGAGCAGGGCCATCCCGACCACCGTACAGACGCCCGCGACCGTACCGATCGAGATGGCCATGAAGTGGTAGATCTCGTCGGTGATGCCCACCGCGGCCGTCCACGACTTCGGGATGCCGAGACCCATGACGTGCCCGAGGAACACGAACAGGATGCCGAAGTGGAACATCGGGCTCGCCCAGCGCAGCAGGCGGCTCTCGTAGAGCTGCGAGGAACGCGTGGTCCACCCGAACTTGTCGTAGCGGTAGCGCCACACGTGCCCGAGCACGAAGAAGGCGAGGCACACGTAGGGGAAGACGACCCAGAGGAACGTGTCGAGCGTCGTGGTCATCGCCGGGCTCCTTCGACGGACTGGCCGGATGCGGGCATGTAGGTCGGGGGTGCGAAGGGCTCGAGGCCGACCTCCTCGCCGGGAGGTCCCTCGGCCGCGAGCTTCGCGATCGCGGACCGCTCGTCTGACCCGAGGTCGGGCAGCGTGCCGCACACGGCCACGAGCGCTCCCGCGTAGGGAGAGTCGAGCTCGAGCAGCGCGAGCCGGAGCAGCTCGAGACCGGCCCGATGGCCGAGCAAGAGCTTGATCCCCTCGACCTGGCAGTCCTCGTCGCCCGTGGCGCAGAACTCGAGCACGACGGACAGATGGTCCGGCAGCTCGTCGTCGACCACCTCGAAGCCCCCGGCGCGGTACGCCTGCTTGAACTCGACGAGGGCGACCCCTCGCTTGCGGGTGTCCCCGTAGGCGAAGTAGGTCAGGAACGGCGAGCACCGGCGCTTGAGGTCGAAGGTCTCGACGTAGCGCGCCTCGAGCTCACCGAGCGGGGCGGACTCGAGGTGGTCGACGACGCGCAGCAGCGGCGCGGCGAGCCGTTCGGGCAGCTCGCTCGTGGCCTCCCTGATGGCCGGCGCGAGCGCGAGCAGCTCGGTCGACGGGTACTCGAGGAGCAGCGCGGCGAGCCGGTGGGTGAGCGCCGTCTCGCGCCCGGACACCTTCTGGGCGGCGATGCGCCGGAAGACCCGGTTCACGAGGCACCGCCGTCGCCGCCAGGCCGTGGCGGGAAGAGCCCGGGGGGAACTCCCTTGCCGTCCCAGTTCAGCAGGTTGACCTTCGCCTTGCGCGAGGAGGGGTCGGCCACGGTGTCCGTCGTCTGGCGCTGCTGCAGCATGTGGAAGTTCTCGACGGCGACGGGCTCGCTGAACCCGGGCCCCGAGCCCTCGCCGAAGGGGCCGGAGCCACCCATGCCGGGCCCGCCCTCGTAGTTGAGCGAGCACTCCGTGGCCAGCTCTTCGAGACCGTGCGCCTGCTCGGCGTGCTGGGCCGGGATGACGTACCGCTCCTCGTACTTCGCGATCGCGAGCAGCCGGTACATCTCACGCATCGTGGCCTCGTCCATGCCCACCGACGCCGGGATCGACGGGTCGCCGTCGCGACCCATCGAGATGTCGCGCATGTACGAGCGCATCGCGGCGAGCCGCTTGAGCACGGCCGTCACCGGTGCGGTGTCACCCGCCGTGAAGAGCTCGGCGAGGTACTCCACGGGGATGCGCAACGTGTCGATCGCCGCGAACAGGTTCCCGGCGTCCTCGCCGTCCTCCCCCGTGGTCGACGTGGTCGCCGAGACGGGGGAG
>CAZECM010000126.1:0-955 GCA_964510785.1 uncultured Cellulomonadaceae bacterium | reverse complement strand
GATGTACCAGACCATCGGCATCGTGCGGTACTCCGGGTGGAGCGGCAGCGCGACCTCGTAGTCGTTGATGAGCTTCCAGATCGGCGAGCGCTGGGCCGCCTCGACCCAGTCGCGGGCGATGCCCGCCTGCTCCGCGGCGCGCTGCACCTCGGGGTCGAACGGGTCGAGGAAGACGCTGCGCTGGGCGGCCAGCAGCTCGTGCTCGTCCTCGATCGAGGCGGCCTCGAGCACCCGGTCCTCGTCGTAGAGCACGAGGCCGATGTACCGCAGCCGGCCCACGCAGGTCTCCGAGCACACCGTGGGCAGCCCCACCTCGATGCGCGGGAAGCAGAACGTGCACTTCTCGGCCTTGCCCGTGCGGTGGTTGAAGTAGATCTTCTTGTACGGGCACCCCGTCACGCACTTGCGCCAACCGCGGCACTTGTCCTGGTCCACGAGGACGATGCCGTCCTCCTCGCGCTTGTAGATCGCGCCCGAGGGGCACGACGCCGCGCACGAGGGGTTGAGGCAGTGCTCGCAGATGCGCGGCAGGTAGAACATGAAGGTCTGCTCGAACTCGAGCTTCACCTTGTCCGAGACCTTGCGCAGGATCGGGTCCTGCGACGCGAGCTCCGGGGCGCCCGCGAGGTTGTCGTCCCAGTTCGCGCTCCACCCGATCTGCATGTCCTTGCCGCTGATGAGCGACTTGGGGCGCGCGACGGGCGTGTGCTCCTGGAGCGGCGCGGTCGTGAGGTTCTCGTAGTCGTACGTCCACGGCTCGTAGTAGTCGTCCATCGAGGGCATGCGCGGGCTCGAGAAGATCGTGGCGAGGTTCTTGAGCCGCCCGCCAGCCTTGAGCTGCAGGCGCCCGCGCTTGTTGAGCGTCCAGCCGCCCTCCCAGCGGTCCTGGTCCTCGTACGTGCGGGGGTAGCCCTGGCCGGGCCGCGTCTCGACGTTGTTGAACCACACGTACTCG
>CAZECM010000125.1:0-7209 GCA_964510785.1 uncultured Cellulomonadaceae bacterium | reverse complement strand
CGCACATCGACGGTGGTGCCAAGAAGGTCATCATCTCGGCGCCGGCCAAGAACGAGGACGGCACGTTCGTGATGGGGGTCAACCACACGGACTACGACCCCGCGACGCAGCACATCGTCTCGAACGCGTCCTGCACCACGAACTGCCTCGCGCCGCTCGCGAAGGTGCTCGACGAGGCCTTCGGCATCGAGCGTGGCCTCATGACCACGATCCACGCGTACACGGGTGACCAGAACCTCCAGGACGGCCCGCACAAGGACCTGCGTCGTGCGCGCGCCGCCGCGATCAACATCGTGCCGACGTCGACGGGTGCCGCCAAGGCGGTCGCGCTCGTGCTCCCGCAGCTCAAGGGCAAGCTCGACGGCTACGCGCTGCGCGTCCCGGTCCCCACGGGCTCCGCGACGGACCTCACGTTCACGGCCGGTCGCGAGACCACCGTCGACGAGGTCAACGCCGTCATCAAGGCCGCGTCCGAGACCCCCGAGCTCAAGGGCATCCTCACCTACACCGAGGACCCGATCGTCTCCTCGGACATCGTGACGGACTCCGCGTCGAGCATCTTCGACGCCGGCCTCACGAAGGTCATCGGTGACCAGGTCAAGGTCGTCTCCTGGTACGACAACGAGTGGGGCTACTCCTGCCGTCTCGTGGACTTCACGGTCTACGTCGGCGAGCGCCTCTAGCACTCACGAGCAGAGTCAGGTCCTGCGGCGTGGGCGCGTGCGCATCGCGCATGCCCCACGCCGCAGGCATGTCACCGGAAGGAATGCCATGAAGACCATCGAGGACCTCGGCGACCTGCGCGGCAAGCGCGTGCTCGTGCGCTCCGACCTCAACGTCCCGCTCGACGGGACGACCATCACGGACGACGGCCGGATCCGCGCCGCCGCCCCGACCATCACTCGCCTGCGCGAGGCCGGTGCCCGGGTCGTCGTGACCGCGCACCTGGGCCGCCCGGGCGGGAAGGTCGACCCCACCTACTCCCTCGCCCCCGTGGCCGTGCGCCTCAGCGAGGTGCTCGGCGTGCCGGTCGCGCTCGCCGAGGACGTCGTCGGCCCCTCCGCGCAGGCGACCGTCGCCGCGCTCGGTGACGGGGACGTCGCCCTGCTCGAGAACATCCGCTTCGAGGCGCGCGAGACGTCGAAGGACGAGGCCGAGCGGGTCGCGTTCGCGACGGAGCTCGCGGCGCTCGCCGACGCGTACGTCTCCGACGGTTTCGGCGTCGTGCACCGCAAGCAGGCGTCCGTCTACGACATCGCGACGCTGCTGCCGAGCGCCGTCGGCGGGCTCGTCCTGACCGAGGTCGAGGCGCTGCGTCGCGCGACCGAGAACCCCGAGCGGCCGTACGTCGTCGTCCTCGGTGGTTCGAAGGTCTCCGACAAGCTCGGTGTCATCGCCAACCTGCTCGAGAAGGCCGACAAGCTCCTCATCGGTGGCGGCATGGTCTTCACGTTCCTCGCCGCGCAGGGCCACGGCGTCGGCAAGTCGCTCCTCGAGACCGACCAGCTCGACGCGGTGCGCGGCTACCTCGCGACCGCTGCGGCCAAGGGCGTCGAGATCGTCCTGCCCACGGACATCGTGGTCGCGGAGGCCTTCGCTGCCGACTCGCCGCACGAGACCGTCGCGGCCGACGCGATCCCCACCGACAAGATCGGTCTCGACATCGGCCCCGCGTCGGGCGAGGCGTTTGCCGCGGCGATCCGCGAGGCGAGGACGATCGTCTGGAACGGGCCCATGGGAGTGTTCGAGTTCGAGGCCTTCGCCGGGGGCACGCGTGCCGTGGCCCAGGCGATGTCGGACTCCGAGGGCTTCTCGATCGTCGGCGGTGGCGACTCGGCTGCCGCCGTGCGCAGACTGGGCTTCGACGAGGCCACGTTCGGCCACATCTCGACCGGCGGCGGTGCGAGCCTGGAGTTCCTCGAGGGCAAGGAGCTCCCGGGGATCGCCGTCCTCGAAGGCTGACCGACCTACCTCCCACGACCGAAAGGCACCCATGGCTACGAGCCGTACCCCGCTCATGGCGGGCAACTGGAAGATGAACCTCGACCACCACCAGGCGGTCCACGTGCTGCAGAAGCTCGCGTGGCTGCTCGGGGACGCGAAGCACGACTTCGCCGACGTCGAGGTCGCGGTGATCCCGCCGTTCACGGACCTGCGCTCCGTGCAGACGCTCGTCGACGCCGACAAGCTCGAGATCGTCTACGGCGCGCAGGACGTCTCGGCGTTCACCGAGGGCGCGCGTACCGGCGAGATCTCCCCGGTCTTCCTCGCGAAGCTCGGCGTGAAGTACGCCGTCGTCGGGCACTCCGAGCGGCGCGAGTTCCACGCCGAGTCGGACGCCGTCGTCGCCGCGAAGGCGCTCTCCGCGCTGAGCAAGGGCATCCTGCCGATCGTGTGCGTCGGGGAGGGGCTCGAGGTCCGCAAGGCGGGGGAGCACGTCGCGTACACCCTGACCCAGCTCGAGGGCTCGCTCGCGGGCCTGACGTCCGAGCAGGCAGCGACCGTCGTCGTCGCCTACGAGCCCGTCTGGGCCATCGGCACCGGTGAGGTCGCGACGCCCGAGGACGCCCAGGAGGTGTGCGCGGCGATCCGCGGCAAGCTCGCCGAGCTGTTCTCGCCCGAGGTCGCCGCCGCCGTGCGCGTGCTCTACGGCGGTTCGGTGAAGTCCGGCAACGTCGCGGCCATCATGGCCAAGGCCGACGTGGACGGCGCCCTCGTGGGTGGGGCGAGCCTCGACCCCGAGGAGTTCGCCAAGATCGCTCGGTACAAGTCGCACGCCGTGGGGCTCTGAGCCCACCCCGGTCATCCTGCGCCGTCGCGCCCGGTCCCGCACGGACCGGGCGCGACGGGGCGCGGTGTTAGGTCCGGACGGCTCCTATCGCTTACCCTTGACTGCGGCGCCGACCAGCGGTGCCGCCGATCGAACCAGAACGGGACCTTCGTGGAATTCCTGCGTATCGCTTGCCTCGTCGTGCTCGTGCTGTCGAGCCTGCTCGCCATCCCGCTCGTGCTCATGCACAAGGGGCGCGGCGGTGGGCTCTCCGACATGTTCGGTGGCGGTGTCTCGAGCGGCGCCGGCAGCTCCGGGGTCGCCGAGCGCAACCTGAACCGCATCACCATCTCGACGGCGATCATCTGGGCCATCTGCATCGTCCTGCTGGGTCTCATCCAGCGCGTGAACGGCTGAGGGGGCACACGTGGCCGGTGGAAGTGCGATCAGGGGCTCGCGCGTAGGGGCCGGTCCCATGGGCGAGGCCGAGCGGGGTGAGAGCGCTCCGCGCGTGTGGATCTCCTACTGGTGCGCGAACGGCCACGAGACCCGTCCCAGCTTCGCCGAGGAGGGCGCCCACGAGGCCCCCACGACGTGGGACTGCCCGCGTTGCGGCTACCCCGCCGGGCAGGACCGGGCGAACCCGCCTTCCCCGCAGCGCAACGAGCCGTACAAGACGCACCTCGCCTACGTGAAGGAGCGTCGCTCCGACACGGACGGCGACGCAATCCTCGAAGAGGCCTTGGCGGCCCTCCGAGCCCGCCGCGGCATCAAGTAGCCCCTTCGCCGAAGTAGAGACGTGCGCCGCGAGATAGAGAGTTAGCGGCACCCGTAGCGCACATCGCCATGCGACTGCTGCGCTCTGGATGCCGACGCTACGGCCGCGCGGCGACTTGGCGCCGCATACTGGCCTCATGAAGCGCGGCCTGGAAGCGGAGCGCGAGCAGCTGGCCGTCACCGAGCTCCTCCCACGTGACTCTGATGATGATCCAGCCCGCGTCGGCGAGTGCTCGTTCGCGCCGCTCCTGCGCTTTCAGGCGCTCGACCGGGTCGCCGTACTCGCCGCCGGAGTACTTGACCGCGCCGTCGAACTCGATACCCACCTTGAGATCCGGCCAACCGAGATCGACGATGAACTCCCCGACTCGTGTCGAGACAGGGATGGCGACATCCGTCCTAGGAAGACCATAGAAGTACGCGATCCAGCGTACGAGCGACTCGCCAGGCGACTCAGAACGCCCGTCGGCCAACCGGAGTACCTCGCGGGCACGCCGCACCCCACGCTTGCCCGCTGACTCAGCGAGGATCGTGCCCACTACTCGAGGATCGGCTCCGAGGCGCATCGCTGAGTCTGCGACGACGAGGGCTTGCGGCTCGCGCAGCAGGCGAGCGCAGTCGACCATCGTGCGTTCGAGACTCGTGACGGGCTGCCCGCCGACCTCGGCACGATCACGCTTGGGCAGATTGGTCCAGTGGCGGACGAGCAGTGGGTCCGCGAGCTTCCTCACTCGCGGGTTGCCGAGCTGGGTGACGTGGACCTCGGGAGCGAGGTGCCACGTCCAGCACCCCCACGCCAGCGCGGCACTTGTGTGGCTGAACCACCACGATGTCGTGAGCCGCTCGGTGACGCCACGCATCTGCGCCAAGACCTCCGCCACGCGTGTGGCCGCGAGGAGCGGGCTCGGTCGTCAGGCGGCTGCGGGTACGTGTTCGTGGTGTGAGTTCTGCCGGGTCCATGCCTCAAGCCTCGCGAAGGCGGGCATTCCGCGACACCCCCTGTGGATAAGTCCGATCTCAGGGGTGGTTCGCGAGGTGAGTGGGACTAGAGACCACCTCGATCTCGCGACCTACGTCTCTACTTCGCGAGGTGTGTCTCTATCTCGCGGCGTGTGTCTCTACTTCGCCGGAGGGGAGAGTGGGGTGGGTGGCGGCGGCGAGGTCTAGGAGCCAGAGCGTGAGGACGCGGCCGACGGCGGCTGCCGCGGGGATCTCCTCGACCGGCGCGCCCTCGAAGGCGCGCCGCACCACCGGGGCCTTCTCGGCGCCGGAGACGACGAGCCACACCTCGGACGCGCTGCGCAGCGCGTCGAAGGTGAGCGACGTGCGCTCGGGCGGTGGCTTGGGGGAGCCGTGGACGCCGACGACGGTCCCCGTGGCACCGAGCGCCTCGTGGCCCGGGAACAGCGAGGCGACGTGGCCGTCCGGTCCCATGCCGAGCAGGACGACATCGAGGTGGGGTACTTCGAGCGCGGCGCCCTCGGGCGCGTGCGCGGCGAGCTCGCGGGCGTAGGCCGCCGCGCTGTCCTCCGGCGTGGCGATGCCGGGGCTCCCGGGCGCCGGCACGGGGTGCACGGTGGCCTCGTCGAGACCGTCGAGGTGGTCGAGCAGCGCTGCGCGCGCCATCGTCTCGTTGCGTTCGGCGTCACCCGTGGGCAGGAAGCGCTCGTCGCCCCACCAGAGGTGGACGGCGGACCAGTCGACGGCGTGACGGACCGGGCTCACGGCGACGGCCGCGAGGGACGCGATGCCGACGGTGCCACCCGTGAGGACGAGATGGACCGTGTCCTGCAGCGACTGCAGCTCGACGAGCCGCGTGAGGAGTCGCGCGGCCACGGCCTCGGCGAGGACCTCGGCGTCGGGGTGGACGAGGGCCGTCCGCACGCCGCTCACAGTCCCACTCTCGCGAGGCCCTTGGTCAGCACCCGGCCGTAGACCTCGTCCGGGTCGAGGCGGCGCAGCTCCTCGGCGAGGCACTCGTTGAGCTGGCGCAAGGGGAGCGAGAGGCGTCGGTCGGGCGTGTTCGTCTGCCGGATCGTGACGGTCTTACCGTCGGGCCGCGTGAGCTCGATGAGCGTGTCGCCGCGCCAGATGCGCACAGCGGTGACGCCGTCGACGTCGCGGCGCCGGACGATCTCGGTCGGTACGCGGAGCTGTTGGGCGAGCCACGCAGCGAGCAGGTCGACCGAGCTGTGCCGGCCGTCGCCCTCGACCTCGGCCTTCGTGATCTTGCCGTTCGGGTTCTCGTCGAGCGCGGCGGCGAGCAGCCCCCGCCACAGCGTGATGCGGGTCCATGCGAGGTCGGTGTCGCCGGCCTCGTACACCTCGCGCAGCCGCTGCAGCGTGTCGAGCGGCTTGCTGCACGTCGTCGAGTCGGTGATGCGCCGCTGGGCCATCGCACCCACGGCGTCCTCGGCCGGGTTGACGGGCGCCTCGCCGGGCCACCACACGACGATCGGTGCATCGGGCAGGAGCAGGGGGATCACGAGCGTGTCGAGGTGCTCGAGCAGCTCGCCCTGCGGTCGGAGCACGACCACCTCGCTCGCGCCCGCGTCGCCCCCGACCCGGATCTGGGCGTCGAGCGAGGTCGAGCGCTTGCGGCCCGACGTCGTGATGGCGAGGACGCGGCACGGGTGCTCGCGGCTCGCGTCGTTCGCCGCGGCGATCGCGTCCTCGAGCTCGTCCTCGCTCGCCTCGATCACGAGCGTCAGCACGCGGCCCAGCGCGACGGCGCCGCCCTCGTCGCGCAGGCGGACGAGGCGCTTGTTCACGGCGCCCGTCGTGGTCTGGGGCAGGTCGATGATCATGGTCGACGCCACGTCCTTCCGTCACGCGCGAGCATCTCGTCGGCGGAGTCGGGCCCCCACGTGCCCGAGCGGTAGGGCTCTGGCGTCCCCTTGCTGGCCCAGTGCTCGGTCACCGGGTCGAGGATCTGCCAGGACAGCTCCACCTCTTCGTGCCGCGGGAAGAGCGGCGGGTCACCGAGCAGGACGTCGAGGATGAGCCGCTCGTAGGCCTCGGGCGAGGACTCGGTGAACGCGTGCCCGTAGCCGAAGTCCATCGTGACGTCCCGCACCTCCATCTGGGTGCCGGGCACCTTCGAGCCGAAGCGGATGGTCACGCCCTCGTCGGGCTGCACGCGGATGACGAGCGCGTTGTTGCCGAGCTCCTGGGTGGAGGTCGACTCGAACGGCAGGTGCGGGGCGCGCTTGAAGATCACCGCGATCTCCGTGACGCGCCGACCCAGCCGCTTGCCCGTGCGCAGGTAGAAGGGAACGCCCGCCCAGCGCCGGGTGTCGACGTCGACGCGGATCGCCGCGTAGGTCTCCGTGGCCGACGACGGCGAGATGCCGTCCTCGTCGAGGTAGCCGCCGACCTCCTCGCCGCCCTGCCAGCCTGCGGCATACTGCCCGCGGGCAGCGTGCCGGGAGATGGGTCGGGGCACGCGCACGGCGGAGAGCACCTTGCGCTTCTCCGCGCGCAGGGCCGGTGCGTCGAAGGAGACGGGCTCCTCCATCGCCGTCAGCGCGAGGAGCTGCAGCAGGTGGTTCTGGATGACGTCGCGCGCCGCGCCGATGCCGTCGTAGTAGCCGGCACGACCGCCGACGCCGATGTCCTCGGCCATCGTGATCTGCACGTGGTCGACGTAGTTCGCGTTCCAG
>CAZECM010000124.1:6383-7247 GCA_964510785.1 uncultured Cellulomonadaceae bacterium | reverse complement strand
GCCATGGCGGCGAAAAGTTTAAAAAGGACGGGGGTTTGCCCTGCGGAGGCGGGATCGGAACCCGCAGGGATCAAAGCGGAATCGCGGGCTAGCGCCCGGTTTTCTCAAGCTCGCGGCGGTGCACCTTGTACACCGTCGCCTGATCGGTCGGCATGACGATCACGTGGTCGATATTGACGTGGGCGGGGCGGGTGGCGCAGAGGGCTCCGTCAGGCGGGGAGCGTGGCCAGCGCCTCGTCGAGGATGGCCAGGCCGCGCTCGGCCTCGGCGTCGCTGATGATGCAGGGTGGCACCACGTGGATACGGTTCTCGGCGACGAACGGGATGAGGCCACGGTCCAGGCACGCGGCCCTGACAGCAGCCATGCCAGCGGCGCCGAGCGGCTCGCGGGTCGCGGCGTCGGCCACGAGCTCGACGGCCCAGAACACGCCAAGACCACGGACTTCGCCGACGACGGCAGGATGGGCCTCTGCGAGCGCCCGCAGGCCCGGCCCGAGCACCTCGGCCCCGATGCGACGCGCGTTGTCCACGATGCCCTCGGACGCCATGGCCGTAAGTGCGGCCACGATCGACCCCATCGCGAGCGGATGCCCCGAGTAGGTGAGCCCGCCCGGGAACACGCGGTCGCGGAAGTGGTCGGCGATCGGCTCGGAGATGATGACACCGCCCGCGGGCACGTACCCGGAGTTGACCCCCTTGGCGAAGGTGATGAGGTCCGGCCGTACGTCGAAGCCGTCGAACGCGAACCACTCTCCCGTGCGCCCGAACCCGGCCATGACCTCGTCGAGGACGAGCAGCACGCCGTGCCGGTCGCAGATCTCCCGCACGGGGGAGTGGTTCGCGTTCGACGGCTTCGACGTACGG
>CAZECM010000124.1:0-6373 GCA_964510785.1 uncultured Cellulomonadaceae bacterium | reverse complement strand
CCCGGGGGGCGGCACGAGGATCCCGGCCGTCCCGGGCACGGTCTCGAGCCGCACGGCCGCGACCGTCCCCGCCCCCTCCGAGACGATGACGCGCTCGAGGTGCCGCAGCGCCCGCTCGCTCTCCTCCTCGGGCGTGGTCGCGAAGAACTCTGAGCGGTACAGGTACGGCGTGAAGGCGTGCACGTGCCCGCGGGCGAACTCGTTCGGCATGCGCCGCCAGTCGCCCGTCGCGACCACGGCCGCCCCCGTGTTGCCGTGGTACGAGCGGTAGGACGACACGATCTTGTCGCGGCCCGTGAACAGTCGCGCCATGCGGATCGCGTTCTCGATCGCGTCCGCACCGCCGTTGGTGAAGAACACCTTGTCCATGCCCTCGGGCGCGCGCGCCGTGATGAGCTGGGCCGCCCGGCCGCGGGCGAGGTTCGCGTGGTTCGGGGCCACGGTCGCGAGGGTGCGAGCCTGCTCGACGATGCCTTGCACGACGGCGGGGTGCTGGTGACCGATGTTCGTGTTGACCATCTGCGAGGAGAAGTCGAGGTATCGCTTCCCGTCGTCGTCCCAGAGCTCGCAGCCCTGCCCGCCCGCGATCGTCAGGGGCTTGAGCGATCCCTGCGCCGACCAGGAGTGGAACACGTGCGCACGGTCGAGCTCGAGGGCGGTCGGAGCGGGGGCCGAGTCGCGCGCGGCGTCGTCGTCGGGCAGGGTCATCTCTCCTCCTTGAGCTCTGGTTCGCGAGCCTAGTCCCGCCTTCGCCGGGCCACCGCGAAATGCGTGCGCGACCCGGTCCGTGGTTCTGGGAGAATCGACCACCATGAGCGACCTGCACCCCACCGCGTCCACGACCCCGCCGACGTCCCCGGGCGCCGGGGTCGTACCGGACAAGGTCTCCCTCGACGGCCTCGAGGATCGCTGGGACGCCGCGTGGCAGGACGCCGGGACGTACGCGTTCGACCGCACCGCGACGCGCGAGCAGGTCTTCTCGATCGACACGCCCCCGCCCACGGTCTCCGGCTCGCTGCACGTGGGGCACGTGTTCTCCTACACGCACACCGACGTGGTCGCGCGCTTCCAGCGCATGCGCGGCCAGCGGGTCTTCTACCCGATGGGCTGGGACGACAACGGCCTGCCCACCGAGCGTCGCGTCCAGAACTACTACGGCGTGCGCTGCGACCCGTCGCTGCCCTACACCGAGGGCTTCGAGCCCCCGCACGAGGGCACGGACGGCAAGACGGTCAAGCCCGGCGACCAGATCCCGATCAGCCGCCGCAACTTCATCGAGCTGTGCGAGCGGCTCACGGTCGAGGACGAGCGCCAGTTCGAGGCGCTGTGGCGGCACCTGGGCCTGAGCGTCGACTGGTCGCACTCGTACCAGACCATCGACCGCCGCGCCCAGGCCGTGGCGCAGACGGCGTTCCTGCGCAACCTCGCTCGCGGCGAGGCGTACCAGGCCGAGGCGCCGGGCCTGTGGGACGTGACGTTCCAGACGGCGGTGGCCCAGGCCGAGCTCGAGGCGCGCGACTACCCGGGCGCCTTCCACAAGGTCGCCTTCCACCGAGCCGACGGCGGGGGGCCCGTCTACATCGAGACGACGCGGCCCGAGCTGCTCGCCGCGTGCGTCGCGCTCATCGCCCACCCCGACGACGAGCGCTACCAGCCCCTCTTCGGCACCACGGTGCGCTCCCCGCTGTACGGCGTCGAGCTGCCCGTCCTGCCCCACCCGGCCGCCGAACCGGACAAGGGCGCCGGCATCGCGATGTGCTGCACCTTCGGCGACCTCACGGACGTGCAGTGGTGGCGCGAGCTCGACCTGCCCACGCGCTCGATCGTGCGCCGCGACGGGCGGATCCTCGCCGAGACGCCCGAGTGGATCACCGACGCGAGCGCCCGCGAGCGCTTCGCCGAGATCACGGGTGCCACGACGTTCACGGCCCGCGAGCGCGTGGTCGCCGCCCTGCGCGAGTCCGGCGACCTGGACGGCGAACCCGTCAAGACGAACCGCATGGCGAACTTCTACGAGAAGGGCGACAAGCCCCTCGAGATCGTCACGTCACGCCAGTGGTACATCCGCAACGGCGGGCGCGACGCGGAGCTGCGCGAGGCCTTGCTCGCCCGCGGCACCGAGCTCGACTTCCACCCGTCCTTCATGGGGGTGCGCTACGAGAACTGGGTGGGTGGCCTCAACGGGGACTGGCTCGTCTCGCGCCAGCGCTTCTTCGGCGTGCCCATCCCCGTCTGGTTCCCGATCTCCGCCGACGGCGAGATCCAGCACGACGCCGTCATCGTGCCGGACGAGTCGGCCCTGCCCGTGGACCCGTCGAGCGACGTCCCCCCGGGCTACACCGCGGACCAGCGTGGCGAGCCCGGCGGGTTCGTGGGCGACCCCGACATCATGGACACGTGGGCGACGAGCTCGCTCACGCCCCAGATCGCGGGCGGCTGGCTGTTCGACGAGGACCTGTTCTCCCGCGTGTTCCCCATGGACCTGCGCCCGCAGGGTCAGGACATCATCCGCACGTGGCTCTTCTCGACCGTGGTGCGTTCCCACCTCGAGCACGGCTCGCTGCCCTGGGCGCACGCCGCGATCTCCGGCTGGATCCTCGACCCGGACCGCAAGAAGATGTCGAAGTCCAAGGGCAACGTCGTCACGCCCATGGGGCTGCTCGAGACGCACGGCTCGGACGCGGTGCGCTACTGGGCCGCCTCGGCACGCCTCGGCACCGACGCGGCGTTCGAGGAAGGCCAGATGAAGATCGGCCGACGCCTCGCGATCAAGGTCCTCAACGCCTCGAAGTTCGCCCTGACGATCACGGGAACCGACGTCGCGCTCGACCACTCCGCGGTGACCGAGCCGCTCGATCGCGCGATGCTCGCGGGGCTGGCCGACGTGGTCGACGCCGCGACGTCCGCGCTCGAGTCCTACGACCACACCCGCGCGCTCGAGCTCACGGAGACGTTCTTCTGGACGTTCTGCGACGACTACCTCGAGCTCGTCAAGGACCGCGCGTACGGGTCCGACGGCGACTCGGCGATCACGGTGACACCCACCCAGACGGCCTCGGCGCGTGCTGCGCTCGTCATCGCGCTCGACACCCTGCTGCGCCTCTTCGCCCCCGTGCTGCCGTTCGCCACGGAGGAGGTCTGGTCGTGGTGGCGCACCTCCGTCTCCCCGTCGGTGCACCGTGCGGCATGGCCCGAGTCGCCCGCGCTGCGCGGTGCCGCGGGAGACGCGGACCCGGGCCAGCTCGCCGTCGTCGGCCAGGCCCTCGCCGCCGTGCGCAAGGCGAAGTCCGAGGCCAAGCTCTCCCAGCGCACCCCCGTCCTCGCGGGCACGCTCGCCGTGCCCACCGCCGGCGTCGCCCACGTGACCGCGGCGCTCGGGGACGTGCGTGCCGCGGGTCGCGCGCCGACGCTCGAGGTGATCGCCGACGACGGCGTGGAGCAGCTGACCGCGCGTGGGATCGAGCTCGGCGAAGCCCCACCCAAGAACGCCTGAGGTCCCCAGAGATCCTCGGACACCGGGGATATCGTGCTGGGAGTCCCGATGCGAAGGAGCGCACCATGGCACTGACCCTCACGAGCACACCGACCGACGTCGTCGTGGACCCGGGGAGCTCCATCCCGGGGATCCTCGCGGCGCGCGTCGCGGCGAGCGGAGACAAGCCCCTCTTCGAGCGCAAGTCGGCGCTCGGCGAGGTGTGGACGCCCGTGACCGCGCGGGCCTTCGACGCCGAGGTGCTCGCCGTCGCGAAGGGGCTCGTGGCGGAGGGGATCGCCGTGGGCGACCGCGTGGCCATCATGAGCCGCACGAGCTACGAGTGGACGGTGCTCGACTTCGCCGTGTGGGCCGTGGGCGGCGTGTCCGTGCCGGTGTACGAGACGAGCTCTGCCGAGCAGGTGCGCTGGATCGCCTCCGACGCCGGTGTGCGGCTCGCCGTGGTCGAGAGCGCCGCGCACGCCGCCGTCGTCGCACAGGCGAAGCCGGGCCTGCCGGGGCTGTCGAAGGTGCTCGTGATCGACGAGGACGCCCTCGGCAGGCTCACCGCCGCCGGGGTGGACGTGCCCGAGTCCGAGGTGCGGGACCGCTCGTCCGCCGTGGGCGCCGCCGACCTCGCGACCATCATCTATACCTCCGGGACCACGGGTCGGCCCAAGGGTGCCGAGCTGACCCACGGCAACTTCGTGTTCCTCACGGCCTCGGGCGCCGAGGGGCTCAAGGTCGTGTGCGCGATGCCGCACTCGCGCACCCTGCTGTTCATGCCGCTCGCGCACGTGTTCGCGCGCTTCATCCAGGTGCTGTGCGTCCACACGGGCGCGGTGCTGGGCCACACCGACACCGGCAACCTCGTCGCGGACCTCGGCTCCTTCAAGCCGACGTTCATCCTCGCCGTGCCGCGCGTGTTCGAGAAGGTCTACAACTCCGCCGAGCAGAAGGCCGGCGCCGGCACGAAGCTCAAGCTGTTCCGGTGGGCCGCGAAGACGGCGATCGTCTACTCACGCGCCCTCGACACCCCGGACGGGCCCGGCGCGGCCCTCAAGGCGCAGCACCGGCTCGCGGACCGGCTCGTGCTGCACAAGCTGCGGGGCGCCCTCGGCGGGGCGGCGGAGTTCGCGGTCTCCGGTGGCGCACCCCTCGGCGAGCGGCTCTCCCACTTCTACCGGGGGCTCGGCCTCAACGTGCTCGAGGGGTACGGCCTGACCGAGACGACCGCGCCGTCGGCCGTGAACCGCCCCGGCAAGGTCAAGGTCGGCACGGTGGGCCCGCCGTTCCCCGGGGTCTCGTTCCGGATCGCCGACGACGGCGAGGTCGAGATCGCCGGTCCCCACGTGTTCCGCGGCTATCACAACGACGTCGAGGCCACGGCCGAGTCGCTCGTGGACGGCTGGTTCCACACGGGTGACCTCGGCTCGCTCGACGACGACGGCTGCCTGACGATCACGGGCCGCAAGAAGGAGATCATCGTGACGGCCGGCGGCAAGAACGTCGCGCCCACGCTGCTCGAGGACAGGCTGCGCGGCCACCCGCTCGTGAGCCAGGTGGTCGTCGTCGGTGACCAGAAGCCGTTCATCGGCGCCCTCGTGACGCTCGACGCGGAGATGCTCCCCGGGTGGCTGGCCGCGCGCGGCGTCGAGCAGCTCACGGTGGAGCAGGCCGCCGTGCACCCCGAGGTGCTCGCGGCCCTCGACAAGGCCGTCGAACGAGCCAACGAGGCGGTCTCCCGGGCGGAGTCGATCCGCAAGATCCACGTGCTGAGCACGGACTTCACGGAGGCCAACGGCTTCCTGACCCCGTCGCTGAAGGTCAAGCGCGCCGAGGTGCACAGAACTTTCGCCGCGGAGATCGAGGCGCTCTACTCCTGACCCGCGAAGTAGTACCGAGGGCGCGATGTAGTACCGAGTACGCACCCCTCGGCCCTACGTCGCCGCGGCTATACCTACCTCGCGGGAGTGGCGGGCGGGTCAGTCGGGGGACGTCGCCGCGATCTCCTCGTGGTGGCGGATGACTTCCTCGACGATGAAGTTGAGGAACTTCTCCGCGAAGTGCGGGTCCAGTCCGGACTGCTCGGCGAGCTCACGGAGGCGGGCGATCTGCACGGCTTCACGCGAGGGGTCCGACGGCGGAAGACCTCGCGCAGCCTTGAGATGGCCCACCTGCTGGGTGGCCCGGAACCGCTCGGCCAGCAGGTACACGAGCGCGGCGTCGATGTTGTCGATCGAGGCGCGCAGGGCGGCGAGCTCCGGCGGGATGGCGCCGGCAGGCTCGTGGCTCACGCGCTCTTCTCGCGCGGGGTGCGCTTGACCGGTGCCGTGCGAGGCACGAGCGTCGGGTTGACGTTCTCGAGCACGACCTCACGCGTGACGAGCACCTTCGCGACGTCGTCGCGGCTCGGCACCTCGAACATGACCTTGAGGAGCACCTCTTCGAGGATGGAGCGCAGGCCGCGCGCGCCCGTCCCCCGCTCGAGCGCCTTGTCCGCCACCGCGTCGATCGCTTCCTCGGTGAACTCGAGCTCGACGCCGTCGATCTCGAACATGCGCTGGTACTGCTTGACCAGCGCGTTGCGGGGTTCGGTGAGGATCCGCACGAGCGCGTCCCGATCGAGGTGGTTCACGACGCCGATGATCGGCAAGCGCCCGATGAACTCGGGGATGAGCCCGTACTTGTGCAGGTCCTCGGGGCGCGCCTCGGCGAACAGGTCCGTCTCGTCCTGGGCCTCGACGAGCGCCGAGCCGAAGCCGACCACGCGCTTGCGGGCGCGCGCCGCGATGATGTCGTCGAGCCCCGCGAAGGCACCGGCCACGATGAACAGCACGTTCGTCGTGTCGATCTGGATGAACTCCTGGTGCGGATGCTTGCGCCCGCCCTGCGGCGGCA
>CAZECM010000123.1:0-7393 GCA_964510785.1 uncultured Cellulomonadaceae bacterium | reverse complement strand
ATCGCGAACTACATCACCGGTATCGAGCAGCTCACCGTCACCACGCTGCGTAACGTCATCGGCTCGATGGACCTCGAGCAGACCCTGACGAGCCGCGACCAGATCAACGGCCAGCTCCGCGGCGTCCTCGACGAGGCGACCGGGCGCTGGGGAATCCGCGTCAACCGCGTCGAGCTCAAGGCGATCGACCCGCCGGCGTCCATCCAGGGCTCGATGGAGCAGCAGATGCGCGCCGAGCGTGACCGCCGCGCCGCGATCCTCACGGCCGAGGGTGTCAAGCAGTCGCAGATCCTCACGGCCGAGGGCGAGAAGCAGTCGGCGATCCTGCGGGCCGAGGGTGAGGCCCAGGCGGCCATCCTGCGGGCCGAGGGTGAGGCGCGGGCGATCCTCCAGGTCTTCGACGCCATCCACCGCGGTGACGCGGACCCGAAGCTGCTCGCTTACCAGTACCTCCAGATGCTGCCCGAGGTCGCCAAGACGCAGTCGAACAAGGTCTGGTTCATCCCGACCGAGTTCACGGCGGCGCTCAAGTCGATCACCAAGGGCTTCGGCGGTGAGCCGGGCGGCGACGACGACGGCATTCCCTGGCGCCCGTCCGGCACCTCGCCGCTCGGCGACGACCTGCCGCCCAGCTCGCTCGCGAGCGCGGCGGAGGCCCTCGCGGAGGCCAAGCGGCAGTCCGAGGCGGCGACGGCGGACGCCACGAGCGCCGGCACGCAGTCCGGTCTCCCGTTCGACCCGGGTGCCGAGGCGGGGCAGCAGCCCGGCACCTGAGATACAGCACCGGTGGCCCGTGGCCGCGGCGAACTCGCCCGCGGTCATGGGCCACCGGCATCTTCCGGGCCGATGGAGTGACGTGAAAGGGCGAATGGGAATTCACCCTTTCGGCGTAGTGCAGGGGTGAACTTCTCTGGCCGAGAGGCGGACATCAGAGACTTTGCGGCGTGAATCGCGTGGTGCGGCTCCCCGAGATCTCGGAAGAGCGCTCGCGATGTCAGTGGGTGTCACTAGGTTCCAGGTAGTGCCCGATTCCGGGCGCGATGAATCTGGAACGCCGGGAACTCTCCGGCGCCTCCGGAAAATCTAAGGGGACTGTGATGAATGTAGTTCGTCGAAGGGATGCGGGCTCCTCGCCCGCACCCGTGAGGGCAGCGTCGACGGCAGGGATTCTCGCCCTGTCCTTCGCCTCCCTCGTGACCGTCGGGACCGGTGCGGCGCACGCCGACACCGTGACCGACGAGTCGATCACCATCGACTTCTCGAGCGCCGGGTACGACCCGGCCGCTCTTCTCGCGCCGGGTGGCCAGAACGGGTGGAAGTTCTCCGACCCGAACCTCGACGTCGAGCTCCTCGAGGACGCGATCCGGTTCTCGAACGCCGCGACGAGCAGCGCGTTCTCCAACCAGCTGTTCGCGCCGAGCCTGGCGAGGTCTGCCGGGGCACCCGAGTCCGGCGCCGAGCTCGATCGGTTCACCGCGGAGTTCACGATCGCTGCGGTCGATGACGAGTACCAGGAGGGCCTGCGGCTCGAGGTCTCGCCCGACGACGGTGCGGGTTCGCGCACCGGTGGGAGCATCGTCTTCCACCACACCGACGGCGCGCTCGAGATCGGTGCGATCTGGGCCGAGCTGGGGCAGGGCGTCTCTGTCGCTGAGGACTACTTCTCCGCAGTGCTCGCTTCGGTCGACCCCACGGTCGCACACGACATCAAGCTTGTGCACACGTTCCGTGAGGGCGCCCAGGACACGGTCGACGTGTCCGTGGACGGCGCGCTCGTCGGCACGGTCGGCACGCTCGAGGAGTACCACCTCAAGGCGACGGACGAGCGACGGACCATCAGCACGCTGTTCTTCCGCGCGGCGCAGGGCCTGCCGAGCGTGACCGGTCGTGGCTGGGGTCTCCAGCCCCCGGTGCCCGAGCTCGAGGGTGAGGGCTTCCTGCTCAGCGACATCGCGTACGGGGTCTCGAAGGCCTCCGACGCCGCCGAGCCGGTCCAGGTGACCTCGGGCGACCTCGGTGCCACCAACTACGAGCGCTCGGCCGCATGGACCACGGCGCACGGCGCCTTCCCGGGCGAGTACAACTTCGTGCTCGACGCCACCAAGGGTGCGGCTCTCGAGCTCGTCACCGAGGGCGGGGTCGAGTCCACCCAGTCGCGGCTGCTCCACTACGTCGACTCCGGGGCCTACCCGGGCGTCGACGGCGCAGCGGTCAAGCTGCCGGGCCACGACCTCAAGACGGTGCCCCTCACGAGCGTGACTCACTCGCCGATCCGCGTGACGTACTCCGGCGAGAGCTACGTCTCCGTGCAGATGGAGATCTGGTACGGCTGGGACGTGACGGCGAACGACGGCGAAGGCGGGCCGTACTACAGCACGCTCTACCGGGGCGTGCCGGGCACGGGTGACTGGACCTCGGCGAACCTCGCACCGACCGATTCCTGGATCACCTCGCGTGCGCTCGTCCGTACGGACGGGACGACCTTCCTCGTCGCGAGCGGGAGCGCCTCGCTCCTCGACATCGCGGCAGGGCTCTCGACCCAGCAGCCCCGCGTCATGAGCTTCGGCCTCAACAAGGGCCGCGACTCCAGCCCGACCCAGGTCGGCGCGGTGCGCGTGAGCGAGCTCGAGGTGCTCGGGCAGACGTTCGTCTTCCACGCCGCGGTACCCTCCGCTCCGGCGACCCCGGTGGCGACGCTCGACGGTATCGACTCCGTCGTGGTCACCTGGACCGCGCCGAACCCGGGAACCTCTCCCGTCACGGGCTACGTCGTGACGATCGAGTCGGACTCCGGTGCGACCCGAACGGCTCCCGCCGCGGCCGACGCGACGAGCCACGCCTTCACGCGCCTCGCGCCGGGCACGTACACCGTCAAGGTCGTGGCCGCCAACGCCCTCGGTTCCTCGTCGGACTCGGTGGCCTCGGCGCCCGTCGTCGTCCCCTCGCTCGACGTGCCGACCGCCCCCGCACGGCCTGCCGTCACGGCCGTGGGCGACGACGGCGTCCAGGTGACATGGTCGGCCCCGGCCGACGGTGGCACGGCGCTCACGGGCTACACCGTGGCGCTGACGAGCTCGACCGGGTCGCTCCGGTCGGCATCGGTCGACGCGTCGGCGTCGTCGCACACCTTCACGGGCCTGCCGGCCGGCTCCTACACGGCGACCGTCGTGGCGAGCAGCGCGGTGGGTTCCTCCGCCGCATCGGTGGCCTCGGCCGCCATCACGGTCAAGTCGGTCGTGACGATCTACAAGCCGGTGTTCTCGAAGAAGTCGCAGATCCGCGGCAGCAAGTCCGTGGCGACGGTCTCGGCCGTCGTCATCGGTGCCGAGGGCAAGAAGGTCGGCTTCTACAACGGCTCCACCCTGCTCGGGACCGCCACGGTCACGGGTGCGGTGGCGACGCTGAAGCTGTCCAGGTCGCTCGAGATCCGCGGCTACGGCTCGGTCGTCGCGAAGTTCGCCGGTGACACGGCCAGCCTCGCCGCGACGTCGCCCAAGGCCGCGAAGTTCACGGTCACGAAGCCCCGGCCGGCCAAGGCGATCACGGTCACCGGCAAGGCCTTCAAGAAGAACGCCAAGCCGAAGGTCACGGTCCGGGTCGGCAAGCTCGACAACGGCGCGTGGGCGACCGGCAAGGTCCAGGTGCGGGTCAACGGCAAGCTCGTCAAGACGGTGAGCCTCAAGGCCAGGCACAAGGGCAAGATCACGGTGACGCTGCCGCGGGCCAAGAAGGCCATCACGGTCAAGGCCGGGCTCAAGACGAGCTCGACCGTGAAGGGCACGTGGTCCAAGGCCGCGAAGGTCCGGGTCAAGTAGTTACGCCGAGAGAAAACGAGGGCGGCCTCCCGCGGTGGGAGGCCGCCCTCGCGCGTACGCTCGACGGCGTGCTGAACTCCGTGGGCCGCCCGTGCTAGCCCAGATGCTGCGTCTCCACCTGCGGCCCTACCTCGGAGCAGTGCTGCTCTCCGTCGTCCTGCAGGTGGTCCAGGTCATCGCGACGCTCCTGCTGCCGAGCCTCAACGCCGACATCATCGACCGCGGTGTCGCGCTCGGCGACACCGGTGAGATCGTCCGGATCGGCGTCGTGATGCTCGCCGTGAGCCTCGTCCAGGTGGTGGCCGCCGTGGCCGCCGTGTACTTCGGCTCGCGCGCCGCGATGGGCTTCGGCCGGGACCTGCGGCGCCGGGTCTTCGAGCACGTGCAGCAGTTCTCGGCCCAGGAGATGGGCCGCTTCGGTGCCCCGACGCTCATCACACGTACCACGAACGACGTGCAGCAGATCCAGATGGTCGCGTTCATGACCTTCTCGATGATGATCATGGCGCCGATCCTGCTCGTCGGTGGTGTCGTGATGGCGCTGCGCGAGGACGTCGAGCTCTCGACCGTCCTGGTGTTCTCCGTACCGGTGCTCGCGGGAATCGTCGGCATCGTCGTGTGGCGCATGGTGCCGATATTCCGGGCGATGCAGCGGCGTATCGACGACATCAATCGCGTGATGCGCGAACAGATCGCAGGAATTCGAGTCATTCGCGCCTTTGTGCGCGAAGATCACGAGTCGCGGCGATTTGCCGTCGCGAACGAGCGGCTCTTCGACGTCTCGCTGCGCACCGGAAAGATCATGGCGCTCATGTTCCCGCTCGTCATGCTCGTCCTCAACATCACGAGCGCGGCGGTGCTGTGGTTCGGCGCGGGGCGGGTCGAGAGCGGCCAGATGGAGGTCGGTGCGCTCACGGCCTTCCTCAGCTACATCGCCTACATCCTCATGGCCGTGATGATGTCGACGATGATGTTCGTCATGGTGCCGCGGGCCATGGTCTCGGCCGAGCGCATCGGTGAGGTGCTCGAGGTCGCCCCCACCGTGCACCCGCCCGCCGCGCCCGTCGCGCTCGCGGCGGACGGTCGCGGCCGGATCGAGCTGAACGGTGTCGAGTTCCGCTATCCCGGCGCCGAGCGGGCCGTGCTGCACGGCGTCGACCTCGTGGCGGAGCCGGGGCGGACGACGGCGATCATCGGCTCGACGGGCTCCGGCAAGTCGACGCTCCTCCACCTGATCCCGCGCCTCTTCGACGTGACGGCCGGCTCCGTGCTGCTCGACGGCGTGGACGTGCGCGAGCTCGACCCGAACGTGCTGTGGTCCCGACTCGGTTTCGTGCCGCAGCGCCCGTACCTGTTCTCCGGCACGATCCGTTCCAACCTGCTGTTCGGCAAGCCCGACGCGACCGAGGACGAGCTGTGGCACGCCCTCGAGGTCGCCCAGGCACGAGAGTTCGTCGAGAGCCTGCCCGAAGGTCTCGATGCCGCCATCGTCCAGGGTGGCTCGAACGTCTCCGGCGGGCAGCGCCAACGTCTCGCGATCGCGCGCGCCCTCGTCCGCCGACCGAGCGTCTACCTCTTCGACGACTCGTTCTCCGCCCTCGACTACGCGACGGACGCGGCACTGCGCGCCGCCCTCGTCCCCGAGACGCGGGACGCCGCCGTCATCGTCGTGGCGCAGCGGGTCGCGACGATCCGCCACGCCCATCGCATCGTCGTCCTCGAGGACGGCGCCGTCGTCGACGTCGGCACCCATACCGAGCTGCTCGCGAGGTCGGAGACGTACCAGGAGATCGTCTACTCCCAGCTCAGCGAGGAGGAGGCCGCATGAGCGAGCAGCGCACGCCGCCACGCCCGCCCGTGTCCCGCGGCCCCCACCCGGGCGCCATGGGCATGCCGGGGGAGAAGCCCATGAGCTTCCGCGCCTCGGGCATGCGGTTCCTGCGCGAGCTGCGGCCCGAACGCCTCCAGCTCGTGCTCATCACGATCGCGGGCTCGATCTCGGTGTTCCTCGCCGTCGTCGCCCCACGCCTGCTCGGGGACGCGACGAACTTCATCTTCGACGGCTTCATCGGCAGCCGCCTGCCCGCCGGGCTCTCGAAGGACGAGGCCGTCGCCGCGCTGCGCGCCCAGGGCCAGGACCAGTTCGCCGACATGGTCTCCGGCATGGACGTCGTGCCGGGCCAGGGCATCGATACCGAGGGCCTCGGGCGCGTGCTGCTCGTCGTGCTCGTCGTGTACGCCGGGTCGTTCCTGTTCGGGTGGCTCCAGGGCTGGTTCGCGGCCGGCGTGGTGCAGCGTTCCGTCCTTCGGCTGCGGGCCGACGTCGAGGCGAAGCTCGCCCGGGTGCCGTTGCGGTACGTCGACCGCCAGCAGCGCGGCGACCTGCTGAGCCGCGTCACGAACGACATCGACAACGTCGCGCAGACCCTGCAGCAGACGTTGTCCCAGCTCATCTCCTCGGTGCTCATGGTCGTGGGTGTCCTCGCGATGATGTTCTGGATCTCGCCGCTGCTCGCCGTCGTCGCCCTCGTGACGATCCCCCTCTCGATGGCCGTCGCCGGCGCGATCGCCAAGCGCTCCCGGCCCCAGTTCGTACGCCAGTGGGAGTGGACGGGCAAGGTCAACTCCCACATCGAGGAGATGTACACGGGCTACGAGCTCGTCATGGTCTACGGCCACCGCGAGGAGGCCGCCGAGGACTTCGCCCGGCGCAACGACACGCTCTACGAGGCGAGCTTCAAGGCCCAGTACATCTCGGGCATCATCCAGCCCGCCATCGGCTTCATCTCGAACCTCAACTACCTCGCGGTCGCCGTCGTCGGCGGGCTGCGCGTCGCGACAGGCACCCTCACGCTCGGTGACGTGCAGGCGTTCATCCAGTACTCGCGGCAGTTCTCCCAGCCGATCGCACAGATCGCCTCGATGGCGAACCTCCTGCAGTCGGGCGTCGCCTCGGTGGAGCGTGTCTTCGAGCTGCTCGACGCGCCGGAGCAGGAGCCAGACCCCGAGCCCGCCGTGGTCCTCGACCGTCCGGTGCGCGGCCACGTGGCCTTCGAGCACGTCGCGTTCTCCTACGAGGCGGACTCGCCCCTCATCGAGGACCTCTCGCTCGTGGCCGAGCCTGGCCAGACCGTCGCGATCGTCGGCCCCACCGGCGCGGGGAAGACGACGCTCGTCAACCTCCTCATGCGCTTCTACGAGATCGACTCCGGACGGATCACGCTCGACGGCGTCGACACGCGCGAGCTCTCGCGCGCCGAGCTGCGCTCCCAGATGGGCATGGTCCTCCAGGACACGTGGCTCGTGGGGGGCACGATCGCCGAGAACATCGCCTACGGCGTCGACGGCGCGACGCACGAGCAGATCGTCGCGGCCGCCGAGGCCACGTACGTGGACCGGTTCGTGCGCACCCTGCCCGACGGCTACGACACCGTCATCGACGACGACGGCACCCACGTGTCGGCGGGCGAGAAGCAGCTCCTCACGATCGCGCGGGCCTTCCTCGCCGACCCCACGATCCTCATCCTCGACGAGGCGACGAGCTCGGTCGACACCCGCACCGAGGTGCTCGTGCAGCA
>CAZECM010000122.1:6332-7498 GCA_964510785.1 uncultured Cellulomonadaceae bacterium | reverse complement strand
CACGGCGGACGGACGCATCCTGTGGGGCGGGTACGACGCCATCTACCACTACGGCGGCGCGATCGACTCCGCCCGCTACGACCGGCACGAGACCTACGAGCGGCTCGCCTCCCACTTCCTCGCGACCTTCCCCCAGCTCGAGGGGATCCGCTTCACGCACCGCTGGTCCGGTGTCATCGACACCTCGACACGGTTCTGCGCGTTCCTCGCGCGAGCCCACGCGGACCGGGTCGTCCACGTGGCGGGCTTCACGGGCCTCGGCGTCGGCGCGTCCCGGTTCATGGCACGCGCCGCGCTCGACGCCGTCGACGGCCTCGAGACCGAGCGCACCCGGCTCGAGATGCTGCGCACGCTCCCGCTGCCGTTCCCGCCCGAGCCGCTCGCGAGCATCGGCATCAACCTGACGCGCCGAGCGCTCGACCGGGCGGATCACCGCGAGGGCAGGCGTGGCCCGTTCCTGCGGGTGCTCGACGCGGTCGGGATGGGTTTCGACTCGTAGCTGTTCGGGTACCAGCCGTCAGTGCCCGGCGTCGTGCCAGTTCGCCCCGACACCCACGGAGACGTCGAGCGGGACGGACAGGTCCGCGGCCGAACCCATCTGCTCACGCAGGATGCGCTCGACGTGCGCCGACTCCCCTGGGGCGACCTCGATGACGAGCTCGTCGTGCACCTGGAGCAGCATGCGCGAGGCGAGCCCCGCGGCAGAGAGCTCGCGGTCCACACCGAGCATCGCGATCTTGATCAGGTCGGCGGCCGAGCCCTGGATGGGGGCGTTGAGGGCGACCCGCTCGGCGAGCTCGCGACGCTGCCGGTTGTCGCTCGTCAGGTCCGGCAGGTAGCGCCGTCGGCCCAGGATCGTCGCGGTGTAGCCCGTGCCGCGCGCCTCCTCGACCACGTGGTGCAGGTAGTCGCGCACCCCGCCGAACCGCTCGAAGTACTCCGCCATGAGCCGGCTCGCCTCCTTGAGGTCGATGTCGAGCTGCTTGGACAGGCCGAAGGAGCTCAGCCCGTAGGCGAGGCCGTAGCTCATGGCCTTGATCTTCGAGCGCATCTCGGCCGTGACGTCCGCGGGCGCGACCTCGAAGACGCGTGAGCCCACGAAGCGGTGCAGGTCCTCCCCCGAGCGGAACGCCTCGATGAGCCCCTCGTCGCCCGAGAGGTGGGCC
>CAZECM010000122.1:0-6322 GCA_964510785.1 uncultured Cellulomonadaceae bacterium | reverse complement strand
TGCGAGTAGGCCGCCGTGAGGAGGGTCTCGAAGCCCGCGCCGACGACGAACGCCTTGCGGACGAGCCGCCCCTCGGCGGTACGGATGGGGATGTTCTGCAGGTTGGGGTCGTTCGAGCTGAGCCGGCCCGTCGCGGCGACCGTCTGGCGGAACGTCGTGTGGATGCGGCCGTCGTCCGCGACGGAGCGGATGAGACCCTCGACCGTCTGGCGCAGCTTGATCGCGTCGCGGTGGGCGAGCAGGTGGGCGAGGAACGGGTGCTCCGTCTTGGCGAACAGCTCCGCGAGCGAGGCGGCGTCGGTCGTGTAGCCCGTCTTGATCTTCTTCGTCCTGGGCATGTCGAGCTCGTCGAAGAGCACCTCTTGGAGCTGCTTGGGCGAGCCGAGGTTCACCTCGTGGCCGATGACGGCGTACGCCTCCCTGGCGGCGTTCGTCACGCGCGAGTCGAACTGCTTCTCGAGCTCGCGCAGGTAGTCGAGGTCGACGGCGACGCCCGTGCGTTCCATGCGTGCGAGCACGGGTACGAGCGGCAGCTCGAGCTCGGTGAGCAGGGCGGCACCCTCGCGGTCGGCGAGCTCGCCGCGCAGCACGACCGCGAGCTCTACCGTCGCCGCGGCACGCTCGGCGGCCGCGAGCTCCTCACCGCCCCCGTCGAGGTCGAGCGCGCCCTGCCCGTCACCCGAGGCGTCCGTACCGAGCTCGCGATGGAGATAGGTCTGTGCGACCTCAGCGATGTCGTAGCCGCGCCGGTCGGGCAGGCACAGGTAGGCGGCGAGCTCGGTGTCGAACGCGACCCCCGCGAGCTCGATGCCCCGGCCCGCGAGGGCGTGCCACGCGTCCTTCGACCCGTGGACGAGCTTCGGGGCACCCACGTCGGCGAGCCACGTCACGAGTGCGTCGTCGTCGGCCGGGTCGATCGTCGTGAGGTCGACCGTCACCGCACCGCCCGCCTCGTCGGCGAGCGCGACGCCCCACGCGTCCGGCGAGGCCGGGGACACGTTGCCGCGGACGTCGACGCCGATCTCCTGGCCGGCGCGCGCCGCGAGCCACGCACCGAGCCCACCCGGGGACGCGACCTCGAGCTGCACGCCCGGCGCCTCGACGGCCCGCTCGTCGCTCGGCATCATCGCGAGGAGCCGCTCGCGCAGCGTGCGGAACTGCAGCACGTCCATGATCTCGTTGATGCCGTCGCGGTCCCACGGCTGGACGGCGAGCTCGGCAGCACCGAGCGGGAGCTCGACATCACGCAGCAGGTGGTTGAGGCGGCGGTTGAGGGCGACCTGCTCGAGGTGGGCACGCAACGACTCCCCCGCCTTGCCGGGGATCTCGTCCGCGCGGGCGAGGATCTCCTCGAGCCCGCCGAACTGCGCGATCCACTTGGCCGCCGTCTTCGGGCCGACGCCGGGCACGCCAGGAAGGTTGTCGCTCGTCTCGCCCACGAGAGCCGCGAGGTCCGGGTAGCGCTCAGGACGCACCCCGTACTTCGCCTCGACGGCGTCGGGCGTCATGCGGGCGAGCTCCGAGACGCCCTTGACGGGATAGAGCACCGTGACGTCCTCGTCCACGAGCTGGAAGCTGTCCCGGTCCCCCGAGCACACGAGCACCTGCATCCCCTGGGCGGAGGCCTGACCCGCGAGGGTCGCCAGGATGTCGTCCGCCTCGAAGTTGTCCTTGCTGATCGCGGGGATGTGCAACGTGCCGAGGATCTCCTCGATGAGCGGCACCTGGCCCTTGAACGCCTCCGGCGTGGACTCGCGGGTGCCCTTGTAGCTCGGCAGCACGTCGGTGCGGAACGTGTGGCTCCCGGCGTCGAACGCGACGGCGAGGTGCGTCGGCTGCTCGTTCGCGATGAGGTTCGCGAGCATCGAGGTGAACCCGTAGACGGCGTTCGTAGGTTCGCCCGTGCTCGTCGCGAAGTTCTCCACCGGCAGGGCGAAGAAGGCGCGGTACGCCATCGAGTGGCCGTCGATCAGAAGAAGGCGGGGTCGCTTTGCATCGCTCACCGTGCCAACCTAGCGCCCATGGCCGACACCCTGCCCCCCACCGACGGCACGCTCCTCGACCGGCTCGGCATCACGATCGGCGAGGTGAGCCCGGAACGTGCCACGGGTTCCATGCCCGTGGCGGGGAACACCCAGCCCTACGGCCTCCTGCACGGGGGGGCGTCCGCGGCGCTCGCGGAGACCCTCGGCTCCTACGCCGCCGTCGCGCACGCGGGTCCCGGGCGGGCCGCCGTCGGCCTCGAGCTCAACGCGACCCACCACCGCGGCGTGCGCAGCGGCTCCGTGCACGGCGTCGCGACCGCGCTCCACCTCGGGCGCACGACGGCGAGCTACGAGATCGTGGTGTCCGACGACGAGGGGCGACGGGTCTGCACCGCACGGCTCACGTGCGTCGTGCTCGACGCACAGGGCTGAGGAAGCCCGTCAGCCGGCGGTCCGCTCGCCCGGCACGAGCCCACCCGCGGCCGCCCGGTCGCGCACCTGGGCCGCTGCGACCTCCCCGGTCGTCGCCTCGTCCCGAGGGCCGGAAGCGACGCGCCGTCGGGCGATGAGGCTCTCGAGCCCGCGTGCCCGCGACGCGACGCGTGCGCCACGTCGGCCCGAGGCGAGCCGGCGCTGCAGGGTCTGGACCGTGGCCACACGATGCGCGGCGGCGGGTGCGAAGCCGAGCCGCGCGAGGAAGCGCTGCATCCCGCGCGCTCCCGGCAGCGGGACGGCATAGACGTACCGGGCGCCCGCGACGTCCGCGAGGGCGAGGAGCTCGGCGAGGAGTGCGTGCCCGACGCCGCGACGCCGGTGCGGTGCGCCGACGTAGAGCGCCTCGACGTGCACCGTCGTCTCGTCGGTGAACGGACCCGGGCCGATGAGCCGGGCCAGGATCAGGCCGGCCATCGCGTCGTCGTGGTGGGCGACGAGGAGACGCCCCTCCCCGCTCGAGGAGAAGGCACGGAGCTGGCTCGCGAGCACCTCGGGGTCCGGCGTGCACAGCTGCGAGCCGACGGTGGACTCCGTCCGCGCCTCGAGGCACAGCTCGACGAGCCCGGGGATGTCTTCGGGTGCGGCGAGGCGCACCTGGGTACCAGGTCGGGCCACGATTGCCTCCGCTCGCGAGCATCTCGCCCGGTGCTGCACCGGAGAGCCCCCTGAGGCATTGATAGTGCCACGGGGCTCCCCCTGGCAAGCGCGGTCACCCGATCGGTTTCGATCCGGTCGCGATTTCTCCCGGCGTGCCGTTTGTCACCCGCCGGTAACAGAATGCAACTAGTCTGCGACACACTTCGAAACCGACCGGGGCGATTCGCGCCCCGAAACAGCGAGGAGGTTGCGGTGCACGGTGCTGCGGTGCACGGGGTTCGCCCCGTCCAGGTCCGAGCCGCGCTGGTCACCCTGCTCCTGGCCCTGCTGGCGTGCGCCTGGTGGGTTCCTCCCGCTGCCGCAGCCGACTCGGCCGAGTGCGTCCCCGACTCGTCCACCGCGTGCATCGGGGGCCGGATCCGCACCGCGGCCGGTGACCCGGCGACGGGCGTGACGATCACCGTCGAGGGCCAGGGATTCACCGGCGAGGCAACCACCGACGACGACGGCCGCTGGTCGATCGGCGTCCCCGCAGACGGGGAGTACACGGTCACGCTCGACACCGCGACGCTCCCCGCGGGCGAGTCGCTCCGCAACCCCGGAGACAACCCACGCACCGTGATCGCCGACATCGGCGCGAGCGCCGCTGCGTTGTTCCCGCTCGGCACCCCGACGGCCACGCCGTCACCCGGGGCGAGCGGATCGCCGTCGGACCCCGGGACCGAGACGACCGCTCCCGGCGACGCCGAGCCCGGCGTCGAGGACTCGAGCCGCCCCGGGAGCATCACCTTCCCGCGGGTGGCCCAGCAGTTCACCTCGGGCATCATCTTCGGGCTCCTGCTCGCCCTCGCCTCGGTGGGCCTGTCGCTCATCTACGGCACCACGGGGCTGAGCTCCTTCTCGCACGGCGAGCAGGTGACGCTCGGTGCGCTCGCCGCCTACGTGTTCGCCCAGCTGATGAACATGCCGCTCCTCCTCGCCGGCGTGCTCGCCGTCCTCGTCGGCGCCCTGTCCGGCTACGTGCAGGACGCGGGCATCTGGAAACCGCTGCGCAAGCGCGGCATGGGCCCCGTGCAGCTCATGATCATCACGATCGGCCTCTCGATGGCCCTGCAGTACTCCTTCCAGTTCTTCTTCGGCGGCGGCCGGATGCGCATCACGATCGCGACGCCGACGTCGATCAACGTCGGGGGCGTCATCATCGCCCACCAGTCGATCCTGTCCACCGCGATCGCGCTCCTCGCCCTCGGCGGTGTCGCGTACTTCCTGCAACGCACGTGGACGGGACGGGCCACGCGAGCCGTCGCGGACAACCCGGCCCTCGCCGCGGCCTCGGGCATCAACGTCGAGCGGATCATCCGGCTCGTGTGGGTCATGGGCGCCGGGCTCGCCGCGCTCGGCGGTGTGCTCATCGGCCTGTACTTCAACGTCACCTCGTGGAACATGGGCGGCACGATCCTGCTCCTGATGTTCGCGGCCGTGACGCTCGGTGGTCTCGGCACCGCCTTCGGCGCACTCGTCGGATCGATCGTCATCGGCCTGGTGGCGGAGATGTCGTCCCTCGTCATCCCGTCCGACCTGCGCTACGCCGGCGCGCTGGTGATCCTCATCCTCGTCCTGCTCGTGCGGCCCCAGGGCATCCTGGGCCGCGCGGAGCGCATCGGCTGACGGAAGGCAACAGATGGACTTCACCCGAATCCTCGCCAATGTCGTCGGCGAGCTGTTCAACCCCGTCACCGCGGCCTACGCGATCGCCGCGATCGGCCTCAACGTGCACTTCGGCCTGACGGGCCTGCTCAACATGGGCCAGGCCGGCTTCATGCTCATCGGCGCGTACGGCTTCGCCATCACGACGCTCGCGGGTCACTCCGCCGCGATGGGGCTCCTCGTGGGACTCGTCGCCTCGACGGTGTTCGCGCTCCTGCTCGGCATGCCGACGCTGCGCCTGCGGGGCGACTACCTCGCGATCGTGACGATCGCCGCGGCCGAGATCGTGCGGCTCATCGGCCGCTCGACGTCGATGACGTGGCTCACGGGTGGCAACGCAGGCATCGCGGGCGACGGGTTCAAGAACCCGTTCCACGCCACGTGTCTGCTCCCCCAGGGCAACACGACCATCCTGTGGTGGACGTACTCCAACTGCTACTCGAACAGCTGGTGGCTTCGCATCGTCGCGTGGGTGCTCGTGGGGTTGTTCTGCCTCCTCGTGTGGCGCCTCATGCGTAGCCCATGGGGTCGCGTGCTCAAGGGCATCCGCGAGGACGAGGACGCCGTGCGCTCGCTCGGCAAGAGCGTCTACTCCTACAAGATGCAGGCCCTCGTCCTCGGCGGCGCCCTCGGTGCGGTGGGCGGCATCATCTTCGTGCTGCCTCAAGCCGTGCAGGCCGACTCGATGGGCCGCCCGACGACGTTCTTCATCTGGACCCTGCTCCTGCTCGGGGGCGCAGCCACCGTGTTCGGTCCCGTGCTCGGCTCGATGCTGCTCTGGGCCGCGCTCATGCTCATCAAGTCCGTCATGCGTGAGGTCATCCCCACGACCGTGCTGCGGACCGAGCAGATCGAGGCCTTCAGCTTCGTGGCCGTCGGCGTGACACTCATGCTGCTCATCATCTTCCGACCACAAGGGATCCTCGGCGACAAGAAGGAGCTGGCGATCAATGTCCGCTGACGCAACGAGCACCTCGGCGGCCGCCGCCCAGCTGGTCGCCGTCGATCGCGTCCCCGGCGCGAAGAAGCCCGACCCGATCCTCGTGGCCGACGGCGTCCACCGGGCGTTCGGCGGCATGGTCGCCGTCGACGTCGACCACCTCGAGGTGCAACGGGGCGCCATCACGGCGCTCATCGGCCCCAACGGGGCGGGCAAGACCACGCTGTTCAACCTGCTCACGGGGTTCGACAAGCCCGACCACGGCACGTGGTCCTTCGACGGCAAGCCCCTCGCGGGCGTCGCGGCGGGCAACGTCGCCAAGTCGGGGATGGTGCGCACCTTCCAGCTCACCAAGGCCCTGTCCCGCATGACCGTGATCGACAACATGCGCCTCGGGGCGCCCGACCAGCCCGGCGAGAACCTCTTCGCGGCCCTCGTGCCGCCCCTGTGGCGCCGCCGCGAGGCCGAGATCACCGAGCAGGCCGAGTCGCTCCTCGCGCGCTTCAAGCTCGACACCAAGCGCGACGACTTCGCGGGCTCCCTCTCGGGTGGCCAGCGCAAGCTCCTCGAGATGGCGCGCGCGCTCATGAACAACCCG
>CAZECM010000121.1:0-7535 GCA_964510785.1 uncultured Cellulomonadaceae bacterium | reverse complement strand
GGGTTCAGCCCGGCGATCTCCTCGGCCACGAAGATGCCCTGTGCGAAGCCGCGGTGGGCGAGCTGCAGGCCGGGCACGATGTCGCCCACGGCGTAGACGTTGCCGACACCGGTGTGCAGGCGGTCGTTCGTGATGACGAACCCGCGGTCGATGGTGACGCCCTGGGCCTCGTAGCCGAGGTCCGCCGTGCGGGGGCCGCGGCCCACGGCGACGAGCAGCAGGTCGGCGTCGAAGGTCTTGCCGTCCTCGAGCGTGACGTGCACGCCCTGGTCCGTCTTGGTCACACCGGAGAACCGCACGCCGGTGTGGAACGCGATGCCGCGCTTGCGGTACGCGCGCTCGAACGCCTTGGAGAGCGCGGCGTCCTCGTTCGGCAGCAGGTTGGGCAGCGCCTCGATGATCGTCACCTCGGCACCGAAGGAGCGCCACACGCTGGCGAACTCCGCGCCGATGACGCCGCCACCGAGCACGATCGCGGACTGCGGGACCCAGTCGAGCTCGAGCGCCTGGTCGGACGTGATGACCCGGCCGCCGATCTCGAGGCCGGGCAGCGTGCGGGCGTAGGAGCCCGTCGCGAGGACGATGTGCTTGCCCGTGTACCGCGTGCCGTCGACCTCGACGGCGTCGGGCCCGACGAGCTTGCCCCAGCCTTCAACGACCGTGACGCCGCGGGACTTCACGAGACCCTGCAGGCCCTTGTACAGGCCGCCGATCACGGTGTCCTTGTAGTTGTTGACGCCGGCCATGTCGATGCTCTCGAGCGTCGCGTTGACGCCGAAGTGGCTCGACTCGCGCGCCTGGTCCGCGAGCTCGGCGGCGTGCAGGAGGGCCTTGGTGGGGATGCAGCCGTTGTGGAGGCACGTGCCGCCCACCTTGCCGCCCTCGACGAGGGCGACGGACAGGCCCAGCTGGGAGGCCCGCAGCGCGGTCGCGTACCCGCCGCTGCCTCCGCCCAGGACGACGATGTCGAACTCGGTGCGGCTCTCTGCCACGAAAACTCCTTTGGCCGTCATTGATCAGCGAGGGGCCACGGCGTTCACGCACTGAGCGCGGCCGGAGCGCCACGGTCCATCTTGTCATCACCCGAGCGCGAGCGGTGAACGAACCCGGGCTGAGAGACGCAGATCACCACGGGTTGCGGTTAGCCTTGCACGCCATGGGCCTCTTTCGCCGCCGCCGCCGGGCGGCGCAGCAGCAGGACGCGCCGTCGCCACGCGAGGCGCAACGAGCCACCCTGGAGCACTTCGCCGAGTTCGTGCGGACGCGCGTGGGCGTGGAGGCCTACGTCGAGCCCGAGACGAACGTCACGCAGACCACCGTCGTCCTGATCGCGACGACGGGGGAGTGGACGCGGCGCAAGGTGCCCGACGGCCGCACCGCCCGCAAGCTCGCCGAGGAGCTCAACATCCCCGTCTACGACGTGCAGCGCACGGGCTACCCGGCGCGGATGCGGGAGTGGAACGCCCGCCGACGTCGAGGCGAACGCGACTGACGCACCGGCCGGTACTGTCGGGGCGTGATTCCCGTCCTCACGTGGCTCGTCGTCGCGCTGTGCCTCGTGCTCGGCGCCTGGGCCGCCTGGCGCGCGGCGCGGGACGAACCCGTCGTCCTGCGCCAGCTCGTCGGGGCCGGTGTGGTGGAGGCCGTCCTCGTGGTCCAGCTCGTCGCCGCGGCCGTGCTCCTCGCGACGGGGCACGAGGTGGCCGACGGCGTCACGCTGTGGGGGTACCTCGTCACGGTGCTGTTCGTGCTCCCCGCCGCGGGTGTCGTCTCCTTCGTGGAGCGCACGCGCTGGAGCTCGGTGATCCTCGTCCTCGCCGCGCTGACCACCGGCTTCCTGCAGTACCGGATCCTCGTACTGTGGCTCGCATGACCAACGTCGCGCCGCGCAGCACCTCCGAGGGCTTCGGCCGCGTCGTCGTCTTCGTGTACGGGCTGCTCGCCCTCGCGGCGACGGCGCGCGCGCTCTCCCAGATACTCACCCGCTTCGACGAGGCGCCGCTCGCGTACTCGCTGTCCCTCTTCTCGGGCCTCGTCTATCTCCTCGCGACGGTCGCCCTCGCCAAGTCGTCCGGTCGGTGGCGCACGGTCGCGTGGGTCGCGATCTCGGTCGAGCTCGTGGGTGTTCTCGTCGTCGGCGCCCTCTCGCTCGCGGCGCCCCAGGACTTCCCGGACGCGACCGTGTGGTCGCAGTTCGGCGCGGGCTACGGCTTCGTGCCCCTCGTGCTGCCCGTCGTCGGGCTCGCGCTGCTGTGGCGTACCCGGGGCGGCCGGGCACCCGCCCGGACCCACTAGGTTGGTCCGCGTGTACCGCCTCCTGTTCAACCTCGTCTTTCGCCGCATGGACCCCGAGCGTGCTCACGAGCTCGCCTTCGGCCTCATCGCTGGCGTGGGCCGCATCCCCGGGGTGTCCGGGTTGCTGCACCGGCTGTTCTTCGCCCCGGGGGCCGGGGCCGAGGTCGACGTGTTCGGGCGTCGCGTGCCGGGCCGGTTCGGGCTGGCCGCGGGCTTCGACAAGGAAGCGCGCGCCGTCGAGGGCCTGACGATGCTCGGCTTCGGGTTCGTCGAGATCGGGACGGTCACGGCGCAGGCGCAACCGGGAAACGAGAAGCCGCGGCTGTGGCGCGTCATCGAGGACCGCGCGCTGCGCAACCGCATGGGCTTCAACAACCAGGGCGCCGTCGCAGCCGCGGGCCGGTTGCGGGCGCTGCGCAGGTCCGCGAGGGGCCGGGCGGCCGTCGTCGGCGTGAACATCGGCAAGACCAAGGTGACGCCGGCCGAGCGTGCCGCGGAGGACTACGCGTTCTCGGCCAGCCAGCTCGCGCCGTACGCGGACTACCTCGTCGTCAACGTGTCCTCGCCCAACACCCCGGGCCTGCGCGACCTGCAGTCGGTGGACGCGCTGCGCCCGATCCTGCGCGAGGTTCGGTCCGCGGCGGACACCGCCGTCGGCGGACGGCACGTCCCGTTGCTCGTGAAGATCGCGCCCGACCTCGCCGACGACGACGTCGACGCCGTGGCCGGACTCGCGCTCGAGCACGGCCTCGACGGCGTCGTCGCCGTCAACACGACGATCGCCCACGACCTCGGCCCCGGGGGGCTCAGCGGGCCGCCCGTCCTGGAGCGCGGCATCGCGGTGGTGCGGCGGCTGCGCGAGGCGCTCGGGGAGCGCGCCGTCATCATCGGCGTGGGGGGGATCTCGACGGGCGCGGACGCCGAGCGGTACCTCGACGCGGGGGCGACGCTCGTGCAGGGGTACACCGGGCTCATCTACGACGGACCGTGGTACGCCACCCGGGTCAACCGCTACCTCGCGCGCCGCGGTGCCGGGCGTGAGAAGGTCGGATCGTGACGCTGCCTCGGTGGGTGTGGGCGTTCGACGACGCCGTGGGCAACGAGCTCGCCGAGCCCGTGAGCCCCGTCTTCACGACGCAGTTCGACGCCGAGACGTGGCTCGGCGAGCACTGGCGCACGCTCTCCGCCCAGGGCCCGCGGCGAGCGAGGCTGCTGCACGACGGCGAGCCCGCGACCGCACCGGTGCTCATCCCGGAGACCTGAGCACAGGTCTCCGGGAGGCACGGCGGTGTGATCAGCTCGGACGCGACTGCGGGGCGTTGCGGGCCGTGCGCGCGGGGTCGCGGTCGACGACGGCGTCCAGCGCGGTGTCGATCGCGGCCATGATCTCCGGCTCGAGGCGCACGCCGGAGGCCTTGACGTTCTCGGCGATCTGCTCGGGGCGCGAGGCTCCGATGATCGCCGCAGCCACGTTGTCGTTCTGGAGCACCCACGCGAGCGCGAGCTGGGCGGGGGTGAGACCGAGGTCCCCGGCGATCGGTACGAAGCGCTGCACGGCCTCGAGCACGTCGCGGTTGTCCACGAGGCGGGAGATGAAGTTCTTGCCGCTCTTCTCGTCCGTCGCGCGCGAGCCGGCGGGCGCCGCCTCACCCGGCTTGTACTTGCCCGTGAGCACGCCCTGGGCCACGGGGGAGAACACGATCTGGGAGATGCCGACCTCGCGCGAGGCGGGGACGACCTCTTCCTCGATCACGCGGTAGAGCGCCGAGTACTGCGGCTGGTTCGAGACGAACGGGATGCGCAGCTCCTTGGCGAGCGCGGCGCCCGCGCGGATCTGCTCGGCCGTCCACTCGCTCACCCCGATGTAGAGCGCCTTGCCCGAGCGCACGACGTCGGCGAACGCGAGCATCGTCTCCTCGAGTGGCGTCTCGGTGTCGAAACGGTGCGCCTGGTAGAGGTCGACGTAGTCCGTGCCGAGGCGCTGCAGCGAGCCGTCGATCGACTCCAGGATGTGCTTGCGGGAGAGGCCCGAGTCGTTGGGACCTTGCGGGCCGGTGGGCCAGTACACCTTCGTGAAGATCTCCAGCGACTGGCGGCGCTGGCCCTTGAGCGCGTCGCCGAGCACCTGCTCCGCGATCGTGTTGGCGTAGACGTCGGCCGTGTCGAAGGACGTGATGCCGGCGTCGAGGGCGGCGTGCACGCACCGGGTCGCCGTCTCGTTCTCGACCTGCAGGCCGTGGGTGATCCAGTTGCCGTAGGTGAGCTCGGTGATCTTGAGACCGGAGTTGCCGAGGTAGCGGTAGTTGACCATGCGACGATTCTAGCCACGCAAGGTCAAATCGATTCGATCCGTCTCAGTCCCTAGCGCGGGTACTGCGGGTGCTCGCCGCGCTTGACCACGGCGCGCGGGAGCCGCGAACGCCGGATCTGCAGCGAGCGCATGATGCCGTACATCATGTTGCCCTTCGCGAGCCCCGCGTCGCCGAACTTCGCCTCGAGCGCCTTGCGGAGCTTGCGGGACGTGAGCCAGGCCTGGAAGACCGTCGCGATGATCACGCCGTAGAGCGCGACCAGGATCGAGAGCGCGAAGACGGCGTTCTGCTGCGTCAGCGCCGTCAGGAACACGAACACGATCGCGATCGGCAGGAAGAACTCCCCGAAGGACCAGCGCGCGTCGATGAAGTCGCGGATGAAGCGCTTGATCGGCCCCTTGTCGCGGTAGGGCATGTTCTTCTCGTCGCCCGTCTTCATCGCCTCGAACTCGCGGTCGCGGATCTCGCGGCTGCGAGAGCGGGCGGCCTTGGCGGCAGCCTTGCGGTCGCCGGGGACGAGGGGCTTGCGGCGCTGCGCCTCGGCGTCCTTGCGCTTGGGCGTGGGACGGCCCTTGCCGGCGGCAGCGGCGTCGTCCTCGGGGGTGGTGGCGTCGGGGGAGGGGTTCTTCGGGGCTGGCACGACCCCAGGGTAGTCGAGCGCGGGACGCGGGTAGCGTGACGTTCATGGCCGATCCCACCCGCACCGCCGCCCTGCGCGCGCGCACCGCCGAGCACTTCGCCGGGCTGCGCGCCGAGCTCGAGACCCTCGTGCGCATCCCGAGCGTCTCCAACTCGTCCTTCGACCAGGCGCACGTGCGCGCGAGCGCCGAGCACGTGGCCGGCTTGCTGCGCGGTGCCGGGTTCGCCGACGTCGAGATCCTCGATGCACCGGCCCCCGCGGGGGACAGGGGCGCGCCCGCCGTCGTCGCCCGTCGTGCCGGGCCGCCCGACGCCCCGCACGTGCTGCTCTACGCCCACCACGACGTCCAGCCACCCGGCGACCGCGCGGCGTGGGACACCGAGCCCTTCGAGCCGACCCAGCGGGGCGAGCGGCTCTACGGGCGCGGGGCCGCGGACGACAAGGCGGGGATCATCGCGCACCTCGGGGCGCTGCGCGTGCTCGGCGAGGAGCTCGCCGTGGGCGTCACCGTCTTCGTCGAGGGCGAGGAGGAGATCGGCTCGCCGAGCTTCGTCGCCTTCCTGCACGCGCACCGCGAGCGGCTCGCCGCTGACGTGATCGTGGTGGCGGACAGCGTGAACTGGAAGGTCGGCGTTCCCGCGCTCACGACGTCCCTGCGCGGGCTCGCGGACCTCGAGGTCGAGGTCGCCGTCACTGAGCACGCGATCCACTCCGGGATGTTCGGCGGGCCCGTGCTCGACGCGTACGTCCTGCTCGCCCGGCTCGTCGCGACGCTGCACGACGACGACGGGAACGTCGCCGTGGCGGGTCTGCGCAGCGCGCCCGACCCCGAGGTCGACCAGTCCGAGTCGGACTTCCGGGCCGATGCCGCGGTGCTCGACGGCGTGCGCCTCGCGGGCACCGGGCCGCTCACCGCGCGCTTGTGGACGCGACCCGCGATCGGTGTCATCGGCATCGACGCGACGGGGGTGGCCGAGGCGTCCAACACGATCGCACCGCGCGCGCGGGCCAAGCTCTCGCTGCGCGTCGCCCCCGGGCAGGACCCCGTCGAGGCCCGCACCGCGTTGCGCACCCACCTCGAGCAGCACGCCCCGTTCGGCGCCCGCGTCACGGTGACCGAGCGCGACGCCGGCAAGGCGTTCCAGGCGGCGGGGGACAGCGCCGCGATGCGCTCCGCGCGCTGGGCCTTCGCCGAGTCGTGGGGGACGGCGCCCGTCGACACGGGGCTCGGTGGCTCCATCCCGTTCATCGCGGACCTGCTCGACGTCTATCCCGACGCGCAGATCCTCGTCACGGGCGTCGAGGACCCCGACTCGCGCGCCCACGGCGCCAACGAGTCCGTGCACCTCGGCGAGCTCGAGAAGGTCGTCCTCGCGGAGGCACTCCTGCTCGACCACCTCGGAACCCCCGCGAGTTCGTGAGGAGTGCGCGAGTTCGTTGGCCCGGAGTCACGAACTCGGGGAACATTCACGAACTCGGTGGGCGGACACGGGGGGTCAGACCGGGGGCGCCGGGTCGTACTGGATGGCGCGGCGCACCTTGCGGGCCGTCTCGACCGAGTCGAGCCGCGCGACGAGGTGCAGCGCCATGTCGATGCCCGCGGAGACGCCAGCCGAGGTGACGACGTCGCCGTCGTCGACGAACCGGGCCTCGGTGTCGGCGAGCACGCTCGGTTCCAGCGCGACGAGCTCGTCGAACGCCGTGTGGTACGTGGTCGCGGGGCGGCCCGCGAGCAGTCCCGCCGCGGCCAGGACCAGCGCACCCGTGCACACCGAGGCGACGAGGGGTGTGCGATCACGCATCTGCCGCACCCACGCGAGGTGCTCGGGGTCCGCGAGCAGGCGCCGCGTCCCGAACCCGCCGGGGTAGACGAGCACGTGGAGCGGACCGACGTCGTCGGCGGACGTGTCCGGGACGAGGCGCAGCCCCTTCGCGCACCGCACGCCGGAGCCGTCGGGGGAGAACGTGAGGACCTCGGGCTTGAGGTCGGACTGCTGGGCCCACGCGGTCAGGACTTCGAAGGGGCCGACGACGTCGAGCTCCTCGGCGTCGTCGAACACGAAGATGCCGACGCGCAACGGGCGGGAGCGGTTCACGTCGCGGCTCCTTGAGGGCGGCTCAGATACCGGGAAGGGCGAGCATCTGGTCGAGCGCCACGCGCGCCCAGCGGGCGTCGTCGGCGTCGACCTCGATGCGGTGGGGCACGCGGCCCTCGACGAGCGACTCCATGACCCACACGAGGTGCGGCAGGTCGATGCGGTTCATCGTGGAGCAGAAGCACACCGTCG
>CAZECM010000120.1:0-7619 GCA_964510785.1 uncultured Cellulomonadaceae bacterium | reverse complement strand
GCCCGTCGCCGCACCGAGTCGGACTACGCGGTCCGTCTCCGCGAGAAGCAGCGTCTGCGCGCCCAGTACATGCTGCGCGAGAAGCAGCTGCGCCGCGCCTACGACGAGGCCCGCAAGGCCCCCGGCCTGACCGGTGAGGTCATGGTCGAGGACCTGGAGACGCGCCTCGACGCGCTCGTGCTGCGCGCCGGCTTCGCCCGCACCATCCTGCAGGCTCGCCAGGCGGTCACGCACCGTCACATCCTCGTGGACGGCAAGATCGTGGACCGCCCCTCGTTCCGCGTGAAGCCGGGCCAGACCATCCAGGTCAAGCCTCGTTCGCAGGCCACCGTGCCCTTCCAGGTCGCGGCCGCCGGCGCCCACCAGTTCAACGAGATCCCCTCGTACCTCAACGTGCAGATCGAGAAGCTCACCGCCGTCCTCGAGCGCCGCCCCGTGCGCGCCGAGGTCCCGGTGCAGTGCGACGTCCAGATGGTCGTCGAGTTCTACGCTCGCTGATCGGTACGAACGCCTAGCGCGTCCGACGACGACGGCGCCCCCACCGCGACCCCGCGGCAGGGGCGCCGTCGTCGTTCCCGGACCAGGAGAGCGCCCGGGCGCCGACCGGTAGTGTTGACGCAGGTCCAAGCAGCACCCACCCGGAGGGAACACCGCATGTCGGTCGGTGACGTCGCAGGTCTGATCGCCGCGATCGCGTTCGTCGCGCTCGTGGGCTTCCTTGCCCTCCCGCTCGTCAAGCTGGGCAAGTTCTTCGACCAGTCCACGGACTCGGTCAAGGAGCTCACGGACCACACGCTGCCCCTCATCGACGAGACGGCCAACGTCATCTCCACCACGAACACCCAGTTCGACCGCATCGACACGATCACCGCCCGCACCGCGGAGGTCACGGAGAACGTCTCGGCCCTCAGCACCCTCGTTGCGGCGACCGTGGGCGGCCCGCTCGTCAAGGTCGCCGCGTTCACCTACGGCGCCCGTACGGCACTGCAGGGCCTCTTCCAGGGCAAGGGCAAGTAGCCGATGCGCCGCTTGTTCTGGATCGGTGTGGGTGCCACCGTCGCGGTGGTGGTCGTGATCAAGGGTCGCGAGCTTGCGCGCCGGTTCACCCCGGAAGGCGTCACGGAGGAGCTCGAGGGCCAGGTCAAGGGCTACGTCGACCGCGCCAAGGAGGCCGTCGCCACGTTCACCGCGGCGAGCCAGGAGCGCGAGAAGGCACTCATGGAGGCCCTCCTCGGCGAGCGCGACCCGGACGAGGCCAGGCGGGTCCGCACCGAACGCAGGGCCCGCAAGGCGTGGGACTTCGACGACGACGCAGCCCGCGGTGCTGAGGACGACGAAGACTCCCTGGGATACTCGTTCTTCTAGCCCCGCGAAGCCCGACCCAGCACCCAGCACCGACAGGCAAGGAACCCATGCGCACCGCCGAGATCCGTCAACGTTGGCTTGACTTCTTCCAGGCCCGCGACCACGCCGTGGTGCCCTCGGCGAGCCTCATCTCCCCGGACCCCTCGACGCTCTTCACGATCGCCGGCATGGTCCCGTTCATCCCGTACATGCTCGGCGAGCAGACCCCGCCGTGGAAGCGCGCGACGAGCGTGCAGAAGTGCGTGCGCACCCTCGACATCGAAGAGGTCGGGAAGACCACGCGTCACGGCACGTTCTTCCAGATGAACGGCAACTTCTCGTTCGGCGACTACTTCAAGGAGGGCGCGATCACGTACGCGTGGGACCTCATCACGAAGTCGCACGCGGACGGCGGCTACGGTTTCGACCCGGACTCGATCTGGGTCACGGTCTTCCACGACGACGACGAGGCCGCGGCACTGTGGCAGGAGATCGCAGGCCTCCCGCAGGAGCGCATCCAGCGCCGGGGCCGCACGGACAACTACTGGACCACCGGCCAGCCCGGCCCCGCGGGCCCCTGCTCGGAGATCTACGTGGACCGCGGCCCGCAGTTCGGCAAGGACGGCGGCCCCGTGGTGGACGAGGACCGCTTCCTCGAGATCTGGAACCTCGTGTTCATGCAGTACCAGATCGACGAGGTGCGCTCGAAGGAGGAGTTCCGCATCCTCGGCGAGCTCGCGAGCAAGAACATCGACACGGGCATGGGCCTCGAGCGTGTCGCGTACCTGCTGCAGGGCGTGGACAACCTGTACGAGATCGACGAGGTGTTCCCCGTGATCCAGGCGGCGGAGCAGATCTCGGGCCGCCGCTACGGCGCGAGCACCGAGGACGACGTCCGCATGCGCGTCGTGGCCGACCACGTCCGCAGCGCCCTCATGCTCATCGGCGACGGCGTGGTCCCCTCGAACGAGGGCCGCGGGTACGTGCTGCGCCGGCTGCTGCGCCGCAGCGTGCGCGCGATGCGCCTGCTCGGCGTCGACACCATGACGCTCCCCGAGCTGCTCCCGGTCTCGAAGGACGCGATGGCGCCGTCCTACCCCGAGCTCGACACGGACTTCGCACGCATCAGCCAGGTCGCCTACGGCGAGGAGGAGGCGTTCCGGCGCACCCTCGTCTCGGGCACCACGATCTTCGACACCGCGGTCGCGGCGGTCAAGAGCGCCGCGGTCAAGGACAAGACGTTGGCCGACGACGGCGCCCCCGTGCCCGGTGCGCCCCGGCCCGTGCTGTCCGGTTCGGACGCCTTCGCGCTGCACGACACCTACGGCTTCCCGATCGACCTGACCCTCGAGATGGCGGCCGAGCAGGGCGTTGCCGTCGACGAGGAGTCGTTCCGGACCCTCATGCGCGAGCAGCGTGACCGGGCGCGGGCGGACGCGATGGCCAAGCGCACGGGCCGCGCGGACACGGCCGCCTACGACGCGATCCTCAAGGGGCTCGCGGCGCCCACGCAGTTCCTCGGCTACACGGACCAGGTGGCCACGAGCGAGGTCGTGGGGCTCCTCGTGGACGGTGTGCCCGCGCCGGCCGCGACGGCTCCCGCGGAGATCGAGCTCGTGCTCGACCGCACCCCGTTCTACGCGGAGGCGGGCGGTCAGCTCGCGGACACGGGCACGATCCACCTCGCGGGCGGCGGCAAGGTCGAGGTGGACGACGTCCAGGCGCCCGTCAAGGGTCTCTCCGTGCATCGGGGCCGCCTCGTGGACGGCACCGTGGTGCTGGGCGAGTCGGGCACGGCGCAGATCGACACGCTGCGCCGTGGCGCGATCGCACGGGCGCACACCGCGACCCACATGCTGCACAAGGCGCTCCACGAGTCGGTCGGGACCACGGCGACGCAGGCCGGTTCGGAGAACGCGCCGAGCCACGTGCGCTTCGACTTCCGCCACGGCGCGGCCCTGCCCGCGGGGGCGCTGCCCGAGATCGAGGCACGCATCAACGAACGTCTCGTGGAGGACCTCGAGGTCACGGACCGGGTCATGGACCTCGACGCGGCCCTCGCGAGCGGTGCGATGGCGCTCTTCGGTGCGAAGTACGGCGACCGGGTGCGCGTCGTGTCGATCGGCGGCGACTGGTCGCGCGAGCTGTGCGCGGGCACGCACGTGGACCGCTCCGGCGCGCTCGGCCTCGTGACGTTGCTCGGCGAGTCCTCGATCGGTTCGGGCGTGCGCCGCGTCGACGCGCTCGTGGGCACGGGGGCGTACGCCGCCCAGGCCAAGGAGCGCACGCTCGTTCACCAGCTCACGGGCATGCTCGACGCGCGCCCCGAGGAGCTCCCCGAGCGCGTCTCGGGGCTCGTCTCCCGGCTCAAGGACGCGGAGAAGCAGCTCGCGGCGTTCAACCAGGCGGCGCTCCTCGCGCAGGCCGGCACGGTGGCGGGTGGCGCGACGACGACGGCGGGCGGCGCGCGACTCGTGCAGCACGACGCGGGCGAGGTCGCGAGCGCGGACGACCTGCGGGCGCTCGCCCTCGAGGTCCGCTCACGGCTAGGTGAGCAGGCGGCCGTCGTCGTCGTCGGCGGAAGCTCTGCCGGCCGCGCCCTCGTGGTCGTGGCGACCAACGCCGCGGCGCGCGAGCAGGGGCATCGTGCGGGTCAGCTCGTGCGCACGGCGTCCCAGGTGCTCGGTGGCGGCGGGGGTGGCAAGGACGACGTCGCCCAGGGCGGCGGCACGGACCCGGCCCGGCTCGGCGCCGCGTTCGAGGCACTCACCGCCGAGGTGGCGTGAGCCTGCCGCGCGGAGCCCGGATCGGGATCGACGTCGGGAGCGTGCGCGTCGGCCTCGCCGCGAGCGACCCCGAGGGACTCGTCGCGACACCGATCGCGACGGTGGACCCGGGAGACCGGGCGCGGGTCGTGAGGGAAGTGTGTGAGCGCGGGGCGGCGGTCGTGTACGTCGGGCTGCCCAGGCATCTTTCCGGCGTGGAAGGGGCCGCAGCGGGGTCCGCTCGCGCATACGCTATGTCTCTGGCGGGTGAAGTTTCTCCCGTCGAGGTGCGTATGGTGGACGAACGGATGAGTACCGTGTCTGCGACGGCGGCGTTGCGGGAAGCGGGCCGTGCAGGCAGGCGGCAGCGCAGCGTGGTCGACCAGGCGGCAGCGGTGGTGATCCTCCAGGGGGCGCTCGACGCCGAACGTGCCACGGGCGGCCGCGCCGGTGAGCGGGTGGTGTCCCAGCCGGGAGCAGAGACGAAGACGGAGCTGTAGAGCGTGCGAAACGACCAGACGGGAGCCTCGGGCTCCGGCGGGTGGCCCCAGGTGCAGTGGGCCGGCGAGGCTGCGCCCGCGACCCAGGCGCCCGCCCAGGCCGTGGCGACCGAGGGGCTCGTGCAGCCCGACGGCTACGTCTACGACGCCCACGGCTACGCCCACCCGGTGTACGGCGGCTACGTGTACGACGACGAGGGCAACGCGTACCCCATCGAGTCGCTCGTGACGCAGAGCCCGGCCACGGGGGAGTCGCCCGTGGTGGACGGCTCCGCCACCCCCACCGCGACGGACCCCTTCACGTTCGACCGGTATGCCTCCGTCGACCCCGCCGCGCAGTGGGCGTTCGGCGAGGGCGACGGGGACGGTTCGTCCCGCTCGGGGTCGCGCCAGGAGTACAAGGAACGCCGCCGACGGCGGTCAGGGATCGCGCTCGCGATCTCGCTCGTGCTCGTGCTGGGCGTCGGGTACTACGTCTACTCGAACGTGCTGCCGATGTTCGCCTCCGACCCCACCGAGACCACCGACGTCGCTGCGGACGACTTCCCGGGCCCGGGCACGGGTTCGATCGAGATCGTCGTCAACCCCGGTGACGCGGGTGCCACGATCGGCAGGACGCTCGCGGAGGCCGGCGTCGTCGCGTCGGCGTCGTCGTTCATCCGCGCGTACGCGAACAACCCCGACGCCGTGGGCATCCAGCACGGCACGTACGCCATGCAGCTCGAGATGAACGCGGCGGACGCCGTGAACTGGCTCCTGGACCGGGACAACAAGGTCGAGCTGCTCGTGACGATCCCCGAGGGATACACCGTCGCTCAGATCCTGAAGGTCACCTCATCGAAGACGCAGATCCCCGTCGAGGACTTCGAGGCGGCGGCGGGGTCGCCGCGCAAGCTCGGTGTGCCCAAGGCCGCGAAGAAACAGCTCGAAGGCTGGCTCTTCCCCGCGACGTACACCGTGGAGCCGGGCGACACGGCCGAGGACATCCTCACCGAGATGGTGTCCAAGACCCGCACGGAGCTCGCGAAGCTCGAGGTGCCCGAGGAGGAGTGGGAAGAGGTCCTCAACAAGGCATCCCTCGTGGAGCGTGAGGTCAACCGGGACGAGTACCGCGGCAAGGCCGCTCGCGCGATCGAGAACCGCCTCGAGGACGGGATGCCGCTCGGCATCGACGCGACGCTCGCCTACGGGCTCGGCAAGAGCGGTCTCGAGCTCACGAAGTCCGATCTCGCGTCCGACCACCCGTTCAACACGCGCAAGCACGCGGGGTTGCCGCCCACGCCGATCGGCTCGCCTGGACTGGATGCCATCAAGGCAGTGCTCGACCCGGAGGAAGGCCCGTGGGTCTACTGGGTGACCGTCGACCTGCTGAGCGGCGAGACGCTCTTCGCGGTGACGTACACCGAGCACCAGGTGAACGTCGCGAAGCTCAACGCGTGGATCGAGGAGAACGGCATGCCCGAGAGCTCCGAAGGGGGCTGACGGCGTGACGATCGCGGCGCGGCGGGCCGCCGTGCTGGGGCACCCGGTCGCCCACTCGCTCTCCCCGGTGCTGCACCGCGCCGCCTACGCCGCCCTCGGGCTGGCCGGCTGGCGCTACGAGGCCGTGGACGTCACGCCCGAGACGCTCGAGGGCGTCGTCACGGGCCTCGACGACTCGTGGGCGGGCCTGAGCCTGACGATGCCGCACAAGCACGCCGTGATGCCGCTGCTCGATCACGTGGAGCCGCTCGCCGAGCTCGTGGGCGCCGTCAACACGGTGCTCGTGCAGCCCAGCGCCCGCAGCTCCGTGGTGCTCACCGGGGCGAACACGGACGTGTACGGGATCGTGACGGCGCTGCGCGAGGGCGCTCCGGTCCCGTTGCCGGCGCACCCGAGGAGCGTCGTCCTGGGGTCGGGCGCGACGGCGGCCAGCACGCTCGCGGCGCTCGGGGAGCTCGGTTGTGCCCGCGCCACGGTGTTCGCCCGGTCCCTCGCGCGGATCGGCCCGCTCATGCGCGCCGCGCACCGGATGGGGCTCGACCCGGAGTTCCGCACCTTCGGCGAGGACACGGCCGCGGTCGTCGCGGGGGCCGACGTCGTCGTCTCGACCGTTCCCGCTCATGGGGCGGATCACGTGGCCGCGGCGCTCGACGGCGCGGTCGTGGGTGGGGGAGCGGTGCTGCTCGACGTCATCTACGACCCGCGCCCCACGGTGCTCATGGCCGCGTGGCGCGCTGCCGGTGGAGCGGTAGTGGGCGGCGAGCGGATGCTGCTGCACCAGGCGGCTGAGCAGGTGCGTCTCATGACCGGCCGGGTGGCACCCGTGGCCGAGATGGACGCCGCGCTGCGCCTCGCCCTGGGCGAAAGCACCCATTGACCCCTTACTAACGGGCAACCACGTGCCGATGGGATGATGTACGGCGCCCCGCGAGTGGGTGGGGCGCCCAGCACGTTCACGGAGGAAACCATGCGTCAGCTCGGCGAGATCCTGCTCGACGAAGGCCTGGTCAACGAGGCGCAGCTCCTTGCCGCCATGGACGAGACCGCGGCACGGGGCCAGTCCCTGGGGCGCGTGCTCGTCGAGGAGGGCGTGCTCTCGGAGATGCAGCTCGTCGCGGCTCTCGCGAGCCAGGTGGGCATGCAGTTCGTCGACCTCGACGACTACCCCGTGGACCGGGCGGCCATCTCCGTGATCCCCGCGGCGCTGTGCCGCCGGCACGGGGTGCTGCCCATCTCGTTCCAGGACGGCGCGCTCGTGGTCGCGATGGCGGACCCGGGCAACGTCATGGCGGTGGACGACCTGCGCTCGGTCTCGGGCCTGCAGATCCGTCCCGTCGTGGCGGTGCACGACAACCTCGCGCGAGCGATCGAGCGGTTCTGCCGCGCGGACGACGAGATGGAGGACCTCGCCGAGTCGTTCGAGGAGACGGCGTCGGCCGACGTCGACCTCTCCAACCTCGGCCAGATCGGCGCGTCGTCAACCTGCTCGTGACGCAGGCCATCTCCGACCGGGCCTCGGACATCCACG
>CAZECM010000119.1:435-7700 GCA_964510785.1 uncultured Cellulomonadaceae bacterium | reverse complement strand
GCTACGTGAACTCCGAGGAGTTCACCAACGACTTCATCAACTCGATCCGTGACGACAAGGCCGGCGCGTTCCAGCGCCGCTACCGCGACGTCGACGTGCTCCTCATCGACGACATCCAGTTCCTGCAGGGCAAGGAACAGACGATGGAGGAGTTCTTCCACACGTTCAACACCCTGCACAACGCGAACAAGCAGGTCGTCATCACCTCGGACGTCCCGCCCAAGCAGCTCAACGGGTTCGAGGACCGGATGCGTTCACGCTTCGAGTGGGGCCTCATCACGGACGTTCAACCACCGGACCTCGAGACCCGCATCGCGATCCTGCGCAAGAAGGCCGCGGCGGACAACCTCCCCGCACCGGACGAGGTTCTCAGCTACATCGCCTCGCGCATCTCCACGAACATCCGCGAGCTCGAGGGCGCACTCATCCGTGTCACCGCCTTCGCCCAGCTCAACCGGCAGCAGGTGGACCAGTCGCTCGCCGAGATCGTACTGAAGGACCTCATCACGGACGACGACGCCGTCGAGATCACGGCCGCGACGATCATCGCCCAGACCGCGGCCTACTTCGGCCTGACGATCGACGACATCTGTGGCTCTTCCCGTTCGCGCGTCCTCGTGACGGCACGCCAGATCGCGATGTACCTGTGCCGCGAGCTCACGGACATGTCGTTGCCGAAGATCGGCCAGGCTTTCGGCGGCCGCGACCACACCACGGTGATGCACGCGAACCGCAAGATCTCCGAGCTCATCGGTGAGCGCCGCGCCGTCTACAACCAGGTCGCCGAGCTCACCAACCGCATCAAGCAACAGCACCGCGGCTGATCGCCGTTGGGCATATCCGCAGGTCAGCGCGTTGACAACGGACAAACTGCCCAAGGTCTCAACCTTGACCTCATCAAGCCGTAGGACGAATGTTCACACCTGTGCACAACTCTGTGGACAGAGGTGGACGGGCGGCGTGTCGGTGTGGAGCGACACACTGTGATCCGTGGACGACGGCGGAGCCCCTGGAGCTCGTCCCCACGAGGAGCTGTAGTTCTCCGTCGGACGCACAACCGCATCCACACGCAGTCGAACCACATGACCTGCGAGATCGCTCGTCGTCCACAGTTCCCACAAGTGCGATGACTATGACGAGTCTTACCTCGATGGAGATTCCACACACCAGCGAAACCCTGAGCTCGACCGGCCGACCACGCCTCGCCGCACCACCGGCCAGATTGGGACTGTGGACGCTGCCGTGGGGGCCGCGCCTCGCGTAGTGTTCCCTGCAGTGCTGACCAGATGTCACCCCGGACCGCGGGACGAAGGAGTTGACGGATGAAGTTCCGAGTCGAACGCGATGTGCTGGCCGAGGCCGTCACCTGGACGGCGCGGACCCTGCCGACACGACCCGCTGCGACCGTCCTCGCGGGAGTCCGGATCGAAGCCGACCCGGCGGGCGTACTGCACCTCGCAAGCTTCGACTACGAGGTCTCCGCCCGTTCCCAGATCCCGGCCGAGGTGGCTGAGGCGGGCACGGTGCTCGTCTCGGGCCGGTTGCTCGCCGAGATCTCCCGTGCCTTGCCCGCGAAGCCGGTCGACGTGGCCCTGGACGGCACCAAGGTGATCGTCACGTGCGGCTCGAGCCGTTTCACGCTCCTGACGATGCCGGTCGACGAGTACCCCACCTTGCCAGCCATGCCGGAGTCGGCCGGTGTGTTCGACGGCGACGAGCTCGCCCGTGCCGTCGCCCAGGTCACCGTCGCCGCGTCACGGGACGACACGCTCCCGCTCCTGACTGCCGTCCGTGTCGAGATCGAGGGCGAGAAGGTCACGATGCTCGCGACCGACCGCTACCGTCTCGCGCTGCGCGAGCTCGACTGGCGCCCCGCGAGCCCGGACACCTCGACGGCCGCGCTCGTGCGTGCCAAGACGTTGTCCGACGTCGCGAAGTCGCTCGGAGCCTCCCCCGAGGTCACGGTCGCGTTCTCCACGGGCGCCGGCGTCGACCTCATCGGCTTCGAGTCCGCCGGGCGCGTCACGACGTCGCTCCTGGTCGACGGCGACTATCCCGCGGTGCGCCGCCTCTTCCCGGACGAGACGCCGATCCACGCGATCGTCGAGAACCACGTGCTCACGGACGCGGCCAAACGTGTTGCCCTCGTCGCGGAACGCAACACCCCTATCCGGCTCGGCTTCTCCGAGGGACAGGTCGTTCTCGACGCCGGGCAGGGTGACGACGCCCAGGCTTCCGAGTCGATCGAGGCGAAGCTCGAGGGCGAGGACATCACGGTCGCGTTCAACCCGCAGTACCTGCTCGACGGCCTGGGCGCGCTCGACGCGCCCTACGTGAGGTTCTCCTTCACGCACCCGAACAAGCCCGTCGAGTTCACGGGTCAGGCGGAAGCCGACGGCGACGACGACCGCAGCTACCGCTATCTCCTGGTGCCGATCCGGTTCGCGAGCTGAGCTCGTCATGAAGCTGGGACTCGTCGGGCTCGGTCGCATGGGAGCCAACATGCGCGAGCGGCTACGCCGCGCGGGGCTCGAGGTCACGGGGTTCGACCGCAACCCGGACGTGTCCGACGTCGACTCCCTCGAGGCACTCGTCGACACCTTGCCGAGCGGTGGTCGGATCGTCTGGATCATGGTCCCGGCCGGTGAGATCACCCGCGGGGTCGTGACGGATCTCGCCCGCCTCCTCGGTGAGGGTGACCTCGTGATCGAGGGTGGGAACTCCCACTACGTCGACGACACGCAGCACGCGGAGATCCTCGCGGAGCACGGCATCGGCTACCTCGACGTGGGCGTCTCGGGCGGTGTCTGGGGGCTCGAGAACGGTTACGGGCTCATGGCGGGTGGTGCGGCGACGGACGTCGAGCGCGCCATGCCCGTCTTCGACGCCCTGCGTCCGGAGGGTCCCCGTGACGAGGGGTTCGTCCACGCGGGCGGCGTCGGTGCCGGTCACTACGCGAAGATGGTGCACAACGGCATCGAGTACGGCCTCATGCAGGCCTATGCCGAAGGGTTCGAGCTGCTCGGTGCCTCGGGTGTCGTGACGAACGTGCCCGGCACGCTCAAGGCGTGGAGCCGCGGCACCGTCGTGCGGTCCTGGTTGCTCGACCTCCTCGTCGAGGCGCTCGAGGACGACCCGCAGCTCGCCAAGATCGACGACTGGGTCGAGGACTCGGGCGAGGGACGGTGGACGGTGGACGAAGCGATCGACCACGCCGTCCCGCTCCCCGTCATCTCGGCCGCGCTGTTCGCCCGGTTCGCCTCGCGACAGGTCGATTCCCCGGCGATGAAGGCCGTCGCGGCGTTGCGCCACCAGTTCGGGGGCCACGCGACGAAGCCGGCGAACCCGGCACCCTGAGCCGTGTTCGTCACCTACCTCGCGCTCACGGACTTCCGTTCCTACCCCGCCGCCGAGCTCGAGCTCGAACCGGGCGTCACGGCCTTCATCGGTCCCAACGGCCAAGGGAAGACCAACCTCGTCGAGGCGATCGGCTACGCGGCGACCCTCTCGAGCCACCGGGTATCGAACGACCAGGCTCTTGTCCGCGCCGGTGCGGAACGAGCGATCGTGCGGGTCCGGGCGCAGCGTGGTGGTCGCAAGGCGGCCCTCGAGATCGAGATCACGCCGGGCCGGGCCAACAAGGCGCGGCTCAACGGGGCACCGGTGGCCCGGGTACGCGACGTGCTCGGCCTCGTGCGGACCGTGCTGTTCGCTCCCGAGGACCTCGCGCTCGTCAAGGGCGACCCGGACGGCCGGCGGCGGTTCCTCGACCAGCTCACGGTGCTCGTCCGTCCCCGCATGGCCGGCACGCTCGGCGACTACGACCGGGTGCTGCGGCAGCGATCCGCACTGCTCAAGAGTGCCTCGGCCGCGATGAAGAGCTTGCGCGGCAGCTCCGACCTGCGCACCCTTGACGTGTGGGACGCAAAGCTCGCCAACCTCGGCGCCCAGATCCTCGCGGCGCGGCTCGAGCTCGTCACAGCCCTGGCTCCGCACGTCGCGGTGGCCTACGAGCAGGTCAGCGCGGGGCAGGGCGTGGCCAGCGTCCGGCTCGCGTCCTCGCTCGACAAGGTGTCCGACGACGACGAGAACCGCGACCCGACCTCCCCGCCCGACCGCGAGGCGCCGTCGGCGGCCCTGCTCGAGGCGCGACTCCTCGACGCGATGAGTCGGTTGCGGACCAAGGAGATCGAGCGCGGGGTCTGCCTCGTCGGCCCGCACCGCGACGACCTGCACCTCGAGCTCGGTGGCCTGCCCGCGAAGGGGTACGCGAGCCATGGCGAGTCGTGGTCCTTCGCGCTCGCGCTGCGGCTGGCCTGCTACCGGCTCATGACGTCCGGCGAGTCCGGCTGGGACGAGGACCAGGACAGCGAGCCGATCCTCGTGCTGGACGACGTGTTCGCCGAGCTCGACACGGGACGGCGCGACCGCCTCGCGGCTCTCATCGCCCCCGCGGGGCAGGTGCTCGTCACCGCGGCGGTCCCGACCGACGTGCCCGAGGAGCTCGAGGGTGCCAGGGTGGACGTCATGGGCGGGGAGGTGCGGCGTGTCCGATGAGGTCCGGGGCAGGGACCTCGACGGCGAGGTGCCCGACGACGACGGCTCCCGGGGAGCGGACCTCGTGATCGACGGCGTTCCCGTGGGCGAGATCATCGAGCTGACGCCTCCCGCGCAGGTCGCGCGGCACGCCCTCGAGCGCGCCAAGGCGGCCGCGCGCGACAGGGGCCTCGGTCCGGGACAGCCGGGTAGACGCCGTCGTCGGCCCGTCGTCGAGGCCCAGCTCGCGAGCTCCGGGCGCGACCCGATCCTGCTCGGTGACACCGCGGCCGGGCTCCTCGCGGAGCGCGGCTGGTCCGAGGAGGTCGCCGTCGGTGGTGTCATCGGGCGCTGGCGCGAGGTCGTGGGCGACCAGATCGCCGAGCACTGCACGCCGGAGTCGTTCGAGGACGGTCGGCTCGCGATCCGCACCGACTCGACCGCGTGGGCGACCAACCTGCGCATGCTCGTCCCCGAGCTGTTGACCCGACTCGCGAAGGACCTGGGCGAGGGCGTCGTCGAGGAGGTGACGGTCCTCGCACCCGTGGGACCGAGCTTCCGGCGCGGGCCGTGGACGGTACGGGGCAGGGGCCCGCGAGACACGTGGGTCTAGGCGCACGCAACCGCTCCCACCGGGGGTGTGGATAAGTCGGGAAATCGGGCTGCGCCAGGTAGACTACGAAAGACCCTCCTGAGAGCCGCGGACCGCCCGTGACGCCAGGATCTCTAGGCGAGTGGACTGATCCGGCCTCACGGCCCGAGTCGCGCGCTTGAATGACCTTGAGGAGCACCCAGCCCCGTGGCGAAGGACAACACAACGCCCCCCTCTGGCTACGACGCTAGCGCCATCACCGTCCTCGAGGGACTCGAAGCGGTACGCAAGCGGCCCGGCATGTACATCGGCTCCACCGGCGAGCGGGGACTGCACCACCTCGTCTACGAGGTCGTCGACAACGCGGTGGACGAGGCGCTGGCCGGCTACTGCGACACGATCGACGTCACGCTGCTCGCCGACGGCGGGGTCCGCGTGATCGACGACGGTCGCGGCATCCCCGTCGACATCGTCGAGTCCGAGGGCAAGCCTGCCGTCGAGGTCGTGCTCACGGTGCTGCACGCCGGCGGCAAGTTCGGCGGCAGCGGGTACGCGGTCTCGGGCGGCCTGCACGGCGTCGGCGTCTCCGTCGTCAACGCGCTCTCGCGCAACCTGAGCGTCGAGGTGCACCGCAAGGGCTCGGTCTGGCGCCAGCACTACGTCGACGGCGTGCCCCAGGCGCCGCTCAGCCAGGACGAGACTACGGACCACACCGGCACCACGGTCACGTTCTGGCCGAGCGAGGTCACCTTCGAGACCACGGACTTCGAGTTCGAGACGCTGCGCTCGCGGTTCCAGCAGATGGCGTTCCTCAACAAGGGGCTGCGCATCACGCTCACGGACGAGCGGCCGGCGCACACCGGGACCGAGGACGAGGTGACGGGTGCCGTGAGTGCGTCGTCGTCGGACCTGGATCCTGCGGTCGAGGACGCCCCCGCGAACCGGACCGTGAGCTACCGCTACGACGGCGGCCTCATCGACTACGTGACGCACCTCAACACGATGAAGAAGAACGACGTCGTCAACCCCGAGGTCATCTCGATCGAGTCCGAGGACGTCGAGCGGCGGCTCTCGCTCGAGATCGCGATGCAGTGGACGACGGCGTACTCCGAGTCGGTGCACACGTACGCGAACACGATCTCCACGACCGAGGGCGGCACGCACGAGGAAGGCTTCCGTGCGGCGCTGACCTCGCTCATCAACCGCTACGCGCGCGAGAAGAACATCCTCAAGGAGAAGGACGAGAACCTCACGGGTGACGACATCCGCGAGGGGCTCACCGCCGTCATCTCGATCAAGCTCGGCGAGCCGCAGTTCGAGGGCCAGACCAAGACGAAGCTCGGCAACACCGAGGCGAAGACGTTCGTGCAGAAGGTCGTGGGCGAGCGCTTGGGCGACTGGCTCGACTCGCACCCCGTGGACGCCAAGGAGATCATCCGCAAGGCGATCCAGGCCGCGGCCGCACGCATGGCGGCGCGCAAGGCCCGCGAGGCCACGCGCCGCAAGGGCCTGCTCGACGGCGGCGGCATGCCGGGCAAGCTCAAGGACTGCCAGTCGAACAACCCCGTCGAGTGCGAGGTGTACATCGTCGAGGGTGACTCCGCCGGTGGCTCCGCGGTGCGTGGTCGTGACCCGCAGACCCAGGCGATCCTGCCGATCCGCGGGAAGATCCTCAACGTCGAGCGTGCCCGGCTCGACCGCGCCCTGAGCAACGCCGAGGTCCAGGCGCTCATCACGGCGTTCGGCACGGGCATCGGTGAGGACTTCGACATCACCAAGCTCCGCTATCACAAGATCGTGCTGATGGCCGATGCCGACGTCGACGGCCAGCACATCCGGACCCTGCTGCTCACGCTGCTGTTCCGCTACATGCCCGAGCTCATCAAGCAGGGGCACGTGTACCTCGCCCAGCCGCCGCTCTACCGCATCAAGTGGACGAACTCGCCGCACGACTACGTGTTCTCCGACCGGGAGCGCGACGCGTACATCGCCGACGGGCTCAAGAACGGCAAGCGCATGCCCAAGGAAGCCGGCATCCAGCGCTACAAGGGCCTCGGCGAGATGGACTACACCGAGCTGTGGGAGACGACCATGTCGCCCGAGCACCGCACCCTGCTGCAGGTGACGCTCGACGAGG
>CAZECM010000119.1:0-425 GCA_964510785.1 uncultured Cellulomonadaceae bacterium | reverse complement strand
GGCGAGATAGCCGTGTTTCGGGCAGATGGAGAAGGTCGGGGTGATGGTGATGTAGGGGAGCCGGAAGTTGGCTAGTGAACGGCGGACGAGGTTCCGGCAGGCCTCGGCGGACGAGATCTTCTCCGTGCTGATGGGCGAGGACGTCGAGCAGCGACGTTCGTTCATCCAGCGCAACGCACGCGACGTGCGATTCCTGGACATCTGAGAACGAGGGACCTTTCGTGACCGAAGAGAACACCGACGTCCAGTGGGACAAGGTCGACCAGGTCGACCTGCAGCTCGAGATGCAGCGCTCGTACCTCGACTACGCGATGTCCGTCATCGTCGGTCGTGCGCTGCCGGACGTACGTGACGGCCTCAAGCCCGTCCACCAGCGTGTGCTGTACGCGATGTACGACGGCGGCTCCCGACCTGACCGTGGCTTC
>CAZECM010000118.1:629-7884 GCA_964510785.1 uncultured Cellulomonadaceae bacterium | reverse complement strand
TCTACGCCGACCCGCAGCGCGGCTGGGCGTGGCAGGTCCCCCTCATCGAGCTACCGCGCACGCAGTTCCTGCTGATGTCAGCGACGCTCGGCGAGGTCGACTTCTTCGTCGAGGACCTCGAGCGCCGCACGGGCCGACCCGTCCTGCCCGTGACGTCGACCGACCGTCCCGTGCCGCTCAACTACTCCTACGCGGTCGAGCCGGTTCACGAGCTCGTCGAGGACCTCATCCACACGGGCCGCGCGCCGGTGTACCTCGTGCACTTCACGCAGGCGGCCGCCGTCGAACGGGCGCAGGCGCTGCTCTCGGCCGGGGTCGCCACGCGCGCCCAACGGGACGCGATCGCCGCAGAGCTCGCCGACGTCAGCTTCGCGACCGGCTTCGGCACCACGCTGTCCCGGCTGCTGCGCCACGGCGTGGGCGTGCACCACGCGGGAATGCTGCCCCGCTACCGCCGTCTGGTGGAGCGGCTCACGCAAGCGGGGCTGCTCACGGCCGTGTGCGGCACGGACACCCTGGGCGTCGGCATCAACGTGCCGATCCGCACCGTGGTCCTCACCTCGCTCGTGAAGTTCGACGGCGAACGGCAGCGGCACCTGTCCGCCCGGGAGTTCCACCAGATCGCGGGCCGGGCCGGGCGGGCGGGCTTCGACACGGCGGGCGACGTCGTCGTCGTCGCTCCCGACCACGTCATCGAGAACCGCCGCCTGCTCGAGAAGGCGGGCGACGACCCGAAGAAGCTGCGCAAGATCGTCCGCAAGAAGGCCCCTGAGGGTCAGGTCAACTGGACCGACAAGACCTTCGAGCGGTTGCGGGACGCGCCGCCCGAGCCGCTCACGTCGTCGTTCGCCGTCTCGCACGCCATGGTGCTCAACGTGCTCGCCCGTGAGGCCGACCCCGTCGACTCGATGCGGCACCTGCTCACCCACAATCACGAACCGTCAGAGCGCCAGGGGCGCCACGTGCGCCAGGCCGTGAACGTCTACCGCTCCCTGCGGGCGGCGGGCGTCGTGGAGCGGGTGCGGCGTTCGGACGGCGCGGGCTGGACGGTGCGGCTCACGCGCGACATCCCGCAGGACTTCGCCCTCAATCAGGCGCTCTCGCCGTTCGCGTACGTCGCGTTCGACCTGCTCGACGCCGAGGCCCCGACCTATGCGCTCGACGTCATCTCCGTGGTCGAGGCGACCCTCGAGAACCCGCGCCAGGTGGTCGCCGCGCAGGAGAACATCGCCCGGCGCGACGCCGTCGCCGCGATGAAGGCCGAGGGCTACGACTACGAGGAGCGGATGGCGCTCCTGCAGGACGTGACCTACCCCAAGCCGCTCGAGGAGGTGCTCGAGGCGGGGTTCACGATCTACCGGCAGACCAACCCGTGGACGGCGGACCTGCGGATCGCGCCGAAGTCCGTGGTGCGGGACATGGCAGAGCGCGCGATGACGTTCACCGAGTTCGTCTCCACCTACCAGCTCGCCCGCTCCGAGGGGGTGCTGCTGCGCTACCTCGCGGACGCCTACCGCACGCTGCGCCAGACGGTGTCCGCCGAACGCCGCAACGAGGAGCTCGAGGACCTCATCGCATGGCTCGGCGCCCTCGTGCGCGGCACGGACTCGAGCCTGCTCGACGAGTGGGAGCGGCTCGCCGACCCGCTCGCTGCTCGAGAGGGCGCCGGGGCCGACGGCGAGATCCGACCACCCGGAGCCGACCGCTTCACCGCCGACACGCGCACGCTGCGGGTCCTCGTCCGCAACGCGCTGTTCCGTCGCATCGAGCTCGTGGCGCGCGAGGCGTGGGACGGCCTCGCGGGGCTCGGGGACGTGGACGACGACGGCGCACCCTGGACCGCCGCGCGCTGGCACGGGGCCCTCGACACGTACTTCGACGAGCACGACGACGTCGGCACAGGTCCCCAGGCGCGCGGGCCCGAGCTGTTCCGGGTCGAAGAGGTCGCGGGCCCGCGCGGCCCGGTGGCGTGGCAGGTGCGCCAGGTGCTCGACGACCCCGCGGGGCACCACGACTGGTTCATCGACGCCCGCGTCGACTTCCCCGCGAGCGACGCCGCAGCCGACCTGGTGCTCCGCATCACCGGCGCCGGCCGCCTCTAGCGCCCCAACTCCCGGCTCCCGCGCCCTGGACGCCTCCGGCACCAAGACAGTGATCGATTACGTGCGTGTGGCGCACGCAATCGATCAGTGTGTTGATGCTGCGCCCCGTCGCGCTCGGTAGAGTGCCGCCGTGGCCAAGCGCGCACCGACCGGGACACCCGCCCTCGCGGCCCTCGTCGCCGCCGGGGTGGCCCACACCGCCCACCCGTACGAGCACGACCCGGCCTCGACGCTCGGCTACGGGCTCGAGGCGGCGCACGCCCTGGGGGTCGAGCCGGACCGGGTGTTCAAGACCCTCATGGCCGTGGTCGACGGCGAGCTCACGGTCACGATCGTCCCCGTGACGTGCACGCTCGACCTCAAGGCGCTCGCCACCGCGCGCGGCGCCAAGAAGGCCGCGATGGCGGAGGTCGCCGTCGCCGAACGCGTGACGGGCTACGTGGCCGGGGGCATCTCCCCGCTCGGCCAGCGCCAGGCGCACCCCACCGTGATCGACGAGTCGGTCGAGCTCTACGACACGGTGCTCGTCTCGGGCGGACGCCGTGGCCTCGACGTCGAGCTCGCCCCCGCCGACCTCGTCCGGCTCACCACCGCGACCCTCGCCGACATCGCCCGGACGTAGCTACCAGCCGGCGAAGACCGTGGAGCTGGGGACGATCCGCTTGCCGAGCGGGGCCAGGGTGACCGGGATGATCTTGAGGTTCGCGATCGCGAGCGGGATGCCCACGATCGTCACGGCGAGAGCGATCGCGACGGCGATGTGCTCGAGGACGAGCCAGACCCCCGCCACGATGATCCAGATGACGTTGCCGAGCGCCGAGCCCAGCCCCGCGCTCGGCTTATCGACCACGGTGCGCCCGAACGGCCACAGCACGTAGTTGGCGATCCGGAACGACGCGACGCCCCACGGGATCGTGATGATCAGCACGAAGCAGATCAGTCCAGCGATCGCGTACCCGAACGCGAGCGGGATCCCCGCGAGCACGAGCCACACGATGTTGAGGATGACGTTCAGGACGCTCTTCATGTCCCCATGGTGCCGTGTCGCACTCGTCACGTCCTGGTCGCCCCGCCGCGCTGACTAGGGTGGCGCCATGACTACGCCAGATGCCGGGGGCGCGCTGCTGCGCGAGCGGCTCGCGGCTTCGTGGCAGCGCATCGCCCGAGCCGCCGACGACGCGGGTCGCGGGCCCACGTCCGTGCGGCTCCTCCTCGCGACCAAGACGCAGGCGGCCGCGACGATACGGACGGCGCTCGAGCTCGCGGAGGAGCTCGAGATCCCCGTGATCCTCGGCGAGAACCGGGTCCAGGAGCTCGTCGCGAAGGCACCCGAGCTCGCGGACCTCGCGCCGACGTGGCACCTCATCGGCCCGCTGCAGTCCAACAAGGTCAACCACACGCTCGCGTGGGCGCACGGCATCGAGTCCGTCGCGACCTTCGAGCTCGCCGAGCGCATCGCACGACGTGCGACGACGACGGCCCGCACGGTCGACGTGTTCGTCCAGGTCAACGTCTCGGGCGAGCCGACCAAGTCCGGCGTGGACCCCGCCGACGCCGCCGCACTCGCCACCCGGGTCGCCGCACTCGGCGGCATCCGGCTGCGCGGCTTCATGACGATCGGCGCGAACACCCCGGAGGCCGCCGTCGTCCGCGAAGGCTTTTCGCGGCTGCGCGCCGTCCGCGACGTGGTGCTCACGAGCGGCGCCCCGGGGACGGCCGAGGCCACCGAGCTGTCGATGGGGATGAGCGGCGACCTCGAGCTCGCCGTGGCCGAGGGCGCGACGATCGTGCGGCTCGGCACCGCCGTCTTCGGGGCACGTCCGACGGGGCCGACGGCGGGCGCCTAGGTGTACTCGACCTCCCCGGATCACCGCCAGGGACGCACCTGCCGCACCCCCAGATGACAAACACACTTGACATCGGCAGCGCCGTCAAGCATCCTTGTCATGTCAAACAGCCTTGACACATCGTGAGGAGTCCCGTGAAGAACGAGATCCGCCGCCTGCGCGAGGAGCAGGGCCTGTCCCAGGCCGCGCTCGGCACCGCGCTCGGGGTGTCCCGCCAGACCGTGAACTCCCTCGAGACGGGCCGCTACGACCCGTCCCTGCCGCTCGCCTTCACCATCGCCCGTCACTTCGGGCTGGCCATCGAGGAGATCTTCCATGACGAATGACACCACGCCTCGCGCGACCGTCACAGGCGCCGCGATCGGACTGAGCGCGGGCCTCGTCGTCCTCGTCACGGGCGCGCTCGTGCTGCGCGCCTACGGCCCGGGGAACATGTGGGCGGGCTACGTGACGGGCGCGAGCCTCGCCCTCGTGGCGGCCGGGTTCGCGTTCTGGCGCACGTGGCGGCGGCCCAGCACCGCGACCACGGCCGAGCGCGCGTTCACGCCTGCCGCCGACGAGCGCGACCGTCGGGTCCTCACGAGTGCGGCCGCCGTGCTCGGCGCCGTGAGCCTTCCCCTCATGGGCGTCGCGGCCGTCCTGATCGCCGTCGGCGTGGACCCCGCACCCGTGCTCGGGATCGCGCTGTGGGGTCAGCTCGTGGTGTTCGTCGCGGCCTTCGTCCGCGCGAACCGCGCGATGTGACCTGCCGACCTACGGCACGCGCGCGGTCCACTCCGGCGTACCGAACTTCGTGGCGACGAGCTCGGTGGCCCGCGCCCGCTCGGCGTCGGTGACCTCACCGTCCACGGTCGCGTACCGCGAGCGGAAGTGGTCCTTGAACGCCTCGATGACCTCGGCACGCGGCAGGCCCGTCTGCGAGCGCAACGGGTCCACGCGCTTGTTGGCGCTCTTCGTGCCCTTGTCCGAGAGCTTCTCGCGCCCGATGCGCAGCACGTCGAGCATCTTGTCCGCGTCGATGTCGTAGGCCATGGTCACGTGGTGCAGCACCGCTCCGCTCGCGAAGCGCTTCTGGGCGGCGCCAGCGATCTTGCCCGTCGGGGAGGCGATGTCGTTGAGCGGCACGTACGTCGCGTCGATGCCGAGCTCGCGCAGCGCACCGAGCACCCAGTCGTCGAGGAAGGAGTAGGAGCGCTCGAAGCTCAGCCCCTCGACGAGCGAGGCGGGCACGGTGAGCGAGTAGGTGATCGTGTTGCCGGGCTCGATGAACATGGCCCCGCCGCCCGAGATGCGCCGCACCACGGTGATGCCATGCCGCTCGGCGCCATCGGAGTCGACCTCGTTGCGCAGCGACTGGAACGAGCCGATGACGACGGCGGGGGCGCCCCACTCCCAGATCCGCAGCGTCGGCCCGCGCTCCCCCGCGCCGACCGCCTCGGCCTGCGCCTGGTCGATCGCCATGTGCATCGCAGGGGTCTGCGGTCCCTCGTGGACGATCTCGAAGGTGTGGTCCTCCCAGCGCGTCGCGTGCCCGAGCGCCCGGCGCACCGCGATCGCGACGGCCTCGGCGTTGAAGCCGACGAGCGTGACCTCGGGCCCGAGCACGGACTCGACCACCTGAGTGAGCTGGGCGACGCTCGCCGTCTCCGGCATGCCGAGGAGCGCGCCGTCGATCGACTCGAGCGCCTCGTCGGGCTCGAGGAAGAAGTCGCCACTCACGGCGGCGTGGGAGATGCGCCCCTCCGCCACCTCGACGTCGACCGCCACGAGCTTGCCACCGGGAACCTTGTACTCGCCTCGCATCTGGCCAGCGTAGGTCGGGAATCCGCCGTCGGACACGGGGTGTGCCCGACCTCACTTCCGTACGCACGCGGCACCGCTCCGTCGACGACGGCGCCCCCGTGGCGACCGCGTCGACCTAGGCTGGTGCGATGGAGCACACCGATCGGCCCGAGCACTCGCAGGGTGGCACCTACTCGGTCCCGGGCCAGGAGTTCGAGCGCGACACCCGCTACATCACGACCCGCATCACGCGCGACGGCGCGGACGGCTACCCCGTCGAGCCCGGGCGCTATCGCCTGGTCGCGGCGCGCGCGTGCCCGTGGGCGAACCGCGCGGTCATCGTGCGCCGCCTGCTCGGCCTCGAGGACGCGATCTCGCTCGGCCAGCCCGGTCCCACCCACGACGAGCGCTCGTGGACCTTCGACCTCGACCCGGGTGGTCGCGACCCGGTGCTGGGAATCGAGCGGCTGCAGGAGGCCTACTTCGCCCGCTTCCCCAACTATCCGCGCGGCATCACGGTGCCCGCGATCGTCGACGTGCTGAGCGGCACCGTGGCCACGAACGACTTCGCGCAGATCACCCTCGACCTCTCGACCGAGTGGACCGAGCACCACCGACCCGGTGCCCCGGACCTGCTCCCGGATCACCTGCGCGAAGAGATGGACACCGTCAACGAGCGCATCTTCACCGAGGTCAACAACGGCGTCTACCGATGCGGCTTCGCGGGCTCACAAGCCGCGTACGACGCCGCGTACGAGCGGCTGTGGGCCGCGCTCGACTGGCTCGAGGAGCGTCTCACCGCCCGGCGCTACCTCATGGGCGACACGATCACCGAGGCGGACGTGCGGCTGTTCACGACGCTCGTGCGCTTCGACGCCGTCTATCACGGGCACTTCAAGTGCAACCGCAACAAGCTCACCGAGATGCGCGCCCTGTGGGGGTACGCGCGGGACCTGTTCCAGACGCCTGGGTTCGGCGACACGGTCGACTTCGCGCAGATCAAGGAGCACTACTACGTGGTGCACACGGACATCAACCCGACGCAGATCGTGCCGCGCGGGCCCGAGCTGTCCGGTTGGGTGAGCCCGCACGGCCGCGAGGCGCTCGGTGGGCGCCCCTTCGGCCACGGCACCCCGCCCGGCCCGGTCCCCGAGTCCGAGCGCGTCACCCCGACCCACACGCCCTTGCGTCCCTGACCCCCTGACCCCCAGGTCAGCAGTGGGGCGATTCCTCACGGAACTCGCAAGGAATCGCCCACGTCATGGGAGAGGTGGGGGTGGCTTCCTAGCGGCGCTCGAGGAGGGTGACGTCGCGGACGGCGCCACGGTCGGCGGAGGTGGCCATGGCGGCGTAGGCGCGCAGGGCCAGGGAGACCTCGCGCTCGCGCGAGCGGGGTCGGTAGCCGCCGTCGGCGAGCAGCGCGGCTCGGCGGCGCTCCAGCTCGGACTCGTCGACCTCGAGGTGGATCGCGCGTCCGGGGATGTCGATCGAGACGATGTCGCCGTCTTCGACGAGCGCGATGTC
>CAZECM010000118.1:0-619 GCA_964510785.1 uncultured Cellulomonadaceae bacterium | reverse complement strand
GCCCGATCGACAGCCCCTAGGTCCCGCCGGAGAAGCGCCCGTCCGTGACGAGCGCGCACACCTTCCCCAGCCCGCGTCCCTTGAGGAACGAGGTCGGGTAGAGCATCTCCTGCATGCCGGGACCGCCCCGGGGGCCCTCGTAGCGGATGACGACGACGTCGCCGGCACGCACCTGCTTCGCGAGGATCTTCTCGACGGCCTCGTCCTGCGACTCGCACACGACGGCCGGACCGGTGAACGTCCAGATCGACGGGTCCACGCCGGCCGTCTTCACGACGCAGCCGTCGGGCGCGAGGTTGCCGCGCAGCACCGCGAGGCCGCCGTCCTGCGAGTACGCGTGCGCCGCGTCGCGGATGCAGCCGCCCTCGGCATCGGTGTCCAGCGCCTCCCAGCGTGTGGACTGCGAGAACGCGGTCGACGAGCGCACCCCGCCCGGGGCGGCGTAGAACAGGTCCTCCGCCTCGGCCGACGGCGAGCCCCCGCGCACGTCCCACTCCTTCAACCAGGCCTCGAGCGAGGGCGCGTGCACGGCGTGGACGTCGGTCCGCAGCGCGCCGGCCCGGTACAGCTCGCCCAGGATCGCGGGGATGCCACCGGCGCGGTGCACGTCCTCCATGTA
>CAZECM010000117.1:7478-7996 GCA_964510785.1 uncultured Cellulomonadaceae bacterium | reverse complement strand
CTCCTTGTCGAGGATCTCCTTCTTCTTCTTGCCCATCGCGCGCCGCAGCAGGTCCGCCTGGCCGAGCGTGTAGCCCGCGAGCACCTGGGCGGCCTTCTGCACCTGCTCCTGGTAGATGACGAGGCCGTAGGTCTCGTCGAGCACCGCCGCGAGCGGCTCGGCGAGCTCCTGGTGGATCGGCGCGGCCTCCTGCAAGCCGTTCTTGCGCAGGGCGTAGTTGGTGTGCGAGTTCACGCCCATCGGGCCCGGGCGGTACAGCGCGATGACGGCGGAGATGTCACCGAAGTTGTCGGGGCGTAGCTGGCGCAGCAAGGCACGCATAGGCCCGCCGTCGAGCTGGAACACCCCGAGCGTGTCGCCGCGGCCGAGCAGCTCGTAGGTGGCCTTGTCGTCGTAGGCGAGGTCCTCGAGGACGACGGGTTCCTTGCCGTTCGCGACGATGTTGTCGAGCGCGTCGTCGAGCACCGTGAGGTTGCGCAGGCCGAGGAAGTCCATCTTGATCAGACCGAGCGACTCGG
>CAZECM010000117.1:0-7468 GCA_964510785.1 uncultured Cellulomonadaceae bacterium | reverse complement strand
TCAGGCCCTCGATGCCGCGAGCGAGCTCGACCACGCGCTGGGCGTCGGCGTCGGCCTCGTGCACCGTCCGGAACTCCGACGCCTCCGTGTAGCGCTCGTCCTTGGGGTCGAACATCCCCGAGAGCGAGATCTCCTTGCCCATGACGGCAGGGGGCATCGCCTTCGTGAGCTTCTCCCCCATCGCGAACGGGAAGCCGAGCAGCCGGCTCGAGTCCTTGAGGGCCTGCTTGGCCTTGATGGTGCCGAACGTCACGATCTGGGCGACGCGGTCCTCGCCATACTTCTCCGTGACGTACCGGATGACCTCGCCACGCCGGCGCTCGTCGAAGTCCACGTCGACATCGGGCCAGGAGACGCGCTCGGGGTTGAGGAAGCGCTCGAAGATCAGACCGTGCTCGAGCGGGTCCAGGTCCGTGATGCCCATCGCGTACGAGGCCATCGACCCCGCGGCGCTACCTCGACCGGGGCCCACGCGGATGCCCTGACCGCGGGCCCACGCGATGAAGTCGGCGACCACGAGGAAGTACCCGGCGAAGCCGAGCTCCGTGATGACGCCCGTCTCGTAGTCGGCCTGCTTGCGGACGTCGTCCGGGACGCCGGTCCGGTAGCGGCGGCGCAGCCCGGTCTCGACCTCCTTGACGAACCAGGACTGCTCGTCCTCACCGGCGGGCACCTCGAAGCGCGGCATGAAGTTGGCGCCGTCGTCGGCCGTGCGGAACTTGACCTCGCACTGCTCGGCGACGAGGAGGGTGTTGTCGCACGCCTCGGGCAGCTCCGACCAGACGCGTCGCATCTCGGCGGCGCTCTTGACGTAGTACCCGTCGCCGTCGAACTTGAAGCGGTCGGGGTCCGCGAGCGTCGTGCCCGAGTTGATCGCGAGCAGCGCCTCTTGCGAACCCGAGTCCTCCTTGCGCACGTAGTGCAGGTCGTTCGTGGCGAGCAGCGGGGCGCCGATGTCCTTCGCGAGCCGGAGCAGGTCCTCGCGCGTGCGACGTTCGATCGTGAGCTCGTGGTCCATGAGCTCGACGTAGAGGTACTCCTTGCCGAAGATGTCCTGCAGCTCGCCCGCCGCGCGCCGCGCCTCGTCGTACTGACCGAGCCGCAGTCGCGTCTGCACCTCGCCCGAAGGGCAGCCGGTCGAGGCGATGAGCCCCTCGGAGTAGGTCGACAGGAGCTCGCGGTCCATGCGCGGCCACTTGCCCATCTGGCCGTCGAGCGACGCGAGCGAGCTCGCGCGGAACAGGTTGTGCATGCCCTGCGTCGTCCGCGCCCACATCGTCAGGTGGGTGTAGGCACCACCTGCCGAGACGTCATCGCTCTTCTGGTGCTCCTCGCCCCAGCGCACACGCGTGCGGTCGTGGCGGCTCGTACCGGGAGTGACGTAGGCCTCGACACCGATGATCGGCTTGATGCCGTGGTCGTTCGCCTTCTTCCAGAAGTCGAAGGCGCCGAAGAGGTACCCGTGGTCCGTGGTCGCCATCGCGGTCTGGCCGAGCCGCGCGGTCTCCGCGAAGAGGTCGTCCAGGCGGGCCGCACCGTCGAGCATCGAGTACTCGGTGTGCACGTGGAGGTGGACGAAGTCTGAACCACCCGTGCTTGCCATGGGGACGAGTGTAGGTCGGATCTCCGACGCGCTCCGAAGGCACGACGGCGGGCCGCGGCGACACGCCGACGACACGCCGACGACGGACTAGCTTGCGTCGCGCAGAGTCTCGAGCGCCGCGGCGAGGTCCTCGGGATAGGTGCTCGTGAACTCGACGCGTTCCCCCGTCCCGGGGTGGTCGAAGCCGAGCCGCATCGCGTGCAGCCACTGCCGACCGAGCCCGAGGCGGGTGGCGATCGTCGGGTCCGCCCCGTAGGCGATGTCACCCACGCACGGGTGCCGCAGGGCCGCGAAGTGCACGCGGATCTGGTGGGTGCGCCCGGTCTCGAGGTGCACCTCGACGAGCGAGGCGGAGCGCACCATCTCGAGCACCTCGTAGTGCGTCACGCTCGGTTTCCCGCCGGCGACGACGGCGAACTTGTAGTCCGCGCCGGGATGCCGACCGATGGGGGCGTCGATCGTGCCCACCGTGGGCTCCGGGTGCCCCTGGACGACGGCGTGATAGATCTTGTCGACCGTGCGCTCCTTGAACGCGCGCTTGAGCACGCTGTAGGCATGCTCGCTCTTGGCGACGACCATGAGCCCGGACGTGCCGACGTCGAGCCGGTGCACGACTCCCTGGCGTTCCGCGGCGCCCGACGTCGCGATCCGATACCCGACCGCGGCGAGCGCGCCCACGACGGTCGGTCCGGTCCAGCCGGGAGACGGGTGCGCCGCGACGCCCACCGGCTTGTCGACGACCACGATGTCGTCGTCGTCGTGGACGATGCGCATCCCGGGGACGGGCTCGGCCGGGGCGGTCGGCACGGGCGCCTCGTCGAGATCGACCTCGAGCCACGCACCGGGAACGAGCCGGTCCGACTTTCCCGCGGGGGCGCCGTCGAGCAGCACCTTGCCCGCGGCGGCGAGCTCCGCGGCACGGGTCCGGGAGACACCGAGGAGCCGTGCGATTCCCGCGTCGACGCGTTCGCCCGCGAGTCCGTCCGGGACCGGGAGCTGTTTAGGCACCGGGGGCATCCAGGTCTGGCTCGGGGTCCGGGCCGGGCTCGGGGTCCGGCTCGGGCTCGGCGGCCGCGTCGTGCTCCCGGGTGCCGTCGAGACGGATCCCCCGGAGGCTCTGCAGCATCACGAGCCCCGCGGCGACGACGATCGCGATGTCGGCGACGTTGCCGACGAACCACCCGAAGTAGTCGATGAAGTCCACCACGTGGCCCCGCGCGAAGCCGGGATCACGGAAGAACCGGTCGAAGAGGTTCCCGAGCGCGCCGCCGAGCAAGAGCCCGAGCGCGACAGCCCATCCCCGTGATCCCAGGCGCCGCGCGGAACGGATGACGACGATCGTCACGCCCGCCGCGACGAGCGTGAGGAGCCACGTCATGCCGGTGCCGAACGACAGCGCGGCACCCGGGTTGAACACGAGCGTGAGCTGGATCCAGTCGCCGATCAGCGGTTGCCACTGCCCCTCGGTGAGGTTGGCCAGCGCCCACACCTTGGTGAGCTGGTCGGCGACGAAGACGGTGACGGCGAGGGTCGCGAAGACGCCGACGAGCCGACGGGTCCGACCGGCGCGCACGGCGGGAGAGGGTGTGGTCATTGCAGGGGACGCGGACGGCACGGGGCCTAGCGACGCTCCTCACGCTGTTTGCACTCGACGCAGAGCGTCGCACGGGGGAACGCCATGACGCGCGCCTTCCCGATGGGCTTGCCGCACGACTCGCACGTGCCGAACGTGCCCGAACCGAGGCGCTCCAGGGCATGGACGGACTGATCGAGCAGGTCGCGGGTGTTGTTCACGAGCGTGAGCTCCTGCTCGCGCTCGAGCGCGGAGGAACCGGAGTCCGCCTGGTCGTCGCCGGCGCCGTCCCCCGAGTTGCGCAGCAGGTCCGAGAGCTCGGCGTCCGCGGCAACGAGCTCGACGCGCAGCCGGGTGATCTCTTCGACGAGCTCGGCCCCCACCTCACGGACCTCCTTGGCAGTCCACGGCTTCTCACCATCACGCACGGGAAGGCTGCGTGCCGCCTTGGCGAGATCGCCAAGTTCCGGCATCGATGCGCCGAACTTCTCGTTGACTGTCACGTCGGGCCTTTCCTCACGGGTCAAGCGAGAGTAGACGTCCACGTGCGCATTCACAACATGGCACGCCGGACGCTCCGGCGTGGTGGCCGTCACGACGACGAGGTGCCGTCACCCTCGTGGGTGACGGCACCTCGTGCGTGGTCGAGCCGTTCGGTCAGATACGGGCATCTCCGCCGAGCGGGGAGTCGCTTCCCGGCGCCCCGCCACCGGCGCTCGCGGCGCGGTTGTCGAGGTCGCCGAGCAAGTTCTCGAGGTAGCTCTTCAGGCGCGTGCGGTAGTCGCGCTCGAAGACCCGGAGCTCGTCGATCTTCCGCTCCAGGAGACCGCGCTCCTGCTCGAGCGCCGCGAGGGTGCGCTGCGAGGTCTCCTCGGCCTCACGCACGATCCGGGCGCCCTGGGTCTTGGCCTCCGAGACGATCCGGTCGCCCTCTTCCTGGCCGGCACGCACGTAGTCGTCGTGAAGCTTCTGCGCGAGCTGGAGCATGCCGGTGGCCGACTCGGGCTCGCTCGGACGTGCCGGCGTCGGCACCGGAGCACTCACGAACTGGGGGGCGGGCGGCTCGGCCGCGACGACGGGCGCCGCGACGGGTGCGGGCTCGGGCTCGGGTTCCGGCTGCGGCTCGGGCTCCGGAGCCGCTACGGGCTCGGGGGCGGACTGCGCGACCGGCTGGACGCCGCCGGCAGCCTCGGCGCGGCTGAGCTCAGCGATGCGCCGCTCTGCCGCAGCGAGCTTCGACTTCAGGTCCTCGTTCTCGCCCTGGAGCACCCGCAGGGTGTTGACGACCTCGTCGAGGAAGTCGTCCACCTCGTCCTGGTCGTACCCCTCACGGAACTTCGTCGCCTGGAACTTCTTGGTCAGGACGTCATCGGCGGTCAGCATTGCCATTGTGCGTCACCTCTGTTGCTCGTACTCATCAGCGAGGCGGTGCAGATCCGCCGGTAATCACCGTAGCGGATAGGGCGCCGCCTCTCTCCATTAGTGCAGGGCGCGTCGTCGACGACCACGGCCGCCCGGGTGTGCCTCTCGATCGCGAGACAGCGCTAGGCGGCCGCGAGTGCTCCGAAGATCCGTAGCAGGAAGGTGCACAGGATGGCGACCACGAGGAACCCGAGATCGAGCGCGACCCGACCCAGCCGGAGCGGTGGAAGGATGCGCCGAACTGTTCTGATGGGCGGGTCCGTCACGGTGTAGGAAGCCTCGGCCACGACGAGCACGAGCCCACGGGGCCGCCACTCACGGGCGAAGACCTGGATCCACTCGAAGACGAGCCGAACCATGAGAAGCAGGAAGAAGATCAGGGTGACGACGTAGAGGACCCCGAAGACCACGCTCACGTTTTCACCCGGCGTAGGAACCGAGCCATCAGCTCTGGTTGTAGAAGCCCGGCGTCGAGCTCGTGCCGGAGCCGGACTCCTCGCCGGCGATCTCCACGTTGGCGGGCGAGAGCAGGAAGACCTTCGCCGTCACGCGCTCGATCGCGCCGTGGAGACCGAAGATGAGGCCGGCCGAGAAGTCGACGAGTCGCTTCGCGTCGGCGTCGTCCATGTCGGTCAGGTTGATGATCACGGGGGTTCCGGCCCGGAACGCCTCGCCGATCGTCCGCGCGTCGTTGTACGAGCGCGGGTGGACCGTGGTGATGCGGCGGAGCTCCCCGCCACGTGCCGCCCGCGGCATCGACTGCCGGATCGGGGTGACCTGTGCCTCGTGCTCGGTGACCATCGGTGCCTCCGGCTCGTCGTACTCCTCGTACTCGTCGACATACTGGTCGGCGTCGTACTCGCCGCGGTCGTCAGCAAGGCCGAGGTACAGCATGGTCTTGCGCAGCGCTCCGGCCATGACGAACTCCTCAAATCTCGGTAACTCGTGCAGACGACGCGCCTGCTCCGCCCACGCTACTGAGCAGTCCGGACCATGCCCGCGCGACACGCCGACGGCTCGGCAGCGCGCACACCCACCTGGGTCAGGAGAGCCGGACCACTCCGGCGAACCGCCCCCGTCGCGTGCCGTCGGCACCGAACCGTCGGTGGGAGTAGAACCGTTCGTCGGTGTACGTGCACGCGTCGACGCGCTGCACCAAGGTCACGCCCTCGGCCCGGAGCTGGGAGACCACGCCCGCCGGCAGGTCGAGTGCCGGTGTGCCCCACGACGTGGTCGAGGCCGTGCCGGGGACGGCGCTCGCGACGTCCTCGCGCAGTCCGGACGGCACCTCGTAGCACCGCCCGCAGATCGCTGGGCCGACGACGGCACCGATCTCACGAGCACCGAGCTCCCGCATGCGCTCGACCACCCGGGGAACGACCCCGGCGACGAGCCCGGCCCGACCGGCGTGGGCCGTGGCGACGACGCGGTGCTCGGCGTCGGCGAGCAGGACGGGCACACAGTCGGCGACGACGACGGCGAGCGCGACGTCCGCCGTCGTCGTCACGAGTGCGTCGGCGGTGCCCACCGTCACGGAACCCGGCGACGGCGGCCGCACCACGACTCGGACGTCGCTGCCGTGCACCTGGCGGCCGAACGCGACCCGTGCCCCCACCTCGCGGGCGACGAGGTCGTGGTTGGTCAGTACGCGACGTGGTTCGTCCTCGACGTTCAGGCCCAGGTTGAGCGCCGCGTACTCACCGGCGCTGACCCCGCCGTCGCGCGTCGTGAACAGGGCGCGGACGCCGGGTCCGAGATCGACCTCGAGGACGGGGAGCACGGACCTCAGCGCAGGAACTCCGGCACGTCGAGGTCCTCCTCCTTGCGGCGGGTGATCTCCTCCTCGAGCACCGGCGGGACCTCGAGGGGCGCCGTCGGCGACTGGGCGGAGCCCGCGAGGAACGCAGGGACGACCGCCGGCTGCGCGGCCGGAGCACCGTGCTGCGCCGGGATCCCCGCGCCCGGCGCGACGACCTCGGGCGCGTACGCCGTGTCGTCCACCTGCTCCGGGAGCGTCGAGCGGGGCTCGCGGGCACCGACCACCTGGCCGAGGCTGCGCGCCGTCGGGCGAGCCGCTGGCGGTGCGCCGCCGTCGAACCCCGCGGCGATGACGGTGACCCGCACCTCGTCACCGAGGGAGTCGTCGACGTTGGCACCGAAGATGATGAGCGCCTCGGGGTGCGCGGCCTCCTGGACGAGCCGCGCGGCCTCGTTGATCTCGGCGAGGCCGAGGTCGGAGCCGCCCTGGATGGACAGCAGCACACCGTGCGCGCCGTCGATCGAGGCTTCGAGGAGCGGCGAGGAGATCGCGAGCTCGGCGGCCTGGACGGCGCGGTCCTCGCCGCGCGCCGCACCGATGCCCATGAGGGCCGACCCGGCGCCCTGCATGACCGCCTTGACGTCCGCGAAGTCGAGGTTGATGAGACCCGGCGTCGTGATGAGGTCGGTGATGCCCTGGACGCCCGACAAGAGCACCTGGTCGGCCGTGCGGAACGCGTCGAGCACCGAGATCGATCGGTCCGAGATCGACAGCAACCGGTCGTTCGGGATGACGATGAGGGTGTCGACCTCGTCCCGCAGCGCGTCGATGCCCGTCTCGGCCTGGACGGAACGGCGGCGACCCTCGAACGTGAAGGGCCGGGTCACGACGCCCACGGTCAGGGCACCGAGCGATCGGGCGATGCGAGCCACGACGGGCGCGCCGCCGGTGCCGGTGCCGCCGCCCTCGCCGGCCGTCACGAAGATCATGTCGGCGCCCCGCAGGACCTCCTCGATCTCCTCGGTGTGGTCCTCCGCGGCCCGGCGGCCGACCTCGGGGTCCGCCCCGGCTCCGAGGCCGCGCGTCAGGTCGCGTCCCACGTCGAGCTTGA
>CAZECM010000116.1:0-8138 GCA_964510785.1 uncultured Cellulomonadaceae bacterium | reverse complement strand
TGCAGCTCGGCGCCGAGGGCGTGTTCGTGGGCTCGGGCATCTTCAAGTCCGGCAACCCCGCCGAGCGTGCCGCCGCGATCGTCAAGGCCACGACGTTCTTCGACGACCCCGACACGATCGCCAAGGTCTCGCGTGGGCTCGGCGAGGCGATGGTGGGCATCAACGTCGAGGACGTCCCGGAGCCGCACCGGCTCGCCGAGCGCGGCTGGTAGCAGCCGGAGAGTCGTGCCCGCCCGACCTGAGATCGTCTGCATCTGCGGTTCCACGCGGTTCAGGGACGAGATGCGTGCGGTGAATCGCGAGCTGACCCTCGCGGGCGTCATCGTCGTCGCGCCCGGCGAAGCAGGCGAGCCGCTCACCAACGGGCAGAAGACTGCGCTGGATGCACTCCACCTGCGCAAGATAGACCTGGCTGACCGGGTGTTGGTCGTCAATCCCGGCGGGTACATCGGTGAGTCGACGAGCTGGGAGATCGCCTACGCGCGCGCTACCGGAAAGCCGGTCTCGTACACCGATCCCGTCTGACCGGCTCAGGCTACCGACTCCTTCCGTCGTCTTGCACGCCCCACGCTCATCAGGTGCTCTGGCACGGCTTCTTGACGTGATCAGTTCTCCACGCCAGCGAGTCGGGCGGTCCGGTTCCAGAACTGGTCGATGAAGGTGTCGTCACCCACTTGCTTGTTGGTCTGCCGGGGAGTCGCGGGCTTCTGCTGTGCGTAGAAGCATCCAGGCTCCCAGTCGACACCGGGGGTACCGGTGAGGAAGTACGCGAGGTTTGCTCCGCCCTTCTCGGGTGAGATCAACGCCAGCCGCGACAGCGGGGTTCGGTAGAGCAACCTGGTGAGGATGTCGCCGTTCTCTGCGCCGAACGCGGTGCGGACGTTGCCGGGATCGAAGGCAACGGCGTTGACTCCCTGGGGGTGGTAGCGGGCGTGCAGGCCGCGGGCGAACAAGATGTTGGCGAGCTTCGCATCGGCGTAGGCGCGCATTGGGGTGTAGGTCTTCTCATGGTTGAGGTCGTCGATGTCAACCTTTCCCAAGATCTTCGCTGACGCGCTCGATGTGTTGATCACGACGCCGTCGCCTGCCTGCAGCAGGTCCAGGAGCAGGTGGGTGAGCAGGAACGGGGCGAGGAGGTTGACTTGGAACGTCTTCTCGTTGCCGTCCTCGGTCACCGTGCGCTCCCCGAACACCCCGCCGGCGTTGTTGGCCAGCACATCGACGCGGTCCGCGGTCTGCCGGATGTCCGTGGCGAGTCGACGCACGTCGCCCAACCGCGTGAAGTCCGCGAGGAAGTGCTCTGCTCCCAGCGCGCGAGCCACGGACGCCGTCTTCTCGGCGGAACGCCCGACCAGGATGAGCCGGTTCTCACCGGCACGCGCGGCCTGTCGTGCCGCTTCGGCGCCAATCCCGTCCGACCCACCCGTGATCACCATCGTCCGTCTCGTCATCTTCCATCCGCCTTGTCTCAAAGGTGTCGCTCTAGTGCTGTTTGTGGCACGTGAGTGTCAGTTCTGTCTCTTCAAGGTAGCATGATCGTATGAGTGAGCAAGAGGTGTCGTTGCGCGAGCGGACTCGTCGGGCCGTGCGGACAGAGATCGTCGATGCGGCCATGAACCTGTTTCTGAGCCAGGGATTCGAGGCGACGACGATCGAGGAGATCGCTCAGGCGGCGGGCATCTCCCGACGCAGCTACTTCCGCTACTTCGCGAGCAAGGACGAGGCATTCGCCGGGGCTCTCGCCTCCATCGGCCAGGCGATCGCCAAGGCGCTGGCTGGGCGCCCGGCGGACGAACCTCCCTGGGTCGCCCTTCGCCGTTCCTTCGATCCGCTGATCGAACAGGCAAGTACCGATCCGAATGCCGAGGCCCTTGGACGCCTCATGCTCGAACGCCCCGCTCTGCAGCAGGGCAAGGAGGCCGTCTGGCAGACCGAGATCTCGACGGCGCTCCTATCCCGCCTGCCGGCAGGCGGAACCGATGACGCTTCTCTGCGCGCGCACGCTCTCGCCGCCGTAGCGATCACCTGTCTGCACTCCGCACAGGCACAGTGGCTCAGCGCCGACGAGCACAGAGACCTCGACACGCTGCTGGACACGACCATGAACGCCGTGCACCCACTGACGTGAACAGCGACGCGGTCAGGACGGGCAAGACGGTGGGTGACGACGAGGGCAGCTCAGCCGACATCGCCACGCCTTCTTCTTGGCGCAGTGACTGCGCGGTCTGATCGAGCAAGAGCGGCTGAGTCCAGGCGAGCTCCTTGGGTCCGAGCGCCGGCTCGCCGGGCGACGGGGTGTCGGGAGATCGCCTGCGCGCGCCACGAGGAGCCCGGTGATCTCGATCACCGGGCTCGACTACTCTGATCGGCATGTCCACGGCTCCGGCGACACCCCCAGCGGGTCAGACGGGTCACGCGTTGGACCATGACGCCGATGGTGCGCACGGGCTCGTGACACCCCGCCTCTCGCTCGGACCCGAGTGGGTGCCGGGGGCCGACGGCGTGCCCTTCCGCCGCGGGGCACGCGTGCTGCTCTTCGACGAGCAGGACCGGCTGCTGCTCGTGCGCGGGCACGACGTGGACCAGCCCGAACGGTCGTGGTGGTTCACGGTGGGCGGCGGCATCGGCGTCGGCGAGTCCCCGGCACAGGCAGCGTCCCGCGAGCTGTTCGAGGAGACCGGGATCCGGCTCGCCCCGGACACGTTCGAGGGCCCGGTGCTCCTGCGCCAGGCCACCTTCGACTTCCGCGCCCAGCTCGTGCGCCAGGACGAGGAGTTCTTCCTCGCTCGTGTGACGGGCGCCGGCCCGCTCGACTACTCCGGCTGGGAGGCCGCCGAGGTCGAGTTCATGGACGAGGTGCGCTGGTTCGACCTCGAAGAGCTCGCCGCAGTGGCGATCGAGGTGTTCCCCCGCGGGCTCGTGGACCTGGCCCGGCCGCTCCTGCGCGGCTGGGACGGTGTCATCCGCGACCTCGGCCCCGACAGGGACTGAGCCGGCTCCGCAGCATGCCGCGCGACGAACCCCGGCCGACGATGCCCGCGGCGACCTTCGCCGGGCTCGTCGCCTCGGCGCGCGAGGAGGCGGACGACGACGTCGCGCACGTGACCGCTGCGCTCCGGGCGGCCAGGGACCTGCCCGACGGCGCCCGACTGCTGCACCTGCGCGTCCCACCCCCGATGCTCGCGTTCAGCCGACGTGACACCCACCGTCCCGGCTTCGCGGCCGCTTCCGAGCACGCCCGGCGCGCGGGCTTCACCCCGGCGATCCGCCACGTGGGCGGCTCGTTCGCGCCGTTGCACGAGGGCAGCCTCGTGATCGACCAGTACGGCACCGGCCCGGACGCCTCGACGTCTTCGATCGCGCGATTCGCCGCCCACTCCGAGGTGCTCCGTACCGCGCTCTCGAAGCTCGGGCTCGACGCCCGGGTAGGTCAGCTCGACGGCGAGTACTGCCCGGGGGAGTACAGCCTCAACGTCGGCGGTCGGGTCAAGGTCGCCGGGGTCGCGCAACGTGTGAGCGGGCACGCCTGGGTCGTCAGCACCGTGCTCCAGGTGGCCGACGCCGCCTCGCTGCGCACCGTGACCGTGGCATGTGCCGAGATGCTCGGCGAGCCGGTCGACCCGTCGACGATGGGCGACCTCGCCACGGAGGGAGTCACGTTGGCGCTTCCCGCCGTCGGACACCACGTCGCGGAGGCGTTCGTCGCCGCGGGGCTCGTGGGCGTCGGCCAGATCCTGGGGCTCGACGGACTCAGGTGACCGGACCCTCGGGGGGCGGTGCAGTGAGGTGGGGGTCGTCGAGTGCGCGGCGCATCGCGGCCGCGGCCGCAAGCACGTCCGAGTGGGTCACGTAGGGGGCGGCCACACCGAGGCGGACGACGTCGGGCGCCCGGAAGTCGCCGATCACACCCGCGGCCGCGAGGGCGCGCACGACGGCGAACGCCTCCGGGTGGCGGACCGAGACCTGGGACCCGCGGTGCGCCGGGTCGCGCGGTGTCACGAGCTCGACCTCCGGGACGAGCGCGTCGAGGCAGTCGACGAGGAACCCTGTCAGCGAGAGCGAGCGCTCGCGTACGAGGTGCACCGGCACGTCGTCGAACACGTCGAGCGCTGCCTCGAGCGCGAGCATCGACAGCAGCGGTGGTGTGCCGATCCGCAAGCGATCGGCGTCGGCCGCGAACGCGTGCTCCGGGTCCATCGCGAACGGTGCGGCGTGCCCGTGCCAACCGCGGATCGCGGGCTCGAAGCTCGCGAGGTGCCGAGCGGCGACGTACGTGAAGGCCGGGGCGCCGGGTCCGCCGTTGAGGTACTTGTAGGTGCAGCCCACGGCGAGGTCGACGCCCGCGCCGTCGAGGTCCACGGGGACGGCGCCCACCGAGTGGCACAGGTCCCATGCGGCGAGCGCCCCGACGTCGTGCGCCGCGGCCGTGAGGCCAGGCAGGTCCCACAGCTCGCCCGTGCGGTAGTCGACGTGCGAGAGAGCGAGGAGCGCTACGTCGTCGGCGTGCCTCGCGAGGACCGCCGGGACGTCGGGCGGCGAGGCGAGGACGACCTCCCAGCCCACATCGGCCGCGGCGCCCGAGAGCACGTACAGGTCGGTCGGGAAGGAGCCGGGGTCGGCGACGACCACGTGCCGCCCGGGACGGAGCGCCGCCGCGCCTCGGAACACCTGGAACAGGTTCACCGACGTCGAGTTGCCGACCGCCACCTGGCCCGGTGCCGCGCCGACGAGCGGTGCGATGCGCTCTCCGACCCGGCGCGGGGCCCGCCACCACCCGTGCGTGTTCCACGAGGAGACCAGGTCGTGGCCCCACTGCGCGCGCACGACGCGGTCCACGGCGTCGGGCACGGCGCGCGGGAGGGCGCCGAGCGAGTTGCCGGCGAGGTAGACGACGCCGTCGGGCAGGTCGAAGAGGTCACGAGCGTCGGTCGCGTCATGCTCGTGGTCGAGGACGGCGGCGCGGGCACCGAGCGCGTCGAGTGGTGACGTCATGGGGCGAGGATAGGCGTGTCGCGTGGTGCGAGGCGGGGGAACGGTGTCCTCCGAGTCGCGACCGGGCCCGGCTGCGCGCGGTTCAGTACAGCGGCGGCGCGACCGCGGACTGCGGCGCCGGGGGAGGTGCCGACCTCTTCCGGAGGGTGCGCCAGATGAGGCCGCCGCACAGCATCCCTACCCCGGCGATGCCGAGGAAGACGGCGGCGATGAAACCCAGCACACCGCCGAAGATCCCCGTGACGAGCGTGCCGGTCTCGGGCAGCTCGGTGACGAAGACGCGGCCCGTGCCCTGGCCGGCGGGGGGAACGGTCAGCTCGTGGGCACCGGAGGCGTTCGGGCGGACGGCGCCGACGACGCGACCGCTCTGACCGCCGCTCGCGACCGTGAGGTTGACCGAGGAGCCGGAGGTCACGGCGATCTCCTCGGCGCCGGGGCCTGTCACGGTCAGGTTCCCGTCGAGCCAGCCGGGCGCCTGGGAGGAGGGCACCACGAGCAGCAGCCCGTAGTCCGTGTCGGCCTCGAGCGTCAGGGTGCCGGTACCGGGGGCGTCCACGACTGCCAGCACGTCCCGGCCCGGCTCGCCGCCGAGCGTCAGGATCCCCAGGGGCATGGTGCGGATCGCGAAGACGGCGCTGACCACGCCCACCGCGACGGCGGCCAGCAGCGCGACGGACCCCGCGACCACGAGGATCCAGGCCCCGCGCCTCGACCTCCGCGCCCCAGGCGCCCGCACCGTACTCACCCCCCGAGCCTACCGACCCCCGAGCACCTCACCCGAGCCAAGCGTCCTACCGCGCCCCCGACCAGATGAGCGTGAAGACTTCTGGCCCTGTGAGGGCGATAGGTCTTCACGCTGGCTGGATCGGGAGGATGGCGTGGGGTGGTCCACAGGGGAGGTGAGGGTTGAGGTCGGGCTCGGCGGCTGCTCGGCACACTCGGCGCATGGATCCAGTGCTCGTCGCAGTCACGGCGCTCGCGTCCGAGCAGCACGGCTGTGTCACGAGGGCGCAGTGCGAGAAGCTGGGGCTGAGCCACAAGCGCACGGCGTGGCTCGTGCGCAACGGCCACTGGCTCCGGCCGTACCGCGGTGTGTACGTGGTGCACTCGGGCAAGCCCAGCTGGCGGGAGCGGGCGAGTGCTGCCCTGCTGTACGCGGGCCAGGGTGCCGCGCTGAGCCACGGCTCGGCGGCCTTCGTCCGTGGCTTGGCGAGCGAGCCACCTCGCATCGTCGAGGTGAGCATCCCGGCGTCGCGCTCGGTGAAGCCCGCACCGGGAGTCCGCATCGTGCGCCGGGTGACGATGCCCCCCGCGTTCGGACGGCTCCGGTCGCTCAGCCTCGAACAGACGACCGTGGATCTCATCGACCGGGCGCGCACCGTGGACGACGCGATGGGTGTGATCACGCAGGCCTTTCGGCACAACGTCGCGAGATGGGAGCTGCGGGAGATCGTCCGAGCACGCCCGCGGTTGCGGCACCGCCGCCTGGTGGACGATCTGATCGCCGAGGTCGAAGAGGGCCTCGAATCGCCGCTCGAACGCCGATATCACCATGACGTCGAGCGGGCGCACGGGCTGCCTCGTGCCGCGCTGCAGGTGCGCACCGTGCTGGGCGGCGCTCTGACCCGTGCCGATCGGCTCCACACGGCGTTCGGCGTGCGCGTCGAGCTGGATGGCGAGCTGGGCCACCCCGGTGGGCGCACTGACAAGGACGTCTGGCGGGACAACGCGGCGCTGGTCGAGCGCGGCGAGCTCACGCTGCGCTACCGCTGGATCCACGTCGTGCTGAGCTCGTGCGAGACGGCTGCCCAGGTGGCACTCGCTCTGCAGCGTCGAGGCTGGAGGGGCGAGCCGAGCCCCTGCGGCCCCGCTTGTCGGCTCCATCGCGCCCTGGTGACGTACCACCGACCAGCATCCTGAAGCCTTGTCGCCCTGTCAGGGCCACAAGGCTTCACGTTCCGACTGGCTGGCGGCAGTGCGGGCGTGCGGCGGCGTAGGATGCGCGGTCGTGACTTCGGCTCCCACGATCGGTGTGCTCGCTCTCCAGGGCGACGTGCGTGAGCACCTCGCTGCGCTCGAGGCCTCGGGGGCCAGGGCCATCCCCGTGCGGCGGCTCGCCGAGCTCGAGGCGGTCGACGGGATCGTCCTCCCGGGCGGCGAGTCCACCACGATCGACAAGCTGCTCCACGTCTTCGAGCTGTACGAGCCGCTGCGCACGGCGATCGTTGAAGGCCTGCCCACCTACGGCTCGTGCGCGGGCATGATCCTGCTCGCGGAGCGCATCGAGGGCGGCATCGAGGGCCAGCGCACGCTCGGCGGGCTCGACATCACGGTGCGGCGCAACGCGTTCGGCCGCCAGGTGGACTCCTTCGAGACCGACCTCGTGGTGCGCGGTGTCCCCGACAGCGAGCAGCGCCCGGTGCACGCCGTCTTCATCCGTGCGCCGTGGGTCGAGGAGGTCGGCCCCGAGGTCGAGGTGCTCGCCTCCGTGGAGCGGGGTCCCGCCGCCGGTAGGATTGTCGCGGTGCGTGAGCGCGACGTCGTCGCCACGTCGTTCCACCCGGAGATCTCGGGGGACCAGCGCCTGCACCGCATGTTCGTCCAGATCGTCTCCGACCGCGGTTGAGGGGTTAGGTGCATGTCAGGTCACTCCAAGTGGGCCACCACCAAGCACAAGAAGGCGGTCATCGACGCGAGGCGCGGCAAGCTCTTCGCGAAGCTGATCAAGAACATCGAGGTCGCCGCCCGCACGGGCGGTGGTGACGTCGCGGGCAACCCGACGCTCTTCGACGCCATCCAGAAGGCCAAGAAGTCCTCGGTCCCGAACGACAACATCGACCGCGCGGTCAAGCGTGGCTCCGGCCAGGAGGCCGGCGGTGCGGAGTACCAGACGATCATGTACGAGGGCTACGCGTCCGGCGGTGTCGCCGTCCTCGTCGAGTGCCTCACGGACAACCGCAACCGCGCGGCCTCGGACGTGCGAGTCGCGTTCACGCGCAACGGCGGGCAGATGGCGGATCCGGGCTCGGTGTCCTACCTCTTCTCCCGCAAGGGCGTCGTCATCGTCCCCGGCGAGGGTACGGACGAGGACGCCGTCATGGAGGCCGTGCTCGACGCCGGCGCCGAGGAGGTCAACGACCTCGGCG
>CAZECM010000115.1:0-8252 GCA_964510785.1 uncultured Cellulomonadaceae bacterium | reverse complement strand
TTCAAGATCTCCGTCAAGCACAACGACCCCGTGGTCATGGTGCGCGCCTACGAGCTGCTCGCCGAGCGCGGCGACTGGCCCCTGCACCTCGGCGTCACCGAGGCGGGCCCGGCATTCCAGGGCACGATCAAGTCCGCGACGGCCTTCGGGGCGCTGCTCTCGAAGGGTATCGGGGACACGATCCGTGTCTCGCTCTCCGCGCCGCCCGTCGAAGAGGTCAAGGTCGGGATCCAGATCCTGCAGTCGCTCAACCTGCGGCCGCGCAAGCTCGAGATCGTCTCGTGCCCCTCGTGCGGGCGGGCCCAGGTGGACGTCTACTCGCTCGCCGAGCGCGTCACCGCGGGGCTCGAGGGCCTCGAGGTGCCGCTGCGGGTCGCGGTCATGGGCTGCGTCGTCAACGGGCCCGGTGAGGCGCGCGAGGCGGACCTCGGTGTCGCCTCGGGGAACGGCAAGGGCCAGATCTTCGTCAAGGGCGAGGTCATCAAGACCGTGCCCGAGGCGGAGATCGTCGAGGTCCTCATCGAGGAGGCGATGCGCCTCGCCGCGCAGATGGAGCCGGCCGAGGGTGCCGCACCCGTGGTCTCCGTCTCCTGAGCCGGACAACTCGGTCATCCGACGGCACGTCACGGCAGGACTCGGTGGTGCACAATCCAAGCATGGGACGATGGCGTGCCCCGCTCTTGAGCGGTAGATCGGTCGGTGGCCGGGTCCTGACGGATGCCGATGTGGCCGGCGCGTTGCGGGTGTGCGCCCAGGTCCCCGTCGACTCCGTGCTCGCCGCCACCCGGATCGCGACCGCCGGCGAGGTCGGTCTGCGCCGGGCCGGGGGCACGCTGTGGGGCTTCGAGCGGGACGACGAGCTCATCGCCGTGTGCTGGTCCGGTGCCAACCTCGTTCCCGTGGTGCCGCCGGGTGCCGAGGAGGCCATCGGGGCCTTCGCCCGGCTCGCACGCTCCGCGTCACGGCGCTCCTCGTCGATCGTGGGGGAGCGGTCCGCCGTGCTCGGCCTGTGGGACCAGCTCGCTCACCACTGGCCCGAGCCGCGCGAGATCCGTGCCGACCAGCCGTCCCTCGTGATCGACGCCGAGCCGCTCGCGATGCCCGACCCCGAGGTGCGGCGCACGCAACCGGACGAGTACGACGCCGTGCTGCCCGCGTGCATCGCGATGTTCACCGAGGAGGTCGGCTACTCGCCCGCGTCGGGGCCGTCGGGACCGTACGAGGTGCGGGTGCGCCACCTCATCTCGCAGGGGCGTTCGTTCGCCCGGTTCGAGGCCGGGACACCCCCGACGGTGCTCTTCAAGGCCGAGGTCGGGGCGCTCGCCGGGGGAGTCGCCCAGGTCCAGGGCGTGTGGGTACGCCCCGACCGACGCGGCGCTGGTCTCGCGGTCGCGGGGATGTCCGCCGTCGTCCAGCACGTGCGACGCACCATGGCCCCCACCGTGTCCCTCTACGTCAACGACTTCAACACCCCGGCCCTGGCCGCCTATCGCCGGGTCGGGTTCCGCCAGGCCGGCACGTACGCCACCATCCTCTTCTGACGGCAGAGTCGTTCGGTCAGTCCGTGGGGTCGCTGTCCACCGGCTCGAGCACCACGAGCGGGATCACCCGGTCGGTCCTGGACTGGTAGCGGGCGTAGACACCGTGTGCCTTGGTCACTGCGGGCCAGTGCTCGGCGCGCTCGTCGGCGGCCATGGCGCGAGCACGCATGGGCACCGGTGGCTTGCCGTCGCGCGCGACCTGGACCTCGGGGTCGGCGACGAGGTTGAGGTACCACGCGGGGTGGGTGTCGTCACCGCCGCGCGAGGCCACGACCACGAGAGCGTCGCCGAGCTGTAGCGGGCTCGTCAGCATCACCGCGCGGCGGCGACCCGACCGGCGCCCCGTCGTCGTCAGCTCGAGCACCGGGGCGCCGCCGACCCGCCAGCCCCATCGGCCGAACGACACGGCGATCAGCGCCCGGTGCGCGGCATTCATGGCGGTCAGGGTCAGGTCCTTCGGCATTCTCCCATCACATCACTCCCAGCCGGTGGTCGCGGTGCGCAGCCGCGCTCGCCCGCCGACGAGCGCGGCACGCCCGCGCTCGAGGAACGTCGCGGCGAGCACCACGAGCAGCCCGACGACGGCGACCGCCACCCACAACGCCGCACCGCCCCAGGCCGGGACCAGGGCGACGAGGGGTAGCACCACCGCGATCACCAGGCCCGCGAGCACGATCACCGCACCGGCGAGGAGCCGGCGCCGCACGCGCGTCAGCACCGCCCAGAAGAACACGAGCACCCCGATCCCCGCCGCGACCAGCGCGTGCCACACCGACTGGGTGAATGCGGCCGCGAACGAGGCGACGACGAGGAAGGCGATGCCCGCGAGGTCCAGCGCCGCGACCGCAGGCTCGGACGCGGGGAGGCCGCGCCGCCGGCGGTCCGCCCGCCACACCCCGACGACGGCGATCATCGCGAGCCCCACGGGGACCGTGTACCAGACCACGACGTCACCGAGGGCGTCCAGCGCGAAGACCACCCAGGCCAGCCACGCGAGGACCGGCGCCGAGAGTCGCAGGCCGAGCACCCGCAGCGCCACGCCGTACGCCGCCGCTTGCACCGCGGCCACGGCGAGCACCACGGCCAGCAGGGTGGAGCGCGGGACGCCCTGGCCACCCGGACCGACCACGCGCTCCGCCGCGAGCGCGAACCCGGCTCCGAGCACGAGCGTGGCCACGCCGAGGACGACGAGCGGCAGCTCGAGACCGCGCGTGCCAGCACGGGCAGCGACGACCACGACGACTGCGGTCACGAGCGACACCAGGGTGAGCACGACGACCCGGGTGAACGAGTTCGCCGGGGCCGCCGTGAGCCCCGCGAGCAGAGCCGCGAGGACCGGGGCGACGGCGATGACCCGCCATCGGGTGCGCCACGCTCGAGCATCGTGCGAACCGCTCATGAGCTGTCCGGCGAGTGCCGCGGCAAGTGCGAGCAACACCCACGCCACCACCTGCCACCAGCCGACCGCGACCCAGGGCGGGCTCGACTCCTGCGCCTGGCCCAGCACGGGCGTCAGCCCCGCACCGACGGCCAGCAGCGTCCCGACCGCACCCCACGGCACGGACCACGAACGATCCAGCCGTCCGGCGGCCCCCGCCCCGATCGCCCCGACCGTGACGAGTGCTGCGCCGACGGCCGTGGCGTCCACCCGCAGCTGGTCGTTCCCGCCGAACACCGTCGGCCCGCCCACGAAGACGAGCCACGCCGCGGCCGCCAGGATCGCACCGACCCACTGCCGCGCCGTCCGCCACCCACCGGACTCCCGCAGCGCGGCGAGCGTCGTGTGCGCGGCGGCGAGTCCCGCGAGCGCACCGACCGCCCAGCCTCGGCTCGCCCACACGGCACCGAGCAGCACGAGCGTGCTGCCGACGGTCGCGAGCGTCTCGCTCGTCGCGCGACGCCGGGCGAGTCGCACCGCGGCGCCGATCGCGAACCCACCGATCACCACGGACACCGCAGACCGTTCGCCCGGTCCCGCGACGGCGAGCGCGCTGAGTGCTGGCAGCACCGCGGTCACGCTGAGCGGCACGTCCCAGCGGGCCCACCGGGGTTCGGGGGTTCGCACGAGCGACGTGGCGAGCGCGGCCGCCAGGAGCAGTCCGACCACACCGACGTCGACCCAGGCGCCCGCGTAGGCGTCCGCGAGCAGCACGCGGGTGCCGACCCACGCGAGGAGCACCGCGACCGCACCGATCGCACCGACGCCGCCGAGCCCAGCGATCGCGCCGGTGAGCACCGCCGCCGCGAGCAGCAGGACTCCAGAGGTGGTTGCGGTGCCGGGGTCGCCCAGCACGATCCGCCCGGCGTACGGGTCGAGGGTGCTGAGCGGGAGTGCCAGTGCGCCGATCGCGCCGATCGCGAGCTGGCCCACACCCACCATGTACGGCGGCGAGGCCGCGCGGCGTCGCGGGAGGGCACGTGGCCAGTGCGGATCGGTCCGGTCGACGAGCAACCGGTCCGCGAGCAGCGCGCCCACGGCGAGCAGGCCGCCAGCGCTGATCAGGGCTCCCGCCGCGACGACCTCGCCGCCGAGGTCCCGCACCGCGGTGAACCCCGTCCACGCGGTCACACCGGCGAGCGGCGCGAGAGCGAGCCACGCCGTCCAGACGAGCACCGGGTGCCGCCCGTGGACGAGGGGCGCCACGAGCACGAGGGCGGCGAGGGCGGCGACGAGCGGCCAGCCACCCGGCTCGCCGACCGCTGGCCAGCCGCTCCGTTCGTCGAGCGCCGGCCAACCGACGAGTGTGCGCTCAAGGACGAGGCCGAGCGCGGCGAGCACCGCCAGGACCGCGAAGGCGAAGGCCGACCAGGGAAGCGCCGGGCGCAGTCGTCCGGGGGTGCGGGCCCGCGTGGCCGCGGCATACCCGAGAGCCGCCACGACGAGCGACACGATCCACCAGGGGTCATTCATCGGGACCACGTCATTGGCGTCCAGGGCGGCGACGGCCGTGACGGGCACCCCGACGAGAGTGACCACCCACGGCAGCGACCGCAACGCTCCCGCCCGGTCCGTCACCGCACCCACCGGTGAACGTCCGCGGTCGCCCAGCACCGCGGTGACGAGCCACGCGAGAGTGCCGAGCCCGAGGGCGGCGGCGAGGGCGCGCGCGTCGGCAGCGTCACGGACCGCGACGACACCCGTCACGAGTCCGGTGGCCGCGACGGTGAGCGGAGCCCGGCGGGAGGCCCGCGCGCGGCCCGACGATGCGAAGTCCGACGGCGCGTCGATCGGCGCGGGGCCCGACCCGCTGGTCGGTGCGGGTCGAGCCACGTGTGCCACCACCACGGCACCCAGCCCGAGCACCGCGAACCCGAGCGCCCGGACGCCCTGCCCCCACCCGGACGTCTCGACGACGGCGGCCCACAGCGCCCAGACCGCCGGGGTTGCCAGGAGGACGACCCTCACGCGCGAGCCAGGACCTGCGACCAGCGCGGCGACGACGAGCGCGAGCATCGTCGGCACGACGGCGCGCTCCGCGCCCGATCCGGAAGTGAGCAGCCCGTCGACCGCGAGCGCCGCCGAGGCCACCACGGTGACCGCGACGGCGCCTGCCCACCATGCCTCCCACAGCCGGTCACCCGGCCGACGACGCAGCCGCCCGCGCGCGAGCGGGGTCACCGCGAGTGCGAGACCGGCGGTGAGTATCCCGGCGGTCTGGCCACCCAGGTGCTGCCAGACCCCGGCGACGACGGCGATCGGCGAGACGACGGCGATCGCGTCGAGGGCGACCCCCGCACCGGGCAGCGGGGGCGGCGACACCCGGCGCACCGGTGCCCACGCCGCGAGCGCGACCACCCCCGCGACGCCCCACCACGCGCCGGCAGTGTGCACGGCACCGAGCACTGCGACGAGCGCGACCGCCCAACCGAGGACGGCGAACGCCACCGCCGACGCCCCGGCGCGCCGGACGAGCAGCTCGAGCAGGCCCGCACCGGCCAGGAGCGTCGCGAGCAGCAGCGCGGGTCGGGCATCGAGCGCCGTGCCGGGCAGGGCGACGTGCTCGGAGAGCACCGGGGTCGCCCCGTCGATCGCGAGCACCCGCACGGTGACGACGAGCCACGCGGCCGCGAGCACGTCGCCACCGCGGGTCGGGGCCAAGCGCCTCACGGCCAGGGCGAGGGCCGGCGTCGTGACGAGGACGGGCACGAGCGGCCAGCCCTCGGCGGTCCACGAGACGAGGGCGAGGGCCGCGGTGACGACGACGCCGGCGGGCGCGGCGGCGAGCGCGCCCGTCGCGAGAGCGGCGCGAGGGTTGCGCCCGGCGAGCCACGTCGTCACCAGGACCGCGAGGGCGATAACCGCCACCTGCGCGGCGCCGGGGACGGCGACGTTCTCGCCGCTCGGTACGGGCCGCCCGAGGGCGACGGCACCCATCCCCGCCGCGAACCACGCCACCGGTGCCACCATGACGCCGAGCGCCGAGTCGGGTCGGCGCCACACCCGCACCGCGTACGCCACCGCGATGGCCGCACAGGCCAGTCCGGCTCCGACGGGCAGCGCGAGGCCCCGGAGGTCGGGGGGCACGTGGAACCCGTCGACGGTCGCGGTCACGACCATGACGGGCAGGATCAGGCCGCCGACGGCGATCATCGCCCGCGCGACGAACCGGGCCCCGCTTCGGGCCAGCAACCCGGCGGCGGCGAACGGCACCACTGCGACGGCGATCTCCGCGACGGGCCGCAACCCGGGCTCGACGTCACCGAACGCGAACGCGACCAGGCCGAACACGCCGACGAACAGCAGGAGGACGCCGAGGTAGGTGAGGCCGTGGACGGTGAGGTCGGTATCGAGCCGGAGCCGGCTCGCCGCCCACCACCGGGCCAGGCGGTTCTGGGTGCGGGGGACCGGCGCATAGGTGCCGATCGGCGTCTGCGGGGGAGGCAGGGCCGACGCCGGGATCCCGGTCGGAGCCTGCGCGAGAGCTGGGGCGGGCTGCGGTGCAGCAGCGGGCTGCGGTGCGGGGGCCGATGCACGCGGCGCCGGGCTCGGCGCCGGCGCCGTCGTGGCCGCGGGAGGACCGGTCGGCGTCAGTGCCACCGCCGGTGCACCGTGCGGACCAGCCAGCTCGGCCGCGAGCCGGTCGGTCAACGTGGCGAGCGCGTCGCCCTGGGGGCCGTCGAGCGCCCCACGACGGCGAGCCTCGGGAAGCAGGATCGTCCGGACGAAGGTGAGTGCGGGCAGGTCCTGGGCGTTCGGGCGTCGGGCGGGCCCCGTGGGCGAACCGATCCACTGCCGGGCGCCGTCGGACTCCCACGCGGACCACCACACGCCGTCCCACCACCGCGCGGGCGCGCGGCCCTCGGGGTCGGGGTACCACCCTGCTGGCGTCGTCCCGGCCACCGTGCACCTCCAGATGACGGCGTGCGGGCCACGGCGTCGGGCACATCCTTGCGGATCGCACCGCGCGGCGTGCGCGGCACTTCGCCGGCCTGTGGACGGTCGCGTGCAGGTGGGTGCGACGCCTCAGCGCAAGAGCTTGGACATGCGGCGGTCGGCGAGCGGCTTGCCGCCCGTCTGGCACGTGGGGCAGTACTGCAGCGCGGAGTCGGCGAACGACACCTCGCGCACGGTGTCCCCGCACGGGACCCCGTCCCAGCCGCCGCACGGCTGCCCGGCGCGCCCGTGCACGCGCATCCCGCGGCGCTTGGCGTCCTTGAGCTCGGTCGCGGGGCGTCCGGACGCGGTGTCGACGGCGGCACGCAGCACGTCGACGACGGCGGTGTGCAGCCGCTCGGTGTGTGCGGCATCGAACCGCGACGTCAGGGCGAACGGGCTCGTGCGCGCGACGAGCAGGATCTCGTCGGAGTACGCGTTGCCGATCCCCGCGATGGTCCGCTGGTCCCGCAGGAGCCCCTTGACCTGCTGGTTGCGCGCGGCCAGGAGCTCGCCGAGCCGCGCCGGGGTGAACTCCGGCGAGAGCGGCTCCACGCCGAGCGTCGCGATCGCCTCGACGTCCGCGGCACACCGCGCGACGTGCACCGCGAGCCGCTTGCGCGTACCTGCCTCCGTGAGGTCGAACCCGGACCCGTCGTCGAGGCGCACCCGCAGCGCGATCGGGTGGTTGCCGAACCGGATCCGGGTCGCCGGCACGGTGTCGTACCAGCGCAGCCAACCGGCCCGCGCGAGGTGGCACGCGAGCACGAGACCGCCGTCGTCGGCCTCCGCCCGCACCACGAGCCACTTGCCCCGCCGTTTCGCTCCGGCGACCACGGTGCCCTCGAGGTCCGCCGGTCCCGGCGAGAACGTGTGCACGGCCGAGATCGCGCCGACCTCGACGCCGACGACGGTCCGCCCCGCCGCGCGGTCCGCGACGAAGCGTGCGAGGGCCTCCACCTCGGGCAGCTCGGGCATGGCACCATTCTGCGCCCACTAGGCTGGCCCGCATGCTCCGGATGTCCACCCTGTTCCTGCGCACGCTGCGCGAAGACCCCGTCGACGCGGAGGTGGCCTCCCACCGCCTCCTCGTCCGTGCCGGTTACATCCGCCGTGCCGCGCCCGGCATCTACTCCTGGCTCCCGCTCGGCCTGCGCGTCCTGGCCAAGGTCGAGGCCGTCGTCCGCGAGGAGATGGAGGCGATCGGCGCGCAGGAGGTGCACTTCCCGGCGCTGCTGCCGAAGGAGCCCTACGAGGCGACGGGTCGCTGGACCGAGTACGGCCCCAACCTCTTCCGCCTCAAGGACCGCCGCGACAACGACTACCTGCTCGCGCCC
>CAZECM010000114.1:0-8382 GCA_964510785.1 uncultured Cellulomonadaceae bacterium | reverse complement strand
GGCGGCGTGAGCTGCCACCACCACGAGATCGTGGGCGCGAAGCTCACGGCCAAGCGGCTCAAGGCGCTGCGCTTCGACTCGGCGACGGTCAAGGCCGTGTCGCGGCTCGTCGAGCTGCACCTGCGCTTCCACGGCTACGGGGACGTCGGGTGGACGGACGCGGCCGTGCGCCGCTACGTGCGCGACGCCGGCCCGCTGCTCGAACGGCTGCACCGCCTGACGCGTTCGGACTCCACGACGCGCAACAAGCGCAAGGCCGCGCGGCTCGCCGGGGCGTACGACTCGCTCGAGGAGCGCATCGAGGTGCTCGCGGCCCAGGAGGAGCTCGACTCGATCCGCCCGGACCTCGACGGCGAGCAGATCATGACGATCCTCGGCATCACCCCGGGGCGCGACGTCGGCGAGGCCTACCGATTCCTGCTCGGCGAACGCATGGAGCACGGACCCCTCGGCGAGGAGGCGGCCCGCGAGTCGCTGCTCGCGTGGTGGGCCGCCAGGACCGAGTCGTAGGTAGATTGCCCGCCATGAGTCAGGGGACCTCTCGGGCCGATCTTGCGGCCCTCGTCGCAGGGCGCGTGCCGATCATCGTCGTGGAGACCCGCGACGAGGCGGCAGCGATGCGCCTCGTGCTCGACACCGTCGCGGGGCCGGCGGCGGGCCGCGCGCTGCCCGTCTTCGGCTGGACGCTGACCGGGGGGCTGCGGCGGCGGGACCTCGACGTCGGCCAGGCCCAGAAGCACAACGCCCAGCCGGGCGACCTGCTGCAGTGGATCCGCGACGTCAACCAGCCCGGCGTCTACGTGCTCAAGGACTTCCACCCCTTCCTCGAGGACCCTGTGCACGTGCGCCTCCTCAAGGACATCGCGCTGGGCTTCGAGTCGATGCCGCGCACCGTCGTCCTCGTCTCGCACCGCGTGACGGTGCCGCCCGAGCTCAGCCACCTCGTCGCGCGCTTCGAGCTCGCCTTCCCCTCCGAGCGCGAGCGGCGAGAGCTCGTCGAGCGCGTGGTCATGGAGTGGCAGCACGCGAACGGCCGCCCCGCGCGGGTGGACTATCACGCGGTCGACCTGCTCGTGGCGAACCTCGCGGGGCTGACGCGGGCCGACGTCGAGCGCCTCGCGCGCACGGCCGTGTTCGACGACGGCGCGATCGACGTGTCCGACATCGCCGACGTGACCCGGGCGAAGCACGACCTGCTCGGTGGGGACGGTGCCGTGACGTACGAGTACGAGACGGCCTCGCTCGCCGACCTCGGCGGCATGGACCGGCTCAAGTCGTGGCTCGGCGTGCGCGCCCCGGCCTTCGACGGTTCCGCCCCGCACCTGCAGCCGCCCAAGGGTGTGCTGCTGCTCGGGGTCCAGGGCTGCGGCAAGTCGCTCGCCTCGAAGGTCGCGGCGTCGATGCTCGGTGTGCCGCTCCTGCGGGCGGACCTCGGGGCGGTGCGCGACAAGTACGTGGGCGAGTCCGAGCGCAAGCTCCGGGCCGCCCTCGCCACGGCCGACCTCCTCGCGCCGTGCGTGCTGTGGATCGACGAGATCGAGAAGGGCGTGGCGGCGGACTCCTCCGACGACGGCGTCTCCTCCCGGCTGCTCGGCACCTTCCTGACGTGGCTCGCGGAGAAGGACTCGAAGGTGTTCGTGGTCGCGACCGCGAACAACATCACCGCGCTGCCGCCAGAGCTGGTCCGCAAGGGGCGCTTCGACGAGATCTTCTTCGTCGACCTGCCCTCGCCGCCCGTGCGGGCCCAGATCCTCGGGATCCACGCGGGCCGCCGGGGGCTCGTGTGCGACGCGGGGACCCTGACCGCGCTGGCCGCCCGCGCGGAGGGATTCTCCGGCGCGGAGATCGAGCAGGCCGTGGTCTCCGCGACCTATGCCGCCCACGCACGCGGCGAGGCGCTCGGCCCCGCGCACGTCGCGGCCGAGCTCGCCGCGACCCGCCCGCTCTCCGTCGTCATGGCCGAACCCATCGCGCGCTTGCGCTCCTGGGCCGCCTCCCGCACCGTCCCCGCCAACTAACGCCTCCCGCGAGGTAGGTCGTCTGAGCGCGTCGAGGTAGGTCCGCGACGGTACTACCTGGCGCGCTCGGCACTACCCCGCGGCGACTCTCCACGGTCACCTCCCCGCCACCCCGTGCGGAACGTTCTTCCGTTGTGCGGGACACCGTGCACACGAATCACGCTCTGCGGGACGTCGTGCGTGCACAACGTCCCGCAGAAGCGGGGATGGGTCAGGTTGTCGACACGGTGCGCGGGGACTGGGGCACCCGCGCGTAGGTCACGCCGAGGGCCAGGTAGACGAGGGCGATCGCCACGAAGACGGTCCGCGCGTACCCGCCGTCGGGCAGCGCGACCGCGGCGAGAGCGGCGGCCCCCACGAACGCGGCGTTGTAGAGCACGTCGTACAGGGCGAACGCCCGGCCGCGGTACGCGTCGTCGGTGTCGGACTGCACGATCGTGTCGACGGCGATCTTCGCACCCTGCACGCTCAGGCCCAGCAGCACGGCGGCCACGGCGACGACGGCGAACACCGGCGACGTCGCGAGCACGAGCTGGCTCGTCGCCCCGATCCCGAGGCACACCACGATCCAGCGTGCGGGACTCATCCGCTCGTGCGCGAGGGGCGTCGCCACGATCGCGAGCCCGTTGCCCGCGAGCGAGATGCCGAGCAGCAGGGCGAACGTGCCGAGCCCGGCGTCGGCGTCGGCCGGGTCGTTGAGCAGGTTGCGCGACATGAGGATCAGCGCGATGAAGTTGGCGCCGTACAGGAACCGGTGCACACCCATGACGCCGAGCGCCGCCCCCGGGGTGCGCCGTGCCACGAGGTAGCGCGCACCGTCGGTGAGCTCGACGGCGGTGGCTCGCACGTCCGCCCCGAGCTGCGCGAGCCCGGCTCCCAGGTCCGCCCGCCGGTCCGGCCCCAGCTGATCACGACCCAGGCGCAGCGCGAGTGCCGAGGCCGCCCCGAAGAGCAGCGCCGCACACACGAGCACCACGCCGTCCTTGACGGGCCCGGCCGGCGTGAGGCGGCCGATCAGAAAGCCGAGACCACCGCCGACGACGGCGGACACCGCCCCGAGCGTAGGCGTCAGCGAGTTCGCCACGAGGAGCTGTTCGCGTGCCACCACCCGCGGCAACCCCGCCGAGAGCGCGGACAGCAGGAAGCGGTTGACCCCGAGCGTCACGAGCGCGAGCACGTACACCGCGGGCCCCACCCCCACGGTCACCATGAGCACCGCGATCGCGAGCGTCAGCGCGACCCGCACCGCGTTGCCGATCAACAGCACCTGCCGCCGCCGCCAGCGGTCCAGCAGGGGCCCCGCGAACGGCCCGACGATCGTGAACGGCAGCAGCAGCACCGCGAACGCCGCCGCGACGTCGACCGCCGTGGCCATGCGCTCGGGCGAGAAGAAGAACAGGGTCGCGAGGCCCACCTGGAACATGCCGTCGCCGCACTGCGAGACGAGCCGCACCGTGAAGAGCTTGCGGAAGCCGGAGGACTCGAGCAGGAGCCGCAGGTCGGTGACGAGGCGCACCCGCTGACCCTAACCTGCGCACCGACCCGCTCCCCGCCGTCGGCCACCCGCGACTCGCGGGAGGATGGAGCAGCCCCAACTTTTCCCGAGGCGAGTGGCGTTCTCCTCGTAGGGACCCGATCGGGCCCCGGACACCAGAGAGGGGGAGCCCGATGAGCCGGTGGGAGCCGATGCTCGAACGCGTCGCGCGGGAGCGATATCCGCGCCTCGTGGCCCACGCGATGCTGCTCGTGCGCTCACGCGTCGAGGCAGAGGACCTCGTGCAGGAGGCGCTCATCTCCGCGTTCTCGGGCCGGGCGCGGTTCGCCTCGCTCGCGGAGGCGGAGCAGTACGTGCGGCGCGCGATCGTGTCGCGCTTCATGGACTCGGTGCGCAAGCGCGGGCGGGAGCGGGCGGCGCTCGTGCGGCACGCGGCCAGGCCCGTCGCGGTGATGGCCGACGTCGCGGAGGTCGCGGCCGGTGGTCTTCCCGGCGAGGTCGAGGCGGCGCTCGCGGCCCTGCCGCCCCGGGAACGGGCGTGCGTGGTGCTGCGGCACGTCGAGGACCTGTCCATCCGGGACACCGCCGCGCTGCTGAGGCTCAGCGAGGGCGCGGTCAAGCGGTACACGTCCGACGGGGTCGCGGCGCTCGGTGCCGCCCTCGGGACGACGACGGTGGACGACAACCCCGTCGTGACGGTGACCACGAAGAAGAAGACCACCAAGGAGGTGCGTCGTGGTGCGTGAGCTCTCAGAGCTGCTGGCCGACTCGGTCGATGCCAGGGCCCGATCCGTCGCGGGGCTCACCCCCGACGCCGACGACTTCGCGACGATGGTGCGCACGGTGCGCCGTCGGCGGGTGGTGCGCCGGTCCCTGCAGACGCTCGCCGTCGTCCCCCTCGTCGGGGGTCTCGCGGCCGGCGCGTACTTCGGCCTCGGGTCGCTGCGGGCGCCCGACGTCGACCCGGCGGTCACGCCCACCGACTCGGTCGTCTCGCCGACGCCTTCGCCGACGACGGCGGAGCTCGAGCGCGGTGAGCTCGTGACGGAGCCGGGGCTCCCGCCGTACTACGAGGCGCCCGCCGACCTGCTGTCGCACACGGGTGACGGGTGGGTCGCGATGACGTACCGGCCGCAGTCCGCTGCCCTCGCGGCCGGTGAGACGGAGCCGCTGAGCCACGTGCTCGTGCTCGCGGCCCCCGACGGCGCGATGTACCGGACCGCCGAGCTGCCGCTCGACCTCGACGTGCAGCTGCTGTACTGGCAGGCCGGTGCGGCGCAGGCCCGGGTGTGGTGGACGGACGGGGAGAGCCCGCTCACGGTGGGCGTGCTCGACGTGCTCACGGGCGACCTCGTCGCCGACGACGTGCAGTTCGAGCGGTGGGCGAGCTTCATCGGCTACTCCGCCGTGGGCGCGGAGCTGTGGGTCGAAGACCCGGTGGCCAGCGGTGACGGACCGGACGGGGAGGTCACCGTGTGGTCGATCGCCCCCGACGGGTCGCGGCGCACCGTTGCGAGCCTCGACTCCATGGGTGTCCCGATGATCGACCCGGCCGGCAGACAGCTGCTGACCGAGGGGGTACGGTCCGAGGATGGTTTTGCCGTCGTCGACCTCGACTCCGGTGCCGTGCGCGAGGTGTCGTTCGGGATGCCTGACCAGACGTGCGTCGTCGTCGGCTGGCTCGACGCGGTCGCGGTCGCGACGCTGTGCCACGACCCCGTCTCCGACGAGGCCGTCGCGGCGATGGACCGGGTCGACTACGTGGCCCAGCATGCGGGGCTCTACCGCGTCGAGACGGTGGCCGACGGCGGGACGACGCCGCTGCGCACCTTCGCCGCGGGTGACCCGGTGCCCGAGGCGTGGACCGGCCTGACCGCTGCGGCCGGCACGCTCGCCTACGTCGTCAGCAACGGCTTCCCCGGTGGCTGCTCCCTGGGCGTTGCGCTGTGGGACGGCACGACGCCGCGGCTCGCGCTCGACGGCGGGGAGCACTCGGCGAACGTGTTCATGCTGCGGCCCGGCGGTGCGGGCACGGTGCTCGTGACGGGCTCGGAGTCGTGCGAGTCCGGCGGCGTGCAGTGGGAGATCACGTCGATCGATACCGCGACGGGAGCCACCTCGCTCCTGACGCCGTGGCTCGAGGCCGACCCGGGCGCCGGCATCGACTACTGGTACCGCACGGTCACCTCCGCGGCCGCGGCGGCCGGCTAGCGGGCCACCGCCCGCCCACGGGACCTCCTGTCGCGACCCCTCGGTCCGATGGCCGAAGACTTGGTATCAGATTCCGATGCCAAGTCTTCGGCCATCGTGCTGGCGTGGGCCTTCAGCGGACGGCGCAGGGCGGCTTGGGCGCGGGTGGGCGCGGCGGTCCGCGAAGATGGCACCCAACCGATCGACCCACCCGTCCGTTGTGGAGGCAGATCGAGTCGAAGGGGAGGTGCCGTGGCCTGGGAGTCCACGCTGACGCGTGTGGCAGCGACGCGGTACCCGCGGCTGCTCGCATTCGCCGTGCTGCTGTCCGGAAGCCGGGCCGCCGCGGAGGACCTCGTGCAGGAGGCGTTCATCGCGACCTTCGCCGCCAAGGCCCGGTTCGCCTCGACGGACCAGGCCGAGGCTTACGTGCGGCGGGCCATCGCTTCGCGATTCCTCGACCAGGTGCGGCGGCGCTCCAAGGAGGCCGAGGTGCTGCGGCTCGTGGCACCCCTCGAGATGGATGTTCCCGAGCCCGCGTTCGCCCCGGAGCTGCGCACCGCTCTCGCCACGCTGCCGCCGCGCGTGCGGGCGTGCGTCGTGCTGCGGCACCTCGAGAGCCTGTCGACCCGCGAGACGGCCCGCACCCTCGGCCTGAGCGAAGGGGCGGTCAAGCGGTACCTCTCCGACGGGATGGCTGCGCTCGCGGCTCGGCTCGGGCCGCTCGAGGGGGCGACCGAACGCATCCCGGTCGAGACCAGCCAGAAGGAGGTGCGCCGTGGCCGATGACCTGAACGAGCTGCTGGAGTCCGCACTCCACGCCGGTGCGAACGAGCTTTCCGGCGTAGCACCCGGTGAGGGTGTCTTAGCACAGTGGGTGCGCGTCGTGCGGCGCCGGCGCGTCGTGCGGCACACGGTCCAGGCCGTGGTCGCGGTTCCCGTGATCGCCGCCGTCGGCGCCGGCTTGTGGTTCGGGCTCGGGAACGGGTTGCAGGAAGCGCCGGTCGCGACGCCGACGCCGGCTCCGACCCAGCCGTCACCGGACCTGCCGAGCAGCAGCCCGTCGCCCTCGCTGGACCCGTCCCCCGACCCGACGACCACGACGTCGCCGCCCGAGGCGATCGAGGTGCCGGGGCTGCCGCCGTACTTCGAGGCGCCACCGGACGTGCTGTCACTCGCGAGCCCCGGTTGGGTGCTCTCGGTGTACCAGGTGGGTGACGCCGCGCGGGAGTGGAGCGACGACGTTCCGAGGACCGTGCTCTTGACCTCGCCCGATGGCGACCACTTCCGGCTGGCGGACATGACCGTCGAGTGGGTCCAGGTGCACCACTGGCGTGCAGGTGAGGGGCGTGCGCGGGTCACCTACGGTACGTACGAGGACGGCTATCCCGGCGGGCCCGTCACGGGGTGGCTCGGCGTGCTCACCGGAGAGCTCACGGCGGACGAGCTCTCTCTCGGGTGGGCGTCCTTCCTCGGCTCCTCGCCCGAGGGCGACGAGGTCTGGTACGTCGCGGCCGGCTCCGTCGTCTACCTCGTGGCGCCGGACGGGTCCCGGCGGGACATCGACACGGGTGACGCGGGCCGGACGGCGGTGCTCAACCCTGCCGGCACGTACGTGGCGATCGAAGGAGAGGACGACGACGTCGAGCTCGTCCTCGTGGACCTCGAGGCGCAGGACGCCCGCGTGGTGCCGTTCGGCGTCGACGGGAAGTCGTGCGTCTTCACGGGATGGCTCGACGACGTCTCGCTGCTCACACAGTGCGCCGTCGACACCCCGGGAGCGACGCCCCGCTACACCGATCTCACCGAGCACCGGCTGACCGTGGTGGGAGAGTCGCGGGGGGTCCAGGATCTCGGTGCGAGGCTCACGTCAGGGCGCGTCGTCGTCGGCGGAACGCATCTCGTGCAGGACGGTGTAGCCCTGATGCACTGGGACTACGCGGCCCTCGAGGCTGATCCCGCTGCCAATGGCTGTGCTCCGTCCGCCGCGGTGTGGCTCGATGGCGCGCTGGTCGAGGTGCCTGCCTTCGGGTCGATCGAGGGGCGTCGCAACATCTCCTCGATGGCTTCCCATGCCGACGCGCTGTATCTCGGCAGCTCGTACTGGTGCACCTTCGGGGAGGAGCTGTCGCTCGGCGCGGTTGCGCGTTTCGACCCCGCGACCGGTGTGCTCACGACGCTGGTTCCCATGATCGACTTCGGCGGTGACGTCGCGTCGCGCTCGGGGATCGGTGCGGTCGCGGCCTGGGTACTCGCGCGCTAGCCAGCCTCCGCCGCTCCCGGAGCCGGCCCGCCGCCGCGGACGGGGGCGGAGAGACGGGGGATCGGGAGACGGCGGAGGGCCGGCACCCTGGTGGGTGCCGGCCCTCCGGCTCGGACTGGAGAGCGAGCTGTGGGCTCAGCGCTCCGCGTCGCCCGCGATGAAGGCCTCGAGCTGCGCCCGGCCCTTCGTGTCTTCCATCTGCACGGGCGGCGACTTCATGAAGTACGTCGACGCGGACAGGATCGGGCCACCGATGCCGCGGTCCTTGGCGATCTTCGCGGCGCGCAGTGCGTCGATGATGATGCCGGCCGAGTTGGGCGAGTCCCACACCTCGAGCTTGTACTCGAGGTTCAGGGGCACCTCGCCGAAGGCGCGACCCTCGAGGCGGACGTAGGCCCACTTGCGGTCGTCGAGCC
>CAZECM010000113.1:0-8602 GCA_964510785.1 uncultured Cellulomonadaceae bacterium | reverse complement strand
GTCCACCGTCAGGGGGAAGAAGTCGAAGTGGTCCTTGGGGTGCTTGCCCGCCGTGGTCGTGCTCAGCAGCGTCGTGTCGTCGTCGATCGTGGCGAGCACGGAGCCGGCGGCCTGCTTGGCGAGGCGGCCCGTCTCGAAGCGGATGGTGCGGGTGCCGAAGCGACCGTTGTCGATCGTGGCCTCGGCGTACTGGATCTCGGGACCCTCCATGGGTGCCCTCCTTCTTTCGTGAGGGCGCCGGGTCCAGGTGCGGCGGTCTTCGATCGAGGCCGGCGGACCTCTGCGGTCCGAGGGCCACTACCGAGGACCGAACGCTGGGGTCCGGCGCGGTGTGGTTGGTGCCAATCGCACAACCAGCCCGGAACCCTGGCGGGTTCCGAGCCGGTCATCAGGTCAGCGACGCAGGCCGAGCCTCTCGATGAGGCTGCGGTAGCGGTTGATGTCCACCTTCTGCAGGTAGCCGAGGAGACGGCGACGCTGGCCGACCAGGAGCAGCAGCCCTCGGCGGGAGTGGTGGTCGTGCTTGTGGGTCTTGAGGTGCTCGGTGAGGTCCTTGATGCGCTGCGTCAGCATCGCGATCTGGACCTCGGGGGAGCCGGTGTCGCCCTCGTGCGTGGCGTACTCGGTCATGATGGACTTCTTCGTAGCAGCATCGAGCGGCACGGTTCTCCTTGTTGTGTCTCGTTGCGCGGCGCGCCGGGGCATATCCACCCGGGCTCTGGGATCCGCGGCCGATCTGACGGCCCTAGAAGGATATCAGGGTTCGGTCAGCTCGCCCGCAACCGCCGCGACGTCGACGTGCATGCGCGCGACGAGGTCCTCGACGGAGTCGAAGCGGAGCGTGTCCCGGAGCCGGCCGACGAACTCGACGACGACCTCGCGCCCGTAGAGCTTGAGGTCCGTGCGGTCCAGCACGTAGGCCTCGACGCGGCGCTCGGCCCCGTCGAACGTCGGGTTGGTCCCCACGGACACGGCTGCCGGCAGCGGGGTCGCCGCCTGCGAGTCCCCTCCGGGGGCGTCGAGCACGCGCAGCCACCCGGCGTACACGCCGTCGGCGGGCACCATGCCCGTCGCGTCCGGGCCGAGGTTCGCGGTGGGGAACCCCAGCTCGCGGCCGCGCTGGTCGCCGCGCACCACCGTGCCGCGCATCCGGTGCGGCCGCCCCAGGACGCGGGCGGCGCCACGGACGTCTCCCGCGGCGAGCAGCTCGCGCACCCACGAGCTCGACCAGCGCCGGGCGCCGTCGTCGTCGTGCGCGTGGTCCTCGACCACCTCGACCTCGAAGCCGAACTCTCCCCCGAGCGCGACCATCGTCGCGAGGTCCCCGGAGTTGTCGAGGCCGAAGCGGACGTCGCGCCCGACGACGACGACGCTCGCGTTGAGCGGCCGCACGAGGTAGTCGAGCACGAACTGGCGGGGGGTCTGACGCGCGAACTCGAGGTCGTAGGGCACGACGAGCGTCGCGTCGAGGCCGGTCCGGGCGAGCATCTCGAGCCGGTCGACGTCGCCCGTCACGAGGAGGGGTGGCCGCTCGGGGCGGTGCACGACGGCGGGGTGCGGGCTGAACGTGACGGCGACGGCGCGTCCACCCATGACCCGGGCCCGGCCGACCATGCGCCCGAGCACCTCGACGTGGCCGCGGTGGACGCCGTCGAAGTTGCCCAGCGTGACGACGGTGGGACCGTAGCCCGCGGGGATCTCGTGACGGTCCGTCCAGCGCAGCACGCGGACAAGCGTGCCACAACCGCCGGGAGCGCTAGAACTTGGTCGGGTCGAAGAGCTTGACGGTGTAGGTGTACTTCGACTTCTTCGCACCCTTGATGCCCGTGACCGTCACCTTGTAGCGCAGGGTCTTCTTCGCCTTCGGCGTCTTGACGCCCTTGACCGTGAAGACGAGCGTGTGGGGGCCGTAGCCGTCGCGCACCGCGTGACGCGTCACCTTGAGCTTCTTGAGCACCTTGCCCTTGGTGCTGACCTGCTCGACCTTCACCTTGGCCTTCGCGAGCGAGACCGACCGGCCCGAGGCCGACAACGACCACCGGCCGAGGGGCTCGAGCTGCGTGGGGAACCAGCCCTTGGCCGGCCACTCGAGGTACGTCGGCTGGGCCGCCTTCGAGCTCGTCCTCGTCCCGAAGACGGTCAGGGCGTTGGCCGTGCTCGTCGACCCCGTGGCCATGACGCGTGTGGTCGGGTTCAGGATCCAACGACGGTGCCCGACGGCGAGGTTCCCGGCACCCGTGTCCGCCATGTAGCCCACGATCGCCCGCGCACCCGTCGACGGCGCACGGTCACCCTGGTGCCCCCACGACAGGTAGAGGTTCGAGCGGCTCGCCGAGACTCCCCCCGTCGTGGACCAGCACTTGCTGAACGCCGCCTTGGACGGCGAGTGCGACAGGGCACCGTTCGCGTGCATCAGGAGCGCGGTGCGCAGCGCCTTCTTGTTGAGCTTGGTGTCGAGCTTCACCTCGTCGAGCTGGTTCAGGGCGCGCACGAAGTTCACTGCCTTGCGGGTGGCCTTGCGGGAGGCAGCCGACTCCTTGCCGACCCGGCACTTCGCGGTCGAGCCGGTCCAACCGGTCTTCACCTTGAGCGCGGGTGCCAGGACCTTGTTGTAGGCCTTCGCGACGGAGGCGCGCGAGGAAGTCGTGAGGTCCACGTCCTTCGCGGTCGCCGCCACCGACCCGGTTCCGAGGGCAAGGGCTGCCGTCACGAGCGCGGTGAGTACGACCCGTCGTCGACCTGTGACCATCTTCTGACTCCTCCTGGGCGCCGTCCCGACTCCGTCCCGGCGGGAGTCGTCGCGCTACCGCCGGGACGTTATGGGTGCTATCGGCACGTCGCGAACCGCAACCTGTGGACGAAAAGGGATGTAGCGCCCATCGCCGGACGTACCTCCGTCAATGTGACGAAGGTCACACCCGAAGGTGGCGAAAATTAGTCCGTTCGGCGCAACGCGGCGGATCGTCAGCCACATCGATCCCCCTGTCCCGGGACCGCGGACACCTCGTGTCGTAGGCTCGGCCCGTGCCCGATGCCCTCCTCATCCTGCTCGGACTCGTGGCCCTCGTGGGTGGGGCCGAGCTCATCGTGCGGGGCGGTAGCCGGGTCGCCGCCGGGCTCGGCGTCGCACCGATCATCATCGGCGTGACCGTCGTGTCGATCGGCACCTCGACCCCGGAGCTCGCCGTCGGCATCGAGGCGGCCGTCCAGGGCAACGGCTCCCTCGCGATCGGGAACATCGCGGGGACCAACGTCGTCAACCTGCTGCTCATCCTCGGGCTGAGCGCCGCGCTGCGTCCGCTCGAGATGCACAGCCAGACCCTCCGGCTCGACCTGCCCGTCATGGTCGGCGCGGCCGTGCTCGTGACGGTCCTCGCCTGGGGCGGCGTGATCTCGCGGGGCGACGGCATCCTCCTCGTCGCCCTCGCCGTCCTCTACACCCTCGTCATCGTGCGCATCGCGCGGCGAGAGCGCCCCTTCGTCAAGCAGGAGTACGACCGCGAGTACGGCCTGCAGCCCGAGGCGCCCGAGACCCCCACGCGGTTCGCGTGGCACGGGGTGCTGCTCCTCGCGGGCATCGCGATCGTGGTCGTGGGTGCGGACCTGCTCGTCGACGGCGCCTCAGGCTTCGCGCGCGCCCAGGGCATCTCCGAGGCCGTCATCGGGCTGACGATCGTCGCGATCGGCACCTCGGCGCCCGAGCTCGTGACGACGATCGTCTCGACCGTGCGGGGCGAGCGCGACATCGCCGTCGGCAACCTGCTCGGCAGCAGCGTCTTCAACCTGCTGCTCATCCTCGGCATCACGGCCGCGGTCCCCGCCGGCGGCATCGCCGTCGAGCAGGACCTCATGCGGATCGACCTGCCCGTCATGGTGGCCGTCGCGCTGCTGTGCGTGCCCGTCTTCTACTCGGGACGCCGCGTCTCGCGCGCCGAGGGCGTCGGTTTCATGGCCCTCTACGGGGTCTACCTGACGTACCTGCTGACGATGCGCGTCTAGACACGGCCGATCAGCGCAGGCCCACCTCGGCGAGCTGCCCGGCCGGCCATGCGGTGTTGGTGTGGAAGACGATCCGCAGCACGCTGATCGACCGTTCACCACCGAGCGAGACCACCGCAGTGTTGTCATGGTCGGGGTCGAAGACGACGTCCTCCCCCTCGACGACCGTCGTGAGCTCCCCCTCGGGGCCTGCGACCAGGACGTCGATCTGTTGCACCCTGCTCTCCCACGCGGACGAGGGGGGCAGCGCGAGGAGCAGCTCCCCGGCGACCTGTTCCTCGTCGAGCGTGAACTCGATCCAGTGCGGAAGCTCGCCCTGGCCCTCCCAGTAGGTCGTGGGCTTGGCGTCGTTCGCTCCCTCCGGAGCGAAGCCGGGCACCGCGCTGCTTGCTTCCGCTGCCGCGAGGAGCTGTGGTCCGGTGGTCGAGACGATCGTCTCGTCCACCCGCGGCGCATGGCTCAGGTCAGGAGTCCCCTCGTCGATCTCACCGGCGGGCTCCACCACCTCAGCACCCGTGGTCGAGTCCCACAGCCGCACGGCGGTCGCGGCAGGAGAGTCGCAGTAGCTGCTCTCCCAGCCCTCGTTGCCGCCGAGGTCCTCGAGCGTGAGCTCCTGCTCGGTCGCGCAGCTGAAGATCCCCGCCGGACCGCCGAGATGACTGGCGACCACGTTGCGGAACGAGGCATTCCCCCCGGTCTGGACCTGGAGCGCGAACGTCCCCGCCCCGATGATCGAGACGTCCTCGAGACGGATGTCCGTGATCGAGCTGTGGATGAGGTGGACCGCCCCGTAGCTGCTGTCGTAGAGGTTCAGCCCGGTCACCCTGATCTCAGCCGTGAGCGGTGCCTCCCTGGCGTCGAACCAGATCGCCCCGACCCCGAACTCCCAGTTCTGGTCCAGCACTCCGCCTCGCAGGACGGTGTTGTCGCTGATCACGAAGGTCCCCGCGGCCGGTACGGCACCGAAGCGGTTGCCGACGTGGATACCACCACCCTCGGCGAGGGTGTCCGCGACGAGGTTGCCCGACACGGTGATGTTCTCGCCTCCGTAGATGGCGATGCCGTTGGCGAGGTTCGGGGCCACCACGGTGTTGTTCACGAACGAGTTGCCGACGTTCTGGTCGGTATCCGCCCACATCGCGAGGCCGTCGTCACCCGTGTTGCGCACGAAGGTGTTCTCGACGCTGCTGTTCGTCACCCCGCGGTGGAAGTTCACGCCGTCGGCCGTCTGGTCGAGGATTCGGGTGTCGACGATGCGCAGGTTGTCGAACGGCCCGTCCACCCAGATCCCGACCTTGGTGTGCTGCAGCCACACGTTCGAGACGAGCGAGTCCTGCAGAGCCCCGCCGACGGCGTTGACCTGCTCGCTGTCCACGCGCGCACCGACCTCGCCGATGATCGCGAAGTCGTGCAGCTCGACGTTCCGGCTGGGCCCGTCGTCGTTCACGTACTTCCCGTAGACACCCACGCCGTCGCCGGTGAGCACCGAGTACCACGGGCCCGCGCCGCGGACGGTCACCTGGTCGACGACGATGTGCCGGGAGACCAGGAAGGTCCCCTCCGGGATCCAGACCACCCCGGATCCGGCACGGGCGGCCTCGACGGCCTGGTCGATAGCGTCCGCCGCCTCGACCGTGCCGGTGGGGTCGGCACCGAAGTCGAGGACGGAGACGGAGCCGTCGGGCTGCTCGGCGGCGGGGGCGACGAGCTCGAAGTCGGCGAGGTCGACGGTGTAGTGGTCGGCTCCCGGACCCGGCTCGACGCGCACCACGGTGCCCGCGTCCAGCTCCGCGCCCAGCAGCGCCCTGGTCTCGGAGTAGAAGTGGTGCGGGTTGCCGTCGGCAGCGCTGTTGGTGAACGGGAACTGCCCGTAGAACCAGCTGAACCGTGACGTGGCCTCCAGCTCGACGGGCTCGATACCGTCCGCCGTCACGCGGAGCACCCCCTCCTGGCCGTCGGGGACGCTCGCGCGGACGACGATGGAGCTGGCCGGCTCCGTGAGCCGGAACTCGATGTACTCCGTACCCGCGATGCGCACGGCCTTCCGGCCCGAGGCCTCAGCGGCGAGGGTGCCCGGCGTGCGGCCCGGACCGATCAGGGTCCCCGTGTGGTGGGCGTTCTCCGCCTCGATCTCGACGAAGGGGACCTGTGCGCCGCGGCCGGAGCTCAGCCGCAGAGGGCTGCCCGCCCGTGTGGGGGTGTCACCCGTGGTCCGACTCAGCTGGGCGGCCACGAGAGTCCCTCCCGCGACGACGACGGCTACGGCCAGGACCACGGCCAGGAGCCGGTTCCTCGTGCGGTGCTTGCCTGCTTCGCTGGTCATCAGGTCACTCTCCGTCGAGCGTTCAGCCTTGCTGACATCTGGCATGGCGACAGTAACGAACTCAGCAGAATCACGCAAGAATCAAACATGCAACAGCAAACTCGTCACTGCACGGAGAGTGTGTGTCTCCCGCACGCCGACGCGATCCCGGAGCGACGGCGCGCGGGTACGTGGGTAGCGGGAGAGCTCGGCTGGCCCTACCCCGCGACGAGCACGAGGACCGGACGCGCCCGTCCGTCGATGTCCGCGAGGAGCGCGACGAGCGTCCCGTCGGGCGCGAAGGCCGCGACGGGCACCTCGCGCGTGCCGCGCAGCGCGGGGTCTGTGGCGAGCGACCGGCCGAACGACAGCTCTCGAGCCTCGTCGCCGCTCAGCTCGCGCGCGGGGAGGATCGCACGCGCCGCCACGGCGAGCGGCAGCACCTCGACCCCGGGCTCGAGCTCCTCGAGCGTGCGGGCCACGTCGAGGCCGTAGCCGCCCACGCGCGTGCGCCGCAGCGCCGTGAGGTGGCCCCCCACGCCGAGCGCCGCACCGAGGTCGCGGGCGAGCGCGCGCACGTAGGTGCCCGAGGAGCACTCGACGAGGACGTCGACGTCGGTCACCGCCGTGCCGTCGTCGGCGCGTGCGGGCCGCACCTCGAGCACGTCGAAGCGCGAGACCGTCACGGGTCGCGCGGCGAGCTCGACCTGCTCCCCCGCCCGCACGCGCGCGTAGGCCCGCTTGCCGTCCACCTTGATCGCGCTCACGGCGCTCGGCACCTGCTCGATGGGGCCGGTCAGTGCGCGCACCGCCGCGTCGAGCGCGACGGGGTCCACCTCGGACGCGCCGTCGGCGGAGAGGACCTCGCCCTCGGCGTCGTCCGTCGTCGTCGCGTTGCCGAGCCGCACCGTGGCGAGGTCCTCCTTGTCCGCGCCCACGACGAAGGTGAGCAGCTTCGTCGCGCGGCCCACGCCGAGCACGAGCACGCCCGTGGCCATGGGGTCGAGCGTCCCGGCGTGGCCCACCCGGCGCGTCGCGGCGAGGCGACGCATCCGGGCGACCACGTCGTGGCTCGTCCAGCCCGAGGGCTTGTCGACGACGACGACGCCGTCCGGCGCGGGGGTTCGCCCCCGGCCGCCCGGTTCGTCGCTCACTCGGACTCGTCGTCGTCCCGGGCCGGCTTGCGGTACGGGTCGGCGTCGCCGGCGGGGGTGGCCCCGGCGGCGAGCTCGGCGAGCTCCGCGTCACGCTCCGCCGCGGCCCGCAGCGCCTCTTCGAGGTGCTTGGCCGTGCCGGGCAGCGCGTCGAGGAAGAACTCGACCGAGGGCGTCAGCCGGAGGCCGAGCTGGCGCCCGACCTCCGACCGGATGAGCCCCTTGGCGCTCTCGAGCGCTGCCGCCGTCGCGTCCCGGTCCTCGTCGCTGCCCAGCACGGTGTAGAACACCGAGGCGTGCTGGAGGTCACCCGTGACGCGGACCTCGGTGACGGTCACGAAGCCGAGCCGCGGGTCCTTGACCCGCCGCTCGAGCAGCTCCGCGACGATCACCCGGATCCGGTCGGCGATCTTGCGACCTCGGATCTTGTGCTCGCTCATCGCTTGCTCCGATCAGGTACGGGGCTTCTCGCGAAGCTCGAACGTCTCGATGGTGTCCCCGGTCTCGAGGTCGTTGAAGGAACCGAGCCCGATACCGCACTCGAAGCCCTCGCGCACCTCGGTCGCGTCGTCCTTGAACCGACGCAGCGACTCGACAGTGAGGTTGTCCCCCACGACGTTGCCGCCGCGCAGCACGCGCGCCTTGGCGTTGCGACGAATCTCCCCGCTGCGCACGATCGAACCGGCGATGTTGCCGAACTTCGAGGAACGGAACACCTCGCGGATCTCGGCGGCACCGAGCTGCACCTCTTCGTACTCGGGCTTGAGCATGCCCTTGAGCGCAGCCTCGACGTCGTCGATCGCCTGGTAGATGACCGAGTAGAAGCGCACGTCCACGCCCTCGCGCTCGGCGAGGTCCTCGACGCGCTCGGCGTACTTGACGTTGAACCCGATGATGATCGCGGAGTCCACCGTCGCGAGGTTGACGTCGTTCTGCGTGATCGCACCGACGCCACGGTGGATGACGCGCAGGGCGACCTCCTCGCCGACGTCGATCTTGAGGAGCGCGTCCTCGAGCGCCTCGACGGCACCGGAGACGTCGCCCTTGAGGACGAGGTTGAGCGTCTCGACCTTGCCCAGCTGGAGTGCCTGGGTGAAGTCCTCGAGGCTGATGCGCTTGCGACGCTTGGCCAGGAGGGCGGCACGCT
>CAZECM010000112.1:8441-8748 GCA_964510785.1 uncultured Cellulomonadaceae bacterium | reverse complement strand
GTCGAGGCCGTCGAAGTCACCGAACGTCACCGACTCGCCCGACCAGGTCGAGTTGCCGCGGTTGTGGTAGAGCGTGGGGTCGTTGAGCCACGCGGGGACCTTGACGTCGGTGTCCGCCGGGGCGATCACGGGCGTGTACGGGAAGGACGTCGCGGCGTCGAGCTCGGGGAAGTCGCCCGTGCCCGCGAAGTCGCCCGGGTCGAAGGCGTTGCCGTCCGCGTCGCGGTAGGGACTCGTCGCCTGGTCGACGTAGCCGTAGGTGCCCTCGGCGTAGTCGATGACGTCCGCGGTGTGGTTGGTGATGATG
>CAZECM010000112.1:0-8431 GCA_964510785.1 uncultured Cellulomonadaceae bacterium | reverse complement strand
GTACCGTGACGCGGACGGGACCGTGTTCGACCCGGCCACCTACGCCGGCACGGTACGGCGACGTGGCCTGGTCGACGTACGAGTACTGCTTCTCCTCGTAGTCGACGACGTCGGCCGTGTGGTTCGTGATGATGTCGAAGTAGACCTTGATCCCGCGGTCGTGCGCCTCGTCGATGAGCGCCTCGAGCTCGGCGTTCGTGCCCAGGTGCGGGTCGATCTGCGTGAAGTCCGTGATCCAGTAGCCGTGGTACCCGGCGCTCGCGTTCGCACCCGTGCCCTGGACGGGGCGGTTGAGGAAGCTCGGGGTGAGCCAGATCGCCGTCGTGCCCAGTCCCTCGATGTAGTCGAGGTTCTCGTGCAGGCCCGTGAGGTCACCACCGTGGTAGAAGCCCTTGTCCGTCGGGTCGAAGCCGTGGTCGAGGCGGTCGCCAGCGATCTGGCCCGTGTCGTTGCTCGGGTCGCCGTTGGCGAAGCGGTCCGTCATGACGAAGTAGAACTGCTCGCCGTCGCCCGCCTGGCGCACGGGATCCGCCACGAGGGCGTCGTCCTCGGTCGAGTAGGCCCCCGCGAGCGCGAGCGGGGCCAGTGCGATGCGGTGGGTGGCGTCGTCGTACGTGACGCGCACGGGCGCCGGGCCGGCGAGGGTGAGCGGGACGTTCTCGCCCTCGTGGCCGTACGACTCGTCCCACGAGTCGTCGATCGCGACCTTGTACTCCCACGAGCCCGCGGGGATCGTGAAGTCCGCCGCGTACACGCCTGGTGTCGCGGTGGGGGCGAGCTCCGTCTCGGCGCACTCGGGCTGCCAGTCGCCCGGGCAGCCGAGCTCGCTCTGCAGGTCGCCCACGAGCGCGACCGTGCGGTCCGCGCCGGAGGCCGGCGGCGCAGCGATCGCGACGAGGCTGGCGGCGGCGAGTGCGATCGCGGCCAGGGCGGAGACTGCGGGACGGTGGGCGTGCGCGCTCATGGTGACTTCCTTGTCGCCTGTCGGATGTCCGAACTGTCCGATCAGTGAGAATGTAAGCGCTTACAGCAAGTTTCAGCAACCGCTAGCGGGCGCGCGGGAGCGAACGCGCACGTCAGCCCGGCAGAACTCGCATAGCGGACAGCTCTGCCCGGCGCGGGTCGCTTACCCCCTCGGCCCCTCGGGGTCCTCCCGTGGCCACGCGGCGACGAATCGCCCCAGGAGCTCGGCGAAGGCGCGGGACTCGTCCGCCGTGAACCCGGCGAGCGCCTCGCCCACCGTAGTGCGACGGGCAAGGCGGGCCTCGTCGACGACCGCCCTCCCCCGCGCGGTCAGGCGCACCAGGACGTACCGGGAGTCGTCAGGGGCCGGTCGGCGTTCGACGAGCCCGCCGTCCAGCAGCTCGGAAGTCAGGCGGCTGGCACGTGGCCGGTCGACGCCGATCGCCCGAGCGACCTCGGAGATCGCCCTGCCCGTCTCCGCCCCGTCGAGCGCGTCGAGCGCGTCGAGGTATCGGAAGCGTGCCGCGTCGGTCGAGGAGTCCGCGGCCGGGTCGCCCTGCACCCTCGCCCGGTGCAGGCGTCGCTCCTGCTGATCACGGCGGATGCGGACGAGCGCCCGCTCGACCAGGTCCTCCGGCTCGGGTTCCGACACGATCACCACGCTACAGCAGTTGTCAGTTGACAACTGTAGGTCGACGGGCGAAGCATGGTTGTATGACGACAACTAGTGATCCTCGGACCCAGCCCCCTCGGCCGCCCATCGGCTTCCTCCTGCGCACCCTGGACAGCCTGATCAACGAGCGGTTCGAGCGCACGCTCGGCACACGCGGCATCACTCGCCGCCAGTGGCAGCTGCTCCGCACGCTCGCCGAACGACCCGCCGCCGTGGACGCCTTGGACGCAGCGGTCGCCCCGTTCCTCGACCGGACCCAGGGCGAGACGGTCGTGCGGCACCTCGAGCCGCTCGAGAGCAAGGGACTGGTCACGGCGACCACCGGCCGGTACGGGCTCACCGACCGAGGGCGGGCACTGCTCGACATCCTGGCCGGCGAGGTCCAGGTCACGCGCGACCTCACCGTGCGAGGGCTCACCGACGGCGAGTACGACCGCACGATCGCCAACCTCCAGACGATGGTCGACAACCTCGAGGCGTGCCGCTGAACGGCTGCAGTCTGCCTAGGACTGCCTGGCGCGCCTCGCCACCGCGTCGAGCGAGATCGCGACGGCGAACACGAGCCCCGTCACGATGAGCCGCATCGAGAAGTCCCCGCCGATCAGCAGCACACCCGTCGAGATCGACTGCACGATGAGCACACCCAGCAGTGCGGACCACGCCGAGCCCCGGCCGCCGAACAGGCTCGTGCCGCCGATGACCGCGGCCGCGATCGCCGTGAGCGCGAGGTCGACCGCCCCGGTGCCTTGGTTGGCCGCGGCGAGCCGACCGGTCGCGAGCACCCCACCGAGCGCCGCCATCGTGGACGAGAAGACGAAGGCCGACACGAACACGCGCCGCACGGGCACACCGGCCTTGCGCGCGGCGTCGGCGTCCCCACCCACGGCCCGCACGGAACGCCCCCACCTCGTGCGGCGGAGCGCGAAGTCGGTGATCGCGACGAGGGCGACGAACGAGGCGAACGCGACCCCGACCCCCCGGTTGGTGCCGAGGTAGGCCACCACGGCGATCAGCAGCGCGGCGAGCGCCACGAGCCGCACCGCGAGCGCACCGAGGGAGTCGATCGGCAGATCGACCCGATGCCGCCGCGCCCGCCCGACGAGCAGCGCCGCCGCGTAGCCGGCCACGATCACGGCAACGAGGAGCCACGAGACGGCGGGGGCAAGGAACGCCCGCTGGCTCAAGTACACGAGCCAGGTCTCAAAAGGTACATTCACCGATCCCGTGGGGCCGAGCACCCGGAGCTGCAGCCCGGTCACGAGCAGGAGGCCCGCGAGGGTGAAGACGAACCCGGGTACCCCGAGGCGGGTGTGGACGGCGCCGTACACGAGTCCGACGACGACGCCGACGGCGAGCGCCGCGAGGACGGCGAGCCACTGCGACCAGCCCCACTGCACGGACGTCACGGCCGTGACCGCCGCGGCGAGCCCGCTCACGGCACCGACGGACAGGTCGAGCTGCCCCACGTGCAGGGTCACGACCACGCCGAGGGCGATGACCCCGAGCACCGCGGACTGCTGCGTGAGGTTGACGAGGTTGTCGCTCGAGAGGAACGCGGGGTTGAGCGCCTGGAACACGAGCCAGACGACGGCGAGGAGCACGCCGACCGGGAGCACACCGAGCTCACCTGCGCGCAGCCGCTGCCAGTACAGGGCGAGGTAGGCGCTCATCGGGCACCTCCTCGTCGGCCGCCGTCAGACCCCGGGGCGTCGACCCCCGTGACGGCGGCGAGCAGCTCCTCCTGCGTGGCCAGCGCGGCGTCGAACTCCCCGTTGACCCGTCCGAGACGCATCACCACGATCCGGTCCGCGACGGCGTGCACGTCCACGAGCGAGTGGCTCGTCACCACGACGCCGTGCCCCCGGCCCCGGAGCCGCTCGACGAGCGTGAGGAACTCCGCAGTCTGGCGGATGCCGAGCGACGAGGTCGGCTCGTCGAGCACGATGACCTTGGGCTCGCCGAGCAGGGAGCGCGCGATCGCGACACCTTGACGTTGCGCCCCGGACAGCGCCCCGACCGGGACGCGCACGGAGGGCACGCGCACCGCGAGCTGGCCGAGCAGCTCCCACGCCTGCTTCTCCATGGCCACCTCGTCGAGCAGGCGCCCGCGCGTGAGCTCCGCCCCGAGGAACAGGTTCTCCACGACGTCGAGGTTCGGCGCGAGGGCCAGGTCCTGGAAGACGCTCGCGATGCCGTGGGCCCGGGCGACGGCGGGGCTCGCGAGCGTCACGGGCTTGCCGTCGACGATCACCTCACCGGCGTCGGGCCGTTGGTTGCCGGACATCACTCCGACGAGCGTCGACTTGCCGGCACCGCTGTCGCCGATGACGGCGAGCACCTCGTGCCGGTGCAGGTCGAGGTCGACACCGTCGAGCGCGCGCGCCGCACCGTAGCCCTTGACCACGCCACGCAGGGACAGGACGGGTGGGCTCATGGTGCGCCTCCGGGGAGCAAGCCTGCCGCGATGCAGGCGTTGGTATAGGGCTGCACGCAGATTTCCTCCACGGTATGGACATCGCCGTCGACGATGACGCGCTTCAGGTTGTTGATGTTCACGGCCACGGGTGTCAGCAGCAGCGCGGGAACGCCGTCGACCACCGCCGTCGTCACGGGACTCTCCCCGCGCAGCACGCGCACGGCGAGCTCGGCCGCCGTGCGGGCCTGCTGGTCGAGCGCCTTGTAGACGGTCATGGTCTGGTCGCCGGTCACGATGCGCTGCAGCGCGGCGAGCTCGGCCTCCTGGCCCGTCACGGGAGGCACCGGGTCGTAGCCCGCGGAACGCAGCGCAGAGATGACACCTCCGGCCATGCCGTCGTTCGCCGCGTTGACGCCGTCGACCTGCCCGGCGAACTGTGCGAGCTGGCCCGTGACCCACTCCTGGGCCTTGTCCGGGCTCGAGTCGGGGGTGTCGTACTCCGCGAGCACCTTGATGTCGGTGCCCTCGAGCGCGCTGTGCACCCCCGCGCGCAGCGCCGCGGAGTTGGGGTCCGTGGGTGATCCATGGACGAGGAGCACACCCTGCGGCGGTGCCGACGGGCCTTGCCGCAGCGCATTGAGGGCCCGCACGAGCGCCTCGCCCTGCAGCTTCCCGACCCGCCGCGAGTCGAACGAGACGTAGAAGTCGAGGTTGGCGTCGGCGATGAACCGGTCGTAGGCGATGACGGGCACGCCCCGCTCGTGGGCCTGGGTCACGATGCTGACCGCGGCCACGGCGTCGACGGCGTCGAGCACGAGCACGCCCGCGCCCCGGGTCAGCATGGACTCGGCCTGCTGCTGCTGGCGCGCCGCGTCCTGGTCCGCGTTCGCGGCGAGCACCGTGCACTGGGGGCAGCGCGCCGCGACGACCCGCTCGAAGGCCGGACGGTCGACCGCTTCGTAGCGTGTCGCCTTCGACTCGGGGAGCAGCAGCCCGATGACCTGGTCCGACGGCGAAGAGCTGCTGGGCGGTGCCACGCACGAGGTGAGCGCGACGCACACCACGATGACGAGGGCCCACGGCACGGCCCACGACGCGCGCCTCATGCCGTCACCTGCGTGGCTCCCGCGATGGAGACCTGGTCGAGGGCCACGGCGAGCGCACCCCGCACCTCGGCGCTCGCCCCGAGCTCCCCCTCGACGACGCCCACGGGGCCGGCGACGCTCGAGATGGCTCTCGCCTCGATCGCGACGCGCATGGGCTCGAGCAGCAGCTCGCCCGCCTCGGCGAGCTGACCACCGACGACGACGAGCTCGGGATCGATGATGTTGCACACCGTCGCGACCGCCATGCCGAGATAGCGGCCGGCGTCGGAGATCACGCGGCGACAGCCCGGGTCCCCCGCCTTGGCCCTCGTGATGACGTCGCGCAGCGTGAGGGGACCGTGCGAGTGACGCAACGTCTCGACGAGCGCCGTCGCGCCGATGACGGTCTCGAGGCAGCCTCGGTTGCCGCACCGGCACACCGAGCCGTGCTCGACGACGGAGACGTGGCCGATCTCGCCCGCCGCACCGACCCGCCCGCGGAACACCTGACCGCCCAGCACGAGCCCGCCCCCGACACCGTGCGAGACCCGGACGTAGAGCACGTGCTGGCGCCCCCGGGCCGCCCCGAGCCGCGTCTCCGCGAGCGCACCGAGGTTGGCCTCGTTGTCGACGTAGACGGGAACGCCGAGCCGTCCGCTCAACAGCTCGGTGACGGAGACGCCGTCCCAGCCGCGCAGCATGCCGTGAGAGGAGACCTGCCCCGTCTCCTGGTCGACGGGGATCGGGACGCCGACGCCGACGGCGAGCACCTCGTCGCTGCGTGCGTCGACGGACTCCACCATCTCGGCGAGCAAGAGGCTCGCGCGGTCCAGGCCCACGTCGGCCCGGTGGTCGTGGGGCAGCGGCATGCGCTGCTCGGCCACGATGCGGTGGGTGACGTCGGAGAGTGCCACACGCAGCGAGCGCGAGCCGAAGTGCATCCCGGCGATCAGTCCGAGGTTGCGCGCCAAGGTCACCTGCTGGGCGCGACGGCCGCTGCGCGAGGTGGGCGAGGTGTTCAGGACGCCGCCCGCGACGAGCTCCTTGACGATGTTGGAGACGGTGGCTGGGGACAGCCCTGTGACACCGGCCAGCTCGACCTGCGTGAGAGAGCCACGCTGCTGGACGGCGTTCACGATCCGAGCCCGGTTGGCTTCACGCAGTGAAGCCTGCGAACCCGGGGTTACCCGGTCCGTTCCCACGCGCGAAGCATAGCGAAGCGTTCACTCGCCACGGGCCCGATCTCCTGATCTGCGGCCCGTGGGAGCGTGGGCACGCCCGTGACCTGCGTTTATCTAATCAAGCAAAGATCACGGTTTGGCTACTCTTGGGTTTACTTCTTGACGTCAAGGCCGCCCGTGCTCTTGTATGGGCCGTGAACCACCCCGGCCGCGGCGACGTGACCGGCACCGCACCCCGCACCGCGGGGCGCAAGGTCTCACCGTTATCCACGGCAATGACGACGTAGGAGAGAAACAGATGCGCATTCGACGCACACGCCCCGTGCTGGCAGCAGGCCTTGTGGCCGCGAGCCTCGTTCTGGCTGCTTGCAGCAACGGCGGCGGCACGACCGACCCGACCACGACTCCCCCCGCCGGCGAGACCGGCGAGGAGACCGAGGTCGAGGTCTTCACCTGGTGGGCCTCGGGTTCCGAGAAGCTCGGCCTGGACGCCATGGTCTCGGTGTTCGACACCCAGCACCCGAACGTGGAGTTCATCAACGGAGCCGTCGCCGGTGGCGCGGGCTCCGCTGCGAAGGACCTGCTGCAGTCCCGGCTGCAGGCGAACGACCCGCCGGACACCTTCCAGGCGCACGCCGGTGCTGAGCTGACCGACTACATCAACGCCGGCCAGGTCGAGGACGTCGCCAACCTGTACGACGAGTTCGGGCTCCGCGACGCGTTCCCGGCCGACCTCGTGGACCGCCTCACGGTCGACGGCAAGATCTACTCGATCCCGTCGAACATCCACCGCGCCAACGTGGTGTGGGCCAACCCCGCCGTCCTCACCGAGGCGGGCCTCGACCCCGAGGCGACCTACGCCTCGCTCGACGAGTGGTTCGCCGCGTTCGACACGATCCAGGCCTCGGGCCGCACCCCGCTGTCCGTCGCGACGACGTGGACCCAGGTCCACCTGCTCGAGACGGTGCTCCTCGCCGAGCTCGGCGTCGACGCGTACTCGGGTCTGTGGGACGGCACGACCGACGTGGCCGGCTCGGACGTCACGGACGCGCTCGCCGCGTTCGAGAAGGCGATCTCCTACACCAACACCGACCGTGACGGTCTGGACTGGCCCGACGCCACCCAGCAGGTCATGGACGGCCAGGCCGCCTTCAACGTGATGGGCGACTGGGCCGTGGCCGCGTTCGAAGAGGCCGGCAAGGTCGCTGGTACCGACTTCACCTACTTCCCGGTCCCCGGGACGGACGGCGTCTTCGACTTCCTCGCCGACTCCTTCACGCTCCCCGTGGGTGCCCCGCACCCCGCCGGCGCGAAGGCGTGGCTGGAGACGGTCGGCTCGCTCGACGGCCAGGTCGCGTTCAACAAGGCCAAGGGTTCGATCCCGGCCCGCAAGGACGCGGACCCGTCGGTGTTCTCCGAGTACCAGCAGACGGCGATCGCGTCCTTCGGCAAGGACCAGATCGTGTCCTCCCTCGCGCACGGTGCGGCGACCCCGGTCGCAGCGCTCAACGCGATCGGTGACGCGACGAGCAAGTTCACCACCGGTGGGTCTGACCTCGCCGGCTTCCAGGCCGACCTCGTTGCGGCGCTGGGCTAGGTCGAACGTCTGACGTGGTGCGGTCCCGTCGCTGAAACGAGCGACGGGACCGCGCCCGTGCCCATCCCCTGCTCGACACCCGCCGACCCAAGGAGGCAACGGTGCCTCGCCAGCTCCGCCGCTGGGGACCCCCCCTGCTCCTCATCTCGCCCTCGGTCATCCTCATGGCCGTCTTCGTCTACGGGTTGCTCGCCGCCAACGCGCGCACCTCCATGACCGACATCCACACCGCCGCCCAGGCGACGGGCAAGGCACCTTCCTCATGGGTCTGGCTCGAGAACTACATCACGCTGCTCGGCAGCGACGCGTTCCAGCACTCGCTCAAGAACCTCCTGCTCTACACGGTGGTGTTCCTCGCAGGCACGATGTTCTTCGGGTTCCTGTGGGCGTGGCTGCTCGACCGGCCGGTCCGGTTCGAGGGCGTGTTCCGCTCCATCTACCTGTTCCCGATGGCCGTGTCCTTCGTCGCCTCCGGCGTCGTGTGGCGCTGGCTGCTCAACTCCAACCAGGGCGAGC
>CAZECM010000111.1:4556-8901 GCA_964510785.1 uncultured Cellulomonadaceae bacterium | reverse complement strand
TGTTCCTCGGGGTGCCGTTCAACATCGCCTCCTACGCCCTGCTGACCCACATGGTGGCCCAGCAGGTAGGGCTCGACGTCGGCGACTTCGTGTGGACGGGCGGGGACTGCCACATCTACGACAACCACGTCGAGCAGGTCACCGAGCAGCTCTCCCGGGCGCCGTACCCATACCCGCGCCTCGAGCTCCGCAAGGCGCCCTCGCTCTTCGAGTACGAGTTCGACGACATCCAGGTCATCGACTACGCGCACCACCCCACCATCAAGGCGCCGGTGGCCGTCTAGTGGTCGCGGCACTTCCCGAGGGCGGGCTCGGCCTGGTCTGGGCGCAGGCCAGGGCGGTGGCCGACGACGGCGCTCACGTGGCACTCATCGGCCGCGGCGGGACCCTCGCGTGGCACGTGCCCGAGGATCTCGCCCACTTCCGTGAGGTGACGTGGGGCAGCCCCGTGATCATGGGCCGGGCGACGTGGGAGTCGCTGCCACCGCGCTTCCGACCCCTGCCGGGCCGCGACAACATCGTGCTCTCGCGTTCCAGGACGTGGTCCGACGACGGCGCCCTCGTGGCCCATGACCTCGAGGAGGTGTGGTCGCTCCTGGCCGGCCGCACGGGATGGGGCATCGGCGGTGCGCAGGTGTACGCGGCCCTCGTCGGTGTCGCCGACGTGCTCGAGGTCACCGAGATCGACCTCGACCTCGGTCCGGTGCAGCACGGTGACGCGCTCGCGCCGACCATCCCGGCGGGCTTCTCGCGCGTCGCGGGCTTCGATGACGCTGCGGGTTCCGATGACACTGCGGGCTCCGATGGGGCCGCGAGCACCGACGACGGCTGGCTCACGAGCTCGACCGGTGTGCGCTACCGCTTCTCGAGCTACGTGCGGACCGGGGCATGACCGCGGGCGCGCTCGCGGGTCGCTCGGTCCTCATGTCGGGTGGCAGCCGTGGCATCGGTCGTGCGATCGCGCTCCGGGTCGCGCGCGAGGGTGCGAACGTCACGCTCCTGGCCAAGACCGACACGCCCCACGCACGGCTCGAGGGCACGGTGCACACCGCGGCCGAGTCGATCCGCGAGGCGGGTGGAGGAGCGCTCGCCGTCGTCGGCGACGTGCGCCGTGACGAGGACGTGGCGCGCGCCGTCGAGGCCGCGGTGGCCGAGTTCGGCGGGATCGACGTGGTCGTCAACAACGCGAGCGCGATCGACCTCTCGGGGTCCGAGCTGCTCGACCCGAAGCGCTACGACCTCATGCAGGACGTCAACGTGCGCGGCACCTTCATGCTGACCCGGGCGGCCGTCCCGCACCTGCGGCGAGGGACGAACCCCCACGTGCTCACGCTCAGCCCGCCGCTCAACCTCGACCCGAGGTGGCTCGGCGCCTTTCCGGGGTACATGCTCGCGAAGTACGGCATGACGCTCGCGACGCTCGGCCTCGCGCACGAGCTCGCCGCCGACGGGATCGCGGCGAACACGTTGTGGCCGCGCACCACGATCCGCACGGCCGCCGTCGCCAACGTGATCGGCGGCGAAGAGCTCATGCGGCGTTCGCGCACCCCCGAGATCTACGCCGACGCCGCGTTCGAGGTGCTGATCCGCGACGCGCGCGAGTGCACGGCCCACACGCTCCTCGTCGAGGACGTGCTCGCCGAGGCGGGGATCACCGACCTGAGCCGCTATTCGCCGGGGTTGTCGGACGACGATCTGTACCCGGACGTTTTCCTCTGACCGGTTCTGCTTTGAGATACGACGGGACACGGGCAGGACACATCGCCGCCGAGGTGCCTCATGGCAAGTTGCCCGCGAGACCGGGCCGCTTGACAGGAGTGCCCGGTGTGAGTAACGTCACAGTTTAGTGGTTTGTCGACTACGAGACCGGAGTTGAGCAGGGAGCGGGCGGCAATGCAGGGAAGCCAGAAAGGTGCGACGCGCGCATCGTTGGTGCTAGCCGTGGTCGCGGTTCTGTGCGGAGTGCTCGCGCCTGCCACGTCTGCTGGGGCGTACAACCTGAATGGTTGCAAGTTCACCACATCGAATCTCACCTATCTACGTTGCCAAGAACTCTACGCCAACGACGAGTTTTAGTGGCGCGGCCACCGACTGGAATGCCGCGCAGGGAGATTTAGCCATTTCCGCTGGCAGTTCATCTACGCACAGTATCAATGCTCGCAATGAGAACCTTGGTGCTACGGGCTGGTCTGGGAAATTCCATCGCAAGGGGAACACGAGTCTCGGAGTTCAGTGTGCACTGGGGGTTTGGTTCTCTGGGCAGCCCGCTATCACGGTCAACAACAACTATAACAGCACGTCGAGCGCAAAGCGCCGCGGTGTTGCGGTCCATGAGTTCGGTCACGCGTTTGGTCTCAACCATAACAATAACGGTAGTGGTTGCCCTGGTGGTGGAACGGATTACGAGGCCATAATGTACTACTCAGATTCACGGTTCAACGGGAACTGTGCGGTGTTCAAGCCGCGCACTGATGATGCTAACGGTGTGAAGGCGATGTACTGAGGGGGAGATATGACTATGAGAAGCCTACGAAGTGGCATCACTGGATTCACCCTTATTGCCGTAGGGCTGACTGCTCTCGCGGGTTGCGCGACATCGACGCACGACGAGGTTCTGGTCTACTCAGACGACTCTTACGTGGAGGCGTCGAGGTCTCACGAGTACCGCTCGTTGGTTGAACTGGCGGCGGACTCTGGTGCCGTTGTCGAGGTGACCCACCGCGGGGGCGAGATCGTGCACGACGAGTGGGGGTTCGCTCACGTCGAGGTCGAAGTCCTCGCAACACATCGAGGGGATGTCGAGGTCGGCGACACCATCACCGTGCGGACCGACCTGCTCCAACCCGGCGAGGCGTACGAGTCGAGGCCAGACCTCACGCCCGCGATCGCAACCGGAAGGGACTTCCTGCTGTTCCTCTCCCCGCTGACGTTCGGTGACGCCGAACTCGACGCCCGGTGGCCGGACGAGTGGGTGGTGCAGGGCTATCTCGCGGGCTACTACGAGGTCGGTCCCGACGGCGTCATCCATCGACTAGATCCTGAGTCGCCGGACATTCCCGCGACGTTCGACCGTGCCGTGCTGCGGGCGAGCATCGAGGGGAAGCGTCACGGCAGCTCCTGATTGGGCGAGACCGGTTCACCGTCGCCCCGATGCGCCGGAGCGCGACAGATCGGCGGCGCGGTAAGTTGACGCCCATGCCGCACCGCACGACGCCGACGCGCCCCTTCGGGGCACTGCTCACCGCGATGGTCACCCCGATGAAGCCGTCCGGGGACATCGACGTCGAGGCGGCGGTCGCCCTCGCGAAGCGTCTCGCGGCCCACGGGCACGACGGCGTGGTGCTCAACGGCACCACCGGTGAGGCGCCGACGACGCACGCGCCGGAGAAGGCCGAGCTCGTGGCCGCCGTCGTCGACGCCGTGGGGGAGGACTTCGTGGTGCTCGCCGGCGCCGGCTCGAACGACACGGCCCACGCCGTGCGCATGGCCGAGCAGGCCGCGGAGGCGGGCGCGCACGGGCTGCTCGTCGTGACGCCCTACTACTCGCGCCCCTCCCAGGAGGGTGTCTTCCAGCACACGCGTGCCGTCACCGAGTCGACCGGCCTGCCCGTCATGCTCTACGACGTCCCGGGGCGCACGGGTGTGCGCTACTCGACCGAGACGCTCGACCGCCTCGCCGCGCTCGAGCAGGTCGTCGCGATCAAGGACGCGACGGGGGACCTGTACGCCGCCGCGAAGGGTGCCGCGCGCACGGGTCTCGCCTACTACTCCGGCGACGACCCGCTCCTGCTCGCCTATCTCGCGCACGGCGCCGTCGGGATCGTCTCGATGGCCGCACATCTCGTGGGTTCCGAGCTGCGCGCCGTCATCGACGCCTTCGACGAGGGCGACACCGCGCTCGCGTTCAAGCGCTTCACCGACGTCGTGGACGTCGTCGACCTGGTCTGCGGCTCGGGCAACGGGGCGTTGCGGTCCAAGACCGCGCTCGCCCTGCTCGGCCACATCCCGTACCCCACCATGCGACTGCCTCACGTCGAGGCCGACGCCGAAGAAATCGAGCTGGTCCGTGTCGCGCTCGTCGCCGCCGGACTCTTGGAGACCCAGTGAGCCATCCCCACCCCGAACTCGGCACCCCGCCGCCCCTGCCCGCCGACGCCCTGCGGATCGTCGCACTCGGCGGGCTCGGCGAGGTCGGCCGCAACATGGCCGTGCTCGAGTACGCCGGCCGCCTGCTCGTCATCGACTGCGGCGTGCTCTTCCCCGAGGACCACCAGCCCGGCGTCGACCTGATCCTGCCGGACTTCGACTACATCGCCGACCGGCTCGACGACATCGAGGCGATCGT
>CAZECM010000111.1:0-4546 GCA_964510785.1 uncultured Cellulomonadaceae bacterium | reverse complement strand
GATCGTCCTCACCCACGGTCACGAGGACCACATCGGTGCCGTGCCCTACCTGCTGCGGCTGCGGGCCGACATCCCGCTCATCGGGTCCCAGCTCACGCTCGCCTTCATCGAGGCGAAGCTGAAGGAGCACCGGATCACCCCCGTCACGCTCGCCGTCAAGGAGGGCCAGACGGAGCGGTTCGGGACGTTCGAGTGCGAGTTCGTCGCCGTCAACCACTCCATCCCCGACGCGCTCGCCGTGGCCGTCCGGACCCCCGCGGGCACGGTGCTGCACACGGGTGACTTCAAGATGGACCAGCTCCCGCTCGACGGGCGCGTGACCGACCTGCGAGCCTTCGCGCGGCTCGGCGAGGCCGGCGTCGACCTCTTCATGGTCGACTCGACCAACGCCGAGGTCCCTGGCTTCGTCACGCCGGAGCGCGAGATCGGCCCCGTGCTGGACCGCGTGTTCGACCAGGCCGACAAGCGCATCATCGTCGCGTCCTTCGCCTCGCACGTGCACCGCGTGCAGCAGGTGCTCGACGCCGCCTACACGCACCGTCGCAAGGTGGCGTTCGTGGGGCGGTCGATGATCCGCAACATGGGCATCGCGATCGACCTCGGCTACCTGCGGGCGCCCGAGGGAGTGCTCGTCGACGTCAAGGCGCTCGACAACCTTCCCGACCACGAGATCGTGCTCATGTGCACCGGCTCGCAGGGCGAGCCCATGGCGGCGCTCTCGCGCATCGCCAACAACGACCACAAGATCTCGGTGGGCCACGGGGACACCGTGATCCTGGCCAGCTCGCTCATCCCGGGCAACGAGAACGCCGTCTACCGGGTCATCAACGGGCTCACGCGCCTCGGCGCGAAGGTCGTGCACTCGGGCAACGCCAAGGTGCACGTCTCCGGCCACGCGAGCGCCGGCGAGCTGCTCTACTGCTACAACATCCTGCAGCCCAAGAACGTCATGCCCGTGCACGGCGAGGTGCGCCACCTCGTGGCGAACGCCGCGCTCGCCGTCGCGACCGGGGTCCCGGCCGAGCGGGTCATCCTCGCCGAGGACGGCGTCGTCATCGACCTCGCCGGTGGCGAGGCCAAGGTCGTGGGCGCGGTGCCGTGCGGCTACGTCTACGTCGACGGCTCGAGCGTCGGTGAGCTCACGGAGGCCGAGCTCAAGGACCGCCGCATCCTCGGGGAAGAGGGCTTCATCTCGATCTTCGCCGTCGTCGACTCCGCGACCGGCAAGGTCATCGCCGGGCCACAGGTGCACGCACGTGGGCTCGCCGAGGGCGACTCGGTGTTCGACGCGATCATCCCGCAGGTCACGCAGGCCCTCGAGGATGCCGCGAAGGGCGGTTCGGCGGACACGCACCAGCTGCAGCAGGTGATCCGCCGGGTCGTGGGGAAGTGGGCGTCGGGCCGGTTGCGCCGTCGGCCCATGATCATCCCCGTCGTCGTCGAGGCGTAGCCCTCCGCACCCCATCCCCTCGCCCGCACACTCATCGTGAAGCCTTTGTGCCCCCTGAGGGACCAAAGTCTTCATGATCCGCACGCATGGGTCCGGTGCCGTCCGGCTTGAGGCATCCCGTCATGTGCTCGTCGATGCCCTACTGGTTCCTGTGCCCGAAGCTTCACGGCGGATGAAGTGACTGATGTGGTTGTTGTGGCTTTTGTGAGTCACAGGAGCCTCACCAGCAACTCTGGTCACTTCATCCGCCGTGGGGACCAGCCAACTCGAGCGCACGCGCACGTCCGGTCGATCGTGAACAGAGGCCCGGTCGAGCTCGAGCACACGCCCAGGTAGCCTCCCCGCCACCCGAGCTGCTCACTCGCGGTTCGGCTCGCCGGCTGAACGGTCTTCGGCCTGAACGTTCTGCACAGCGGGAGGCGGGCTCGTGAGGGAGAGGGGACGGGCCTCGCCGGGCAGTTCGACGTCAGGTCGGGGGGACCGTCTCGGGCAGGGGTGCCGATCGGGCGGCCCGCCGCCCGGCGAGCGCGGACCCGGTGAGGATCAGCGCGGCCGCGCCCGCGACGAGCCACGTGAGCGGCTCGTCGAGGAACAGCGCGCCGAGCAGGACGGCGACGAGCGGGTTGATGTAGGCGACGAGCGTCGAGCGTGCCCCGCCGACCTCCGCGATGAGGCTGAAGAACAGCACGAACGCGAGCGCGGTGCACACGAGCCCGAGCGCGACGAGCGCCAGGATCGCACCCGAGCTCGGGACGTGGAGCTTGCCCTCGATCACGACCACGGGCGCGTACACGAGCGCCGAGAACGCGAGGCACGCCGTCGTGAGCGTCACGACGGGCACGTCGCGCAGCTTGCGCTCGGCGAGGATCGGGGCGACGGCGTACCCGATCGCCGCGAGCACCATCTGGATCACGGCCCACGTATGGCCGCGCGCGGCGACGGGTCCGGTCAGGAGCCCGACGCCGACGAGCCCCACGAGCAGCCCTGCCCACCGCACGGGCGCGACGGCGAGCCGGTCACCGAGCAACCGACCCGTGATGACGGCGAGCAGCGGCACGGCCGCGATGAGCAGCCCCGCCGTCGAGGAGTCGATGTCGAGCTCGGCGTTCGAGATGAAGAACCACGGGCCCACGATCTCGAGCACCGCGAAGCCGATCACGGCCGGCCAGTGACCGCGCAGCACGCGGAGCCCGCCTTCGCGCAGCGCGAACGGGATCAGCACGAGCGCGCCGATCGCGGTGCGCGCGAGGACCACCGTCGCGGGGGAGACCTCGTCGACCGCGACCTTGATGAGGAAGTACGGCGTCCCCCAGATGATCCCGACGGCGAGCAACAGGATCCAGCCGCGTCTGCTCATTGGCAGAGGCTAACCCCGCGAAAGTGGGTCCACTGCCAGGATTTCTGCTCCACTCGGGCGATCTGGACGAGTTTGGCTCCACTTCGACGGAATGTGGCTGGCCCGGGCGACACGGGTGGGTGTCCTCCCGGGTCAGCGGGGCCGGGGGCACTACGGTGGGGTGCGTGGCGACCCGGACGTCTTCCCCCGGACGGAGCGCCCCGGCGAAGCGTGCGCGCGCGTCGGGCGCAAAGTCGAGCTCGCGCCCCGCGGGGCGGTCAGAGCGCAATACCCGCGCACCCCAGCAGCGATCCCTGCCCGTGCGCATGGTGCGTGGCATGTGGATGGGGGGCGCCCACCTCGTGGGTGGGACCGCCCGCAAGATCGGCCAGGGCGCACGCGACCTCGACCCGGCGCACCGTCGTGACGGCGTGGCCTTCGCGCTGCTCGCCCTCGCCGTGGTCGTCGCCGCCCGCGAGTGGTGGGGCCTCGAGGGCACGGCGGGCGACGTCATCCACGCGATCGTCGGTGGCACGTTCGGCCGGGTGGGCGTCGTCGTCCCCATCCTGCTGCTCATCTCGGCCGTGCGGCTCATGCGCCACCCCGACCGCACCCAGGAGAACTCGCGCGTCACGATCGGCCTGAGCGCGCTCATCATCGCCTCGTGCGGCCTCGTGCACATCGCCGAGGACCTGCCTGCACCCGCCGACGGCATCGAGGCCGTGCGCGACGCGGGCGGCGTCATCGGCTATCTCGTGGCGACCCCGCTCGTCGCGGCCGTCACGATCCCGTTCGCCGTCGCGCTGCTCGTCCTGCTCGCGTTCTTCGGGATCCTCGTGGTCACCAAGACACCCGTGCACATGATCGTGCCGCGACTTCGCGCGGGGTACCGCAAGCTCACGGGGCAGCACGAGCACGACGAGAGCGACGGGGCCGATGACGACGCACCCCTCGTCATCAACCACGGCCACTCGGCGCTCCCCGACGACGAACCGAAGACCAAGCGCATGACGCTGCGCGAGCGGCGGGCCAAGCGGGCCGCGGAGAAGGCCGAGGCGGAGCTGCTCGAGCAGTACCGCGCCGACGAAGCCTTCGAACAGGCCGCCTACGTGGAAGAGGAGCACGAGGACGCCGTCGTCGACCAGGACGAAGCCGTCACCATCGCCCTCGGCGTCGACCCCGCCACCCCCGCACCGCTCGTCGCGCCGCCCACGACGGGCGTGCCCACCGGCACCCAGCCGACCCTCGAGGGCGACTACCTCTACACGCTCCCCGCCGAGGAAGCCCTCGTGAAGGGCGCACCGCACAAGGTGCGCTCGGCCGCGAACGACCGCGTCGTCGAGGCGCTGACGACCGTGCTCGACAGCTTCGAGATCGACGCGCAGGTCACGGGCTTCACCCGTGGACCCACGGTGACGCGCTACGAGGTCGAGCTCGGTCCCGCGGTCAAGGTCGAGCGCGTCACGGCGCTCAGCAAGAACATCGCCTACGCCGTCGCGAGCGCCGACGTGCGCATCCTCTCGCCGATCCCGGGCAAGTCCGCGATCGGCATCGAGATCCCCAACACGGACCGTGAGACGGTCTCGCTCGGGGACGTGCTGCGTTCGGGTGCCGCGCGCCGCTCCGAGCGACCCATGCTCGTGGGCGTCGGCAAGGACGTCGAGGGCGGGTACGTCGTCGCCGACCTCGCCAAGATGCCCCACCTGCTCGTGGCCGGTGCCACCGGGGCCGGCAAGTCGAGCTTCGTGAACTCGATGATC
>CAZECM010000110.1:8494-8922 GCA_964510785.1 uncultured Cellulomonadaceae bacterium | reverse complement strand
TCTTCGTCAAGGTCATCGACATCGACCTCGCCCGCCGCCGCATCTCGCTCTCGCTCAAGCAGGCCAACGAGGGCGTCGACCTCGGCTCGGAGGAGTTCGACCCCGCGCTCTACGGCATGGCTGCCGAGTACGACGAGCAGGGCAACTACACCTACCCCGAGGGCTTCGACCCCGAGACCAACGAGTGGCTCGAGGGCTTCGAGGCTCAGCGCGAGGTCTGGGAGGCGCAGTACGCCCAGGCACACTCCCGCTGGGAGGCGCACCGCAAGCAGGTCGCCGAGGCCGCCAAGGCCGACGCCGCCGCCGCCGAGGGTGGCGACAGCGACTCCGGTGCTGCCGCCGCCACGTACTCCTCCGCAGTGCCGGACGCTCCTGCCGAGGGCACGCTCGCCTCGGACGAGGCGCTCGCCGCGCTGCGCGAGAAGCTC
>CAZECM010000110.1:6803-8484 GCA_964510785.1 uncultured Cellulomonadaceae bacterium | reverse complement strand
AACTAGCTCGACCCGAACGACGGCGCCCGTCACCTTCGAGGTGGCGGGCGCCGTCGTCGTTCCGGGGTGCGTCGTGCAGCGCGGGCCGTTACGCGAAGAGCGTCTCGCCCACCCAGCCGCCGGGACCGACGCCGGGAGGCACGGCGAACGACGCCGAACCGACGTGCCGGATGTACTCGTTGAGCAGGTCCGTCGACAGGTTGCGCTGCACGGCGACGAACTGCTCGAGGTCTCGCACGTATGCGAGGAAGAACAGCCCGGCATCGAGGCGCCCGAGGGCGTTCGAGCCGTCGACGTAGTTGTAGCCACGGCGCAGCATGCGGGTCCCACGGTTGTGGTCCGGGTGGGCGAGGTGCACGTGGGAGGCGATGTCGATCGCCGGCTGCCCGTCGACGACGGCGTCGAAGTCCGGTGCCGTGAACTCGCCGCCACCCGAGAGGGGAGCGCCGTCCCCCTTGTCTCGACCGATCACGGTCTCCTGCTCGCGCAGCTGGGTCCGGTCCCACGGCTCGAGGAGCATCTCGATCTTGCGAGCGACGAGATACGTGCCGCCGCGCAGCCAGGCCGGTTCGTCGACGTCCTGGACCCAGACCTGTTCCCGGAGGCGCTGCGTGTCCGAGGCGAGGACGTTCGCGGTGCCGACCTTGAACCCGAAGAGGTTGCGCGGTGTGGCAGCGTCCGCCGTCGTCCGCGAGGTCTTGCCGAAGCCCATCTGCGACCAGCGCACGCTCGCGCGGCCGAACGCGATCCGGGAGAGGTTGCGGATCGCGTGCACGGCGACCTGCGGGTCGTCGGCGCACGCCTGGACGCACAGGTCGCCGTGCGACCACTCGGACTTGAGCGCGTCGCCGAGGAAGGGCGGCAGGGCGGTGAGCCCGGCGGGCCGGCGGTGGGCGATGCCGAAGCGGTCCTGGCCGTCGCGCTCGAACAGGGTCGGGCCGAGCCCGATCGTCACGGTGAGGCCGGATGCGGCCAGGTCGATCGCCTCGCCGGTGTCGTCCGGGGGAGCGAGGGGGTCGCCGGCGAGGGCGCCGGACGCGGAGACGTCGAGCCCCTGGGTGATCCGGGAGGCGGCGTAGCTCCAGTCCTGCAGCAGCTCGACGAGGTCGTCGCGGTCCGCGCGCGGGGACATGTCGAACGTGGCGAAGTGCAGATGATCCTGGACGGGAGTCGTGATGCCCGCCTGGTGCACACCCTCGAACGGGTAGACGGTGGCGGCCCCGGTCACGGGTGCGCCACCCGGTGACCAGGGCCCGGGCGCGGTGGCGCTCGCGCGGCCGAGCGCGCCGCCACCGAGCAGCCCCGCGAGCCCGGCGGCGCTCAGACCCAGGACGGCGCGCCTGGTGGTGCCGGGTGCGGGCGTGCCGACGACGCCGGGTGCTGCCCCGGCGTCGTCGGCGTCGTCACGCGTCACGGCTGCACCTCAGGCGAGCACGGTGACGGTCAGCTGGGACAGCGGCTCGGCGAGCGCGTTGATGAGGTCGGAGAGCTGCTTCTTGTCGGCATCGGTCAGCGCGCCGTACGTCACGAAGCCCTCGGTGAGCGAGCCGTGCGCGGCGAGCGCCCGCTCGAGCTCCGCGTACCCGTCCGAGATCGTGGCGACGAGCGCGGCGCCGTCCTCACCCTTGGCCGCAGCAAGATCCTCGACGAGGGCTCGAAGATGGCGTTCTCCCTCGTCGAG
>CAZECM010000110.1:0-6793 GCA_964510785.1 uncultured Cellulomonadaceae bacterium | reverse complement strand
GAGGGAGAACGCCATCTTCGAGCCCTCGACGTTCGCGGCGAAGTCGTACAGGTCGGTGCCGGACCACCAGTCCTCCTCACCGGTGATCTTTCCCGTGGCGACCTCGTCGAGCAGCCCGATCGCACCGTTCGAGATCCAGTCGACGCCCTGGTCGGCGAGGAAGGCCGTGAACTCCTCGGAGTGCACGAAGTCGTACAGCTCGGTGACGTCCTGGATCAGCAGGATGCCGAGCTGCCCGCGCTCCGCCGTCGTCGACGGCGCCCAGTCCTCGTAGGCGTCGGTCTCGCCGTCGGAGTTGAGGGAGCCGGGCTCGGGCTGCCACAGGTCCTTCTCGATGCGGTGGAAGCCCGTCCATGCCAGGCCCTCGGCGACGGCGTCGACCTCGCGGTAGTCGATGCGCGGGTCGAGGTCGCCCAGGGCCTCGGCGACGGGCTCGATGCGCTCGTAGAACGCGCGCACGAGCGGGAAGTCGGCACGGGCGTCGTCGTCCCGGCCCTCGGCGTAGAGCTGGACGAAGGCCTCCGTCCTGGGCAGGAGCTGGGCCACCTGGTCCTTGACGAAGGCGGCGTAGAGGTCGACCGCCTGCTGCTTGAGCTCGGCGTCGGGACCCGTGATCTCGACGCGGTCACCCGTCACCGTGAACGCCGCCTTGCCCACCCCGGAGCCGAGCATGCCCGGCTTGCACAGCGTGAGGTACTCGCCGGGCTGGGTCGTCACGGTGAGGGTGCGTGAGGACCCGGGGGCGATGTTCTCGACCTCTCCGACGATGCGCAGCCCGTCCGAGGCCATGAGGTAGAACTCCGTGACCTTGCTTCCCTCGTTCGCGACCTCGAAGGCGAGCGTGCCGCTCGTCGCCTGCGCGGTGGCGACCGTGCAGGCGTCGTCGCTCGACGCGACGGCGATCGCCCCCTCGCCGTTCTCGGCGGTGGGGTTGTTGGGCACGCAGCCGGCCAGGGCGAGCGCGGCGAGCGAGGCCCCGAGGGCGACGGCCCCACGGTGGCGTGAGGTGGTGCGACGTGCGGTCATGGCGTGGCTCCTTCTGCGACGGAGACGGTGCTCCCGGCCGCGGGTGGTGGGGTGAGGAAGGCGCGGCGGACGAAGGCCGTGCCGACGACGACGAGGTAGAGCGCCCAGACGGTGACCTCGAGCCAGGTCATCTCCGGGGTGAATCCGACCGTGCCCTTGAGCAGGGCGCCGAGCAGGCCGTCGGGGGCGATCACGTGGGAGACCTGGAACGCCCACCCGAACGGGAAGGCGCCGAGGCCCACCGCGACCGTGCCCGTGGCCGGGTCGATCGGCGCCGCGGCCGTGAACGGTCCCGGCAGGAACGCGGCTTCCTGGAGGTCGTGGATCCCGTAGGCGAGGACGCCCGCGGCGACGACGACGAGCGCGGCCCCCGTCCAGCGGAAGAACACGCCGAGGTCGATGCGGACCATGCCACGGTAGATCGCCCAGCCGAGTGCGGCTGCGCACACCAGACCGATCACGGCGCCGATCGAGGCCCTGCCGCCGTCACCGAAGGAGCGGATGGTGGACCACAGGAAGAGCGTGGTCTCGATCCCTTCGCGAGCGACGGCGACGAAGCCGATGACGACGACGCCCCACGCCGACTCGATCGATCGATCGACCGCGAGGTGCAGGTCCTTGGCGATCGTGCGTGACGCGCCGAGCATCCAGAAGACCATCCAGGTGACGAGGCCGACGGTGAGGATCGAGAGCAGTCCGCCGATCGCCTCCTGCGCCCGGAACGACAAGCCGTACGCGCCGAACGTGAGGACCGCGCCGAGCAGGAGCGAGCCGACGACGGCGAGTCCCACGCCGGCCCACAGCCGGGGGAGGGCGTGATCACGCCCGGTCTTGTGGAGGTATGCGACCAGGATCCCGACGACGAGGGCGGCTTCGAGACCCTCGCGCAAGCCGATCAGAAATGCGGCGACCATGGGACCTTCCGGGCAGGACGCTCGTCGGCCGACTCCGGCGTGCGCTAGCGAAAGTAAGGTACTCCTCACCTAACTTCAGGGCGAGGGGCAAGCCTGTGAAGTAGGTCACCGGGCGCAACGGCATCGCCGGGTTAGGGTGGCCTACGTGTCGACTACCCAGCGCCCTGCGCGCGCCCGCATCGCCCACGAGCTGAAGCTGCGCACCCTCGAGGTGCACGCCGTCACCGACCTCACCGCCCATCTGCGTCGCGTGACGCTCACGGGTCCCGATCTCGTCGACTTCGCGAGCGTGGGCCCCACCGACCACGTCAAGCTCTTCCTTGCCGACCCCGTCACGGGTCTCGTGCACCTGCCCGACGGGTCGGGGGGCACGTCCCCGGAGGGTGGCCAGCAGGTACGCCGCGACATGACGCCGCGCGCGTTCCGCGCCGAGGGCCCTTCGGGTGGGCCCGAGCTCGACCTCGACGTCGTGGTCCACGAGCAGGCCGACACGACACCAGGCCCCCTCGCGGTGTGGATCGAGAACGTCCGCCCCGGCGACACCGCCTCGATCATCGGCCCGCGGGGGTCCAAGCTCGTCCCGGAGGGCTTCCGGCGGGCCGTGGTCGCCGCGGACGAGACGGCGCTGCCATCCGTCGCGCGCTGGCTCGAGCTCCTCGACCCCGCCATGGACGTGCTCGTGCTCGCCGAGGTGCAGGGCCCGGGCGAGGAGGCGTACCTCGACGGTCTGCGCCCGGGCGCCGACGTGCGCTGGCTCTACCGCGGTGACGTGGCCCCGGGTGCATCGGCCGTGCTCGCTGAGTCGTTCGTCGCTCTCGGCCCGATCGACACGGAGACGTTCGTCTGGGTGGGCGGCGAGGCCACGAGCCTCGTCCCGGTGCGCCGTCGGCTGCGACGCGAGCTGGGCCTGGCCGCGACCCAGGTCGAGGTGCAGGGCTACTGGCGTCGCGGCGTCGGCGACTACGACCACCACGCGCCGATCGACCCGAGCGACCCGGACTGACTTCGGCGCGCTGGCCCGCCCTCGGGCAGGATGGTCGGTATGCAACGCATCGGACTCACGGGTGGCATCGCCTCCGGCAAGTCGGTCGTCCTGCGACGGTTCGCCGAGCTGGGCGCCGTCGTCGTCGACCACGACCTGCTCGCGCGTGAAGCTGTGGGGCCCGGCACCGTCGGGCTCGACCGCGTCGTCACGGAGTTCGGTGCGGGGGTCGTGGGGCCCGACGGTGCGCTCGACCGTGCCGCGCTCGCCGGCGTCGTGTTCGCCGACGACGACGCGCGTGCGCGGCTCAATGCCATCGTCCACCCCGAGGTGAGGCGGCTCTCCGCGGAGCGCGACGCCCAGGCAGGTGCCGCCGACGACGGCGCCGTGATCGTGCACGACGTCCCCCTGCTCGTCGAGGTCGGCCTCGCCGACGCGTTTCACCTCGTGGTGGTCGTCGACGCACCGCAGGAGCTTCGGCTGCGTCGGCTCGTCGAGGGGCGGGGGCTGGCCGAGGCCGAGGCGAGGGCGCGGATCGACGCCCAGGCCGACGACGAGACGCGGCTCGCTGCGGCCGACATAGTGCTCGACGGTGCGGGCAGCGAGACCGAGCTGCGGGCGCAGGTCGATGTGCTCTGGCAGCGGCTGTGCGCCGAGCGCGACGCGGAGGCTGCGGCGTCCTAGGTTTGTGCAGGTCAGGGGTTGCGCATGATACGGATGTTCGATACGATATCGGGATGAATCGGACACCGTGTGAGGTCGCGCAGGATGCGTCCTTGAGTGCGTCCGTCGGTGCCGATGGTGGTGACGGCGTGCTGAGCGCGGAGGTCGTCGAGCTGGTGGCTGCGTTCGACCGGCTGACGGTCGCGGGCGCGGCGGGGCAGCGCGCGCGGGTTGATGCGATTCGGGCGTTGGAGGACGTGAAGTGTGCGGCGGCTGCGGCGCAGGCCGAGCTCGCGGTCGCGATCGTGTCGAGCGAGGTGGCTGCTGCAGAGGCGGTGTGTGACTCGGTCGGCGCTGATGATGAGCCGGTGGCTGCGTGTGGTTCGCCGTTGCGTGGGCGCAAGGTGTCGCAAGCGCGCAGGTCGGCGATCGGGCAGGTGGCTCTTGCGCGGCGGGAGTCGCCGGCTCGGGCCCAGGTGCTCGTCGGGGTCGCGGAAGCCCTCGTGAACGAGATGCCTCACACTTTGTCTGCGGTGCGTTCGGGTGCGATGAACGAGTACCGGGCGCAGATCCTGGTTTCGGCGACGGCGTGCCTGGATCGGGAGGCACGCACCCGAGTCGATCGAGAACTCTGCGCTGACCCGCGTTCGTTGCAGGGCTTGGGGACCAAGCGGTTGAAGGCGTTGGTCGAGCGTGCCGCCTATCGGGAGGACCCGGTGGCTGTGGTCCGTCGCAACGAGCGCTGCGAGGTCGAGCGGGGTGTGAGCTTGCGTCCGGCCCCGGGTGGGATGGTGTATCTGACGGCGCTTGTTCCGTTGCGGCAGGGGGTGGCGGTGTTGGCGAACCTGCAGCGCACCGCCGATGCGGCTCGTGCCACAGGTGACCCGCGGTCGCGTGCTCAGTTGATGGCTGACACCCTGGTCGAGCGCCTCACCGGGCAAGCGACCGCGGATGCGGTGCCGGTGGCGGTGAACCTGATCATGAGCGACGCGACGCTCCTCGCTTCGGGTCACGAGCCGGCGGTCTTGGACAGCGGGCACATGGTTCCTGCTCAGGCGGCGCGTGAGCTCGTCGCCAAGGCGATGGAGGCGTTGCCTGAGCCCGAGCAGTCACCAGATCCTGGTGTGCAGGTTGATCGGCGCCGATCGGCGACCAAGGTCGGTGCGTGGGTGCGCCGGTTGTACGCGGATGCGGGCGGGAACCTGGTCGCGATGGACTCGCGGCGTCGGACGTTCCCGGACGGGTTGGGTGCGCTGCTGCGCGTGCGCGATCAAGGACTGTGTCGTACGCCGTGGTGCGACGCCCCGGTGGTGCACCTGGATCACATCATCCCGCACGCCGACGGCGGCCGGACCGCGGCAGAGAACGGTCAGGGGCTGTGCGCGGGGTGCAACTACACCAAGCAAGCCGACGGCTGGACCCAGCAGGTCGACCCGGACACCGAGCGGCACACCGTGATCACGACGACCCCGACGAGCCACACGTACACGTCCACCGCGACACGCGTCCCGGCACCGTTGGCCCCCGCTGCGCCGCGCACGGCGGTGCGCGAGCCCGTCGGCGCGGACAACCAGCGCCGGCTCGACCTCGTGCGCCCGCGACCGACCGACAGCCTCGTCGAGATCGCACTCCGCCACGCCGCCTGAGGCGAACCCGGCTTAGCTGCGCGGTGACGTGCGCCTACCCGGGCGCACCCCACCGGACCGGCATGCCGTGCGGCGGCGCCTCGCCGAGCAGCCGCTCCTCACCTCCGGGCCAGGTCTGCGCCGAGACGATGAAGCGGTGCGGTTCCCCTGGTGCGGGCCGCCGGGGCGCGAAGGCGATGTGGGCGAACGGCCGCTCCGTGGTGGCCTGCGCGTCGAGCGCGCCGATCCGGGCCGTGACGCGGTCCTGCTCCTCACGTGGCAGGTACTGCCACATGACCGAGTGCCAGACGACCGTGAGCGCGCCCTCGGCGAGCTCGAGCCCGTCGAGGAACGTGGCCGCGCCTGCCTCGACCCGTCGCACCGGCACGGTGTGCGCGAGCCCGATCGCACCGCGCAGGCGCGCGAGCCGTTCGGCCTGGTCGGGCCACACGTACGAGAGCAGGCGCAGCTCACCCTCGCTCGTCGTGGGGTCCAGTGGAGCGACATCGCCGGCTACCCGCTCGACGACATCGACGTGCGGGGGTGCGCCGTCGGGCACCGTGCCCCACGCGGGGCCGAGCACCACGGGGGACGACGGTCCCCAGGTCCCGCCGTCGTCGGCGACGTACCGGAAGCGGTCGGCGAGCAGGTTGAGGTCACCCGAGGCGCCGAGCTCCCACAGTCGCACGGGCAAGGGCTCTGGTCCGACGACGTGGAGCAGCGCGCCGAAGAGTGCCGCCGAGCGACCCGTCTCGTTGGTCTGCGGGGCGAGCTCGAGGCCCGCGCGCACCTCGGCGGGCCGGTCGACGAGGAGGTCGCGGAGCGCGAGCCATGCGCCGTCGGGATCTCCGTCGCCGCCGGTGCTCGCGAGGTGCGCGGCGAGCTCGGGGGCGTCACCAGCCAGGGCGAGCCGGTGTGCCGTGCCCGCGAACCGGAGAGCGACGGCCGCCGGGCCCGGATCGTTCGCGTGCTCGGACAGCACCTCGGCGGCGGGACCACCCGCGGCGACGTCGTCGGCCACGTGGTTCAGGAGCACGCCGTAGAAGGGGGAGCCGAGCTCGCGGCACGCGGTGGCCTGGGTGCGGATGTGCTCGACGAGGCGGCGAGAGTCGGGGGCGCCCATCCGGCCACCGTACGTCGTGTCAGTGGCTCGGCGTAGCGTGGTGGCATGCGTCCAGTGACTGACTTGGCCCGTACCGAATCGCCCTTCGAGGTGATCACGGAGTACACCCCGTCCGGGGATCAGCCGACCGCGATCGCCGAGCTCGAGTCGCGGATCAAGGCGGGGGAGAAGGACGTCGTGCTGCTCGGTGCGACGGGCACCGGCAAGTCGGCGACGACGGCGTGGCTCATCGAGCGGCTGCAGCGTCCCACCCTCGTCATGGCGCCCAACAAGACGCTCGCGGCGCAGCTCGCGACGGAGTTCCGCGACCTGCTGCCGAACAACGCGGTGGAGTACTTCGTCTCCTACTACGACTACTACCAGCCCGAGGCGTACATCGCGCAGTCGGACACCTACATCGAGAAGGACTCCTCGATCAACGACGAGGTCGAGCGGCTGCGGCACTCGGCCACGAGCTCGC
>CAZECM010000109.1:0-9128 GCA_964510785.1 uncultured Cellulomonadaceae bacterium | reverse complement strand
GCGAGGTACGTCTTGCCCGTGCCCGTCGGTCCGATGAGCAGGATGTTCGACTTGGCGATCTCGACCTGGTCGGAGTCGTCCGAGGTCGGCTTGCCGGTCGCGCCGGCCTGGATGCGCTTGTAGTGGTTGTAGACGGCGACGGCGAGCGCTCGCTTGGCGCCCTCCTGCCCGATGATGAACTGCTCGAGGAAGTCGAAGATCTCCCTCGGCTTGGGCAGCTCGACGAGCCCGACCTCGGTCGACTCCGCGAGCTCTTCCTCGATGATCTCGTTGCAGAGCTCGATGCACTCGTCGCAGATGTAGACGCCGGGCCCCGCGATGAGCTTGACGACCTGCTTCTGAGTCTTGCCGCAGAAGGAACACTTGAGCAGGTCCGCGCCGTCACCGATCCGCGCCACGCCCGCCTCCTCCTGCTCTCAGGGCCGCTCGACGACGACCACCGCCCGCGCCGGACCTGACGTCCGGGCGCCTCCCACCATTGCACACCACTCGGGGCCAGATGTCAGGTCCATCGTCCGTGTGGCGCGGCGTGTCCCCGTGGGGACCGCCGCACCGTCTCAGGACGTGGGCAGCGGCGCCTTGCGCGACTCGAGCACCTGGTCGACCAGTCCGTACTCCTTGGCCTGCGCGGCCGTGAGGATCTTGTCGCGCTCGATGTCGGTGCGCACCTGCTCGGGGCTCTGGCCCGAGTGGTGGGCGATCGTGTTCTCGAGCCACTCGCGCATGCGCAGCAGCTCGTTCGCGTGGATCTCGATGTCGGAGGCCTGCGCGTAGCCGCCCTCGATCGCGGGCTGGTGGATCAGCACGCGCGCGTTGGGCAGGGCGAGGCGCTTGCCGGGGGCACCCGACGCGAGCAGCACGGCGGCCGCGGACGCCGCCTGGCCGAGGCACACCGTCTGGATCTCCGGCTTGACGTACTGCATCGTGTCGTAGATCGCCGTGAGGGCCGTGAAGGAGCCGCCCGGGGAGTTGATGTAGAGGATGATGTCGCGGTCCGGGTCCGTGCTCTCGAGCACGAGGAGCTGGGCCATGACGTCGTCGGCCGAGGCGTCGTCGACCTGCACGCCGAGGAAGATGATGCGGTCCTCGAAGAGCTTCGTGTAGGGGTCCTGACGCTTGAAGCCGTAGGGCGTGCGCTCCTCGAACTGCGGGAGGATGTAGCGCGACGACGGCGAGGCCGCCATGCCGCCCGCGAGGCGCGCGCCGCGGGAGATGAACTGGGACTCGATGCTCACTGGTTCTCCTTGGATCTTCCCGGCCGGCCGTCAGGCCTTGCCGCCCCCGGACACGTTCTTGGCGTACTTGACGACGTGGTCGACGAAGCCGTACTCGAGCGCCTCGGCGGCCGTGAACCACGAGTCACGGTCGGAGTCCGCGTTGATCTTCTCGACAGACTTGCCGGTCTGCTCGGCGATGAGCTCGGCGAGGACCTTCTTCATGTGCATGATCAGCTCGGCGTGGATGCGCACGTCCGTGGCCGTTCCGCCGATGCCGGAGGACGGCTGGTGCATCATGACGCGCGAGTGCGGGGTCGCGTAGCGCTTGCCCTTGGTGCCGGACGAGAGCAGGAACTGCCCCATCGACGCGGCCATGCCGACGGCGACGGTCGCGACGTCCGGCTCGATGTACTGCATCGTGTCGTAGATCGCCATGCCCGCGGTGATCGAGCCACCGGGCGAGTTGATGTACAGGAAGATGTCCTTGTCGGGGTCCTCTGCCGCGAGGAGCATCATCTGGGCGCAGATGGCGTTCGCGTTCTCGTCACGCACCTCCGAACCCAGCCAGATGATGCGCTCGCGCAGCAGGCGGTTGTAGATGCTGTCGTTCAGGCCGAGCCCCGCGCCTTCGGCACGTCCCGCCGGGATGTTCTCGTGCACCGTCTACTCCTTCGCCTCACTGTCGTCGCGGGGCCCGTTCCTCGGGCCGTCCGCTCCATCGTTCTCGGTGACCCTAACGCGACGGGGGTGCCGTGAACGTCCTTGCAGGGCCCGGTTTCGCTGACGGCGCAGCACTTGCCGACGGGGAAGGCCCCGCCGCGATGGCGAGGCCTTCTCCGTGGTCGTTCGGGGGTTGGTTCAGTTCTCCTCGGCGACGTCGTCGAAGACGATGTCGTCCGCGGTGCCGGCGGCGTCGTCGAGGTCCGTGCCGATGAAGGCGGACAGGTCGACGACGGCGCCGTCCGAGTCCTTGACCTCCGTGCGGCGCAGCGCCACGATCACGGCCTTCGACCGCGCGGCCTCGGCGACCATCGAGGGGATCTGCCCGGACTCGTCCACGGTCTTGATGAACGTGTTGGGGTCCATGCCGTAGCGCCGCGAGGCGTTGACGAGGAAGTCGAGCAGCTCTTCCTGCCCGACCGTCACCTCGAGCTCGTCCACGAGCGTGTCGAGCACGATCTGGCGGCGCAGCGTGTCGTTGGCCTCCTCGGTGACCTCGGCACGGTGCACGTCGTCCTCGAGGCGGCCCTCGCCCTCGAGGTGGCGGTGGACCTCGGCCTCGACGACGCCGGTCGGCACGGGAACCTCGACGACGTCGAGGATCGCGGCGACGAGCACGTCTCCGGCGGCGTTCGCCTGGTTGAACACGGCGCGCTGCCCGCCCTGCTGGCGCAGGTCGTCGAGGAGCTCGTCCAGGGTGTCGAACTCGCTCGCGAGCTGGGCGAAGTCGTCGTCGGCTGCCGGCAGGTCGCGCGTCTTCACGGCGGTCGCGGTGACGGCGACGTCGGCTTCCTCACCCGCACGCTCGCCACCGGCGAGCGCGGAGCGGAACGTCGTGGACTCCCCCGCGGAGAGGCCGGTGAGCGCCTCGTCGAGACCCTCGAGCATCGAGCCCGAACCGATCTCGTAGCTGATCTGCGAGACCGCGTCGACCTCGTCGTCGCCGATCGTCGCGCGCAGGTCGATGACGACGTAGTCGCCCTCCTCGGCCGGGCGGTCCACGCCCACGAGCGTGCCGAACCGCTCGCGCAGCGCGTCGAGCTGGGTGGTCACGTCCTCCTCGGACACCACGGCGGAAGGCACGACGACCTCGAGCGAGTCGAGCGCGGGCAGCGTGACCTCGGGTCGCACCTCGACCTCGACCGTGAAGTGCAGCTCGCCGTCCGTCTCGGCCGGGTCCGGCACCTGGGTGACCTCGATGGCGGGCTCGCCGATGGGGCGCAGCTCGTTCTCGAGCACCGCCTGGCGGTAGAAGTCGCTGATGCCGTCGTTGACGGCGTGCTCGATCACGGCACCGCGACCGACACGCTGGTCGATGATGCGCGGCGGCACCTTGCCCTTGCGGAAGCCCGGCACCTGCACCTGCTCGGCGATGTGCTCGTAGGCGTGCTTGAGGCTCGGCCCCAGGTCCTCGTACGTCACCTCGACGGTGAGCTTGACCTTGGTGGCTTCCAGCGTCTCGACGGCGCTCTTCACGACGGTGTTCTCCTGGTGGTTCGGTGGGCGCCGGGGACCGGCGCAGATCTGGGGAGGGCGGGACCTCCCGGCCGCGCGCACAACCTGACAATCCTACGGCACGCGTGCGCGACGGTGCCCCGCGGGTGGGAGGGATCAGTTCCGCGGGGCACCGTCGTCGTGCGCCTTGCGTACTACCTCTTCACGGTGAGACGCACCACCTTGCTCGAGGTCCAGCCCTTGGCGTTGGTCGCGATGAGCACGTACGTCGTGCCCGTCCGCGCCTTCGCGCCCCGCACCTTGAGCGTCGCGCCCTTGGCTCCCTTCACAGCGACCCAGGTCCGCGAACCGGGGGTCTTCGAGAACCACTGGAACTTGGCCCGCGGGCTCGCCGCCACGACGGCGGTGAAGGTCGCGGCCTTGCCCGACCTCACGCTCGCGTTCCTGGGCTGGCTGACGAACGCCGGGACGCCGTCGCGCACCGTGATCGTGGCGGCCTTGGTACGGACCTTGCCCGCCGTGTTGGTGAACACGGCCCGGTAGCGCGCACCGTCGGTCTGGTGGCTCGCGACCACGGTCAGGGTGCTCTTGGCGGCGCCCTTCACCTTCGTCCACTTCTTCGAGCCCGGCTTGCGCTGCTCCCAGCCGACCTTCGCCGCGGGGAAGTCGCCGGTCGCCTTGACCCGGAGCTTCACCTTCGTGCCCGCCTTGACCTTCTTAGCGGACTTCGGGTGCAGCGTGACCTTGGCCTTGGTGGGCTTGACGCTCACCTTCGCGGCCTTGGTGGTCGCCTTGCCGGCGGCGTTCGTGAACACCGCGCGGTACGACGAGCCGGAGGCGGCCTTCGTGTTCTTGACCCGGAGCGACGTGCTCGTCGCTCCCTTGATCGAGGTCCACGCGGTCTTGCCGGCGGCCCGCTTCTGCCACTGGACCTTCGGTGCCGGCTTGCCCGTGGCCGCGGCCTTGAGCGTGACGACCTTCGACACCTTCGCCACGACGCTCTTCGGGTGCAGCGTGATCTTCGGTGCGACGTCGACCGGGTCGGGCTCGCCAGGCTCACCGGGCTCGCCGACGTCGACGGTCTCGACGAGCTGAGCCACACCCCAGTGACCGGTGTTCTGGTATCCGGCCCCGGTCGGGTCGGCCCAGTTGGAGATCGAGGTGCGCACGCCGTTCGAGGCGTCGTTGACCTGGTAGTCCAGGCCGTGGAACGTCCCGAGACCGCCGTACTCGAGGAGGCTGATCGCCGCCTCGACGCGGTAGCCGGTCGCCGTGCCCGCCGTCTGCGAGACCACCCGGGCGCGTTGGAACGCCTCGTCGCCACCGCTGCCGAACGAGAGCACGTTCTCCGCGCTGATGCGGATCTGCGTGTCGTCGTAGCGGTACGAGCCGTTCTTGACGTTGCCCGCGTCGAGGTAGATCTCCACGGAGTCCTGCACCCACGGGTCAGAACCCGAGACGTCGACCACGGGGTCGGTCACCTCGGCGAGGACGTAGAGGGTCTCGTCGCGCCACAGCGTCTTCACCTCGGCGGTGGCCCCGCTCGAGCCCGACGTGAACTTCTCCGTCTTCACGGTGCCTGCGCTCGCCCACACCCCGTCGACCACCCCGTCGATCTGGGGCGCCTGCGTCGCGCGGGCGGCCTCGAGGTAGCTCAGCGGCTCGACGAGGTCGAGGACCCCGAGGTTGCCGGGCGAGTTCCACCCCGTGACCGTGCCGCCGTCGGCGACCCGGACGTCGAAGCTCGCGGTCGAGCCTTCCGTCGGGGCCGAGGCGAGGGGCAGGTCCACGACGACGACGTACCCGTCGTCCGTGGGCTGCACGACGCCGGTGGCCGTGCCCGTGCCGTCCCGCAGGAAGGTCTTGGTCTGACCCTCGTACTCGAACGTCACGCCGTCGCCGGCATCGACCGAGCCGTCCACGACCCTGACGTAGGCCGTGAGCTGGCCAACGCTCCAGCGCAGCTGGAACGCGCTGTCGCCGTCGATGTCGTGCAGCGGGAGCTTGCGCCACTCGAGCGCGTCCGGACCCGTGGTCGCCGACGTGACGTCGGCCGCGAACACGTTCGCGGAACGGATCGGGTCCGCCAGCTCAGGGCTGTCGGCCGCACCGAAGTAGGCGTGCTTGGCCTGGAGGTCGTCGTCGAACAGCAACGGCTGGCCGTTGTTGCCCGCACGCCAGCTGCGACCATCGGTCAGCCCCCACACCGTGACGGCCTCGAGCTCGTCCGCGTAGGTGCGGAAGATCTCGAAGGCGCGCTGGTAGTAGTGGCCCTGGTCGATGAGTCGCGCCTCGCTCGCGGAACCGACGACGACGTCGAGCTCCGTGACCGCCTGCTTGAGGCCGAGGCCCTGGAACTTCACGATCGCCGCCTCGAGGGCGCTCGTCGGCATGGCCAGGTTCACGTGGAACTGGTGGCCCACACCGTCGAGCGGGGTCTCGGCGTCGAGCATGCGGTTCACGAGGTCGAAGTAGCGCTGCTGCTTGCCGGACTGCTCGGTGTTGTAGTCGTTGATGAACAGCTTCACCGGGCGGTCGGAGCCCTCGGCCGCGAACTCGCCGTTGAAGAACTCCTCGGCGTACTCGAACGCAAGGTGGATGTACTCCTCGCCGAGGATGTTGTACCAGAGGCTGCGGCGCAGGCCGTCGGCGTACTGCGTGCCGTCGTTGACGACCTCGTTGACGACGTCCCACGCGGCGAGCGGGTTGGTGTCCGAGCCGTAGAGGCCGTACTCGTCCGCGAACGCAGCGGCGACGTTGCGGATGTGCGTGCGCATGCGATCGCGCAGCTCCGCCTTGTCGTCCTCGCTGTTCGTGAGGAACTCGCCCTCGTCGTCCTGGAAGAACCAGTCCGGCGTCTGGCTGTGCCACACGAGCACGTGCCCGTAGACGCGCAGGTCGTTCGCCTGGGCGTAGTCCATGATCGCCGTGGCCTGCGGGTGGACCTGGAAGTTGCCTGCCGCGTCGTAGAACGCCTCGGGCTTCATGTGGTTCTCGGGCGTGACCTGGTCGAAGTGCCGGAGCAGCAGCTCCGACGGGGCCCCGAGGGTCTCGCGCGAGTCGATCGCTACGCCCACGGGGAAGTCGACCGTGTCCTTGAGCGGTGTCAGGTCCTGGATCTCGCCGGGGACCCGCGCGGAGAACACGACGTCGTCCACGAGGAACGTCGAGGTGTTGCCCGGGTCGCCCCCCGCGTAGGCCGTCTCGAAGTACAAGAGACCTTCGTCGACGTTCGGCATCGTGAGTGCCGCCTCGACCTGGACCCAGCCGCTGTTGGACATCCCCGAGAACTGGGCGACGGTCCCGTAGCTCGTGGAACCGCCGACGGTCTGGGCGATCGAGAGCCAGACGTTGCCCGGCACCTCGCCCTCGGCGAACCTCAGCCACGCCGAGATGTCGTAGGTGACGCCGGCCTGGAACACGTCCGAGACCACGTAGCCGATGCCCTGGCCCTGGTGGACGCGGTCGGTGACGGTCGCCGCGTACGTGCTGCCGTCGTGCGCCTCGGTGTCGGTGACCTCGACGGTCGCAGCACCTTCCGCCGTCGCGCGCGGGACCCAGCCCTGCAGGGTGCCGTCCTCGAAGTCGAAGGTCTGCGTGTACGCACCGACGGGCGCCCCACCACGCGGCAGCGTGAAGGTCCAGCCGTCCGCGAGGAACTCGGGGATGACGTTCTTGACCGCGGCGATGCTGTTGGTACGGTCGCCGCCGCCGTCGTGGACGAGCACCACGGCTCCCGGGGTGATCGCCGCGCGCAGGTTGTCCTCGAGCGTCTCGACGTCGGGCTGGGGGTTGTCCCAGTCGACGATCACGTTGCCGAGCCCGAGCGGCTGCATGCCGAGCGCCGCGGCCACCTCGCCCGTGACGCCCCAGCTGCCGTTGGGTGCCCGGAAGTAGGGCACCTGGGCCTCGGGGTCACCGAGCGCGGTGCGGATGATCTCGAGGTTCGCCTTGAGGTCGTTCTCGACCTGCGTGTGCGACATGGCGCCCATGTCCGCGTAGCTCGTCGAGTGGTTGCACAGCGTGTGGCCGTCAGCCACGATCCGCTGCAGGATCTCTGCGCCACCGGGCGCCTCGATGTTCTGGCCGATGACGCAGAACGTCGCGGCGACGTCCTCGCCGGCGAGGAAGTCGAGCAGCTCCGTGGTCGCCGCCCCGTTGGGGCCGTCGTCGAACGTGAGCGCGGCGACGTCGCCCGTGCCGCGTGCGGCCGAGACCGGGGTCTGGGAGATCCCCACGGCGCCGCCGGGCACGAAGTCCGGATCGGGCGTCGGGGTCCAGGCGTCCGACGGCGGACCGAGGACGAGGACGTCGTCCACGAGGAAGGACTGGGTCTGGCTGGCCGACTCGATGTAGAGGTTGGTCGGTGGGTGCTCGCTGTCCACGGTGTACGAGCCCGAGAGCTCGACCCACTCGTCGGCACCGACCTCGAGACGTCCACCGACCCACGGGTACTCGTTGCTCGCTCCGGGTTGCTGCATGCCGAAGTTGATCTCGGTGGTCCCTTCGGTGCCGGCGGGCAGCTTGACCCAGCCGGAGATCTGGTAGGTCCCCTCGGTGATGAGCGAACCCACGGGGATCTGCGGACCGTGCCAACCGTCGGCGCGACCGGAGACGAGCATCGACTTCGCACTGTCGTGGCCCTCGGCCGCGATGGCGAGCGTGACGGGTCCGCGCGGCGTCCACGGTGCGAAGGAGTCGTCCTCGAAGTCCGTGCTCACGATCGTGGCAGGACCGCTCGCCGGCCTCGTGAGGAGGAGGTCGTCGACGTAGTAGGTGTACGTGGCTCCGGAGTCCGGCGAGGTGCCGATGTACAGCTGGACGTCCGCCGGGTCCCGGTCGGCCGGGACGGTGAAGGAGCCCGAGAGGGTGGTCCACTCCTCGGAGCTCACCGCTGCGTTGCCGACCCAGCCGTAGTGCGGCTTGACGACGGCCCGCATCTCGTACGGGCCACCCGCGTCCGCAGCGAGCTTCGCGCGGAAGGAGAACGTGTAGGTGACGTCGTGCTCGAACTCGATGGCGCCGAGCGCGGTCTGGATGCCGTCGAAGTTCTCGGCGCGGTCGGCGATCTCGAGGACCTTGCCGCCCTCGTCGTCGACGACGGTCAGGGTGGGCCCACCGCTCTGCTGCCAGACGGCCGGCACGGTGCCGTCCTCGAAGTCGGTGGACACGAGGACGTCGGGATCGGCAGCCGAGGCGGGCGCCGCGGTGGCGGCGACCACGAGGGGACTCAGCACGAGGGCCAGCACCCCCGAGACTCCGATAGTTTCGCGCGACTTTCGTCGACTTGTGATGAAACTCATCTACGCTCCTTTGCGCACAACCAAGGGACAGGCCGATGTCGGACCTGACGCTAGCCGCTGTCGGAGCAGATGGGGAGAACTTTCGGGTCACAATTCCCGATAGTTCTTCGAAACTATGATCGGACCGCATTCACGCGCGCCAGGGGTCGTCGCCGTGCTCACCCACGCAGCGAGCCAGGACAGAGCGCTCCGAGAGGCGGGGTGCCCTGGGACGTCACAGAGCCGGGATGTCCTGGGACATCAGAGAGTCGGGATCACAAAGTCGGGATGACAGGATTCGAACCTGCGACCCCCTGCTCCCAAAGCAGGTGCGCTACCAAGCTGCGCCACATCCCGGTCTGCACGGAGTCTACTGGTCGCGGCGGTGCCGAAGGGCTGAGCGACGGCGCCGACGCGTTAGGATGTGCGACGGCCCAGCCTCCTTCGGACGGGC
>CAZECM010000108.1:0-9259 GCA_964510785.1 uncultured Cellulomonadaceae bacterium | reverse complement strand
CCTTCTCCGCGTAGTCGTTGATGATCGTGCGCATGCCGTTCGCGCCGTGGATCATCGCGAGCCACAGCATGAGCAGGTCCCAGACCCGCCAGCGGATGTCCGCCCACTTGCCGGCAACGAAGCCGAAGTTGATCCCTGAGATGCCGTCGTCGGCCACGAGGTTGACGAACAGGTGCCCGAAGATCAGGACGACGAGCAGGACGCCGGAGATCCGCATGAACAGCCATGCCGCCATCTCGGTGTTGCCCCGTGTCGTCCGCCGCGTGCTGCGCGTCATGCGCGGGGAGCGGGGGGCCTCGATCGCGGTCATCAGTGGCCTCCGAACACGTTGCCGAGGTGGCGGGGCAGGAAGCCGGCCATGAGGACGGCGGTCAGCCCGACCACGAGCCAGATCATGAGCCGCTGGTAGCGCGGGCCCTTCGACCAGAAGTCCACGAGGATCACGCGGATGCCGTTGAAGGCGTGGAAGATGATCGCGGCGACGAGCCCGGCCTCGGCGAGCCCCATGATCGGGTTCTTGTACGCACCGATGACGGCGTTGTACGCCTCGGGCGAGACGCGCACGAGGGAGGTGTCGAGCACGTGGACGAGCAGGAAGACGAAGATCAGCATCCCGGTCACGCGGTGGGCGACCCAGGACCACATGCCCTCTCGCCCTCGGTAGAGGGTTCCGGCCGGTGCGGTGGCCACATCGCTCCTTCCCGCGTCGGGGGACGGCTCCGACGCCTGACGTCCACTGTAGTGACACTGAACACTTGCTCACTACGCTTACGGCGTGAACCGGATCACAGACCTCTACGCCATCGTGCCCGCGGGCGGCGCCGGGACGCGGCTGTGGCCCCTGTCCCGGGCCGGCCGGCCCAAGTTCCTGCTCGACCTGCTGGGCACGGGTCGCACCTTGCTGCAGGCGACCGTCGACCGCCTCGAGCCCCTCGTCGCGGGCACGGTCGTCGTGACGGGCGAGCCGCACGTGGCCGCGGTGCGGGCGCAGCTGCCAGGGCTGGAGCCGCAGAGCGTGCTCGCCGAGCCGTCCCCGCGTGACTCGATGGCCGCGATCGGCCTCGCCGCTGCCGTGCTCGCCGAGCGCCACGGCGACGTGCTCGTCGGCTCCTTCGCGGCGGACCACGTCATCTCCGGCGACTTCGCGGGCGCCCTCGCCCAGGCCGCCGTCGCGGCGCGCGCCGGTCACGTCGTCACGATCGGCATCACCCCGCGCGGGCCGTCCACGGCGTTCGGGTACATCCACGCCGGCACGACGCTGCGGCTCGAGGGTGCCCCGGACGCGCGCGCGGCGCGAGGCTTCACGGAGAAGCCCGACGCGCGGACCGCGGCGCGCTACCTCGCGACGGGCGACTACCGGTGGAACGCCGGGATCTTCGTGGCGCGGGCCGCCGTCCTCCTCGACCACCTCGCTGCGCTGCACCCCGCGCTGCACGACGGCGTCCGCGAGCTCGCACTCACCTGGGACACCCCGGGGCGTGCTGACGCGCTCGCGGAGATCTGGCCGGGCCTCGAGCGCATCGCGATCGACCACGCGATCGCCGAGCCCGTCGCCGCCGCGGGCGGCGTCGCCGTCGTCCCGGGCGACTTCGCGTGGGACGACCTCGGTGACTTCGACGCCCTCGCGGCGCACCTCGGGGGACAGGGGGCCGACGACGGCGTCCCCGACGTGCTCGCCGTCGACGCGGCCGACCCGCTCGTGCTCGGCGCGGACCGGCTCGTCGCGGTGGTCGGCCTCGACGGCGTCGTCGTCGTGCAGACGCCCGACGCACTGCTCGTCACGACGCGCGAGCGTGCCCAGCGGGTCAAGGAGGTCGTCGACGCGCTGCGTGAGGCCGGTCGGGACGAGCTCACGTGACGCGTAAGGTCGAGGGCGTGCCCGACTCACGTGAACAGCTGCCCGAGCTCGAGCAGCTCGCCACCCGGGTCGCCGCCCTGGTCGCCTCGCTCGCCGACGAGCTCGTCGAGATCCGCCGCGACCTGCACGCCCACCCCGAGACGGCGCGCGCCGAGTTCCGCACCACGGACGTGCTCGTCGAGCGGCTCAAGCTCGCGGGGCTGCACCCGCGCCGGCTGCCCGGTACGGGCCTCGTGTGCGACATCGGTCCCGGCTCGGCGATCTCGGGCCGGCCACGGGTCGCCCTGCGGGCCGATCTCGACGCGCTCCCGCTCGACGACGCGTGCGGCCTGCCCTGGGCCTCGCGCACCGCGGGGGTCGCGCACGCGTGCGGCCACGACGTCCATACCGCCGCGGTGCTCGGTGCGGGGCTCGTCCTCGCCGAGCTCGACGCCGACGGGCTGCTGCCCTCGGGGGTGCGGCTCATCTTCCAGCCCGCCGAGGAGGTGCAACCGGGCGGTTCGCTCGACGTCATCGCGGCGGGCGGGCTCGAGGGCGTGGCCCAGGTGTTCGCGGTGCACTGCGACCCGCGGCTCGAGGTCGGACGCATCGGTTCGCGCGTCGGTCCCATCACGTCGGCCTCGGACGAGGTCAAGGTGAGCGTCACGGCGCCCGGTGGCCACACCTCGCGCCCGCACCTCACGGGCGACGTCGTGTTCGCGCTCGGCCAGGTCATCACGCAGGTGCCGGCGATCCTCGGGCGGCGGCTCGACCCGCGCTCGGGCGTCAACCTCACGTGGGGCGCGGTCGCGGCGGGCGGGGCGTACAACGTCATCCCCGGTGCCGGCTCGGTGCAGGGCACGCTGCGCTGCCTCGACGCGCGCTCGTGGGAGCGGGCGACGGAGGTCTTCATGTCCGCCGTCGAGCAGGTGCTCGCGCCGTACCAGGTCGAGGTCGAGGTCAGCTACGTGCGCGGCGTGCCGCCCGTCGAGAACGACGCCGACGCCGTCGCCGCCCTCGAGACCGCGGCCCGGCTCGCGCTCGGACCGGACTCCGTCACGGTGACGGAGCAGTCGCTCGGCGGTGAGGACTTCGCGTGGTACCTCACCCACGTACCGGGCGCGATGGCGCGGCTCGGCACGCGCAGCCCGGGCGGACGGGTCTACGACATCCACCAGGGTGACTTCTCGGTGGACGAGGAGGCGATCGAGCACGCCGCCCGGCTGCTCGCGGTGAGTGCCCTGGTCGCGGGGCGCGTCGGTGCCGTTCCGATTGGGTAACGGAACGCCTCAGACCTACGGAGTAGTAACACGGGGTCTCACGCGTCGGACTAGGGTTTGACTCGAAGGGACCGGTCACCACGCGGGCCCTCCGACCACAGGAGAACAACGTGAAGACAAAGTTGCGCCTCGCGGCCATCGGTGCCGCCGCCGTGCTCACCCTCGCGGCATGTGCGGCCCCCCCGGACGAGACTCCCGCCACGACCCCGACGGAGACCGAGTCGGAGGCGCCCACCGAGACGGAGACCACGGAACCGCCGTCCGCGGCGATCGACGGCTTCCGGCCGTGCATCGTGTCCGACGCCGGCGGTTTCGACGACAAGAGCTTCAACCAGCTGTCCTACGAGGGCCTCGTCAAGGCCGCGAACGAGCTGGGTGTCGAGTTCGGTGAGGTGCAGTCCAACTCGGACGCGGACTTCAAGAACAACCTCGAGTCGCTCGTCGCGACCGACTGCACGCTCATCACGTCGGTGGGCTTCGCTCTCGCGGGCGCGACGGTCGAGTCCGCGAACGCGAACCCCGACCTCGAGTACGTGCTCGTCGACGACGCCGCGGACACCGACTTCGACGGCACGAAGGACGCCGAGAACATCAAGCCGCTGCTCTACGACACGGCCCAGGCGGCGTTCCTCGCCGGCTACCTCGCCGCCGGCTTCTCCGAGGCCGGCAAGGTCGGCACCTTCGGCGGCATGCCCTTCCCGACCGTGACGATCTTCATGGACGGCTTCAAGCAGGGCGTCGAGCACTACAACGAGGTCAAGGGTGCCGACGTCCAGGTCATCGGCTTCGAGGGCGGCGACCAGGGCTCCTTCACCGGTGGCTTCGAGGCCAACCAGGACGCCCGCAACGTCGCTGACGGCATCATTGACCAGGGCGTGGACGTCATCCTCCCCGTCGGTGGTCCGATCTACCAGTCGGCGATGGCGTCGATCGAGGACTCCGGCCGTGACATCGCCCTGATCGGCGTCGACGCGGACTTCTTCGTCACCGACCCGAACACGGCCGACATCGTGCTCACGTCGATCCTCAAGCAGATGGACGTCTCGGTGTACGACGCCGTCATGGCCTCCGCGCAGGGCAACTTCGACCCGACGCCGTACATCGGCACGCTCGAGAACGGTGGTGTGGGCATCGCCCCGCTGCACAACTTCGAGAGCAAGGTCGACGCGGCGCTCGTCGCCGAGGTCGAGCAGCTCCAGGCGGACATCATCTCCGGTGCGGTGACGGTCACCTCGTACCTGAGCTAGCAGGTCGGTACGCTCCCCGGGGAGGGCTCTTCTCCCCGGGGAGCGTCATGCCAAACAGACCCCACCGCGAAGGAGCGGCCCATGAAGCTCGAGCTCCGTGGCATCACCAAGCGCTTCGGTGCGCTCGTGGCCAACGACCACATCGACCTGGTCGTCGAACCGGGCGAGATCCACTGCCTGCTCGGCGAGAACGGCGCGGGCAAGTCCACCCTCATGAACGTCCTGTACGGCTTGTACTCCGCGGACGAGGGCGAGGTCCTCCTCGACGACGAGGTCGTGCACTTCGCCGGCCCCGGGGACGCGATGGCCGCCGGCATCGGCATGGTGCACCAGCACTTCATGCTCGTGCCCGTGTTCACGGTCGCGGAGAACGTGATGCTCGGGCACGAGCCGACCCGGGGCGGTGGTCGCCTCGACCTCGAGGCCGCCCGGACCAAGGTCGTCGAGATCGCCGAGCGCTTCGGCTTCCACGTGGACCCCGACGCGATCGTCGAGGACCTGCCCGTGGGCGTGCAGCAGCGCGTCGAGATCATCAAGGCGCTCTCGCGCGAGGCGCAGGTCCTGATCTTCGACGAACCCACCGCGGTGCTCACGCCGCAAGAGACGGACGAGCTCATGGGGATCATGCGCCAGCTCAGGTCCGAGGGCACCGCCATCGTCTTCATCACCCACAAGCTGCGCGAGGTCCGCGAGGTCGCCGACCGGATCACGGTCGTGCGCCGCGGCGCCGTCGTCGGCGAGGCCGCGGCCGGATCGAGCGACGCCGAGCTCGCCTCCCTCATGGTCGGCCGCTCGGTCGAGCTCACGGTCGCCAAGGACGCCCCGACCTACAGCGACGCGACGCTCGAGGTCAAGGACCTCGAGATCGTCGACCCGGACGGGCTCGTCCTCGTCGACGACGTGAGCTTCACCGTGCGGGGCGGCGAGGTGCTCGTCGTCGCGGGCGTGCAGGGCAACGGCCAGACGGAGCTCGCTGACGCGCTCCTCGGCCTCGTGACGCCGTCGTCGGGATCGATTGCGCTCGACGGGAGCGAGCTCGTGGGCAGGTCCGTGCGCGAGTTCATCGCCCAGGGCATCGGCTTCGTCCCGGAGGACCGCGGCGTCGACGGGCTCGTCGGTACCTTCACGGTCGCCGAGAACCTCGTCCTCGACCGGATCTACGGGCCGCCGTTCGTGAAGGCGGGCTCCCTCCAGCTCCGCACGCGCGACGAGTTCGCGCGCGCCACGGTCGAGGAGTTCGACATCCGCACGCAGAGCATCGACTCCCCGGCGGGCCGACTGTCCGGGGGCAACCAGCAGAAGGTCGTCCTCGCGCGCGAGCTGTCCCGCGACCTGCGGCTCCTCGTCGCGTGCCAGCCCACGCGCGGCGTCGACGTCGGCTCGATCGAGTTCATCCACCGACGGATCATCGCGACGCGCGACGCGGGGGTGCCCGTCGTCGTGGTCGCGACCGAGCTCGACGAGGCGCTCGCCATCGGCGACCGCATCCTCGTCATGTACCGGGGTCGGATCGTGGGCATCGTCCCCGCGTCGACCCCGCGCGACGTGCTCGGTCTCATGATGGCCGGCATCGTCCCCGAGGGGAGCGAGGCCGCATGAGCGACTCCGAGGAACGACCCGCCGTCCCCGCCGACTCGCCGTCCGCGGACGCGCCGGCGCAGGGCGCGGCGACGAAGCACGTCGAGCAGCCCGAGAACCGCTGGTCCGTCGCCTTCCGCGAGATCGTCGGTGGCTCGTGGGGCGTGTCGGTCGGCGCCGTGGTGCTCGCGATCATCGCCGGCGCGATCATGATCGTCGCGACCGACGAGAACGTGCGCGCGGCATCGGCCTACCTCTTCGCCCGGCCCGGCGACATGCTCTCGGCGGCCGGTGCCGCCGTCTCCGACGCTTACGCGGCCCTCTTCCGCGGTGCCGTGTGGAACTACCGGGCGGACTCGTTCGCCGACGGCATCAAGCCGCTCATGGTCTCGCTCAACTACGCGACGCCGCTCATCGGCTCGGGGCTCGGCCTCGCCGTCGGCTTCCGCGCCGGCCTGTTCAACATCGGTGGCCAGGGCCAGATGATCTTCGCGGCGATCGGTGCCGGGTGGATCGGCTTCGCGCTGCAGCTGCCCTGGCCGCTGCACATGCTCCTCGCGATGGTGATCGGCATCCTGTCCGGCGCGCTGTGGGCGGGCATCGCCGGTCTCCTCAAGGCGCTCACGGGCGCCCACGAGGTCATCACGACGATCATGCTCAACCACACCGCGTACTACGTGCTGTTCTTCCTGCTCGCGACGCCCGGGCTCCTGCAGGCGCCGGGCTCGGCGAACCCCAAGACGCCACCCATGCTGGCGAGCGCGCAGATGCCCAAGCTGTTCGGCAGCGGCTACCACGTGCACCTCGGGTTCGTCTTCGCGCTCGCGGCCGTCGCGGTCACGTGGTGGCTCATGGAGCGTTCCCGGCTCGGCTTCACGTTCCGCGCCGTCGGCGAGAACCCGCACGCGGCGCGCGTCGCGGGCATCGACGTCTCGCGCACCACGGTCTGGGTCATGCTCGTCTCCGGCGCCCTCGTCGGGCTCGCGGGGGTCACGCAGGTGCTCGGCACCTCGACCACCGGGTTCTCGACCGACGTCGACGCCGGGATGGGCTTCGACGCGATCACGGTGGCGCTGCTCGGCAGGTCGTCCCCGATCGGTGTGCTCGGTGCGGCGATCCTCTTCGGCGGCTTCCGGGCCGGCGGCGCGACGATGCAGGCGGCCGAGGGCATCCCGATCGAGATCGTCACGGTCATCCAGTCGCTCATCGTCCTGTTCATCGCGGCGCCGCCGCTCGTGCGCGCGATCTTCCGGCTGCCCAAGCCCGGGTCCACGCCGCGGAGCAAGGCAAGCCAGCCCGCGAAGGAGGTGGCGGCATGAGCGCCCTCGCAGTGGTCGTCCCCGACGACGCGCCCGTCTCGTCGACCCTGAGGCACGTCACCGTCACGAGCAAGAAGTTCCCGGTCGTCTTCACCTTCATGACGGTGGTGCTCGGGCTCATCCTGCTGCTCGCCTCCCGCGAGGGCGAGACCAAGTTCCGCTTCTCCGCGGAGACCGACCTCATCGTGATCCCGTCGATCTCGGTGCCCGCGATGCCCGTCGCCTGGGTGTGCCTCGCGCTGCTCGTGGCGGTGACGGCGGGCTCGTGGTTGCTCTACGCACGCGAACGGCGCACGCCGCTGCTGGCCGGGATCGTGTTCGGGCTCGCGTTCCTCACGGGCTTCCTCTCGTGGGGTGGGGCGGGGTCGGTGAGCGACTTCTCCGTCGTGCGACTCATCAGCGCCTCGGTGCTGCTCGCGGTACCGATCCTGTTCGGGGCACTCGGCGGTGCGATCGGCGAGCGGGCCGGTGTCGTCAACATCGCGATCGAGGGGCAGCTCCTCGCCTCGGCGTTCGTGGCCGCGGTGGTCGGCACGATGACGAAGAACCCGTGGGCCGGTCTCTTTGCGGCACTCCTGGCCGGCGCCCTCGTCGCGCTCGTGCTCGGTCTCTTCACGATCACGTACCGCGTGAACCAGGTGATCGTCGGTGTCGTGCTCAACGTGCTCGTGCTCGGGCTGACGAGCTTCATGTTCACGCAGGTGCTCCAGCCGCAGTCCGCCGAGTTCAACCAGACGGTCCGCTTCTCCGCGGTGCGCATCCCGCTGCTCTCGGAGATCCCCATCCTCGGCCCGGCGCTGTTCCGCCAGTCGATCATCGTGTACCTCATGTACATCGCCGTACCGGCGGTGTGGTTCGCGATGTACCGCACGCGGTGGGGGCTGCGGCTGCGCGCCGTCGGCGAGCACCCTCTCGCCGCGGACACCGTAGGGATCAAGGTCGAACGGACGCGCTACCGTGCACTGCTCATCGCCGGCGCGATCGTCGGGTTCGGTGGGGCGTACTACACGCTCGTGTCCGTGTCGGCCTTCAACAAGGGCATGACGGCGGGTGCGGGCTTCATCGCGCTCGCCGCCGTGATCTTCGGCAAGTGGGACCCCGTGCGCGCGGCGCTCGCGGCCCTGCTGTTCGGCTTCGCCTCGGCGCTCGAGGGTGCCATGAGCGTGGTCGGGTCGCCCGTGCCGCGCCAGTTCATGCTGATGCTGCCGTACGTCGTGACGCTCTTCGCCGTCGCGGGTCTCGTGGGCCGCTCGCGGGCTCCCGCGGCGTCCGGCATCGCCTATGTGAAGGAGTGAGCAAGAGATGGACATCGACTGGGAGGCGCTGCGCGCCGCCGCGCGCGAGGTCATGACGCGGGCCTACGTCCCGTACTCGAAGTTCCCCGTGGGCGTGGCCGCCCTCGTGGACGACGGGCGCACCGTGGTGGGCTGCAACGTCGAGAACGCCTCGTACGGCGTGGGCCTGTGCGCCGAGTGCGGCCTCGTCTCGGCGCTCCACGCGAGCGGCGGTGGGCGGCTCGTCGCCTTCACGTGCGTCGACGGCCACGGCAACACGCTCATGCCGTGCGGCCGCTGTCGCCAGCTCCTCTTCGAGCACGGCGGCCCAGACCTCGTGCTCGACACCGTGAGCGGGCTCAGGACGATGGCCGAGGTGCTCCCCGACGCCTTCGGCCCCGCTGACCTCGTGGAACGGGTGTAGCCGTGGCGACCGAGGCCTTCGACGCCGTCGACGTCATCGTCGCCAAGCGCGACGGGCACCGGCTGAGCGACGCCCAGATCGACTGGGTCATCGACGCGTACACGCGCGGCGCCGTCGCAGAGGAGCAGATGAGCGCCCTCAACATGGCGATCCTGCTGCGAGGCATGGACCGCGCCGAGATCTCCCGCTGGACGGCCGCGATGATCGCGAGCGGGGAGCGCATGGACTTCTCCGCGCTGTCCCGCCCGACGGCGGACAAGCACTCGACGGGTGGCGTCGGTGACAAGATCACGCTGCCCC
>CAZECM010000107.1:0-9260 GCA_964510785.1 uncultured Cellulomonadaceae bacterium | reverse complement strand
GCCCCACCCCACCCACCGGGCTCCGCTCCGGAACGACGCTGAACGGTTGCGTGCGTGTGGCGCACGCAATCGTTCAGGCTCTGCCTCGCGACCGCGGGTGAGCCCGCAGCCGGCCCGGCACGCTCACTCGTCCCCAGGGTGGTTGCCCGTCCCGCTGAGCCGTCCGCGCACTGCTTGGTGCCAGAGTGAACAAGCGAGCACCGTCTATCGGCGTGTCGCCCGGCGTGTTGCCTTCGTTATGTCATTTGAGTACCAAGGAGTGCGTGGACGGCTCAGGGTGGGACGGCTGGGGGTGGTGGTGGGGGTGGGGAGGCGCGGGGTTAGGCTCGGGCCAGGCTCTGGAGCGGAGGACGCATGGGTGGGTTGACGGTCGGCTATGCGGCGATGTTGGAGCAGTTCGCGCCGATGGAGGCTGTGGAGCTGAGTGCTTTTGCCGAGGAGCGCGGGTTCAGTGGTGTGATGGCGGCTGATCACTTCCAGCCGTGGGTTCCCGCGCAGGGGCAGAGCGCGTTCGTGTGGAACGTGTTGACCGCCCTTGGTGAGCGCACGCGTGGCGACATCGGCCCCGGGGTGACAGCCCCGACGTTCCGGTGGCATCCGGCGATGGTGGCGCAGGCGAGTGCGACGTTGGCGGCGATGTATCCGGGGCGGCATTGGTTGGGTCTTGGTTCGGGCGAGGCCCTCAATGAGCACGTCACGGGGCAGTACTGGCCGGAGGCGCCTGAGCGGATCAATCGGATGTTCGAGGCTGTGGAGATCATCAAGAAGTTGTTCTCCGCCTCGCTCGCCGGCCGAGACGTCAAGCACGCCGGGCAGTTCTTCAAGCTGGAGTCCACGCGGTTGTGGACGATGCCGCAGGTGGCTCCGGAGATCCTGATCGCGACGGCGGGTCCGGTGACGGCGAAGCGGGCGGGGCGCAACGTGGATGGGTTGATCACGGTGGGGGCGCTGCCCGAGAAGATCGAGGGGTTGTTCGCGAAGTTTGCCGAGGGGGCGCGGGAGGCGGGTAAGGACCCGGAGGTGATGCCGAAGGTGTTGCAGCTGCACCTGTCGTGGGCCGCCACGGACGAGGAGGCGCTGACCAATGCGATGGTCGAGTGGCCCAACGGGGGCATGAAGTTCCCCAAGGGGGACATCCGTTCCCCGTTCGAGTTCGAGCAGATCGCCAAGCTGGTGCGCCCGGAGGACTTCGAGGGGCGCATGGTGATCTCGAGCGACCCCGACGTGCACCGGGCGTACATCCAGCGTTTCGTGGACCTGGGCTTCGACCGGATCTACCTGCACAACGTGGGGCGCAACCAGCGCGAGTGGATCGACGTCTTCGCCCGCGACGTCCTACCCCAGCTGTCGCGATAGCACCCGGACCGAAGGACGACGTGACTCAGGACGACGACGGCGCAGCGCTGTCGAACCACTCGGAGCTGCCCGACGACGCGGCCCTGTCCGTCTGGGCCCCCGGCGGCATCGGGGAGGTCCTACCCGGCGACGACCTCGTCACCCTGATCGCCGCCGCACTCACCAGCCCCGGCGCCACCCCGGTCAAGGACGGCGACGTCGTCGTCGTGACCTCAAAGATCGTCTCCAAGGCCGAGGGCCGCGTCGTCGCCGCGGACTCGCGCGAGGCCGCGATCGACGCCGAGACCGTCCGGCTCGTGGCCGCCCGGGGCACGCTGCGCATCGTCGAGAACCGCCAGGGACTCGTCATGGCCGCCGCTGGCGTCGACGCGAGCAACACCCCCGACGGCACCGTGCTGCTGCTCCCCGAGGACCCGGACGACTCGGCGCGCGCGCTGCGCACAGGCCTGCAGCGAGCGCTAGGAGTGCGACTCGCCGTCGTCATCACCGACACGGCCGGGCGGGCGTGGCGCGAGGGCCTCGTCGACATCGCGATCGGCGCAGCGGGCCTCGCCGTGCTCGACGACCTGCGCGGTGGCGTCGACTCCCACGGCCGCGAGCTCACCGTCACTGTCACGGCGATCGCCGACGAGATCGCCGCCGCCTCAGAGCTCGTCCGAGGCAAGACGGCGGGGCGCCCGGTCGCCGTCGTCCGCGGCCTCGCACGGTACGTGTCCGACGACGACGGTCCCGGGGCGAAGGCGCTCCAGCGCGGCCCGGACACCGACCTGTTCTCGCTCGGCACCGTGGAGGCCTACCGCCTCGGGCGAGAGGACGAACGCGCGGGGCGCCCTGCGTCGTACTGAGCCGCGAGACCGCGGGGCGTCAGCCCGGGCGGCTCTCAGGCGGGCAAGACGTAGAGGTACATCAGGAAGTAGTGCAGGAGCGCGGCGATCACGACGAGCACGTGCCAGATCTCGTGGAAGCCGAGCACGCCGGGCCACGGGTTGGGTCGCTCGATCACGAACACGACGAAGCCCACGCTGTAGGCGAGCCCGCCCGCCGCGAGCAGCGCGTACGCGCCGAACGGCAGGGCGACCCCGGACCAGACGAGCAGCACAGGTATCCACCCGAGCACGATGTACAGCGTGCTCGTGACGTACTTGGGAAGGTTCGGGAACACCGAGCGCACCGCGATCCCCGCGATCGCGATCGCCCACACGGCCCCGAGCACGGTCCAGCCGAAGGTGTTGCGGAACAGCACGAGCACGAGCGGTGTCACGGTTCCCGCGATGAGCGCGAACACGGCCGCGTAGTCGAGCGTGCGGAGCACCTCGTTGGTGCGTGGGCTGTGGTCGATGCCGTGATGCAGGGCGCTCGCGCTGAACAGCCCGATCACACCCACGCCGTACACCGCGAGACCGACGACCTTCCACGGGTCGCCCTGCGCCGCGGCCTGCGTCACGAGGAGCGCCGTGCCGACGATCGCGAAGCACGCCGCGACGAGGTGCGAGATCGTCGAGATCCGCTCGTCCGTGACGTGCACGCTGCCGTCCCTGCTCAGGGGAACCGGGTCCACGGTGTCCTTCCTCGTGCGCTGGTCCTGTCGCACAGCCTAGGTCGCGCCCGCGCGTGTACCGACCCACCGGCGAGCGTTGCCGAGGTCACGCGCCCGGCACCGTCGAGCGCGCCCGATATCCGGTGGGCAGCCCGGCGTCACGGCGGGCGAAGTAACAGGAGTGACTGGTGTCAACCACTGCGTTCAACTTCAGTCACACCAGCCTCAGTGGTCACTTCACCCGTCATGACGCCACGTGACTACGGCTGGCTACGGGTCCTGACCTGGCGCGGGCGGGTCGAACGCGATGAGCGGGCGGCCGCTTCCGGGGTGGGTCAGCACGTGGGCGTGCACGCCGTACACGGCGCCGATGAGCTCGGGCGTCAGCACGTCCTCGGGTCGCCCGGCGGCCACGACGAGCCCGCCGTCGAGCACCACGACGTGGTCGCACCAGCTCGCCGCGAGGTTGAGGTCGTGCAGCGCGGCGACCGTCGTGAGCCCGAGCCCACGCACGAGCGAGAGCAGCGAGAGCTGCGCGGCGACGTCGAGGTGGTTGGTGGGCTCGTCGAGCAGCAGGAGCTGCGGCCGTTGGGCGAGGGCCCGCGCAACCTGCACCCGCTGCCGCTCCCCGCCCGAGAGGGTCGCGAACTCTCGCGCCTCGAAGCCCGCGAGGCCCACCGTCGACAGGCACTCGAGCGCGATGTCCTCGTCGCGCGCGTCGTCGCCGGCTCGCGGCAGCGCCCAGCCGGAGCGGTGGGGGATCCGCCCGAGGAGCACGACGTCGAGCACCGTGAGCGGCACCGACGGATGCGTCTCCTGCTCGAGCAGCGCCAGCTGACGCGCCCGTTCGCGCCGTCCCAGCCGGTGCACGTCCGCGCCGTCGGCCAGCACGACTCCGCCTTCGGGCGAGGCGACCCCCGCGAGGAGCCGCAGCAGTGAGGACTTGCCCGCCCCGTTGGGCCCGAGCAGCCCCGTGACGGAGCCCTCCGGCACCTCGACCGAGACACCGCCGATGATGAGCCGCCCTCCGGCGCTCCAGCGGACGTCGCGCGCGCTCAGGTCCATGAGCCCCTCCGCCGCAGCAGGAGCACGAACACGGGCACGCCCACGAGCGCCGTCACGACGCCCACGGGCAGCTCGCGCGGGTCGAACGCCGTGCGCGCGAGCGTGTCCGCCCACACGAGGAACACCGCCCCCACGAGTGCGACGGCGGGCAGCAGCCGGCGGTGTGGCGCGCCGAGCACGAGCCGCACGGCGTGCGGCAGCACGAGCCCCACGAAGCCGATCGCACCCGAGACCGCCACCATGGCCCCGACCAGCAGGGCGACCGCGCCGAGCAGCAGCCAGCGCGTCCGCTCGACGTGCACGCCGAGCGAGGCGGCCGCGGTATCGCCGAACGCGAAGGCGTCGAGGGTGCGGGCGGAGGCGAGGAGCACGGCGCCGACGACGGCGAGCGCCGTGGCGGCGAGCCCCACCGAGCCCCAGTCGGCCCCCGCGACCGAGCCGAGGAGCCACGTGACGATCTCGCGGTAGGAGTCGCCCGTGGCCGTCCAGAAGATGACCACGGAGGTCGCTGCGGCGCACAGCTGGGACACGGCGAGGCCCGCGAGCACCATGCGGGTCGGGGTGAGCGACCCCGCCGCCCGGGCGATCGCGAGCGAGAGCGCGAGCGCCCCGAGCGCCCCGACGAATGCCGCTGCGGGCAGCGCGACGGCGGCCCCCAGCACGAGCACCGCGACGGCCCCGAGCGAGGCCCCGGAGGACAGCCCGAGCAGGTACGGGTCCGCGAGCGGGTTGCGCGTGAGCGACTGCATGACGGCGCCCGCGAGCCCGAGCCCCGCGCCCACGACGGCTGCCGTGAGGGTGCGCGGCGCGCGCAGCTCCCACACGATCGCGTCGGTGAGCCGGTCAGGCGCGTCGACGGGCAGTCCCAGGTGGTGCGCGATGCTCGCGAACGCCTCCGCTGTCGAGACGTCCGCCGGACCGAAGGTCACGGCGACGACGACGCTCACCACGAGCGCAGCGAAGAGCCCGGCGAGGGCGGCCCACATCGGGACCGCCGTCCGCCGTCGGCCCACCGCCGTCGTCACGCGCGACTCAGCCGAGGTCGAGCTCGGCGAGCTGTGCCACGAGCGACTCGACGGCCGCGACGTTGCGCACACCCGCCTCCGTCGCGGGGAACGGCACCACGAGGTAGCGCTCGGAGCGCACGGCGTCGAGCTGGCTGGTCGCGGGGTGGTCGGCGAGCACCTGCGTCTTGTTCTCGACCGTGTTCCAGTCCGAGTCGACGAGGATGATGACGTCGGGATCACGGCCCACGACCTCCTCCCAGGAGATCGAGGTCCACGAGTCCGCGACGTCGTCGGCGATGTTGGTGAGGCCCGCCGCCGCCATGATCATCTGGGGTACGCCGGTGCCCGCGCCGACGTACGGCGTCTGCGAGCCGGAGGAATACCACAGGGCGGTCAGGCCGCGTGTGTCGGGGACGACGGCGTCGAGCCTCGCTCGCTGTGCGTCCACGAGCTCAGCGGCGCGCTCCGGGGCACCGAGCACGTCGCCAGTCTCCGCGATCTGCTCGAAGAGCACGTCGAAGCTCATCGTGGGTGGCGGCCCGGACTCGCGGCAGGCGGCCGGCGGCACGTAGCTCGCGATCCCGAGCCCCGCGAGGGTGTCGCGCTCGCCTGCGCCCTCGGCCGTGAGATTCGACTCCCAGCCTGCGAAGACGAGGTCCGGGTCGAGCTCGAGCACGGACTCCGCGTTGGGCAGCGCGTCGCTGAGGATCGTCAGGTCCGCCCCGGCATCGGCGACCTCGTCCGCGAGCGGGGCGTCGAGGAACGCGGCCGCGACGATGCGGTCCTCGAGGCCGAGCGCGAGGGCGAGCTCCGTGGTCGAGGACTTGATCGTGACGATACGCTCGGGCGCCGCGGGGACCGTCACGGGCACGCCGCAGTTGGTCACGGTGAGCGGGAAGGCGGTGGCGTCGGTCGGCGTGGGGGACGGGGTCGGCGCGGCGTCCGTCGTCGTCGTGCCGGTGGACGTCCCGGCGGCGCCGGGCGTGGCGGCGCAACCCGCGAGCGTCGCGGCGACGACGACGGCGGACAGCGCGACCGCGTGAGCGGGGCGGATGTGGGTGTGGGCGCGGTGGCGCATGGAGCTCCCTGGGCATTCGGCAGACGGGCGTGTGTGCGGATGCGCGGCGGCAGGCCGCCGGGGGACCGTCGTCCTCACCTCGGGGATCGACACCGATGCCAAGTCCAGCTCGGGGTCCGGGTCGATCCTATGCCGTCGTCGGCCCGGGCATGGTCGCCCGTTCCCACCATGCGAGATGTGGCGTCCCGTCTGTTGGACACACGCCGAGCGGCGCTCCTAGAGTCAACCGGATGGCAACAGACACCTACATCCACGGGCACCACGAGTCCGTGCTGCGCTCGCACCGTTGGCGCACGGCCGAGAACTCCGCCGCGTTCCTCCTGCCGGTGCTCGAGCCCGGGATGAGCCTGCTCGACGTGGGTTGCGGCCCGGGAACGGTGACGATCGACCTCGCGTCGCGGGTGTCACGCGCCGTCGGCGTGGACCGCGCGCCCACGGTGCTCGCCGCGGCGCGCGAGGCCGCGGCGGACGCGAAGAACGTGGAGTTCCTCGAGGGCGACGCGTACGCGCTGCCGTTCGCGGACGACAGCTTCGACGTCGTCTACGCGCACCAGGTGCTCCAGCACCTCACCGACCCCGTCGCGGCGTTGCGCGAGATGCGCCGGGTCGCCAAGCCCGGCGGGTACGTCGCCGTGCGCGACGCCGACTACGCCGCGATGACGTGGTTCCCCCGCGTCGCCGGCCTCGACGACTGGATCGCGCTCTACCACGAGGTCGCCGAGGCGAACTCGCACGACGCCGACGCCGGCCGCAAGCTGCTGTCCTGGGTGCTCGAGGCCGGGTACGACCCGACGGGTCTCGTGCCGAGCGCGGGCGTGTGGTGCTACGCCTCGCCCGCGGACCGCTCGTGGTGGGGCGAGCTGTGGGCGGACCGCTGTACGCAGTCCAACTTCGCCAAGCAGGCGCTCGGGCACCGGCTCGCGGACGACGTCGCCCTCGAGCACCTCGCGGACGCGTGGCGCGAGTGGGCCGCGACGGACGACGGCTGGCTCGCGATCCTCCACGGCGAGGTCCTCGCCCGGGTCTAGGCCCTCAGTAGAGCGCGACCTTGCCCGGGGGCGGGCTGATCTCGTCGAGCTCGGCGAGGTCCGCCGCGGTGGGCACCCACATGGCGGCGGCCGCGTTGGCCTCGACCTGGGAGGGCCGCGTGGCTCCGGCGATGACGCTCGTCACGGGCTCTTGCGCGAGCAACCAGCCGATCGCGAGCGTCACCATCGAGATCCCGCGCGCGGCGCAGAACACCTCGAGCCGCTCCACCTTCTCCCACGGGGCCCGATCGAGCTCGTCCGGCTTGGAGAGCACGAGGCGTCCGTCCGCGGGCCGTGCGCCACCCGAGTACTTGCCCGTGAGCAGCCCGTTGGCGAGCGGGAAGTAGGGCAGGACCCCGAGGCCGAACGCGCGTGCCCCCGGCAGCACCTCCTGCTCGGCGAACCGGTCGAGCAGGTTGAAGTGGTTCTGCGCGGAGACGAACCTCACCGTGCCCGTGCGTAGCGCTGCGACCTCGGCCGCCCCGAACTGCCAGCCGGCGAAGTTGGAGTGCCCCACGTAGCGGACCTTGCCCTCGGTCACGAGCTCGTCGAGCACGCCGAGGGTCTCCTCGAGCGGGGTGACCCCGTCGGGCGTGTGGTACTGGTACAGGTCGATCCGGTCCGTCCCGAGGCGTCGCAGCGAGCTCTCGACGGCGAAGCGCACGTAGCGGGGCGCGCCGCGCGGACCCAGCTCCGCGAGCGAGTCGTCGCGCATGTTGCCACCGAACTTCGTGGCGAGGACGACGTCGGCCCGGCGCGAGCCGAGCGCCCGGCCGAGGAGCTCCTCGCTGAGCCCGGAGCCGTAGCTGTCCGCGACGTCGAACAGCGTGATCCCCGCAGCCAGGGCGGCGTCGACGACGGCGAGCGACCCCTCGAACGTCGACGTCGGCGTGTCCTTCCGGCCGAGGTTGTTGCACCCGAGGCCGATGGTGCTGACGGACAGGTCAGAGGTGCCGAACGTGCGTCGGGGGAGGGGAGTCATGCCCTCGAGGGTAGGTCACCGTCGGTGCCAACTAGGCTGGCCGCGTGCGCATCGCGAGATTCACCACCGGTTCCGATCCCCGCTACGCCCTCGTCGAGGGTGAGGCCGGCGCGGAGGTCCTGCACGTCCTCAAGGGCGACCCGCTCTACACCGTCGTCGAGCTGACGGGGGAGCAGGTCCCGCTCGACGACGGTGTCCGGCTGCTCGCCCCCGTCATCCCCCGCTCCAAGATCGTGGGCGTGGGCCGCAACTTCGCCGCCCACGCGAAGGAGCTCGGCAACGAGGCGCCGTCGGCCCCCCTGCTCGTCCTCGTCCCCAACACGGCCGTGATCGGCCCGGACGACCCGATCGTGCTGCCCGACTGGACGGGCGAGGTGTCCTACGAGGCCGAGCTCGCCGTCGTGATCGGCAAGGTCACGCGCAACGTCACCCCCGAGCGGGCGCTCGCGAACGTGTTCGGCTACACCGTCGCGAACGACGTCACGGCGCGCGACGCCCAGCGCGAGGAGTCGCAGTGGTTCCGCGCGAAGGCCTTCGACACCTCCAAGCCGCTCGGCCCGTGGATCACCACGGACCTCGACCCGGGCGACCTCACCGTGCGCAGCGCCGTCAACGGTGAGCGCCGCCAGGACGGCTCGACGCGTGACCTCGTCTTCGACGTGCCGTTCCTCGTCTCGGCGATCTCCGAGGTCACGACGCTCCTGCCCGGTGACGTCATCCTCACGGGCACGCCCGAGGGCGTCGGGACCATCGTGCACGGCGACATCGTGGACGTCGAGGTCGCCGAGATCGGCGTGCTGCGCAACCCGGTGATCCGCCGGTCCTAGGCTGGGGTCATGACCTCTTCGCCCACCGGGGCCGGCGTACGCGTGCGCTTCTGCCCCTCGCCCACCGGCCTGCCCCACGTCGGGATGATCCGCACCGCCCTGTTCAACTGGGCCTACGCCCGGCACACGGGCGGCACGTTCGTGTTCCGCATCGAGGACACCGACGCCGCGCGGGACTCCGAGGAGAGCTACCAGATGCTCCTCGAGGCGATGCGCTGGCTCGGGCTCGCCTGGGACGAGGGCGTGGACGCGGGCGGGGCCGTCGGGCCGTACCGCCAGTCGGAGCGTCTGGCGCTGTATGCGGAGCACACCGAGCGCCTGCTCGAGAGCGGCCACGGCTACTACTGCTTCTGCGCGCTCGAGACCCTGGAGCAGGAGCG
>CAZECM010000106.1:0-9348 GCA_964510785.1 uncultured Cellulomonadaceae bacterium | reverse complement strand
CCGACGTGCTCGGCGGCGCGCTGACCCAGGCCCGCGACGCGCGCCTGGCGATCCTCGAGGTCATCAACGAGGCGATCGACGGACCGGACGAGATGAGCCCCTTCGCTCCTCGCGTCATCACCGTCACGGTCCCCGTCGACAAGATCGGCGAGGTCATCGGCCCCAAGGGCAAGATGATCAACCAGATCCAGGAGGAGACGGGCGCGGACATCTCGATCGAGGACGACGGCACCGTGTACATCGGTGCGGTCGACGGCCCCTCGGCCGAGGCGGCGCGGGCCGCGGTCAACGCGATCGCCAACCCGCACATGCCCGAGATCGGCGAGCGCTTCGTCGGGACGGTCGTCAAGACGACCACCTTCGGCGCGTTCGTGTCCCTGTCCCCGGGCAAGGACGGACTCCTGCACATCTCGCAGATCCGCAAGCTCGTGGGCGGCAAGCGCGTCGAGAACGTCGAGGACGTCCTCGGTGTGGGCCAGAAGGTCCAGGTCGAGATCGGCGAGATCGACCCGCGCGGCAAGCTCTCGCTGCACGTCGTGCTCGACGAGGACGCCACGTCTGAAGAGGCCGACGCCCCGGCCGACGCCTGACGTGCCTCTCGAGCTTCCGCTCGTCGCTCCCGGTGAACCCGGCAGCGAGCTGACCGCCGGGCAGGACGGCGGCGCCATCGTGCGCCGCAGCGTCCTGCCCGGCGGTCTGCGTGTGGTCACCGAGCACGTCCCCGGGCTGCGCTCGGCCACGATCGGCGCCTGGGTGCCCGTCGGCTCGCGCGACGAGCGCGACGGACACTTCGGCTCGACCCACTTCCTCGAGCACCTGCTCTTCAAGGGCACGCCGAGGCGGTCCGCCTTCGACATCGCCGAGGCGTTCGACGCCGTGGGCGGCGAGGCGAACGCGTCGACCGGCAAGGAGAGCACGTGCTACCACGCACGCGTGCTCGACTCCGACCTGCCGATGGCCACGGACGTGCTCATGGACATGGTCACGTCCGCCGCCCTCGACGCCGACGAGCTCGAGATGGAACGCGGCGTCATCCTCGAAGAGCTCGCGATGAACGACGACGACCCGGGTGACGTCGTCCACGAGCAGTTCTCCGCCGCGGTGCTCGGCCACCACCCCCTCGGCCGACCCATCGGGGGCACCCCCGACACGATCCGCGCCGTGCCCCGGGACGCCGTCGTCGACCACTACCGCGAGCACTACCGGCCCCGCTCGCTCGTGATCTCCGCTGCCGGCGGCGTCGACCACGACGCCCTCGTCGCCCAGGTCACCGACGCCATCGCGGCCGGCGGCTGGGAGGCCCCGCCCGCGACGTTGCCCGTGGCGCGGCGTCCCTGGGACGGCACGGACGTCCAGCCGGTCGGGGTGCCCGACCAGGGCACCGAGCTCGAGATCCACCGGGCCACCGAGCAGGCCCACCTCGTCATCGGTGGCACGGGGATCACGGCGACCGATCCGCGGCGCTACGCGATGTCCGTGCTCAGCGCGGTGCTCGGTGGCGGCATGAGCTCACGGCTCTTCCAGGAGATCCGCGAGAAGCGCGGCCTCGCCTACTCGACCTACTGCTTCGCGCAGGGGCACGCCGACACGGGGATCTTCGGGCTCTACGCCGGTTGCGCGCCGGGCAAGGTCGACGAGGTGGGCGGGCTGCTCGTCGACGAGCTCGAGCGCATGGCCGCCGAGCCCATCTCTGCCGCCGAGCTCGCACGGGCCACCGGCCAGCTCAGCGGTGGGCTCGTGCTCGGCATGGAGGACACCGGTGCGCGCATGAGCCGCCTCGGCAAGGCCGAGCTCGTGCACGGTGAGCTCGCGTCGATCTCGGAGCAGCTCGAGCGGATCCGCGCCGTCACGGCCGAAGAGGTTCGGGAGCTCGCTGAGACGCTCGCCACGCGCCCGCGCAGCCGCGTGCTCGTGGGCCCCGCCCGGGTCTGACCGGCCCCGGACGATCGACGCCGGGGTCCCGCGTGGGCGACGATGGGGTCATGAGCCGATCCAGCCACGACCGCTTCGCCGCGCCGCACGGCACGGAGCACCTCGTCGAGCACGTGTGGGTGATGCGCGCCCCCGCCACCGAGACGCCGTGGCGTGCCCTCCTCGTGCCGAACGGCCGCCCTTCCGTCGTCGTCTGCCTCGGTGAGCCGGGGGAGCGGGTCGAGCCTCTCGACCACGAGCGCAGCGCGAACGGCGGCAGCGTCGCCGGGGTGCGTCGGCTGCCCGTCGTCCTCGAGCAGACCGGCGAGGCCTGGTACGTGGGCGCGCGGCTGCGCGCGTACGGGCTCGCGGCGCTCGGGCTCGATGACCTGCTCGTCGACGACGCCGCGCCGCTCGACGTCCTCGCCGCCACGGGGCTCGACCCGGAAGCTCTCGCGTCGACGCTGCGCGCGGCCACCGACGACGCTTCGGCGGCAGCAGCGCTCGCGGGTGCGCTGGCCGATGCGGCGCCGGACTCGGCGATCCCCGGCGACCGCGTCGCCATGATCGACCGTGCGGTGGCGGTGCTCGCCGCCCGGCGCGGGCTCGTCACCGCCATCGATCTCGCGCGCGCCGTGGGCGTCCCGGCCCCGATCCTCGACACCGCGGTCGACGAGTACGTCGGGGTCGGGCTCGACGAGTTCACCGCGATGACGCGCTTCCACCACTTCGTGGGTGGTGCGGGCGGCCCCGAGCAGGGGGCTGCTGCGGTGCGGGTGCTCGCCCGGTACCGGGTCTCGGGTCGTACGCCGCGCGAGACCTTGCGGTTCACGGGGTTCGCGCCCGCTCAGTACCGGCAGGTGAGGGACGCCGTCGCGGCGCTCCTGACGCAGAGCTCGGTCGGCTAGCTAGTCCGCCGAGGGTGCCGTCGCGGGGCCCTCCGTCGTCGTTCCCTCCGGCTCCGGAGTCGTCGCCGGGGGGAGCGGCAGCTCCGGGGTCGCGCGGCGCGCGGCGGAGAGCCGCACCGCGAACGGTCGCCACGAGAACGCGACGAGGACGACGACGGCGAGCGCCGCGGTGATGAGCCCGCCTTCGGGCAGCGTCGGGAGCCCGAACAGCACCGCGCACACCCCCACGCCGGCGAGGAGGGCGAGCGCCATGGCTTCCGGCACCCTTCCGGAGGCGAGCGCCGCGGCGACGACGAGGACGAGCGCGAACCCGGCGAGTCCCCCGGGGAGCGCCGAGCCGACGACGGCGACCACGATGGTCGAGGCGATCACCACCACGGCAGCGCAGGAGATCCCCGCGATCACCGCGGCCCGTGAGCTGAGCTCCTTCTCCGCCGGCACGGGCTCGCGCACGAGGCTCTCGAGCCACCACCGGGCGCCCACGGGCAACCACAGGGCGAGCGCCAGCGAGACGATGATCGCGGCCTCGCCGAGGACCTCTCCCGAGGAACGTCCCGGCGTGAAGGCGCCGAGCCCGAGGTAGACGGCGCCGACCAGCGTCACGGCGACGAAGGCGATCCGCCAGCTGCGGCGGCGCACGACGAGCGTCGCGAGAGCCGATGACACGAGGGCCACGAAGAGGGCGAAACCGGCGTAGATGATCGCGATGACGCCTTCCCAGCCGTCGATCCCACCGCTCAGCTCTGCCGAGGCGAACGCCAGGCCGTAGCCGGCGAACCCCGCCAGGGCGATCGTGCCGAGGATGGTGATGACCTCGCGGACGCTGCGCATGGGTCCATGGTGGCATGGGCCGAGGTGCGCCAGGGTAGGCTCACCGACCGTGGGAGACGCGCTGAAGGTCGCTGTGCTCGGTGCCGCTGGTCGCATGGGTGCGACCGTCGTCGACGCCGTGTCCGCGGCCCCTGACCTCGAGCTCGTCGCCGCGCTCGACGCAGGCGACGACCTTGCCGCGCTCGCCGCTGCCGGTGCGCAGGTCGCCGTCGACTTCACGGTCCCCGCCGCGACCGAGGCCAACGTGCACGCACTCGTCGACCTCGGCATCCACGCCGTGGTCGGCACGACCGGGTGGACGGACGAGTCGCTCGCCCGGGTGCACGAGCACGCGCTCGAGGCGGACCGGGCCGGCCGGCCCGTCGGGGTGGTCGTCGCACCGAACTTCGCCATCGGCGCGGTCCTCGCGATGGCCTTCGCCGCGAAGGCCGCCCCGTGGTTCGAGTCCGTCGAGATCATCGAGCTGCACCACCCCGACAAGGTCGACGCACCCTCGGGCACCGCTCGCCACACGGCCGCCGGGATCGCCGCGGCACGTGCCGCGGCCGGGAGCGCGCCGTTGCCCGACGCCACGGCGCAAGCGCTCGACGGCGCGCGCGGTGCCACGGTGGACGGCATCCCCGTGCACTCGGTGCGGTTGCGCGGGCTCGTCGCGCACGAGGAGATCCTGCTCGGCAACCCGGGCGAGATGCTCACGCTGCGCCACGACTCGCTCGACCGTACGAGCTTCATGCCGGGCGTGCTGCACGCGGTGCGGCAGGTGGGTTCCCGCCCGGGGCTCACGGTGGGCCTCGAGCACCTGCTCGGACTGGGCTGAACGGTGCGCCGTCGCGGGCTCGTCCCGGCACTCGTCCTGACCGCCCTCATGGGCATCTACGTCTGGCTCGTGCTCACCCGGGTGATCGAGCTCCTGCGCACGGGGGAGCCCACCGGCATCGTGCTCGGCATCGCGTTCGGCATCCTGCCGCTGCTCGTGCTGTGGTTCATCGTCAACGAGTGGCTGCTCGCGACCCGGGTCCAGCGCCTCGCTGACCAGCTCGCCGCTGCGGGACAGCTTCCCGTCGACGACCTGCCGCGCTCGCCCGGGGGACGCATCGACCGCGAGGCGGCCAACGCGGCGTTCGACGAGGTCAAGGCCCAGGTCGAGGCCGATCCCGAGCGTTGGCAGGGCTGGTTCCACCTCGGCTTCGCGTACGACGCCGCGGGGGACCGCCGTCGTGCCCGCGCCGCGCTGCGCCGAGCCGTGGCGCTGAGCCGGGGCGACTCCTAGATATCGGCGACCCAGCGGTGCTCGTGCACCGAGTCGTGGCCCGTCGCGAGCTCGCGCACCCGCCCGTCGGGGCCCAGGCCCGCCCCCGCGAGGAACTGCTCGCGAGCCGTGTCGCCGTCGAGCACCCAGGCCGTGAGGGCCCCCGCGCCGTCCTGGCGCAGCGAGTCCACGGCGGCCGCGAGCAGCCGCGAGCCATGGCCCGAGCGCTGCTCGGCGGGCAGCACCTCGAGCGCGACGAGCTCGCCCGTGCCCTCGCCCACGGGTCGCACCGCGGCGAAGCCCACGACCCGCGCCCCGGCACACGCCACGAGCACGCGGTGGCCCGGTCCGGGCGGCTCCGAGATCGCCTCGGTCCACCCGGGCTCGAACGCGCTCTCGTCGAGCTGCTCGAGCGCCCCCGCGAGCCGTTCGGCGTGCGTGCTGCGCCAGGCCGCGAGCTGGACGCCCGCGATGCGCGCGGCGTCCTCGCGGGTGGCGGGTCGAACGGAGACGTCGGCGTGCTCGGTGAAGAGGGTCACAGGCTCACGGTATCCGCCGGGGCGGGCGCTGCGGTCTCGTGCTTGACGCCGGCACCGTGGTGCGGACGCTCGCCGATCTTGTCGATCCACGCGAGGGCCATCGCCGAGAGGATGAACGCGATGTGGATGATCGTCTGCCACATGAGCGTCTCCGACGCGAGGGTGTCCGCAAGGATGAAGGAGCGCAGCAGGTGGATCGACGAGATGCCGATGATCGACATCGCGAGCTTGGTCTTCAGGACGTTCGCGTTGACGTGCGAGAGCCACTCGGGCTGGTCCGGGTGCTCGTCGAGCCGGATGCGCGAGACGAAGGTCTCGTAGCCGCCGATGATCACCATGATCAGCAGGTTCGCGATCATCACGACGTCGACGAGTCCCAGGACGGCGAGCATGATCTGCGCCTCGGCGGTCACTGCTGCGGCACCCTCGGCCGCCTGCTCCACCCCGGCCGCGTGCCCGCCACCCAGGAAGACGTTCTCGAACAGGTGCCAGAGCTCCTTGAGGAACTGCCACACGTACGCGGCCTGGGCCACGATCAGGCCGAGGTAGAGCGGGACCTGCAACCAGCGAGACGCGAAGATCAGGTAGCCGAGGTTGGGCGACGGCTTGCGGCGGGCGATGTCGGACAAGGGGCTCTCCACGGGGGTGCAGACGCGGCTGCCGCGTTGTGCGGCCGGCGCAGGCTATCAATCGAGGCGTCCGCAGGTCGTACGTGACCGGGAACGCCTCTCGACCAACGCTCGCGCGGGCGGGGCGGTTCCCGTTCCTAGCCCATCCACCCCAGCGCGCGCACCCCCGCCGCGGTCGCCGCCGCGAGCACCACGACGAGGAGGAAAGGCGCGCGCAGCGCGAGCGCGATCGCGGCGACCGCGATGGCGGGCAGCCGGGCATCCACCGTGAGCCCCTGCCCGGAGGCAAAGGTCTGGATCGCGACGAGCGCGGCGAGCAGCGACACCGTGACGAGTGCCGCGGTGCGTGCGACGCGAGGCTCGGCGAGCCAGTGCTCGGGCAGCAGGTGCCCCACGAGCTTGATGACGAAGACGGCGAGACCGCCGCCCACGATCGCGAGCCACATCGCGAGGTCGGGGCTCACGAGCTCGCCACCGTGCCGTCGTCGTCCGCCGTGCGCGGCTTCTCGCCGGGTCGCCACCACCCGACCGCGACGGCCACACCCGCGGCGGCGAGCACCGGGAGACCGGCCGGGAGCACCGGCGTCAGGGTGAGCGCGACGACGGCGGCCCCGAGCCCGACCCACCGGGCCACGGGATCGGCGAGCCGCGCCCACACGAGCCCGAGGAAGGCCGCGGCCGCGGCGGCGTCGAGCCCCCACGTCCGCGGGTCGCCCAGCGCGTTGCCGGCGAACGCCCCGAGGGTGACGAAGGAGTTCCACAGCACGTAGATCCCCACCCCGGTCCACCAGAAGCCCTCGCGGATCGCGCGCGGCTCGGACTGGGCGGTGGCCACGGCCGTCGACTCGTCGATCGTCAGGTGCGCACCGAGCAGCCGCCGCCACCCGCTCAGCCCCAGCAGCGGCGCCATCCGCGCCCCGTACAACGCGTTGCGCACGCCCACGAGCGCCGCGGTCGCGACGGCGGCCGGCCCGGCGCCACCCGCCGCGATGACCCCCACGAAGGCGAACTGCGAGCCGCCGGAGAACATGACGAGGCTCAGCACGATCGTCTGGACCACGGACAGCCCCGCCGCGACGGAGAGCGCCCCGAACGAGATCCCGTACAGCCCCGTCGCGACGGACACGCCGAGGGCCTCGCGCCGTGCGAGCCGCACGGCGCTCGATGCTGCGGCCGCCACTAGATCGCGAGGTAGATGCTGTCGAGGTACTCCTCGAGGCCGGCCTCGCCGCCCTCGCGCCCGAGCCCGGAGGACTTCACGCCGCCGAAGGGGGCGCTCGCGTCGGAGACCATGCCGCGGTTGATGCCGAGCATGCCCGTCTCGATCGACTCCGCGAGCCGGAACGCCCTGTTCACGTCGCGCGTGAAGGCGTAGGCGACGAGCCCGAACTCGGTGCTGTTGGCGAGCGCGACGGCGTCCTCCTCGGAGTCGAACGTCACGATGGGCGCGACGGGACCGAAGATCTCCTCGGTCACGGTGGCCGCGCCTCGGTCCACCCCGGTGAGCACCGTGGGCAGGTAGAAGTGCCCGGGCCCGTCCGGACGGGAACCACCGAGTCGCACCCGAGCCCCGCCGTCCACGGCCGCCGCGACGAGCTCTTCGACCTTGTCCACCGCCGCGGACTCGATGAGCGGCCCCACCGTGGTCCCCTCGGCGGCCCCGTGCCCGACGCGCAGACCCTCGAACGCGGCGACGAGCCCCGCAGCGAACTCCTCGGCAACGGACGCGTGCACGAGGAAGCGGTTGGCGGCGACGCACGTCTGGCCCGCGTTGCGCATCTTCGCGGCGAGAGCCCCGGCCACCGCGGCGGGCACGTCCGCATCCTCGAACACGAGGAACGGTGCATTGCCGCCCAGCTCCATCGAGGTGCGCAGGATCCCGTCCGCGGCGCTGCGCAGCAGCGTGCGCCCCACCTCCGTGGACCCGGTGAAGGACAGCTTGCGCAGCCGCGGGTCCGCGATGAGCGGCTCCGTGACGCGCCGTGCGGACGAGGACGGCACGACGGCGAGCACCCCCGTGGGCAGTCCCCGCTCGGCGAGCACCTCGCGCACGATCTCCGCGAAGAACGCCGTCGTCAGCGGCGTGAGCTGGGCGGGCTTGACGACCATCGTGCAGCCCGCTGCGAGGGCTGGCGCGATCTTGCGCGTCGCCATCGCGATGGGGAAGTTCCACGGCGTGATCGCGAGCGCCGGTCCCACGGGCTTGTGCATCACGATCTGGTGGTTCGCGCCGCTCGGCGCCCGGCGCGCGAGACCGTCCACCCGCACGGCCTGCTCGGAGTACCAGCGCACGTACTCGGCCCCGTAGGCGACCTCGGCGCGGGACTCGGCGAGCGGCTTGCCGCCCTCGGCGGTCACGACGGCGGCGAGCTCGTCGGAGCGCGCCGTCATCCGGTCGAACACGGCCCGCAGCGCCTCGGCGCGTTCCCGGGGCGCGACCGCGCGCCACTCCTCGAACGCGCCCGACGTCGCGTCGAGGGCGGCGACGGCGTCCTCGGCGGAGGCGTCGGCGACCTCGGTGATGACCTCGGTCGTGGCCGGGTCCTCGACGGCGAACGTCGCGCCGGTCGAGGACGGGCGCCACTGCCCGTCGATGAGGATTCCGGTGGGGAGCTGGGCTGCCACCTCGGGGGGCAGCGACGGCGGTGTCGACATGCCTGCCAGTATCACCCGATGACTAGCATGGCGTCATGACTTCATCGATCCCCACGCCCTATGAAGACCTCCTCGCCGAGGTCATGGCGACGGGTTCGGTGAAGTCGGACCGCACCGGGACGGGCACGCGTTCGGTGTTCGGCCGCCAGCTGCGCTACGACCTCGCGGCCGGGTTCCCCCTCATCACGACGAAGCGCGTGCACCTGCGCTCGATCGTCGGCGAGCTCTTGTGGTTCCTGCGCGGCGAGTCGAACGTCGCCTGGCTGCGGGAGCACCGCGTGACGATCTGGGACGAGTGGGCCGACGCCGACGGCGAGCTTGGCCCCGTCTACGGCGTGCAGTGGCGCTCGTGGCCCACGCCCGACGGCGCGCACGTCGACCAGATCTCCCAGGTGCTGGACTCGATCCGCACCAACCCGGACTCGCGCCGCCACATCGTCTCGGCGTGGAACGTCGGCGAGCTGTCCCGCATGGCCCTGCCGCCGTGCCACCTGCTGTTCCAGTTCTACGTCGCGGACGGCAAGCTCTCGTGCCAGCTCTACCAGCGCAGCGCGGACCTGTTCCTCGGGGTGCCGTTCAACATCGCCTCCTACGCCCTGCTGGGCCACCATGTGGGTCAGCAGGGC
>CAZECM010000105.1:0-9537 GCA_964510785.1 uncultured Cellulomonadaceae bacterium | reverse complement strand
CGTCGGCGTCGAAGTCGGCGGGCTTGCCCGTGTCGATCTGGCAGAAGTCGCAGCGACGCGTGCACTGGTCGCCGCCGATGAGGAACGTCGCCTCGCGGTCTTCCCAGCACTCGAAGATGTTGGGACAGCCCGCTTCTTCACACACGGTGTGCAGGCCCTCGCGCTTCACGAGCCCCTTGAGCTCGTTGTACTCGGGACCCATCGTGGCGCGCGTGCGGATCCACTCGGGCTTCTTCTCGATCGGGGTCTCGGCATTGCGGGCCTCGACCCGCAGCATCTTGCGACCCTCGGGAGCAATCGTCACGCGAGCCACTCTACGTGAGCACGCCGCGCGTGCACGCTGCTTGCCGGCAATGTGACGAGAGGCACGCACCAGGGACCAGGGGCCCACCTGGCGCGCAGTGAGCGGGTCCACGCTGGAAGCGAGCCGGCGTCGCCTCGGCGTCGGGCCTGGAGGTGGGTGCGATGCGGATCCTCATGGTGGTCGGTTCACGCCACGGAGCGACGCAGGAGATCGGCGAGGCCATCGGTGAGGTGCTCACCGAGGCAGGGCACGAGGTGGTCCACCGCGATCCGGACGACTTCACGAGCACGATGGGCTTCGAGGCGATGATCCTCGGTTCCGCCATCTACTACGGCCGGTGGGTGTCCGCCGTCCGCGAGCTCGTGGAACGGCACGCGGGAACCCTGGCCGCGACCCCGCTGTGGGTGTTCTGGTCGGGGCCGCTCGGCACGAAGGGCGTGCCCCGCGGTTCCGTCGAGGGGATGGACGAGCTGCTCGAGCGGCTGCGACCGCGTGGCTTCCGCGAGTTCGACGGCCGCGCGGACCGCGGCGAGCTCGGGATGCGCGAGCGCGCCGTCGTCTCCCTCGTGGGGGCGAACTACGGCGACTACCGCGACTTCGACGAGGTGCGCTCCTGGGCGCTCGAGATCGCCGACGACCTCGCGAGTCCCGCGTTCCGGCAGGGCTAGCCCGAGACGGCGAGGTCCCGGGTCGAGGCGCGCAACGGCGCCAGGACGCGCTCGAGGTGGCCCGTCACGAGGGGGACGACCTCGGCGATCGTCACGGAGCGGCCCAGCTCCGCGCTGAGCGAGGTGGTGTCCGCGTCCGGGATGCCGCACGGGATGATCGAGGAGTAGACCCCGAGGTCGACGTCGCAGTTGAGCGCGAACCCGTGCATCGTCACGCCACGGGCGACCCGAACCCCGATCGCGGCGACCTTGCGCTCCTGACGTGCGCCGTCGGCGGCGAACCACACGCCCGAGCGTCCCTCGACGCGGATCGCGCCGAGCCCGAGGTCCGCGCACGTCGCGACGAGGGCGTCCTCGAGAGCGCGTACGTACGCGACGACGTCGATCGGTTCGGCGAGGCGCACGATCGGGTAGCCGACCAGCTGGCCGGGCCCGTGCCACGTGATGCGCCCCCCGCGGTCGACGTCGACGACGGGCGTGCCGTCGGTGGGCCGCTCCCACGAGGCGGTGCGCTTGCCCGCCGTGTACACCGGCTCGTGCTCGACGAGATACACGGTGTCGGGCCGGGTGCCGGCGGCGACGGCCTCGAGGGTCTCGCGCTGGAGCTCCCAGACGGGGCGGTACTCCCGCAGCCGGCTCCCGAGATCCAGCTCCACGATGTCCATCGCCCCAGGCTAACCCCGCTCGCGTGCCGCCCGCGCCGCAGGATCCCGCCCCGCGGACCGGTGTGACTTCAGCCATAATCGCGAGGTGCCACAACCTTCCCGTGCCCGCTGGGTGCGCCCCGTCATCGCCGCCCTCCTCGTCGTGTGGCTCGGCATCGGCTATCTCGGCGGGATGGCGCAAGGCAGGCTCAGCCAGGTCACCACCAACGACCAGGCGAGCTTCCTTCCGCTGAGCGCCGAGTCCACGCGCGCGGCGGAGGCGGCCGAGGCGTTCACGGACGAGCGGATCCTGCCGGGCCTCGTGGTGCTGCGCGGTGACGGCCAGATCACCGAGGAACAGCTCGCCGTCGCGCAGGAGTTCGCGGCCTCGCTCGCACAGCTCGAGCTCCCAGGGCAGGTCGCGGGCGACGCGCTGCAGACGGTGGGCGACACCTTCGCCGCCGATCCGTTCGTGATCCCGTCCGAGGACAGCGAGGCGCTGCTCGTGACCCTCTCGCTCGACGGTGAGGCGGCGGACACGACGCTCACCGAGGGGGAGCGGGGCAGCCGTGCCGTCGTCGACGTCGTCCGGACGGCCGCGAGCGAGCAGTTCGACGGCTCGGGGCTCGAGTCATGGCTCACGGGGCCCGCGGGGTTCATCGCGGACCTCGTGGCAGCCTTCGGCGCGATCGACGGCGTGCTGCTGGCCGTCGCACTGATCGCCGTCCTCGTGATCCTCTTCCTCGTCTACCGCTCCCCGCTGCTGCCCCTCGCGGTGATCGGCACCGCCGTCTTCGGCCTGTGCCTCGCGGGACTCGTCGTCTACGAGCTCACGCTCGCCGGCGTGCTCGTCCTCAACGGCCAGACCCAGGGCATCCTGTCGATCCTCGTGGTGGGTGCGAGCGTCGACTACTCGCTCCTCCTCGTCGCGCGCTACCGCGAGGAGCTGCAGCACGAGCCGGTGCCGAGCGCGGCGATGTGGCGCGCGGTGCGCGGCACGATCGAGCCCGTCACGGCCTCCGCCGCGACCGTCATCGCCGGCTTGCTGTGCCTCCTGCTCTCCGACCTCGCCACGAACCGGTCGCTCGGACCCGTCGCAGCGATCGGCATCGTCGGCGCGTACCTCTCGGCGCTCACCCTGCTCCCCGCGGTGCTGCTCCTGGGCGGGCGGCGCGCGAGGTTCTGGTTCTGGCCGCGCCGCGTCGACGCGCCCGGGGTGGCCGACGGCGACGGACAGGAGAGCGACGTCGCCGTCGGCCAAGGTTCGGGTGCCGGCGCCGAGGCGGTCTCGCGGCTCTGGCTCCGGGTGTCCTCCTGGGTCGCCCGGCGCGCTCGCAGGGTATGGATCACGACGGCCATCGCCCTCGCCGCGCTGGCAGCCTTCGCGCCCCTGCTCCAGCCGGGCGGCACCTCGGAGACCGACCTCTTCCTCACCCCGGTCGAGGCCGTCGAGGGGCAGGAGGTCCTCGCCGAGCACTTCCCGGCCGGTGCGGTGCAGCCCGCGACGCTCATCGCCCCCGTGGACGAGCTCGACGCGATCGTCGCCGCAGCCGAGGCCGTGCCCGGCGTCGCCTCGGTCACGCCGTACACGGGCGAACGGGCCGGTCCGCGGTCGCCGGACGCCGAGGTCGTGGTGGTCGACGGGCGGGTGCGCATCGACGTGCAGACCACCGGTTCCGCGGACTCGGTCGAGGCGGTCGAGACGATCCGCGCGCTGCGTCTCGCGCTCGACGACGTCGACGGTTCGGTGCTCGTCGGCGGCTCCTCCGCCGAACGAGCGGACACGGCCGACGCCGCCGCCCGCGACCTCATGGTGATCGTCCCGGCCGTGCTGCTCGTCATCTTCCTCATCCTGTGCCTGCTGCTGCGCTCGATCCTGACGCCGGTGCTCCTCATGGCCGCGAACGTGCTGTCCTTCCTCGCCACCGTGGGCGTCGCCGCAGTGCTGTTCCGGTACGTCTTCAGGTTCCCGGGCGTCGACGCGGTGGTGCCGCTGTACGCGTTCTGCTTCCTCATCGCGCTCGGTGTCGACTACTCGATCTTCCTCATGTCGCGCGTGCGGGAGGAGGCGGCGGTGCTGGGCACGCGGGCCGGGGTCACGCGCGGCCTCGCCGTCACGGGCTCGGTCATCACGTCGGCCGGCATCGTCCTCGCGACGACGTTCGCGGCGCTCGGCATCGTGCCGCTGCTGTTCCTCGCCCAGCTCGCCTTCCTCGTCGCGCTCGGGGTCCTCGTCGACACGTTCGTCGTACGCTCGTTGCTCGTCCCCGCGCTCGTCCACGACATCGGACGGGCGAGCTGGTGGCCGGGACGCCTCGCGAAGGGCAAGTCATGAGTGCAGCACTCCGGGTCGGCGTCGTGGGCTACGGCCTCGGCGGCCGGCAGTTCCACGTCCCCGTCGCCCAGGAGGCGGGCCTCGAGGTGAGCCACGTCGCGACCGCGAACCCCGAGCGCATCGCGCAGGCGCGGACCGCCGTCCCCGGGGCGCGCATCGTCGACTCCCTCGAGGCCCTGCTCGACGACTCCCAGCGGCCCGACGTCGTCGTCCTGACGAGCCCGTCCGCGAGGCACGCGCAGCAGGCGCACGAGGTGATCGACGCGGGGATCGCCGTCGTCGTCGACAAGCCGCTCGCGACCGACGCCGCGGCCGCGCGGGACGTCGTCGAGCACGCCGAGCGCGCGGGGGTGCCGCTGACCGTCTACCAGAACCGCCGCTGGGACGACGAGCAGCGGACGCTGCGGGCGTTGCTCGCGGCGGGGGAGCTGGGCCAGGTGCACCGCTTCGAGCGGCGCTGGGAGCGGTGGCGCCCCGAGCCGCTCGACCGCTGGAAGGAGAACGACACCGTGGGCGGCGGGCTCCTGCTCGACCTCGGCGCGCACCTCGTCGACGCCGCGATCGAGCTCTTCGGCCCCGTCGCGCGCGTCTACGCGGAGGTGCGCGGCCTCAAGTCGCCCGCCGACGACGACGTGTTCCTCGCGCTGACCCATCGCGACGGCGTCGTGAGCCACCTGACGGCGGGCGGCGTCGTCGGTGCCCCGGGACCCCGCACACGGGTGCTCGGCGACCGTGCAGCGTTCCTCGTGACGAGCTACGAGGGTGAGCCCACGCCCTTCGAAGGGCTCGACGACGCGGCCGTGTCGACCGGGGCGGGGCCGCACGCCGGGTGGCTCGCGCACGGCGCCGAGCTCTCGCCGGTCCCCGTCGCGCCGGGTGACCACGCGGACTTCTACCGTGCCGTCGAGTCATGGCTGCGCGCGGGGGCGCCGGCGCCGGTCGACCCGTGGGACTCGGTGCGCACGGCCGCCGTTCTCGACGCGGCACGGGAGTCCGCTCGCACGGGGCAGGTCGTCTCCCTGGGCTGAGCCCGCGCTCTTCGGCCTGTGGACAACTCCCGCACGGCCTCGCGTCGAGGTTGGCTGGTGGCATGGACCTCGCCACCGAACCCGGGCTCACGGCGGCGCTGCGGGCGCGCGGCTACCAGGTGCGCGGCCCGGTCGGGATCGGAGCAGGGGGCACCGCCTGGGCGGCGAGCGCACCGGACGGGCGGCGCGTCGTCGTCGGCGTGCTCGACCTCGACCTCACGCTCGCAGAACGCCGCGCGGCTCTGGCACGCATCGAGAAGCTGCGCGTCGTCGACCACCCGCACGTCGCGGCGCTCGTCGACGTCGTCGCCCTCGACGGGCACCGGACGGCCCTCGTCGCCGAGGCGATCGACGGACCCACCGTGGGTGCCGTCCTCACGGCGCGACCCCGCTGGTCCGCGGGCGAGGTCGTCACGCTCGTGGTGCCGCTCGCCGAGGCGCTCGAGACGCTGCACGCGCACGGGCTGGTGCACGGGGACGTGGCGCCCGAGAACGTCGTCCTCGCCCCGGGAGGACGTCCCGTGCTCGTCGACCTCGCGGGCATCGTGCTGCCGAGCGCCGGCACGCGTGGGTTCGCCGCACCGGAGGGTGGCGGCACGCCCGGTGCGGACGTCCACGCCCTGGCGCGGCTGGGCCTCGCGGGACTGGGTCTCGCGGGGAGCGGCGTGCCCGACGACGGCGGACACGACGGCGACCGGTCTCCCGCCGACTCCGCGACCGGCGCGCTGCGAGCGGCCCTCGAGGCGGCGTGCGGCCCGGCCCACGGGCGGCCGGGCCTCGACGACCTCGCCGCGGCGTGCTTCGACGCGGCCACCGCGGAACCCGTCGAGATCCCCGACGCTGCTGTCCTCACCCGCCTCGCCCTGACCCGCCTCACCGAGGCGCCGCTCGTGGACCGCACGTTGCCCGACCCGCGGGTGCAGCGGCGGCGCCGGATCACCGCGCTCGTCGCCGGGGCGGCCGGTGCCGTGGCGCTCCTCGCCGGCCTCGCTCTCGCGCTCCCGTCGCTCCCCGCGGGCGGGGCGGGCAGGCCGGTGACTGCGGGGCGCGAGGCCGCCGTCGCCGCGGCCCTGGCGCTCACGGAGCTGCGTGCCGAGGTGCTCGGCTCGAGGGATCCCTCGCGGCTCGGCGAGGTGACGGTCGAGGGCGGCCCGGCCTTCACGGCGGACGAGGCGCTCATGGCCTCGCTCGCCGGTCATGAGGGAACTCTCGAGGTGAGCGCTGATGTCATCGAGGCCCGGTGGCTCGGCGCGAGCGACGGGCGGGAGCTCGTGGTGGTGACCGCGTCGCACCGGCTCGGGGTCGCGGGGGACGCTCCAGAGGCTCGCGCGGTCGTGCTCGCGCTGGTCGAGACGAGCGAGGGGTGGCGGGTGGCCGACGTGCTCGAGCCCGCGGACGCCGAGGCCGCTACCGAGCTGGTCGGGCCGCTCGCTGGCTGACCACGGCGTCGATCGCCGCCTCGAGGTCGCCTTGGGCGAACTCGAAGCCGTGCGACCCGAGCACCGCCGGGACGGCACGCTGCGAACCCGTGAGGTCGGTCGCGAACTCCCCGAGGGCGAGCCGCAGCGCCCAGGCGGGCACGGGGAGCACCGCGGGCCGCCGGTACGCCCTCGCGAGGGTGCGGATGACCTCACCGCTCGTCGCGGGAGCGGGAGCGGCGAGGTTGACCGGTCCCGCGATCTCGTTGTCGAGCAGGTACGTCAGCGCCCTGACCTCGTCCTCGAGGCTGATCCAGGCCCAGTACTGTGTTCCGGGGCCGAGCCGGCCGGCCAGGCCGAGCCGCGCGAGCGGGATGAGACGGGACAGCGCGCCGCCGCGAGGGGCGAGCACGATCCCGGTCCGGGCGAGCGCGACACGGACACCGGCGGTGCTCGCCGCGCTCGTCGCTCCCTCCCAGTCCTCGACGACGCCGGCGAGGAAGCCGTCGCCGCGCGGGGCCGACTCGTCGAGGACTGTGACCCCGCGGTCGCCGTAGTACCCCACCGCAGAGCCCTGCACGAGGACCCGCGGGCCGTCGTCGAGCCCAGCGAGGGTGCGCGCGAGCAACGCGGTGCCGTCGACGCGAGAGGCCCGGATGGTGACCTTGTACGACGCGGTCCAGCGCCGGTCGCCCAGCCCGGCACCGCCGAGGTTCACGACGGCGTCCGCGCCGTGCAGCGCCTCGGGGTCGAGCCGCCCGGCTCCCGGGTCCCACGAGCGCTCGTCGGGGCCGCGAGCGGGCCCGCGCACGAGGCGCACCACGGAGTCGCCCCGCGCGTGGAGGTGGGCCGTGAGCGCCGATCCGATGAGACCCGACGCCCCGGCCACGACCACCTTCATCGTGGGGCCACTACAGTCCCACCGCCGACTCGAACGCTCCCTCTTCGATGCGTGCCTTGATCGCGGTGAGGTAGCGCGCTGCGTCCGCGCCGTCCACGAGCCGGTGGTCGTAGGACAGCGAGAGGTAGCACATCGACCGGATCGCGATGACGTCGGCGCCATCGGCGTCCTTGACCACGGCGGCACGCTTGACGATCGTGCCCGTCGCGAGGATCGCCGAGTTGCCCACGTTGACGATGGGCGTGTCGATGAGTGCACCGCCCGAACCCGTGTTCGTGATGGTGAACGTGGCACCGCTCAGCTCGTCGGGCTTGACCTTGTTCTCGCGCGTCCGACCCGCGAGGTCCACGATCGCCTTGGAGATCCCGGCGAGGTCGAGGTCGCCCGCGTTCTTGATGACGGGGACCAGCAGACCGCGCTCGGTGTCGACGGCGATGCCGACGTGCTCCTGGGCGGGGTACGTGATCTGGTTGTCCTCGAGCGTCGCGTTGATCTTCGGGTACGCCTTGAGCGCCTCGATCGCGGCGAGGACGAAGAACGGCAGGTACGTGAGGTTGACGCCCTCGCGCTCCTTGAAGCCGGCCTTCGCCTTGTCCCGCAGGCGTGCCACCTTGGTGACGTCGACCTCGACGACGGTCGTGAGCTGGGCCTGCGAGTGCAGGGACTCGACCATGCGCTCGGCGATGATCTGCCGCAAGCGGCTCGCCTTCTCGGTGGTGCCGCGCAGCGGTGAGACGGGGAGGATCGTCGACGGGGCGGCGACCGTGGCAGCCGCACCGGTGACGCTGGCGGCGGGGGCGGACGGTGCCGCAGCGGCGGCAGCGAGCACGTCCTCCTTGCGGATGCGACCTCCGACCCCCGTGCCGGCGAGCGCGGACGTGTCCACGCCCTTCTCGGCCGCGAGCTTGCGGACGAGCGGCGTCAGATAGCCCGTGCGCTGAACGGCCGCGGCGGGTGCCGGGGCGGCTGCAGGAACCGGTGCCGGTGCCGGAGCGGCCTGGGCGGCGGGAGCGGCCGGGACCGGGGCGGGCTCGACGACGGCGGGGGCCGGTGCGGGTGCCGGTGCCGCGACGGGCTCGGGCGCAGCCTGGGGCTCCGCTGCCACCGCGGGTGCGGCAGCGCCATCACCGATGATCGCGAGGTCGGTGCCGACCTCGACGGTCTCGTCCTCCTCGACCAGGATCTTGGCGAGCACGCCGGCGAACGGCGAGGGGATCTCGGTGTCGACCTTGTCGGTCGAGACCTCGAGCAGAGGCTCGTCGACCGCGACGTCGTCGCCCACGGCCTTGAGCCACCGGGTCACGGTGCCCTCGGTGACGGACTCGCCGAGCGCGGGCATCTGCACGGCCTGGCCGTCGTCGGAGGGCGCGGCAGCAGCGGGAGCAGGCGCGGGAGCGGCCTCGGGGACCGCCTCCGGCTCGGGCTCGGGCTCGGCGGCGACCTCGGGCTCAGGAGCGGCCGCGGCCTGGGCGGGCTCGGCGTCGTCGGCGGCGCTCGCCGCACCGTCACCGCTCCCGATGATGGCGAGGTCGGTGCCGACCTCGACCGTCTCGTCCTCCTCGACCAGGATCTTCTCGAGCACCCCGGCGAACGGCGAGGGGATCTCGGTGTCGACCTTGTCGGTCGAGACCTCGAGCAAGGGCTCGTCGACGGCGACCTCGTCGCCGACGGCCTTGAGCCACCGGGTCACGGTGCCCTCGGTGACCGACTCACCCAGGGCCGGCATCTGAACTGCGTCGCTCATGACGTGTTGTCTCCTCGTGTTTCGAGCGGGTTGTCCGCGGCTCAGTTGTGGGCGTGGAGGGGCTTGCCGGCGAGGGCCAGGTGGGCCTCGCCGAGCGCCTCGTTCTGCGTCGGGTGGGCGTGCACGAGGGCCGCGACGTCCTCGGGGTGGGCCTCCCAGTTCACGATGAGCTGGGCCTCGCCGATGAGCTCACCGACCCGGGCGCCGATCATGTGCACGCCGATGACGGGTCCGTCCTTGCGCCGTACGAGCTTCACGAAGCCCGTGGTGCCGAGGATCTTGCTCTTGCCGTTGCCCGCGAGGTTGTAGTCGAGCACCTCGACGGAGTCCTTGCCGAACTCCTCCTCGGCGGACGCCTGCGTGAGGCCGACCGAGGCGACCTCGGGCTCGGAGTACGTCACGCGGGGGATGCCCGACTCGACGATCGGAGCGGGGTTCAGCTCGGCGATCTCCTCGGCCACGAAGATGCCCTGTGCGAAGCCGCGGTGGGCGAGC
>CAZECM010000104.1:0-9566 GCA_964510785.1 uncultured Cellulomonadaceae bacterium | reverse complement strand
AGGCTTCGATGTCCAGCTGGGTGAACTCGGGCTGACGGTCCGCGCGGAAGTCCTCGTCGCGGTAGCAGCGGGCGATCTGGAAGTACTTCTCCATGCCGGCGACCATGAGGAGCTGCTTGAAGAGCTGCGGGGACTGCGGCAGCGCGTACCAAGAACCCGGGGCGAGGCGCGCGGGCACCACGAAGTCGCGGGCACCCTCCGGGGTGGAGCGCGTGAGGGTGGGCGTCTCGATCTCGAGGAAGCCGCGGTCGTGGAGCACGCTGCGGGCGGCCTGGTTGACGCGCGAGCGCAACCGCATGATCGCGGCCGGCTGCGGGCGGCGCAGGTCGAGGTAGCGGTGCTGGAGGCGGGCCTCCTCGCCTACCTCGACGTGCTCGTCGATCGGGAACGGCAGCGGGGCGGACTCGTTGAGCACCGTGAGCGTCTCGGTGACGATCTCGATCTCGCCCGAGGGGAGGCTGGGGTTCTCGTTACCCTCGGGACGCCGTCGGACCTCGCCCGTCACCTGGACCACGAACTCGCTGCGCAGCGCGTGGGCGACCGCCTCGTCACGGACCACCACCTGGGCGACGCCGCTCGCGTCCCGCAGGTCCAGGAACGCGACACCGCCGTGATCGCGCCGCCGGGCCACCCACCCGGCGAGGGTGACGGACTGGCCGATATGACCGGCTCGCAGTGAGCCGGCTTCGTGGGTGCGCAGCACGGAGGTCCTTCCAGGGGTTCGAGGGATGCTCGGACGAGTCTAGTGTCGACACGACGACGTCGAACCCGAGGAGGACCCTTTGGCCCGCAAGATCGCCACCGCCGACCGCGTCTCTCGCGAGGAGCTCGTCGAGTTCCTGCGGCCGCGCAACCGTGCGGTGCTCTCGACCCGCCGCCGCGACGGCTCGCCGCAGATGTCCCCCGTGACGTGCGGGGTGGACGACTCGGGGCGCGTGGTCGTCTCGACGTATCCCGAACGGGCGAAGGCGCGCAACGCCCAGCGGGACCCGCGGGTGAGCCTCTGCGTGGTCTCCGAGGACTGGGACCCGTGGGTCCAGGTGGACGGCACGGCCGAGGTGCTCACGGTGCCCGAGGCCCTCGACGCGTTCGTGGAGTACTACCGCAACATCGCCGGCGAGCACCCCGACTGGGACGAGTACCGCGCCGCGATGCTCTCCCAGGGCAAGTGCCTCATCCGGGTCACGATCGACTCCTGGGGCCCGATCGCCACCGGTGGCTTCCCCGCCCACCTCGCGAGCGACGAGCCGGGCTGATCCAGCGCGACCGTGAGTTCCCCGTAGGCAGAACCTCACGAACCTGCCACCATCTGCTCCTATGGCGATGTTCCAGGGGGTCGACGAGGTCGCGGCGCAGCCACGGACGGGGCTCGACGGCCGGCCCAGGAACCGCACGTGGTGGTGGGTCGCTCTGACCGCGTTCGCGGCGGTGGGCCTCGGCGCTCTCACCTGGTGGTGCGTCACCTACGGGTGGCCCAACCACCAGATCCGTCAGGACTCCGCCACCGTGCGGGCCGTCGAGCTCCCGGACGTGTTCGAGCCGGCCCCGCTCGCGTGCGCCGGCCCCGGGCTGCTGTGCGCATGGACCGACCTCGATCCGGGCCAGGCCGCACCGGCGGTGCACGCGGCGTTGGCCGAGGCGGGCGTCGAGCTCCCCGACGCACGCTGCGGCGTGGGAACCTCCGTCCCGTTCCACGGCTACGACTTCACGGTCCCGGCCACGGCCCAGGGCGTCTGCTACACCCAGGCCGGTCGGCACGGCGTCGTCCTCGGTCTGCTCGCCCGTGACGAGGTGCCGATCGGCGACCGGGACGGTGAACCCGTCCCGCTGCCGCGCACTCTCGTGACTGTCGGCTGGCACTACGACACGCTGAGTCGCACGGTGCCGGGCTCCCCGACCCTGGAGGGCCGGGAGCCCTGGCTCGAGGCCGCGGAGCTCGAAGCGCTCCCGGCACCGCTCAGCGACCTGGCCTGTGACGACCTGGGTGGTCCCGTCTGCCACACGGCCGAGCTGACGATCTGGGACGACGTCCCCAGGGCCGAGACGTTCTGGCGGCTCGCCGAACAGCTCCTCGCCGGCGGCGTCATCGTCGACAAGGTGGGGTGCGACGAATCCGACGGGTGCTCGATGGACGGCGTGATCGCACGACCGGCACACCCGGGGCAGTCCCTGCGCTTCTGGCTCACCACGAGCAGCGACCAGACTCCAGATCGCGTGTCGCTCTCCCTCTGGCCCTGGAACTGAACCGACACTCCCGCCCCACCGCTCCCCCACGACCGCACGCGGCCCCAGGTCCCGGTGGGCGGCGCACAGACCGCGGTGTCGACAGCTCTCACACCGGCCTCGCCCAGGACACACCCGCCTGAAGCCGGCGCCTCGTACACGAAGGATCAAGGGTGCGTGGGTGGGCGGTCCACTGCGCGGCGCACGCTCTGAACGAGCTGGGGCGTGTCGTAGACCGCTTCCTCAAAAGCGAAGCGCAGTCTCTTGAGACCGTGCCGCAACGTGATCTCCCGGTCGCGGCGCCGGTCTTCGCGGAACTCCTGGCGGCTGGAGTGGTATGCGTACCCGTCGACCTCAACGACGACGCACTCCTCGACCAGCATGTCGACGTAGCCGACCCCTGCGAGATACACCTGGGTCCGGACGCTGAGCCCCGCCAGCACGAGCGCGACGCGGGCGATCGACTCCGCGATGGACTGCGAGCCCGGGTCTGTGAGGCGGATCGCGCGCTCGTGCTCCAGCCAACCGGTCCGGGGGCGTCGGGCCGCGAGCTGGTCGCGCTGGACGAGACCTCGACGTAGGGCGGCATCGAGCACCGCGACCGCCTCACCCACCTTGAGGCACTTCACGGCGTGGGACAGCACCATCGCGGGGTCGGGCCGGTCGTGGCGCTGACCAGCCTCGACGCCGGTGTCACGATGCAGCACCGTGCCCCGGGGGACCCGGCCGGCGACGCTCCCTGAGGCGTTGGCCGGGACAGCGACATGGGCGGAGCTGGGTGAGGCCAGCAGCGGCAGCTGCCATGCAGCGGCAGCGGAGACGCAGGTCAGGACGCCGCTCGCCGTCACCGCGACCGTTGCCGCCCGGGATACGCCTGGCAGGGCGTAGACGCCGCGGCCAGGGCTCAAGACTGCGCCCGCGCCCACGAGGCCTTCGAGCCGGTACCCCAGCTCCTTGGGATGCATGCCGAGGGCTCGTGCGAGCTCTGCCCGGCGTGCGACCCCGCCGAGGGCCATGAGTTCACTCTCGATCGACACGACACGCAGCGTGGCAAGTCGCACAGAGGTCGCGCGCGGGCGGGAGCTAGACCTGTGGAACGCGCGGCGCCACGGCCCAGGCTGCTCGGCCCGGCCTGGCCCCCGGCGTCACGGCGGGTGAAGTTACTCGAGTGGCGGGAGTGACTGATGCGACGCACACGCGCCTCACCAGCCACATCTGTCGCTTCGCCCGCCGTGACGCCGGAACACCGGAGCCTCCGCCCGGCTACTCCCCCGCGACGGCCCTCGGCCACAGGTCATCGGCGGGCGGCGCCCACACCGAGGCGTCGGCCGCGACCTGCTCCCCGGAGCGGATGTCCTTGACCTGGTCGGAGCCGTCCTCGCCAGCACCCGGGAACCACACGAACGGGATCCCGCGTCGGTCGGCGTGCCGGATCTGCTTGCCGAACTTCGCGGCACTCGGCGCCACCTCGCACGGCACCCCCCGCGCGCGCAGTGCGGCGGCAACCAGCTCAGACGCACCCCGCGAGTCCTCGTCCGTCACGGCCACGAGCACGGCGCTGGGCACCGAGCGCGAGGCCGAGACGAGCCCCGCCCCGAGCAACCGCGACACGATCCGTGACACCCCGAAGGACAAGCCCACCCCGGGATAGGTCGTGGACCCGTCCGTGGCGAGCGCGTCGTACCGGCCGCCCGAGCAGATCGACCCGAGGTCCTCGTGCCCCTCGAGCACCGTCTCGAACACCGATCCCGTGTAGTAGTCGAGCCCGCGCGCGATCGAGAGGTCGGCCCGCGCGATCCCGGGCACCCGCGCGTTCACGGCGTCCACGAGCTCGGCGAGGCGCTCGAGCCCGTCGCCGAAGGACTCCGCCGCGACACCCCGCCGCTCGGCCACCTCGCGCACCGCACCCAGGAGCGCAGCCCCGTCCGACGACGAGATCCCGGCCAGCTCGAGGCACGCCGCCGCCTGCTCGGCGCTCGCCCCGGCCTCCGCAACCAGCAGCGCGACCGTCGCCTCCGGCCCGATCTTCGCGAGCTTGTCGATGCACCGCAGCACCGCCTCGACGTCCGTCAGCCCGAGCCCGCGGTACAGCCCCTCGGCGAGCGCACGGTTGTTGACGAGCAGCCGCACCGGCGGCACCCCGAGCGGCGCGAGCGTGGCGAAACCCGCGGCGACGACGACGGCGACCTCCACCTCGTGGTGGAACGCGAGCTCGCCGAGCCCCACGACGTCGATGTCCGCCTGGTAGAACTCGCGGAACCGGCCGTCCTGGGGGCGCTCGCCACGCCACACCTTCTGGATCTGGTAGCGGCGGAACGGGAAGTGCAGCTTGCCGGAGTGCTCGAGCACGTACCGCGCGAACGGCACGGTCAGGTCGAAGTGCAGACCGAGCCCGGAGTCCCCGCCGTCGTCGTCGGCCTGCAACCGGCGCAGCACGTAGACCTCCTTGGACGTCTCGCCCTTGCGCAGCAGCTGGTCGAGCGGTTCGACGGCCCGCGTCTCGATCCCCGCGAAGCCGTGCAGCTCGAAGGTCCGCCGCAAGGTCTCGAGCACCGCGTGCTCGACGACGCGCCCCTCGGGGAGCCACTCGGGAAAGCCGGACAGGGGCGTAGGGCGGGCCATGGGGCCTGATCCTTCCAGGTACGGGGCCGCGTCAGAGCTGGTCGGACGCGGTGAGGAACGGGTTGCGACGGTACTCCACGTCCATGCGGGTCGCGGGCCCGTGGCCGGGCAGCACGAGCACGTCCGGAGCGAGCGTACCGACGGGATCGGTGAGCGTCGCGGCCATCTCGACGTCGTCCCCGCCGGGCAGGTCGGTGCGCCCCACGGTCCCGGCGAACAGCACGTCGCCGCTGAAGACGGTGCGCGAGGGAGCGAGCTCGCGCGGCCAGCCCTCACCGAGGAGGAGGTCCGACGCCGACGACGGCGCCCTCGGGACGCTGAGCAGGCTCGCGCCCTGGGTGTGCCCGGGCGCATGCAGCCACGTCAGCGGCAGCTCCGCGAGCTCGAGGCGCGACCGGCCCCGATGCCCGGTCGCCACCGGCACGACCCGCTGCGGGGCCAGGTAGTCGGCCGCGTACATCCCCAGCTGCTCGAGCGCCGCGACGAGCTGCCCGCCGCCGAGGGTCCCGAAGGGGTCGGTGAGCCGGTACGCATCGGCCTCGTGGATGAACAACGGCACGTCGTAGCGGGCACTCACCTCGGCAGCGCCCCACGTGTGGTCGACGTGCCCGTGGGTGGCGAGAACACCCACGGGAGTGAGGTCGTGCGCGACGACGGCGGCGTGCACGGCGTCGGCCACCCCTGCCCCGACGTCGACGATCACGCACTCCCGGCCCGCGGCCGGCGCGACGACGTAGCAGTTCGTGGCGAACACGGGGGCGACGATCGTGAGGACGAGCACGACCTCAGCGTAGGCGAGCACCGGCCCCGCGCGGGCGCCGGAACGATACCGGACCGTGACCTACGAGCGGTCCCTGAGGGCCGCCGGGCGGGCCGCGTTGCCTAGACTGTGCACGGACATCCGACCTGCGGAGCGGCATCGCCGTGCCCGCGACACCGAAGGAGCACCGGTTGCCGTCGAGCAAGCGTGAGCGCGAGGCCGCGCGACGCCGCTATGCCAAGTATCAGGCCGGCAAGGTGGCGCGTGACAAGGCCAGGCACCGCCGACGCATCATCGGGATCTGGGTCGTGGTCGCCCTGGTGCTGTCGCTCGGCGTGACCGCGACGATCGTGCTCAGCCAGGCGAATGCCGCGAACGACCCGTCCACCTCGGCGAACGCCTACGGCACCCCTCCGGCGGATGCCACGGAGCCGACGCCGGAGCCCACGGCTGAGCCGACGGCGGAACCCTCCAACTCCGAGCTGGTCCCGGCGCCCGAGCTCGCCGAGGGCCGCACCTGGACGGGTTCGCTCGCGACCAACCGCGGCGAGATCTCGATCGAGCTCGACGGGGCCGCGGCCCCGCAGGCCGTCGCAAACTTCGTGACGCTCGCCCAGGCCGGCTTCTTCGACGACACCAAGTGCCACCGGCTCGTCACGAGCGGGATCTACATCCTGCAGTGCGGCGACCCCGACGCCACGGGTACGGGCGGTCCCGGCTACGACTGGGGTCCGGTCGAGAACGCCCCCGCCGACGACGTCTACCCCGCCGGCACGATCGCCATGGCGCGGGTGGGCCAGAACGGCTACTCCATGGGCTCACAGTTCTTCCTCGTCTACGAGGACTCACCGATCTCGTCCGACTCCGCGGGCGGGTACACCGTGTTTGGCCGAATCACGTCGGGACTCGACGTCGTGCAGGCCATCGTCGACGAGGGCAACGGGGACGACGCAGTCTCCCCGAAGTCGGACGTCATCATCGAAGGGGTGCAGGTCCAGTGACCGAGACGCCAGAAGTCGACCAGCAAGCAACCGAGACCGCCGAGGAGGTTGTTTCGGCACCCGCTCCGGAGCTCACCGAGGAAGCCGTCGTCGCGGACGAGGCCTCCGTCGAGCAGCCCGTCGCGGAAGCGCCGGTCGCCGACGAGCCCGTCAGCGACGAGCCGGTCATCGACGAGCCCGTCGCCACGGAAACAGCTGCCGAAGAAGCAGCCGCCGGTGAAGCAGCCGCTGCGGAGCCCGCGGTCGTGGAGGCGGTCACGGAGTCGGTCGTCGAGGCACCTGCTGTCGAGGAGCCGGTCGCGGAAGTACCCGCAACACCCGTCCCGACGCCGGCCACGGTGGTACCCAAGCCCTCGGCGCTCCCGCGCCCGCGGCCGCTCCCCCGGCCCGGCACCGCCGCGGTGGCCGCCGCACCGGCGAGCGTGCCGATCCCCGTGGTGGCCCCGCCCGCCGACGCAGCCGAGGCGGCCCGCGCGTCGACCTTCGGCCGGGTCGGCGAGGACGGCACGGTCTATGTCACGGACGAGGCGGGCGAGCGCGCCGTCGGGCAGATGCCGGAAGCGACCGCGGACGAGGCGTTGGCCTTCTACGTCCGCCGCTACCTCGACCTCAACGCGAAGATCGCCGTCTTCGAGGCACGCCTCGGCGCGACCGATCTCGCGGTCAAGGAGATCGACCAGACGCTCGCCAAGCTCACGGAGGAGACTGCCGAGCCGTCCGCCGTCGGCGACCTCCCCGGCCTGCGCGCCCGCCTGGACGCGCTGCGCGGCATCGCGGCCGAGCGCCGCGCCGTGGCCGAGGCAGCGCGCGCCGCCGCCAAGGAGGAAGCCCTCGCCGCCCGGACCCTCCTCATCGAGGAGGCCGAGACGATCGCCGCGCGCGACCCCGAGCGCATGCAGTGGAAGCAGTCCGGGGAAGCCCTGCGTGTGCTGCTCGACCGGTGGAAGGCCGCCCAGCAGGCCGGTCCTCGCATCGACCGCACCGCCGAGGACGCCCTGTGGAAGCGGTTCTCGGCCGCCCGCACCACGTTCGACCGGCAGCGCAGGCACTACTTCTCCGAGCTCGAGACCCGCAACTCCTCGTCGAAGCGCGCCAAGGAAGAGCTCGTCGCCGAGGCGGAGAAGCTGCAGTCAAGCACGGACTGGGGGCCGACGACGGGCGCCTACCGCGACCTGATGACCCGCTGGAAGGCCGCCGGGCGCGCGAGCCGCAAGGACGACGACGCCCTCTGGGCAAAGTTCCGCGCCGCCCAGGATGCCTTCTTCGCCGCCCGTGACGCAGCGAACGCCGCGACGGACGAGGAGTACCGGGCGAACCTGGCGATCAAGGACCAGATCCTCACCGAGGCCGAGAAGCTCGTCCCCGTGAAGGACCTGCAGGCGGCCAAGACCACGTTGCGCCTCCTCCAGGACCGCTGGGACGCCGCCGGCAAGGTGCCGCGCAACGACGTGCAGCGCGTCGAGGGCCGCATGCGCGCCGTCGAGCAGGCGGTCCGGGACGCCGAGCAGTCCGCGTGGAAGAAGTCCAACCCGGAGACGCGTGCGCGCGCCGAGGGTGCGGCTGCGCAGCTCGAGCAGGCCATCGCCGGCCTCGAGGCGGAGCTCGCGGACGCCGAGGCCGCGGGAGACAAGAAGAAGATCGCCGAGGCGCAGGCCGCGCTAGACGCGCGACGGTCCTGGCTCACGCAGATCCAGAAGGCCGCCGCCGACTCCTGACGAGAAGGCGGGCGCCGCGTCAGTCGGCGGTGCCGACCCGGCTCACGACGTCGTTGCGTGAGCCGGTGATGCGGTACGCGTCGAAGACGCCGTCGATCTTGCGCACGGCCGAGAGCAGCTGCGCGAGGTGGGCGGGCTCGGCCATCTCGAAGACGAAGCGGGAGATCGCCACGCGGTCCGTGGTGGTCGACACGGAGCCGGACAGGATGTTGACGTGATGGTCGGAGAGCACCCTGGTCACGTCCGAGAGCAGCCGGGACCGGTCGAGCGCCTCGACCTGGATCTGTACGAGGAACAGCGTCGCGCTGCCCTGCGTCCAGTCGACCTCGACCATGCGCTCGGGGTGCGCCCGTAGTCCCTCGACGTTGGAACAGTCCGAGCGGTGCACGCTGACGCCCTGTGACTTCGTGATGAAGCCGACGATCTCGTCGCCCGGGACCGGGGTGCAGCACTTGGCGAGCTTGACCCAGATGTCCTCGACGCCCTTGACGATGACGCCGGGGTCGCCCGTGCGCACGCGTCGCGAGTCGCGACCGGGCCGGGTGGTCTCGGCGAGGTCCTCCTCCGCACCCGACTCGCCCCCGAGCGAGTGCACGAGCCGCGCGACGACGCTCGCCGCGGAGATCTGCCCCTCGCCGATCGCAGCGTAGAGCGCCGAGACGTCCGCGTAGCGCAGCTCCGTGGCCACGGCGAGCAGCGACTCGTGGGAGGCCATGCGCTGGATCGGCAGGTTCTGCTTGCGCATCGCCTTCGCGATCGCGTCCTTGCCCTGCTCGAGGGCCTCCTCGCGGCGCTCCTTGGAGAACCACTGCCGGATCTTGTTGCGGGCGCGCGGGCTCTTCACGAAGGTGAGCCAGTCGTGGCTCGGCCCCGCCGTCTCCGACTTCGACGTGAGGACCTCGACCACGTCGCCGTTCTCGAGCGTCGAGTCGAGCGGGATGAGCCGGCCGTTGACGCGCGCGCCCATCGTGCGGTGGCCCACCTCGGTGTGCACGGCATAGGCGAAGTCCACCGGCGTGGACCCCGCGGGCAGCGACACGACCTCGCCCTTCGGGGTGAAGACGTAGACCTCGGCGCCCGCGATCTCGAAGCGCAGCGAGTCGAGGAACTCCCCCGGGTCTGCCGTCTCGCGCTGCCAGTCCACGAGCTGGCGCAGCCACGGCATCTCCGCGGTCTCCTCGCGCGCGGCCGCCGCGCTCTTCGCGTTCTCCTTGTACATCCAGTGCGCGGCCACGCCGTACTCCG
>CAZECM010000103.1:0-9619 GCA_964510785.1 uncultured Cellulomonadaceae bacterium | reverse complement strand
TTCGTCGCCTCCGGCGTCGTGTGGCGCTGGCTGCTCAACTCCAACCAGGGCGAGCAGGCCTCGGGCCTCAACCGGTTGTTCCAGATGGTCGGGCTCGACTTCCTGCAGAACAACTGGTGGAACAACGTCAACGTCGGCATCGCCGCGATCGCGATCCCCGCGATCTGGCAGCTCTCCGGGTACGTCATGGCGCTGTTCCTCGCGGGCTTCCGCGGGATCCCCGAGGAGCACCGCGAAGCCGCACGCGTCGACGGCGCGAGCGAGTGGCAGATGTATCGCTACGTGCTCTTCCCGCAGCTCAGCCCCGTCGCGCTCTCTGCCGTGATCATCGTCGGCCACATGTCGCTCAAGGCGTTCGACCTCATCATGTCGATCTCCAAGCCGGCGAACTACCAGACCAAGGTGCCCGCGATCGACATGTACGTCTTCAAGTCAAGCTTCGACTACGCCAACTCGGCCGCCGTCGGCGCGATCCTGCTCGTCATCGTCGCGGCGCTCATCATCCCCTACCTGATCCACACGACCCGGACGGAGAAGGTCAAGTGAGCGCCGTCAGCACCGACTCGAAGCTCGGCGTCCCGGCCAAGGCGCCCCGGAGGCCCGACGGCGCCCCGTCGCGGTTCAGCGTCAGCCGGACGCTCAAGTACCTCGTGCTGCTGTTCTTCCTCGTCGTGGTGCTGATCCCGGTCTACGTCCTGTTCGTGACGAGCTTCAAGGGCCCGGGCGACGCTGCGGCCGTACGCGCGTGGAACCTGCCCGAGGTCTGGATCCTCGACAACTGGAAGGGCGCGTGGGAAGCACTGTCCCCCGCCCTCTGGCGCACGATCCAGATGGTCGTGCCGGCGGCCGTCATCTCCTCCTTCCTCGGAGCGATGAACGGCTTCGTGCTCGCACGCTGGCGCTTCCGCGGGGCCGACATCGTGTTCACGCTGATCTTGTTCGGGATGTTCATCCCCTACCAGGCCGTGATGATCCCGCTGCTCCAGCTCATGCTCGGTGCGGGAGTGCCGAGCGGTGTGCCGTCGCTCATCATCCTGCACGTCATCTACGGCATCCCGATCACGACGCTCATCTTCCGCAACTACTACATGTCGGTGCCCGAAGAGCTCATCGAGGCCGCACGCGTGGACGGTGCAGGCATGCTGCGCACCTTCTTCTGGGTCGTGCTCCCGATCTCGATCCCGAGCTTCGTGGTGGTCCTCATCTGGCAGTTCACCACGGCGTGGAACGACTTCCTGTTCGCGGTGTTCTTCTCCTCGAGCCAGAACGGCCCCGTCACGCTCGCGCTGAACAACCTCGCGAACGGCGCGCTGCTGACCAACTACGGCATCTCCATGGCGGGCGCCCTGCTCGCCTCGCTGCCGACCCTGCTCGTCTACATCCTGCTCGGCAAGTACTTCATCGGCGGGCTCATGTCCGGCTCCGTCAAGGGCTAGCCCCACCCCCGCGAGGTAGTGCCCAGTGCTGCCAGGTAGGTCCGCAGTGGACCTACCTGGCGCACTCGGACCTAACTCGCGGGTGCACCACCTGCGTCGTACGAACTGAGAGAACCCCCGTCCCGGGGAACAAGTCCCGGGGACACCTGCAGCTCCCGTTAGTTCGTACGGCGAAGTAAGTAACAAGCTCGACCCCTGCAAGTTCGACCCGCAAGTTCGATGACAACGGTGTCAGTCAGACGCCCGAACTGGAGGAACCCGTGAACACGCCCGGCCCCAGCAAGCCAGGACAAGATTCGCCGCTCCAACGGCTACGCCGTCGGCTGCGCACCGTCGTCGTCGGCGTGACCACCCTGGCGGTGGCCCTGCCCATCGCCCTCCTCCCTACGGCGGCGCACGCCGACGACGAAGCGCCCGCCGCCCATGGTGCGCCCGACTCGATCGCCGCCGACTACTACGGCGCCCTCCTACGGCACACCCGGTGGAGCGAGACCGTCTGGGACTCCGCGCTGGGTGCTTACAAGTTCGCCGACTTCAACTTCGCGGTGGTGCTGGGGAACGCCGTCCTGCTGACCCACGGCGAGTACGACGAGGAGCTCGCGGGAGTCTCGAAGGAGGACCTGCGCTCCAAGACGATCGCCACCATCGAGCACTACGCGGCACTGAACCGGTTCGTGAACCCCAGCGGCACGTGGGGCAAGAAGATGTTCTGGGACTCGACGTTCCAGTCCTACTTCCTGGTCGCCGGCAAGCTGCTCTGGGACGAGTTCGACGCGCCCACACAGCAGCACCTGACCACGATCGCCACCGGTCAGTCGCGCTACACGGCCGACCTGAACTACGGCAACGACCCCCTGTCAGGCAGCTGGACCGCGGACTGGCCCACCGGCAAGCACATCGGCGACACGGCACAGGAAGAAGCGGGCGTCTACACGCAGGCGCTGGCCCCCGGCCTGGCCTGGGCGCCCGCAGACGTCGACGCGAACCGCTGGAACGAGCAGCTCGGCGACTGGGTGCGCAATGCTGCCGGCCAGCCCACCGCTGACAAGAACAACCCCGCGATCGTCGCGGGCAAGCCGATCTCGTCGAACACCATGCAGACCATCTACGACACGTACGTCGTCGAGAACCACGGCTCGTTCGGCCCCCACTACCAGTCCGATCTCTGGCGTTCCGGCGGTCGCAACGCGATCCACTTCATCGTCAACGACCAGCCGATCCCGGACTACCTGACCCAGCAGCCGAACTCGGCAGAGCTGTGGGAGTCGATCAAGCTGGTCATGTCCAACCAGGGCGAGCCGTTCATGCCGATGGTCGCGGACCGCGAGTTCCTCTACGGCCGCGACGTGCTGCCCATCGCCTACCTGGGCCAGGTGCTGCGCGACCCCGACGCGGTGCGCGCCGAGGCAAACCTGGCATAGGCACTCGAGGACTACCAGGCGTACTCGCCGGTCGACCGCCTCACGAAGTTCTCGGGCGAGCCCAAGTACGAGCCCGAGGCCAGGGCCGAGATCGCGATCTCCTACCTCCTCCACGTCGCTGCCGCCGAGTCGGCGCAGGGAGTCGTGGCACCGACACCGCAGGACGAGTTCTTCGAGCGGCTCAGCGGCGCACGGGACTTCGGCTCCGGGCCCGGGCTGACGGTGCACCAGACGCAGAACGCCTGGGCAGCGGCGGGCAGCCGGACGGGCTTCGTCAAGTTCCCCTGGGTGCCCGAGCACAACTCGTGGCTCTTCCACGTCTCGGGCAGCACCCCGTACCTCTTCCCCACCCCGAGTGCCTCGGTCAGCTCCCGCAACACCTCGGTGTACACCGACGCGCGGGACGGCTTTGAGGCCACCGCATCCCTGTTCGCGATCGGTGACGACCACGTCGGTCAGGTGACCCTGCCCACAGGCTCGGCGGTGTACGCCTCGAGCGGCGCCGGCATCGGCGACGGCACCCTCACCGTCCGGAACATCACGATGGGTGGCTACGCCGGGCTCGACGGCTCGCGCGACTACACCACGGCCGAGGGCACGACGACGGAGGTCCTGCCCCCCAAGCGCCCCAGCGACCCGATCGACGCGACCGCCGCGCGAGTCGACGACTTCCTCTTCGAGCCCACCACCGCGCGCTACGTGCGGATGCAGGGTGAGCGTGGGAACCCGACCTACGGGTACTCGATGTTCTCGTTCCACGTGTACGGCGACGACCCGGATACGATCGTCGACCTCGCCCTCGGGCAGACGGCGACGGCGTCCAGCCAGGAGAACGTCAACCGTGGCCCCGACAAGGTGGTCGACGGCGACGGCACGAGTCGGTGGGCCGTGGCAGGTAGCCAGCGCACGAACCCCAACTCCTGGATCCAGGTCGATCTCGGCGAGGAGACCCTCGTCGGTGGTGCCCGGCTCGCGTGGGAGTCCAGCGCCGGGTCCCGCTACCACGTGCAGACCTCGGTCGACGGCGTCGAGTGGGAGACCCAGTCCACCTACGGCGTCGCCAATGCCGCCGACGCGAACGTGCACCGGCTCGACACCGTGGCGCTGACTCCCGCGGGGGCCGACGAGCCCGCGCCCGTCGAGACCCGGTACGTGCGCATGCAGGGCGTGCAGGGTGACCCCGGCTACGGATACTCGCTCTTCCACCTGCGGGCCTTCACCCCCGGGGCCGTCGACGCCGCGGCGGGGAAGCCCGCGACAGCATCGAGCAACGCGTCCGGCAACGCACCGGGCACCGTGGCCGACGGTGGCGCGTCCACCCGATGGGCGGTCGCCAACGCGGAACGCCCGCGGGCCGACTCGTGGATCCAGGTCGACCTGGGTGCCCCGACGCTCGTCTCCGAGGTCCAGCTGGGCTGGGAGATCGCCGCGGGTCGCCTCTACCTGATCCAGACCTCGCTCGACGGCGAGACCTGGACGGACTCGGCGAGCTTCCGGTTCACCGGTAACCAGATCACGAGCACCGACGAGGGCTGGGTCAACGTCGAGGACACCGCGGGCTTCGTCGTCCGCGGCAGCGAGGCACCCATCACGGTGTCCCGCGAGACCGACAACAAGCATGCGGTGCGACTCGTCGACGCCGGCGCGACCACCACCCCGTTCCTGGTCGAGATGGTGCCCGGCGATGCGGCGACGACCGCCGCGACCGCCGCGTCCGCCCGACCCACGGTGGGCAACGACGACGTGCTCGCCACGACGCTCGACGGCTACCTCTCGCTGTTCAACCTCACCGGGTCGGACATCACGACCACGGTCGCGGTGCCCTACACGAGCGATCGCGTCTCCCTGTTCGAGGGCACGCAGGAGCTCGGGGAGAGCGCATCGATCGTGAGCGTGACGGTTCCCGCGGGCTCCGCCGTCGTCCTCCCCCCTCGCTTCGAGGTGCCCCGTGACGCTGCGGAGGGCCTGACCGCCACCGTGGTGGACGGTGCCACCCTCGAGCTCAACGGTGCGGGCGCGACGAGCATCGACGTGTCCAACCTCGCCTCGGGCGAGTCCCGGACAGTGGGCGTCGCCGAGAACATCTCGACGACGGCGCGTTTCGACGGCGTCGCCCCCTACCCCGTCCAGGACCTGGCGCTCAGCAGGCTCACGTTCCCTGCGTCCGTCCTTCCCGTCGGCATGACCTCCCCTGGTCTCGCCGTCGACGGAGACGCCTCGACAGCGTGGACCCCAGGCACGAACGGCCGCATGGTCGTCGACCTGGGTGCGGTCCGGGACATCGGATCCGTGGCGATGGTCTGGGACGGGCCGCAGGCACCGCAGGCCACGGTCTCGGTGAGCAACAACGGCCTCGACTTCGAGATCGTTGGCAACACCTCGCTGACCGGTGTCACGGGGATCGCCTTGGTCGACGCGTCCGCGCGCTACGTCGCGGTCAGCACCGACTGGTCCGGGTCCGACGCCGGTCTGACCGCCTTCAAGATCCTCCCGCCGGGGGTCAAGGAGCCGGTCGGCCCAGGGTCCATCGAGGGCGAGCTTCCCGCGTGGCGGGTGGGCGAGCCTGCGTCGGGTGCGCTCACCGTCAGTGGTCACCCGGCTCCAGAGCTCACGGTGACCGCGGGAGCTCTGCCTGCCGGTGTGACGCTCGACCCGATCACCGGTGCGTTCGGCGGTCAGCCGACGGCGGGCGGTGCCTTCACCTTCACGGTGACGGCGAGCAACGGCGTCGGCGAGGAGAGCACTCGGCTGCTCACCGGCTCGGTGGCCAAGGCAGCACCCGTGCTGCGGCTGACGGCTGCCGTCGTCGACGGGAGCAGCGGGACGCTGACGGCCACCCTGCGCGACAGCTCGGACACGGTGCTCACCCAGGTGGCGGGGACCGTCGAGTTCTTCCGCGGGACCCAGTCCGGTGCCCCGATCGGTACGGTCGAGCTCTCGGACGGAACGTCCTCGCTCACGGTCGCGAACCTCGCACCTGGGTCGTCCACCTCGTTCACGGCCCGGTTCACCCCTGGTCCTGGCGCGGACACGTCCTACGTGACGGCCGTCTCCAACGCGGCAACCCTGACGGTGCCCGCCAAGCCCGTCGACCCCAAGCCGGCGAACCCGGTGTCGGTCTCGGTGCCGGTGCTGAGCAAGGCGAAGCAGGCCTACGGCTCGGTGGCGAAGCTCCGAGCGACGGTCACTACGACCGTCACGGGTGCTACGGCCGGCAAGGTCACCTTCACCTCCGGCAAGAAGACGCTGGGGACCGCACCGATCCGCAAGGTCGGCAAGGAGTACAAGGCGACCCTGCGGATCAAGGGCAACCAGGCGCGCGGCACCTACAAGGCGATCACCGCGTCGCTGCGCACCACCGACGGCACGACCGTCTCGTCGGTGGCCTCGGCCGCAAAGCTCAAGGTCGTCAAGGCGGCACCCAAGGCACGACCGAACGTGACCGCCAAGCCCTTCAGGGCCGGCACACGACCGACGGTCGTCGTCAAGGTCCCGAAGCTGACCAACGGTCGGCACGCCATGGGTCGCATCCGTGTCCAGGTCGGCACCAAGACCGTCGCCACGGTGAAGCTCACCAAGAAGAACAAGGGCAAGGTGACCGTGAGGCTGCCGCGCACCTACTCCTCGACCGTCAAGGTCCGGGCGCAGTACCTGCCCAAGTACAAGGAGACCACCTCCAAGAGCAAGTGGTCGAAGAAGACGACGGTGCGGGTGCGTCGATAAGGTCATCCCCTAGGCCTTGACGCCCTCCCCGCGAGGTAGTGCCACCGGCGCCAGGTAGGTCCTCCCCCGACCTGCCTGGCGAGGCACTACCTCGCGGGGATCTTCTCGTCCCGGGGCCTTCGACCCCAAGATCTGTCCCCTCTCCTCCGACAGCTATGTGTTCGGGGAGAGCGGCGCGGTCCCCTGCCTCGAGTCGGCCTGAGGTCAGCGCGAGGTGAGGAGCACCGCGAGCCGCGAGGCCACCTCGGCGGCGGGGAGGTCGACGTCGACCACCTTGTCGCGTGAGGTCACTCCGCTGACGAGCTCGACCTGGCGCGGGCGCACGTCGAACGCCGTGGCGACCGCGGCGAGCACGGCCTTCGTCGCGGCACCATCGACGGCGCGCGCACTCACGGCCACGACGAGGCGCGTGTCGTCGCCCTCGCCGTAGGAGCCGCCGACGGCGGTACGCGAGGCGCCCGGGCGCACCCGCAGCGGGACACGGGGCACTAGGCGGGCTGCCACACCACGAGGAGGACGACGACGGTGCGCAGCGCGACGTCGATCCACGACAGGCGCTGTGCACGCGCGAGGAGCTCCGGGACGCCAACCTCGGGGCCGGCCGCCTTCGCGCCTGCGCCGTCGTCGTGCGGTCCGTGGCCGAGCGCGATGGCGAGCCTCGTCCAGCTCAGCCCCACGGCGGTCGCCGCGAAGACGATGGACACGAACCACAGCACGAGCGCGATGATGACCCACCCGTCCGAGAACGCGAGGCCGTCCGAGACCGCCACGAGCCAGATCCCCGCCGCGAGCGCGAGGAAGCCCGAGCCGCCGAACAACCCCGCCGCGACCTGCGCGTAAGCGGTCGCGAAGCGCCCGAGCGCGGACTGGTCTCCCCCACGCGCGATCTGCGCACCGAGCACGGTGCCCGCGATCGAGCCGCCGTACCACGTGGCCGCCGCGACCAGCAGGACGAACAGCAAGGCATCGTTGAGGGTCACGACGGTCTCCGTGGGAGTAGGCGGTACGAGCTTCGCAGAGCAGTCTCCACCCGGGCGCCCGACGGCGCTAGCCCACCTCGACGCGCAGGTACACCGACAACCCGTACGCGAGGATACTCAGCACGAGGACGAGCGTGCCGAGCGTCACGGCGCGCGAACGGACGCTCAGCCGGAAGAGCACCGCCGACCCCACCGAGAGAGCCGCGATGCCGAGGGCACCGAGGATCTCGATCTGGTGGCGGTACGGGATCCACAGCGCGATCCCGAGCAAGAGCACGAGCACCGCGACGCGCGCGTACATCGCCCCCGGCACCCGTGCCAGGACCGGCCAGCAGACAAGGAGCGTGAATGGCACGGCCACGAGCCCGAAGTAGATCGCGCCGACCGTCGCGGCGATGGCGGCGTCGGACAGGGAGTGGATCGTGCTCGCGTCCGCGCCGAAGTGCTGCTCCGCGAAGGCGGCCCCGCCGACGAGCCAGCCCACGAACGCGCCCGCCACCCAGAGCAGCGCAGCCGCGTTGGGCCGCGCGACCGCTCGTGGCGCCTCGGCGGCGCTCACCGGCCCCTCGGACCTCGTGGTGGTCACGGGCGGTTCGTGGGTGTCCATCGGGAACGAACATCCCACGAACCGATCGGCTAGACCAGCCCTAGCCCCTTGACGGCCTCGCGCTCCTCGGCGAGCTCGGCCACGGAGGCGTCGATGCGCGCCCTGGAGAACTCGTCGATGTCCAGGCCCTGCACGATCTGCCACTCGCCGCCGTCGGACGTCACGGGGAAGGACGAGATGAGTCCCTCGGGCACGCCGTACGAGCCGTCGGAGACGACGCCAGCACTCGTCCAGTCGCCCTCGGGCGTCCCGTTGACCCACGAGTAGACGTGATCGATCGCGGCGTTCGCCGCGGAGGCCGCCGAGGACGCCCCACGGGCCTCGATGATCTGGGCGCCACGCTTGGCGACCGTCGGGATGAACGTGTCCTCGAGCCACGCCTGGTCGGCGATCACCTCGGCGGCGGGCCGCCCGGAGATCGACGCGTGGAAGATGTCCGGGTACTGGGTGGCCGAGTGGTTGCCCCAGATGGTGAGTCGCTCGATGTCCGCCACGGAGGCACCCGACTTCTGCGCGAGCTGGGTCAGCGCACGGTTGTGGTCGAGGCGCGTCATGGCCGTGAAGCGCGCGGCGGGGACGTCGGGGGCGTGCGCGGCGGCGATGAGCGCGTTCGTGTTGGCGGGGTTGCCGACCACGAGCACGCGTACGTCGTCGGCGGCCCCTGCGTTGATCGCCTCGCCCTGCGGCTTGAAGATGCCGCCGTTGGCCTCGAGGAGGTCGCCGCGCTCCATGCCCGCGGTGCGGGGGCGCGCCCCGACGAGCAGGGCGACGTTGACACCGTCGAACGCCGCGCGGGCGTCGGCGAAGATGTCGACGCCGGCGAGCAGCGGGAAGGCGCAGTCGTCGAGCTCGAGGGCCACGCCCTCGGCGGCCTTGACGGCCTGGGGAATCTCGAGGAGTCGAAGCCGCACGGGGACGTCCGCCCCGAGGAGCTGACCCGAGGCGATGCGGAAGAGCAGCGCGTAGCCGATCTGGCCCGCGGCACCCGTGACGGTGACGTTGACGGGAGTGGTGCTCATGGTGGGTCTCCGTTCCGGGCCGGTCACGCCGCGAGGCGCGCGGCGAGGTTCTCGTCGAGGGCGGCGAGGAAGTCCTCGGTGGTCAGCCACGGCTGGTCCGGGCCCACGAGGAGCGCGAGGTCCTTGGTCATCTTGCCGCTCTCGACAGTCTTCACCACGACGTCCTCGAGCGTCTCGGCGAAGGCCGTGACCTCGGGCGTGGCGTCGAGCTTGCCGCGGTGCTTGAGGCCACCGGTCCACGCGTAGATCGAGGCGATCGGGTTGGTCGACGTCGGCTTGCCCGCCTGGTGCTGGCGGTAGTGGCGCGTCACGGTGCCGTGCGCGGCCTCCGCCTCGACCGTCTGGCCGTCCGGCGTCATGAGCACGGACGTCATGAGCCCGAGCGAGCCGAAGCCCTGGGCGACGGTGTCGGACTGGACGTCGCCGTCGTAGT
>CAZECM010000102.1:8568-9741 GCA_964510785.1 uncultured Cellulomonadaceae bacterium | reverse complement strand
AGACGATGGGCCACGCCGGCGCGATCGTCTCCGGTTCCTCGGGCACCGCCCAGGCGAAGAAGGAAGCCCTCGAGGCCGCGGGCGTGCGCGTCGGCAAGACCCCGTCCGAGACGGCCGACCTCATGCGGGCCATCCTCTCCGCCTGACCTCGCGCCCCTCTGGCGAGCATGGCTCCACGTTCGGGGGTCGGGCCCGGCGGCGTGGCGGGTTCGGGTCGGAGGGCGGGCGCGTGAGGATGGGGGAGTGACCCAGACCCCTGCCCGTGAGCGCGCGGACGACACCGTCGCCGGGCGTGGTTCGCGTGGCGCAGCCAGCTCGCGCGGCACGGGGCGTGCAGTCGAGGAGGACGGGGCCGACGACGGCGGACGCTCCCGGGCGACCGTGCTCGTCACCGATCTGCGCTCCGACCTCGCGAGCGCGATCGAGGGCGCCCCGAGGTGGCTCACCGGCGCGGCTGCCGGGGCGCAGGCCGCGCTGCTGTCGCTCGTCGTCGTCGTCGTGCCCGTGCTTGCCGCGTACGTCGCCGGCTCCGCGGACGCGACCGGTTCGGACGTCGGCTGGCTGCGCGCCGCCGCGCTCGGCACGGACTTCTGGCTCCTCGCCCACGGGGTGCCCCTCGGCACGACCACGGGCGCCGTCACGATCGTCCCCCTCGGGCTGAGCGCCCTCGCGGTGTTCTGCGCCTACGCCTCGGCGCGCCGATCGGGCACCCCGAGCCGGGCCGGGTTCGCCGGTGCGCTCGGCGCCTACGTGCTCGCCACCCTCGTGGTCGCGGCGCTCGCCCTGCCGCGCGGGATCGACGGCGGCCCGTCGATCACCCGCGTGCTCCTCGGCGCGGGGGTCGGTGCGCTCGTGGTCGGTGCGCTCGGCCTCGGTGCCGGGCTCGCCGTCCGCTCTGACGCGGCTCGCCTCACCGACGTGCTCGCACCGGTGCGCCGCCGGGTACCGCGGGCGCTCTGGGTCGGCGCGGGGGGCGGGCTCGCGGTGCTCGCGGGCACGGTCGCCCTGGGCGGCATCGTCGTCGTGACGTGGCTCCTCGCGGGCCAGGCGCAGATCGCCGAGATCGTCACGAGCCTGCGCCTGGACGCGCTCGGTGGCATCGCGCTCGCGATCGCCCAGCTCGCCTTCGTGCCCAACCTCGTCGCGTGGGCCGTGGCGTGGCTGGCGGGGCCG
>CAZECM010000102.1:2629-8558 GCA_964510785.1 uncultured Cellulomonadaceae bacterium | reverse complement strand
CCGGCCAGCCACGCCACGGCCCACGCGACGAGGTTGGGCACGAAGGCGAGCTGGCCGGGCCGGGGTTCGCCGTCGGTGCCGGATCGCACTTCGCGACCACGGGTGTGCTCGGCACCACGCTGCCCGCGATCCCGTTGCTCGGTGCGCTCCCGAGCCCCGAGTCGGTCACGCCGACGGCGGCCTGGTGGCCGGTGAGCCTCGTCGTGCTCGGTGCCGCCGTCGGGTTCGTGCTGCGCCGCCGCCTCGGCGACGTCGGACCCGCGACGGCTCTCGGCGCCGCGGTCTCGGCGAGCGTCGTCGCCGGGCTCGGCATCATGCTGCTCGTGGGCGCGGCTGGCGGTGCCGCTGGACCCGGCCGGATGGCTCAGGTGGGGGCGTCGGGGTTCGTGGCCGGGGTCGCTGTGGCGGCGTCCGCCGCGGTCGGGCTCGTGTTCGTGCTGGTGGGTGGCAACGCGCGGCTCGTGGCGCGTGTCCGGGGCCTGGCCGGTACGGGGCTCGCGCGGCTGCGCGCCCGCTAGCCCTGCCGGGGCGAGAGTCCCATGATTCCGCGCAGGTGCTCCTCGAGGTCCTGGCGCTGCTGGCGGTCGCACCGCTCGACGGCCTCGACCGTGACGGCACCCGCCCGGCACTCCTGCCAGGCCTGCTGCACGGGCCACACGAGGAGCACCGTGCCGGTCGAGGCGACGAGCATCACGGAGCTGAAGATGCCGACCACGAGCAGCGGCACCACGATCCCGCGCTCCTTGGCGCGCAGCACGTGGCGCAGCGTCATGATCCCGATCACGAGCGCCCACCCCGCGAACACGAGCGTCGCGAGCGAGAAGGGTAGCGGGAGCCAGGTCGTCACGAAGCACGCCACGAGGAGCGTCGCGAACAGCCCGAGCCGACGCCGCACGAGCGGATCGGTCACCTGGGACAGGGCCGGGCGGGCCGGGCGCTGGGGGTCGCTCACCCGAGCCATTGTGCCGTGTCGCGAGGCCGCGGCGGTGTGGCAAGGTATCCGCGTGCACACTCCGTCCGGCGAACCCGTGCCCGCGCGCCCCGGCAGGCGGGCCGTCGTCCTCGTCTCGGGGACCGGCTCGAACCTCGCGGCAATGCTCGCGGCGCACGACGATCCTGCCTACGGGGTCCGGGTCGTGGGTGTGGTGAGCGACCGGCCGGACGTGCGCGCGCTCGACCTCGCCCGGGAAGCGGGGGTCCCGACGGCGATCGTACGGCTGGGCGACTTCGACTCGCGCACGAGCTGGGACGCCGCCGTGACGCGCGCCGTCGCCGTGTTCGAGCCGGACCTCGTGGTGCTCGCGGGCTTCATGAAGATCCTCGGTGCCCCGTTCCTCGACCGCTTCGGCGGGCGGACCATCAACACACACCCGGCGCTGCTGCCCGCGTTCCCCGGGGCGCACGGGGTCCGCGACGCGCTCGCGTACGGCGTCAAGGTGTCCGGCTGCACCGTGATCCGCGTCGACGCGGGCGTCGACACCGGGCCGATCCTCGCCCAGTGCGCCGTCGAGGTGCTCGACGACGACGACGAGCCGACCCTCCAGGAGCGCATCAAGGCGGTCGAGACGCCCCTCCTCGTGGCGACCGTGGGCCGCATCGCGCGCGGCGAGCTCGCCCTGCCCTGAGCCGCCCACCCGCCCACCCACCCACCCACGCCCCGGACCCGCGGCGCGACACGGGAACCTGAACCGTTCGGGCCCTGTGAGGGCCTCAACGGTTCAGGTTGTCCTACGCCGGGGCCCGCTACGCTCCCTGGCATGGCCATCTTGCGCACCGTGGTGTTGTTCGCTCTTGCCGCGCTCGCTGAGATCGGCGGCGCCTGGCTCGTGTGGCAGGGCGTGCGCGAGCACAAGGGTGCGCTGTGGATCGGCGCGGGGGTGATGGCCCTCGGGCTCTACGGATTCATCGCCGCGATGCAGGCCGACCCGAACTTCGGTCGGGTGCTCGCCGCGTACGGTGGCGTGTTCGTGGCGGGCTCGCTCGCATGGGGTGTGGTCGTGGACGGCTTCCGCCCGGACCGCTGGGACCTGATCGGTGCGACGATCTGCCTCGTGGGCGTCGCCGTGATCATGCTCGCCCCCCGCCCCGCCGGTTAGCTAGCAGGTGCCGCAGCCCGCCACGAGGCGAGCGTGGTGTCGACGATCTCGGGCCACGGGGTCGAGGTCACGGCGAGCACCTGCTCGGAGACGCTCGAGTCCACGAAGAACGGCTCGGTGAACTGGTAGGAGATCTTCTTCACCTCGCGCATCATCGGCAGGGCGGCGGCCGCGACGGCCAGCATGGCCCCCGGGAGCGGCGCGAGGCGCGGTTCGCGCACCCCGGCGGCCTGGGCGAAGCGCTGCGCGACCTCGCGGTACGTGATCGCCTCGTGGTGCGGGGCGAGCCACGCGTACCCCCAGGCGGCCTCGGTGCTCCCCGCGGCGGCGAGCGCGCGGGCGAAGTCCGGGACGTAGACCACGGAGTGGGGCAGGTCGGGGTTGCCCACGGGCCGCAGCGTGCGCTCCGCGAGCAGCGGACCGAGCATCCGGGCACCGTAGTGGGCCGAGTCGATCGCGAGCGGACCCAGATAGTCGCTCGCTCGCACCTCGGTCGCACGCACCCGTCCGGCCTCGTGCCGCGCGAGCGCCTCGTGCCACATCGCCGCCCGGACCCGCCCCTTCGTCTCGGTGCTCGCGAGCGGGGTGTCCTCGCGCATGACGCCGCTTCCCGCGCCGTAGCCGTAGAGGTTCCCCGTGGTCACGAGCACCGCGCCGCTGGCCTCGGCCGCGTCGAGGAACGCCTCGTGCAGCGGCGGCCAGTCGGTGACCCAGCGGTGGTAGGGCGGGTTGACGCAGTTGTAGAGGACGTCCGCGTCGCGCGCGAGCTCGGTGAGGGCGCCGGGTTGGGCGATGTCCGCGGCGCGGTGCGTGGTCCGCTCGTCCCCGACCGTGGGGGCCCCAGAACGGGAGACGACGACGACGTCGTGCCCCTGGCCGGCGAGCAGGCTCGCGAGCGTGGTCCCGACGGGACCCTTTCCGACGACGACGTGACGTGACATGACGGTCTCCTCGGTGGCTGTGCGGGTCGAGTAATGAGAGCGGTGCTCTCGAATGTGACTCATGCTCGCACGGTCGGGCGGCCGGAGTCAAGAGCACTGCTCGCATTCGTGACTCGTGCTCGCATCTAGGGCATGATGAGTCCGTGACCTCCCCGTCGAACACCCCGCCCGACGCCACCGCCGAGCCCGCCCTCGGTGGCGTGCGTGCCCGCGCCCGCGCGCAGTTCATGGCGGACCTGCTCGCCGTCGCCCGCGCCCGCCTCGCCGCAGACGGTGCGGCCGGGCTCTCGCTGCGTGCCGTCGCCCGCGAGCTCGGGGTCTCGTCCTCCGCGGTCTACCGGTACGTCGACTCGCGCGACTCGCTCCTGACCGCGCTCATCCTCGAGGCGTACCACGAGGTCGGCGGCCTGTGCGAGGGTGCGATGGGCGCGTCCTTCGCCGACGGCGAGGACCCGGGCCGGGTGTGGCTCGCCGTCGGACACGCCTTCCGGGGCTGGGCCCTCGCGAACCGCTCGTCCTTCGAGCTCATCTACGGCACGCCCGTCCCGGGCTACGCCGCCCCACGCGAGACGGTCGCCGCGGCGGCCCGGCTATGGCTCGTCATCGAGACCCTTCTCCTCACCGCGGCCGCGCGCGGCCTGCTCGACCCCGCCGGCCCGGAGTTCGAGGCGAACGGGCTCATGGGTGAGGAAGTCATGGCGTTCGCGCGGGAGCACGTGACCGTCGTGGGCACAGACGGGTCGTCACCCGCCGTCGGGCCAGTCCCGGGCGAGCGTGAGGTCGCACGCTCGGTCACGCTGTGGGTGAGCCTCGTGGGCGCCGTCTCCGCCGAGGTGTTCGGCCACCTGCACGGCATGACCTCGGACCACGATCGCCTCTTCGAGGTCACGCTCGCGACCGCCGCGGCGGGCGTGGGGCTGCGCGTCGACCTGCACTGACCGTGCGGGGTGACCTGAAGAGCTATGCAGGGGACTCGTCGAGGTTCTTCCTCATCAACAGCGGGAGTCAGTATCTTCGCGTTGTGAACTTGATCCGCGCAGGTCGCCGAACGGTCCAGGTCGGCCTCGCTTCGGCACTGGCCGCCGTCGGTGTGACGATGGCGCCGGGCGCGACGTGGGCATTGTCCGCGCAGGACGCGTCCTCTCCTGACGTGGTGCCCGCCGCGGTTGTCGAGTGGTTCGAGGGTCCGGGCACGAGTCGGCTGGCCGCAGGCATCAAGGGCGAGATCGCCGAACGCCTGAACCCTGGGGGCCTCGAGCTCAGCGTGTCGCGGCCAGTCGCGCAGTACGTGCTGCTGCCGCCGACCTTTGACCTGATCACTCAGTCGGCGCAGGGTGGTGCGGAGCCCGCGGACGTGCTCGGGCACTCGGGTGAGTACTGCGCCAGGGCATTCTTCGGGGGTGAGCCGGGTGACGTGCTCCAATGTGCCTCGGTCAGCTCGGACGACACGGTCACCGAGACTGGCGCGATCGCGATCACCGTCTCCGACACCCTGGCATGGGAGGACATCGGTGCGCTGCTGACCGTGGGGTCAGGTCTCTACAGCCTGAGCGCCTCGCACGAGCACGCCACGGCACTCGACGGTCGCGCGGGATACGACGTCGGAACGGACGTCACGGTCGCCGTAGCGGACCTCGCACTTGCGCTCGCCAAGCAGAACGCGGAAGCGGAGCTCATCGCGATCTGGCAAGGCGAGTTCGCCGGACGTCCCTCGATCATGGGGCTCGATATGGGTGCCGCGACCGCGTGGCGGGCGGACGTGGCGACGGCCCTCGAGTCGCTTGCTGCGGATAGCCCTTCGACGAGAACCCCGCCGGCGCCAGCCTCGCCGGCGACCAGCGGGTCCCCCCGAACGTGGGTGCTCGTGGGCGCGAGTGCACTCGGCCTCGCGTTCGTCGCGATCGTGGTGCTGGGCGTCCGTAGGAGCCGCGCCTCGGCCCAGCTCGGCGGTCCTGCCAACGGCTAGACTGGCTCAGGTCGCGACTGGCGAGGGTGGACCACCACCGGGGAGCGGCCGAGAGCTCGTCCCGCAGCGCGCCGCCCGCCTGGGTGCCTGGGTCCGTCCCGACCGACCCGACCCAGGAGGCCCTGATGTCCGCAGCCCCGACAAGCCCCACCGTGCAGCTCGCCGACGACGCGCGCCGCCCCGTGCGCCGCGCCCTGCTGAGCGTCTACGACAAGTCAGGGCTCGTCGAGCTCGCCACCGCCCTGCACGCCGCGGGTGTCGAGCTCGTCTCGACCGGCTCGACCGCCGCGACCGTGGCCGCCGCGGGCGTGCCCGTCACGAAGGTCGAGGACCTCACGGGCTTCCCCGAGTGCCTCGAGGGCCGCGTCAAGACCCTCCACCCGCGCGTGCACGCCGGGATCCTCGCGGACTCGCGCAAGCCCGAGCACCTCGAACAGCTCGCCGAGCTCGGCGTCGAGGCTTTCGAGCTCGTGATCGTCAACCTCTACCCCTTCACTGCGACGGTCGCCTCGGGGGCGAGCCCCGACGAGTGCGTCGAGCAGATCGACATCGGCGGACCCTCGATGGTCCGCGCGGCGGCGAAGAACCACCCGAGCGTCGCCGTCGTCGTCGACCCCGCGCGCTACGGCGACGTCGCCGCGGCCGTGACCGCGGGCGGCTTCACCTACGCCGAGCGCAAGGCCCTCGCGGCCCAGGCCTTCGTCCACACCGCGACGTACGACGTGCACGTCGCGAGCTGGATGGGCAGCGTCGTGGCCCCGAGCGACGAGGGCACGGGCTTCCCCGCCTGGATCGGCGGCACGTGGGAGCGCGCGGACGTGCTGCGCTACGGCGAGAACCCGCACCAGCGCGCCGCGCTCTACGTCTCCGGGTACGGTCCCGCGGGTCTCGCGCAGGCCACGCAGCTGCACGGCAAGGCCATGAGC
>CAZECM010000102.1:0-2619 GCA_964510785.1 uncultured Cellulomonadaceae bacterium | reverse complement strand
CGCCGTCGCGATCATCAAGCACGCCAACCCGTGCGGCATCGCGGTCGGCTCGGACATCGCCGAGGCCCACGCGCGCGCCCACGCGTGCGACCCCGTGAGCGCGTTCGGCGGGGTCATCGCCGCGAACGGCGTCGTCACCAAGGCGGCGGCCGAGCAGATCGCACCCGTCTTCACGGAGGTGGTCGTGGCACCGGGATTCGAGCCCGAGGCGATCGAGATCCTCACCGCGAAGAAGAACATCCGGCTGCTCCAGGTCGACGGCGCGCCGAGCGGCGCGGTCGAGACCCGGCCCGTGAGCGGCGGGATGCTCGTGCAGGCTGTCGACCGCATCGACGCCGACGGCGACGACCCGCGCAGCTGGACCCTCGCGACCGGAGAGGCCGCCGACGACGCGACCCTCGCCGACCTCGCGTTCGCCTGGCGGGCCGTACGGGCCGTGAAGTCCAACGCGATCCTGCTCGCGCGCGACGGCGCCTCGGTGGGCATCGGCATGGGCCAGGTCAACCGGGTCGACTCGTGCCGCCTCGCCGTCGAGCGGGCCAACGCGGGCGAGGTGGAGCAGGCCCGGGGTGCGGTCGCGTCGTCGGACGCGTTCTTCCCGTTCGCGGACGGGCTTCAGGTGCTGCTCGACGCCGGGGTCCGCGCCGTCGTGCAGCCTGGCGGTTCCGTGCGCGACGAGGAGGTCGTCGAGGCGGCGCGCGCCGCGGGCGTGACGCTCTACCTCACGGGCACGCGGCACTTCGCGCACTGAGTCCCCCGGGGCCGGCCTGGGCGAGTAGTGTGCCGGGCGTGACCAGGCAGCCCGAGCACGACGAGCCAGCTCCCTGGGGGCGGTCCGGGACGGCGTGGTTCGTCGTCCTCGGGGTGGCGGCCGTCGTGGTCATGACCTACGTGGCCGGACCGATCGCGGCCGCGGGCACGCTCGCCGCCGTCGCGGTCGCGGGCGGGGTGCTGCGCCTCGCCCTGCCGCGCGCCTCGGGCCTCTCGGCGCGCTCGCGTGCCCTCGACGCGACGGTGATGCTCACCTTCGGGGTCGCGATCGCCGTGCTGGCCGCCGTCGTGCCGCAGTAGACGCACGAGGGCCCCGGGACCGACGAAGGCGTCGGGCCCGGGGCCTCTCGGGTGTCTCGGAGCTCAGCGGCTCCGGCGCGGTGCCTAGTCCTCGGCGCGCTCGACGGCGAGGATCTCGATCTCGTCGTCCTCGTCCGCGGCCGGTCCGAACAGACCGTAGAGCAGCCCGGCGATCGCGGCGCCGACCAGCGGTGCGACCCAGAACAGCCACACCTGGCCGAGCGGGCCCGAGCCCGCGAACAGCGCGCTCGCGAGCGAACGGGCCGGGTTCATGGAGCCGTTCGTGACGGGGGTGAGGATGAGCAGGCCGAACGCGAGCGTGAGGCCGATCGCCGGTGCGGCGAGGCTCGGGGGCGCGTCGCGCGCCGTCGTGCCGAGGATGATGGCGACGAAGACGCCCGTCACGACGACCTCGAGCAGCAGCGCGCCGACCAGGCCGAACTGCAACGGGGAAGTGTCGCCGAACGTGTTGGACACGCCCTGGAACAGCTGCTGGATGCTCTCGGCGGGCAGCTGCGGGTTGCTCTTCGCGACAACGAACAGCACGGTCGTCGCGAGTGCGCCACCGACCACCTGGGCGAGCCAGTAGGGCAGCACCTTCCCCCACGACGTGCGCCCGGCGAGGGCGGCACCGAGGGTCACGGCCGGGTTGAAGTGCCCGCCCGAGACGCGCCCGAACGCGGCGATGAGCGCAAAGAGGGCGAGGCCGAAGGCGAGGGCGGTGCCGAGCGGCCCGATCCCCGTCACGCTCGCATACATCCCGACGCCAACGCCCGCGAGCACGAGCGCGAACGTGCCGAGGACCTCGACGCCGAGCGCGCCACCGAGACCCTGGCCCGTCGCGAAGGCCTCGAGGTCGGCGAGCTCTTCCTCGCTCAGCTCGGTCTCCTCGAGCAGGACGCCGGCGGGCTCGAGGGCGTCATCAGGGTCGGGGGTCGTGGGTTCGGTGGGTGTGGAGCTCATGTGTCCTGCTCTCGGGAGGTGACGGAGGTCGAGACTGGCGAGGCGCAGCCCGCTCACAGACCGGAGCGAGGGCGCGCCATCGGCAAGACTACGGGGATGTGCCGCCGTCGTCCTGAGGTCGCTCGTCACGGTGTGGCGCATCCCACCGCGCCAGGGGCGCGACGAGCACGTCTCCCCACGCCAAAGTCTCTTGATATCAAGTAATCTTGCCCCTGAGCCCAGTCCCTCCAGCGCAGGAGTTGCCCCGCATGTCCAAGATCAAGGTTGTCGGTCCGGTCGTCGAGCTCGACGGTGACGAGATGACGCGGATCATCTGGCAGTTCATCAAGGACCGCCTCATCCACCCCTACCTCGACGTCGACCTGCGGTACTACGACCTGTCGATCGAGAACCGCGACGCCACCGACGACCAGGTGACGATCGACGCGGCGCACGCCATCAAGGAGCACGGCGTGGGCGTCAAGTGCGCCACGATCACGCCAGACGAGGCGCGCGTCGAGGAGTTCGGCCTCAAGAAGATGTGGCGCTCGCCCAACGGCACCATCCGCAACATCCTCGGTGGTACCGTCTTCCGCGAGCCGATCA
>CAZECM010000101.1:251-10182 GCA_964510785.1 uncultured Cellulomonadaceae bacterium | reverse complement strand
GCCATCCCCGCGAGGTAGTGCCCAGCGCGCGAAGTAGTGGCGCCGCGGACCTACCTCGACGCGCCCAGCACTACCTCGCGGGGGCGGGGACGGGGACGGGGCGAGGGGGCTAGAGGCCGAGTGCCAGTGTCAGCTCGTGCTTGAGGGCGTCCAGGCGGCGGCGGGCCTCGGTGCGGGCTGCCGTGACGTCGTCGTCGGACGCGTCGGGGTCGAGCGGTGCGATGACCTCGAGGTAGCACTTGACCTTGGGCTCGGTCCCGGACGGCCGGATGATCACGCGCGTCCCGTCCTCGGCCACGAGCCGCAGCCCCTCGGTGGGTGGCAGCCCGAGCCGCTCCTCCTCGCTCCCGCGCGCGAGGTCCACGGCCTCCACGACAGGTGAGCCCACGAGCGAGGACGGCGGCGCCGCGAGCACGCGCTCCATCGTGGCCCCGATGAGCGACAGGTCCGCGAACCGTGCCGAGAGCTGGTCCGTGAGGTACAGCCCGTGACGCCGGGCGAGGTCGTCGAGCGCCCCGACGAGCGAGCCACCCGACGCCTTGACCCGGTCCGCGAGCTGCGCGGCGACGACGGCGGCACTGATGCCGTCCTTGTCCCGCACGAGCTCGGGCGCCACGCAGTACCCGATCGCCTCCTCGTACCCGAACACGATCCCGGGCACGCGCGCGATCCACTTGAAGCCAGTGAGCGTCTGCGCGTGCTCGAGCCCCGCCGCGGCCGCGATGCGGCCGAGCAGCCGCGAGGACACGATCGAGGAGGCGAGGACGGCCGACGACGGCGCACCACCCGCCGTCGTACGCCGCGCGACCTCCGCGCCGAGCAGCGCCCCGACCTCGTCGCCGTGCAGCATGCGCCACTCGCCCGACCGGGGATCGCGCACGGCGAGCGCGCACCGGTCGGCATCGGGGTCGTTCGCGATGACGAGGTCCGCCTCGACGTCCCGGGCGAGCGCGAGCGCGAGGTCGATCGCTCCCGGCTCCTCCGGGTTGGGGAAGGGCACGGTCGGGAAGTCGGGATCGGGCTCGGCCTGCTCCGCGACGACGTGCAGGTCCGTGAACCCCGCGCGGCGCAGCGCCTCGGTGACGACGGCACCGCCGACACCGTGCAGGGGCGTCGTGACGATGCGCAGCCCCCGCTTCTCGCCGTCGGACAGCCCCGCGACCCCCGTGAGGTACTCCTCGAGGATCTCCTCGCCGAGCACCGTCCAACCGGCATCGGCCTGCGGCACGTCCGCGACGGCCCGCACGGCGGCGATGGCCCGCGCGATCTCGGCGTCGTACGGCGGCACGATCTGCACCCCGCGCCCCGCGTCCTCGACGACGCTCCCACCGAGGTACACCTTGTACCCGTTGTCCTGCGGCGGGTTGTGGGAGGCCGTGACCATGACCCCGGCGTCGGCCTCGAGGTGGCGCACCGCGAACGCGAGCACGGGGGTGGGCAGGGGAGCGGGCAGCAGGAGCGCCTCGACCCCCGCCGCGGTCGCGACGGCCGCGGTGTCCCGGGCGAAGACGTCGGAGTTGTAGCGGGCGTCGAACCCGATCACGAGCCGCGGCACCCGCCCGTCGGGCACGGCGTCGAGCAGGTAGTCGACGAGTCCCTTCGCGGCACGGACGACGACGGCCCGGTTCATGCGGTGGGGCCCTCCGCCGAGCGCACCTCGCAGGCCCGCGGTACCGAACTGGAGCATGCCGGTGAACCGTTCCTCGAGCGCGGGCCAGTCCTCCGCGTCGAGCAGCGCACGCAGCTCCGCGGCGGTCGTCTCGTCGGGGTCGTCGTCGATCCACTCGCGCGTGACGTCGGCGAGCTCGCGGATCTCCGCCTCGGTCAGCACGTCAGATCCGGTGCACGATCGCGGCGAGCAGGGCGCTGATGCGCGGCCCCGCAGCCTGGCCGGCCTCGAGCACCTCTTCGTGGGAGAGCGCCGTCGCGCTGATCCCTGCCGCGAGGTTCGTCACGAGCGAGAGCCCGAGGATCTCGAGCCCGGCCTGACGCGCCGCGATCGCCTCGAGCGTGGTCGACATGCCCACGAGGTCGCCGCCGAGGACCCCGGCCATCCTCACCTCGGCCGGTGTCTCGTACTGCGGCCCGCGGAACTGCACGTAGACGCCTTCGTCGAGCGAGGGGTCGACCTCGCGCGCGAGCGCGCGCAGCCGCGGGGAGTACAGGTCCGTGAGGTCCACGAAGGTCGCACCCTCGAGCGGCGAGGTCGCCGTGAGGTTGAGGTGGTCGCTGATGAGGACGGGCGTGCCCGGTGCCCACGGCCGCAGGCCCCCGCAGCCGTTCGTGAGGACGACGGCGGACACCCCTGCGGCCGCGGCCGTCCGGATGCCGTGCACCACGCGGCGGACCCCGCGCCCCTCGTAGAGGTGGGTGCGCGAGCCGAAGACGAGGGCGTGCCGCCCGTCGGGCAGCCGCAGGGACCGGGTGGTCGCGGAGTGCCCGGCGACGGCGGGCGCCGCGAACCCGGGGATCTCGTGCGAGGGGATCTCGGTGACGGTCTCCCCCACGAGCTCCGCCGCCCCGCCCCAGCCGGAGCCGAGCACGAGGAGCACGTCGTGGCGCGCCACGCCCGTGGCCCTGGCCAGGTACTCGGCGGCGGCACGCGCCACGTCGAAGGGGTCGACCGAGGGGTCGTCGAGGTCGGGGGCGTCGGTGGCGGTGCTCATGATGCAGAGATTAGTCCCCACGAGCGCCCGGAGCATGCGGTCGCGCCGCCGGGCACAATGGGCGGGTGACCCAGCGCAACGAACGTCCCGCGAGCCGCGTCGTCATCGTCGGAGGCGGGCCTGGCGGCTACGAGGCCGCGCTCGTGGCGCGCCGTCGCGGGGCGGACGTCGTCGTCGTCGAACGATCGGGGCTCGGCGGGTCCGCCGTGCTGACCGACGTCGTGCCCTCCAAGACACTCATCGCGACGGCCGAGTGGATGCGGATCGCCGACCGCGGACCGGAGCTCGGCGTGCGGGTCACGGGGGAGGCAGGCCTCGAACCCGTGCGCACGAACCTCACGGTGGACCTCGGCGCGGTCAACGCCCGGGTGCTCGCCCTCGCCGGCGCGCAGTCCGCCGATATCCGTACCCGGCTCGAGCGGGAGGGCGTGCGGATCCTCGAGGGCGAGGCGCGCCTCGACGGGCCGTTGCGGGTGGTCGTCACGGTGGCCGACGGCGGGAGCGAGGTGCTCGACGCCGACGTCGTCCTGCTGTCCGTCGGCGCGCGGCCCCGCCAGCTCGACACCGCCGTGCCCGACGGCGAACGCATCCTGCGCTGGGACCAGCTCTACGCGCTCACCGAGCTGCCCTCGCGGCTCGTCGTCGTGGGCTCGGGCGTCACGGGCGCCGAGTTCGCCGGCGCCTATCACGCGCTCGGCTGCGACGTCGTGCTCGTCTCCTCGCGCGACCAGGTGCTACCGGGCGAGGACCCCGACGCGGCCAAGGTCATCCAGGACGTCTTCACGACGCAGGGCATGACGGTGCTGTCCCGCTCGCGGGCCGCCGCGGCCCGGCGCACTGCGGACGGTGTCGAGGTCGAGCTCGCGGACGGGCGCGTCGTCGAGGGTTCGCACGTGCTCATGGCGGTCGGCTCCGTGCCGGCCACGGCGGACCTCGGGCTCGAGGAAGCCGGTGTCCGCCTCACGCCGTCCGGGCACATCGAGGTGGACCGCGTCTCGCGCACGAGCGCGCGCGGGGTCTACGCGGCCGGGGACTGCACCGGGGTGCTCCCGCTCGCCTCGGTCGCGGCGACGCAGGGCCGCATCGCGATGGCGCACGCGCTCGGTGACGCCGTCGCCCCGCTCAAGCTCGAGACGATCGCCTCGACGGTGTTCACGCAGCCCGAGATCTCGACCGTGGGGCGCTCCCAGGCGTGGCTCGAGGCCACCGGGGTGCGCTACGTCGCCGCGACGCTCGAGCTGGGCCGCAACCCGCGCGCCAAGATGCTCGGCATCCGCGACGGCTTCGTGAAGCTCTTCGCCCACGCGACGACGGGCGAGGTGCTCGGCGGTGTGGTCGTCGCCCCGCGAGCGAGCGAGCTCATCCTCCCCGTCGCGCTGGCGGTCGCCCAGCGGCTCACCGTCGACGAGATCGCCGACACCGCGACGATCTACCCGTCGCTCACGGGTTCGCTCGCCGAGGTCGCGCGCATGCTGCACTCCGACGGCGAGCCCTGACAGTCTCAGCGGGCACACAGCGGGCGCGGAGGTTCTGACCAGAGCGCGAGGGCTTCATGGTGGGCGAGACAACCTCCGCCACCACCCCGGGAGCCAGCCATGGACACCGCCCTGCTCGTCGTCGCCGATCTCGTCGCGATCTCCGCCCTCGCCTTCGGCGTCTACTTCTCGCGGTACCGGCGCCGTGACCTCGCGGTCGCCTACCTCGGCGTGAACGTCGGTGTGCTCGCGGTCGCGCTCGTGCTCGGTGCGAGCACCGTCGGTGCCGGCCTCGGCCTCGGGCTGTTCGGTGTGCTCTCGATCATCCGGCTGCGCTCGCGGGAGATCGATCACCACGAGGTCGCGTACTACTTCGCAGCGCTCGCGCTCGGTCTCATCGCGGGCCTCGGCGGGTCGCTCCCGGTCGCAGCGGCGGGGCTCATGGCGCTCGTCGTCGTCGTCCTCGCGGTGGGGGACAGCCCCAGGCTGCTGCGCCGCTACCGCCAGCAGGTGCTCGTGATCGACCGGGCGATCGCCGACGAGGGCGAGCTCGCGGCCCACGTCGCCGCCGTGCTCGGCGCCCGCGTGCACACCGTGAAGACGGAGCGGCTCGACCTCGTCAACGACACGACCACGGTGGACGTGCGGTTCGAGGTGGCCCGTCCGGGTCTCGCGGCACCGGCGCTCGAGCGCATCGAGGCCGAGCGGGTGTCGGCGTGAACCGCCTCACGGCCGCGCTCGCCGCGCGCGACGGCGTCGACCTCGCCGAGCTCAACGAACGCGCGGCCCTGCTGTCCCGTGTCGACCGCAAGTACGTGCTCCCCGTGGCCACCGTCGTCGGGGTCCTCCAGGGACTCCCCGCCACGGTGCGGGTGCTCGACCTCGACGGCGAGCGCCTCGCGCGCTACGAGTCCGTGTACTTCGACACCCCCGAGCTCGCGAGCTTCCACGCCACGGTGCACCGGCGACGGCGCCGGTTCAAGGTCCGCACCCGCACCTACCTCGACAGCGGAGACAGCTTCCTCGAGGTCAAGACCCGGGGTGGGCGGGGCCTGACCGTCAAGGAGCGTCGCCCGTGCTCGCCGTCGTCGCGCAGGAGGCTCGGGGCCGACGACGGCGAGTACGCCGCACAGGTTCTCGCGGGTGCGGCCGTGCCGCCCGTCGACACGACCCGGCTCGCGGCGACCCTCGGGGTCACCTACCGGCGCGCGACGCTCCTGCTACCGGCTCCGGACGGCACCGCGACGCGGGCCACGATCGACGTCGGCCTGCGTTGGCTGGCTCCGGGCGAGACGGACCACGGCATCGACGTGCCGGGACTCGCCGTCGTCGAGACGAAGTCGCCCGGCCATGCCGGGGCTCTCGACCGCCTCTTGTGGGCCGGTGGGCACCGCCCCGTGAGCGTGTCCAAGTACGGCACGGGCCTCGCCGCCCTGCACCCCGCGCTGCCCGCCAACCGTTGGCGCCGCACGCTCGACCACCACCTTCCCCTTCTCTCGACCCCGAGGAGCACACCGTGAGATTCCCCTGGTACCGCATCGCCGTCCCCGCCGTCCTCGCGCTCGGCCTCGCCGGCTGCACGGCTGGTTCGGTCGCCGGCCCGGCCGCGCCCGGCACGACCTCGACCTCGACCGCCACCGCGTCCGTCGCGCCCGCCACGTCCGCCGAGCTCGACTTCGACGAGGCGGACGTCGTCGGTGTCGACCTTGCTGCGGGGACGACGACGGATGCCGCGGCCGTCGAGATCACCGCAGGTCTGGTGACCATCACCGCACCCGGCACCTATCGGCTGACCGGAGAGCTCGCGGGCACCGTGCTCGTCTCGAGCCCCGACGACGGCACGGTGCGGCTCGTGCTCGACGGCGTCACCATCACGGGGACGTCGGGACCGGCCATCAACATCGACGAGGCCGACGAGGCCGCCGTCGTGCTCGCCGCAGGATCCGTCAACACGCTCGCGGACGCCGCGGGCGACGCCGCCGACACGGACGCGAACGCCGCGCTGTACAGCCGCACGGACCTGACGATCGGTGGCACGGGCTCGCTCGTGGTGGACGGTCGCAGCAACGACGGCATCGGGAGCGTGGACGGCCTCGTGATCGAGGGCGGCACCATCACGGTCGAGGCCGTCGACGACGGGATCCGCGGCAAGGACTACCTCGTGGTGCGCGGTGGCGAGGTCGCGGTGACCGCGACGGGGGACGGGCTCAAGGCCGACAACGAGGACGCCGGGGAGCTCGGCTGGTTCTCGCTCGAGGGTGGCAGCGTCACGATCACCTCGGGGGACGACGGCGTGCACACCGAGGGGCTGCTCACCATCACGGACGGGACGCTCGACGTGCTCGCGAGCGTCGAGGGCATCGAAGGCTCGATCATCGAGATCTCCGGCGGCGAGACGTCGATCGTCGCGAGCGACGACGGCGTCAACGTCTCGGACGGCTCGGGCGACACGATGGGCGGAGCGCAGTCGTCCTCTGACCTCTACCTCGCGATCACGGGCGGCACGCTCGAGGTCGATGCCGAGGGTGACGGGATCGACGTCAACGGCACGGCCACGATGAGCGGGGGCACCGTCGTCGTGCACGGGCCCGTGAGCAGCGGCAACGGTGCGCTCGACGCGGACGACGGCTGGCAGCAGACCGGAGGCGTGCTGGTCGCGGCCGGCAGCGCGGGGATGGCCGTCGCTCCCGACGTGGACTCCGCGCAGGGCTGGGTCGCGTTCTCGGTCGACGGTGGTGCCGCGGGCTCGACGGTCGAGGTGACCGACGCCGACGGCACCGTGCTCGGCACGTACACGGCCCGCAAGGCGTACTCCTCGCTCGTGTTCTCCGCCCCGGGCATGGCCTCGGGCGCCGAGTACACGCTCACCGGTGGGGGAGCGAGCGCCACGGCGACGGCCGGCGAGCTCGCGGGCGGCGGCGTCGGTGGGCCCGGCGGACCCGGTGGCCGCGAGCCCGGTGGCCGCGGGCCCGGTCGCCCCTAGCCCTGCGCCGGGATCACGTGCACGACGATCCCGAAGTGGTCCGAGCTCGTGTCCGTCATGACCTCGGCCCGGTCGAACGTGACGTGCTGGCCGAACACCCAGTCGATGCGCTCGACCGGGTCCCACGTCGAGAACGTGAGGGCCTCCGGGTCGCCCACGGCGTCGATCGCGGAGACCCAGCCGGCGCCCTCCATCGCGGCGATCTCGGGCCAGCCCGGGCGTGCGTTGAGGTCGCCGGCGAGGATCGACGGGCCGGTCGGCACGATGTCGGCGATCGCGGCGTCGAGCTGGGACAGGCGCGTGGGCGTGTTCTCCTCCTTGTGCTGCAGGTGCATCGAGGAGACGCGCACCGGGGTGCCGTCCGTGAGGGTCACCGTGGCCGTGATGGCCGAGCGGCGCATGGGCCCCTCGCCGTACGGCAGCTGGGTCACGGCGACGTCCGTCAGCTCGTACCTCGACAGCAGCGCGTTGCCGAACTGCCGGTCCGCGGCGTGCCCGTACACGACCCCCATCTGCAGCCGGTGGGACAGCCACGTCGCGATGTCCGTGCCCGCACCGAGCAGCCACCCGCGGGAGATCTCCTGCAGGGCGATCACGTCGGGGTCCTCGGCCTCGATCGCGCGCGCGAAGGCTTCGAGGTCCACGGCGACCTCCGGGGTGACGCCGTAGTGGACGTTCCAGTTGAGGACCGTGAGCTCCGAGCCCGGGGCGCGCTCCTCGGTGAAGGTGAACGGCATGGACGCCCACAAGCCGGCGGCCGAGACGAGGACGACGACGGTCGCGGGCACGATGGCCCCGTCCAGGCGCGACCGGGGAGCCCCGCGTGGTGCGACCCGGTGGGCGATGGCCGTGACGGCGAACGACGGCTGCCACACGCGCGAGCCGAGCACGATCAGCAGGCTCGCCGCGACGATGACGAGCGCGTTGGGGAAGCCGAGCGGGATGTCGTAGTCGATCTGGTAGACGAGCAGCGGGACGATCGCGCCGAGGCCCACGCCGACGCCGAGGCCGGCGAGCGAGAACCGGCCCGTGGGCTTGGTCCCGCGGCCGAGCACCGCGACGAGGAGCAACCCCGTGGCGGGGATCGTCGCGAGCAGCACGACGAGCACGGGGACGGGTGACCACCCGATGACCTCGGGGAAGACGTAGGCGAGCCCGACGAGCACGGGCAGCGCGGCACCGAGGCGCAGCATCCTGGTCGACAGGCCGCCCCGGCGCTGCAGCAGGTTGGTCGTGGCCCACGCGGTCAGCGCGATGAGTGCGGGAAGCGCTCCGGCGCTCGGGTGGAGGCCGGGCGTGACCTGGGACTGCGAGGCGTGGAAGGCGGGGCTCGCGAGGGCGAAGACGCCGACGCCGAGCACCGGGCCGAGCACCCACAGCCCGCGCGGGCGCTCCGGCGCCTCGCCGTCCCGCAACCGCCATGCGGCCCACCCAGCCGCACCGACGAGGCCGAGGGCGATCACCCAGCCGAGCCAGTCGTGGCGCCACACCGCGCTCCACGAACCGGTCGCGCCGGCGATCGCGGCGAACAGCCCGAGGCCGAGCACGAGCCCGCTCGCGGTGTCGCGCGCGCCCGTGGCCCGGTCGCCACCCCCCGCCGCGGTGAGCACGACGGCGAGCAGGAGCACCGCGACGGCGATCGCCACGGTCGCGAGACCGAGCACGTAGCGCGGCATCTCGACGAGCCCCTGGAGCACCAGGCGGGCGAGGGCGAGCACCACCACGCCTGCGAGCACGGTGCGTCCCAGCGGTCGTCCCGGAGAGCCGGGCCGGGTCGCGAGCACGAGGGCGGCGACGACCAGCCCGGGCAGCACGTAGGTCACGAGCGCGGCGATCGCCGCGGGGATCGCGCCGTCGCGGAGCTGCAGGTCGAGCAGGGCCCCGCTCGTCAGGAGCGACTCGCCGGCGACGGCGAGCAGGACGGCGAGGAGTGCGACGCGTGCGGTCCGCGGGCCGGGTGACGACGTTGTCATGCCCAGAACCTATCGCCCGCCCCGCTCAGCGAGGGCTCAGTCGACGATCTGGCAGATGGCGCCGCCCGCGCTGACGGAGGCCCCGACGTTCGTGATGAGCGAACGCACGACGCCGGCGCGGTGCGCGACGAGCGGCTGTTCCATCTTCATCGCCTCGAGCACGACGACGAGGTCACCCTCGGCCACGGTCGCGCCCTCGGCGACGGCGACCTTGACGATCGTGCCCTGCATGGGGGAGGCGAGGGTCGTCCCGTTCGCGGACGCGGTGCTCCCGCGCTGCGTGCGGCGGGTCGCGGCGCGGCGCGGTGCGGCCCCGGGACGTCGACCGCCGATGGCGAGGCCCGCCGGGATGACGATCTCGAGCCGCTTGCCGCCCACCTCGACGGTGACGCGCTCGACCTGCTGCTCGGCCTCATGGTCCGCGGCCGAGGTCGGCTCGCCGAGGTCGGAGAGCCGCTCGGCGAACTCGGTCTCGATCCAGCGGGTGTGGATCCGGAAGGGCCCGTCGTCGACCGGGGCGAAGTCGGGTTCGCGGACCACGGCGCGGTGGAACGGGATCACGGTCGCGATGCCCTGGATCTCGAGCTCGGCGAGGGCTCGACGGGCCCGCGCGAGCGCCTGGCGGCGGTCGGCACCGGTGACGATGAGCTTGGCGACCATCGAGTCGAAGGCGCCCGAGACGGTGTCGCCCTCGACCACGCCGGAGTCGACGCGCACGCCGGGCCCGCCCGGCAGCCGCAGCCGCGCGATGCGGCCCGGGGTGGGCAGGAAGTTCGCGGCCGGGTCCTCGCCGTTGAGCCGTCGATCCGCTCGCGCGACATCGCCGCATCGCGC
>CAZECM010000101.1:0-241 GCA_964510785.1 uncultured Cellulomonadaceae bacterium | reverse complement strand
CGGTCACGGGGTGCTCGACCTGCAGGCGCGTGTTGACCTCGAGGAACGAGACCGTGCCGTCCTTGCCGACGAGGAACTCGCACGTGCCGGCGCCGACGTACCCCGCCTCGCGCAGGATGGCGATCGAGGACTCGCGCAGCACGCGCTCCTGCTCGGCGGTGAGGAACGGCGCGGGCGCCTCCTCGACGAGCTTCTGGTGGCGGCGCTGCAGGGAGCAGTCGCGCGTCGAGACGACCACGAC
>CAZECM010000100.1:291-10846 GCA_964510785.1 uncultured Cellulomonadaceae bacterium | reverse complement strand
TCACGAACTCGGCGTTGACGCGAGCGCTGGGTCGCCCTAACCTTACGTTGTATGACTTACAAGGTAAGGGTGCTGCTGCGGCCGGCTGTGGCCACGCGGCACCCGCGACGAAGGGCCTCACGCATGGACCAGCTCAGAAGGGATGCCCGCACCACGGGCCTCGCCTACCTCGCACTCGCGATCACCGGGATGCTCGGCTTCCTGCTGATCCGCCCACGGCTCTTCGCGGCGGGCGACCCGGCGGCCACGCTCGTCAACCTCGTCGAGAACGCCGGGCTCGCCCGCTGGGGCGTCGCGCTCGAGCTCGGCATCGTGCTCACCCAGGCGCTCGTCGCCGTCGCGTTCTACCGGCTCTTCCGCTCGGTGAGCTCCACCGCGGCGGGCGTTCTCGCCGCGTTCGGCCTCGTCAACGCCGTCGCGATCCTCGGCAGCTCGGCGATGCTCGCCGGTGCGCTGCGCGTCGCGACCGAACCCGGGCTCGTCGCGGACCCCGCGGGCGCTGCGCACCTGCTGTACGTGCTGAGCGAGGCGTTCTGGGCCGGTGGCAACCTCTTCTTCGGGCTGTGGCTCGTCCCGATGGGCTATCTCGTCGTGGCCTCGGGCTGGATGCCACGGCTGCTGGGCCGGATCCTCGTGGTGGGCGGCGTCGGCTACGTGCTGTCCGCGTTCGTGCCCGTGCTCCTCCCGGGTGCGCCCGATGCCGTCGCGCTCGGGCTGAGCCTGCCCGCGACCGTCGGCGAGTTCTGGATGATCGCCTACCTGCTCGTGCGCGGGGCGCGGCGCGGCTCCGCCGTGGTTCCCCTGGAGCGCGAGGCGGTCGCGGCGTGAGTGCGGGCGCGCATCGGCCCTCGACCGTGGAGCGGCCGACGATGGAACGGTGGGCGAGGGACTCCTACGGCGGGCTCGAGGTGCTACGGCGGGAGACGGTCGCGGTGCCAGAGCCCGGGCCGGGCGAGGTGCTCGTCCGAGTCGTCGCGTCCTCGGTCAACACCGCCGACCTCGAGCACCTCGAGGGCCGGCCGTGGCTCAGCCGGATCGGCACGGGGTTGCGTGCGCCGCGCAACCGCATCCCCGGGTTCGACGTCGCGGGCGTGGTCCAAGCCGTGGGTCCGGGTGCGCCCTCGCTGCGGCCCGGTGACCGGGTCTGGGCAGACCTCTTCTCCCGGGGGGCGGGAGCCTTCGCGCCGTTCGTGTGCGCACCGTCAGCGGCGTTCGCACGGTTACCGGACGGCGTGCCGTTCGAAGCGGCCGCGGGCGTGCCGCACTCGGGGGTGCTCGCTCTGCAGGCACTCACGGCCGGCGGCGGCGTGCGCTCGGGTTCCCGCGTGCTCGTCAACGGAGGAGGTGGGTGCGTGGGTCCCTTTGCGATCCAGCTCGCCAAGCACTTCGGCGCCGAGGTCACCGCCATCGACGACGGCGCCCGCGCAGGACTCATGCGGGCCGCAGGCGCCGATCGCACGGTGGACCACACCCGGTCTGACGTGACGCGCGGCGCCGAGCGGTTCGACGTCGTCGTCGACATCGCCGCCAGCCGTCACTTCCTCGCCTTCCGCCGCATCCTCGCGCCCCGCGGGCGGTACACGCTCATCGCCCGCGACGTGCGTGGGTTCGCCGCAGCCGCACTGCTGGGACCGGTGACGGGAGGGCGGCGCCGCATCGGCGTGTTCGGCTGGGAGCCGAGCCGCCGGCGGGACCTCGACACGCTCGGCGCCCTGCTCGCGAGCGGCGCGCTGCGCACCGTCACCGACCGCACCTTCGCGCTCGCCGAGGCACGCGACGCCCTCGCGTACGTGCGCGAGCGGCGGGCCGTCGGCGGCAAGGTCGTGCTGCTCGGCAAGGGGGCCCGCTCGTGGTGATGCCGCTCTGGGTCGCTCGTCTCAACCGCCAGGTGCTCAACCGGCACGAGCTCGAACGGGGGCGGTGGCCCGTGCTGCGTCATGTCGGCCGCGTCTCGGGGCAGGAGTACCGCACCCCCGTCGGGGCGGTGCGACTCCCGGACGGCTACGCGATCGTGCTCGTGTACGGGCGGCGCACCGAGTGGCTGCGCAACGTGCTCGCGGCGGGGGAGTGCGTGCTCGAGATCGACGGGCAGGAGGTCGCGCTGACTCACCCGCGCATCCGCCCGCTCACCGAGCTCGGGGCCTTGGGCGCCGTCGACGCCCCGCGCGGCCGCACCGAACGCCTCCTAGGGATCACCGAGTGCCTCGTCCTCGAGCTCCGTCCCGCCGCCCCATAGCCAGCAGCGCCCCCGCCCGCCCCGCCCCGACTGCGGAAGCTCGCCCACCGTTGAGCCGTCCGCGCACTCCGTGGTACTCAGATGACATAACACTCGCGACACGCCGGGCGACACGCCGAGAGAGCCAGCCACCCTCGTCACTCTGGCACCAAGGAGTGCGCGGACGGCTCAGGGGTGGTCGGGGAGGTGGGGGCGGTGGTCGTGCGGGGGGTCAGGGGTGGGGTGTGCGGCGGCGGGCGGACTCGAGGCCGTCGAGGAGCACGTCGATGCCGAACTCGAACTCCGCCTGGTCGTCGCACCAACCGAGGTTCGAGTCCGGGTCGTCGTGGGACATCGCCTGGAGCATGCCCATGAGGTGGGGGAGCTGCTCGGCCATCTCGGCGAGCACCTCCTCGGACGCATCACCGGCGGCGTCGTCGGGTGCGAAGAGCTCTTGCGAGAAGCCGATCGCCCGGCTGCCGAGCGCGTGCAGCGCGTGGTGGGCGAGGTCGTAGGAGAAGCCGCCGCGCACCAGGATGCCGAGCACGCCGTCGAAGTAGCAGACGGCCGCGGGCCCGAACGCGCCCGGGCGGGTCAGGAGCGCTGGCGCCCACGGGTGGCGCAGCAGGACGGCGCGCGCGGTGAGGATCCGGCGGCGCAGCGCGGCGAGCCAGTCGAAGGCATGGGCCGACGACGGTGCACCGCCCGTGCCACCCCCCACCGGCTCGCCGGGGGCCTGGTCACCGGGCGCCCCGCCGTCGTCGGCCCCGCCACCCTCCACAGCGAGCACCTCGGCGAGGATCTTGCCGATCACGACGTCGGCGACCCCGTCGAGCAGCGCTGCTTTGTTTGCCACGTGGTAGTACAGCGACATCGCCTCGACCCCGAGGTGCTCGGCGAGCGCCCGCATCGTGAGCGCCTCGATGCCCTCCGCGTCCGCGATCTCGACGGCGGCGGCGAACACGCGCTCGCGGCTCAGCGGGGTGCGGGTCTTCGCGGTAGACGACGTCGTCACGCGGCGACTCCTCTCCTCGCGGCCGATTCCGGCACCCTCGTCATCTTACGCCGTACGGCCGGCCGCATCGGCAGAGCCGCACCCCCACCATCTGCCCAGGTAGTGAAGATTCCCCGAGGTAGTGACGGCGCAGTCACTACCTCGGGGGAGTCTTCACTACCTCGGGAGCGGCACTCCGGTGAGCTCCGCCAACGCCGAGAGCAGCGTCTCTTGCGCCGCCTCGTCGCGGGCCACCGGGTTGGGGGTCTGGACCTCGAACCGCTTGAGGTACTCACCGGTCACGCGGGCGCCGTCGTCCTCGGACACGGCGAGCCAGACCTGCGTCGCTGCGCCGTCGGACACCTCGTCCCACGCGTTCGGGCCGCCGAGCCGCGTCTTGATCCAGCCCGGGTCCACGGTGGTCGACAGGGTGCCGGGCCACAGCCGTGCGACCGCGAACGCGAGCAGCACGTCGTGGAGCTTGGAGTCGGAGTAGGCCTGCATGCCCTGCCACTCGCGGGAGGTCCACTGCAGGTCGTCGAGCGCGAGCCGCCCGTCGGCCTCGAGGCCCGAGGTGAGGTAGACGAGCCGCGCCGGTCGCGCCATGAGCGCCGTGAGGACGTACGGCCCGACGACGTTGACCTGGAAGATGCGCTCGAGCCCGTCGGTCGTCTCCCGCCGCGCCCCGCCACCACCCACCCCGGCGTTGTGGATCACGGCGTCGAAGGGACCCGCGGCGTCGGCGGCCGCGGCGAGGGCCTTCGTCTCGGCGAGGGAGGTCAGGTCGCCGACGACGACGGCCGCCACCCCGGGTGCGGCCGTACGCAGGTCATCGGCGCGCTCCGGGTTCCGTGCGTGCCCGACGACCCGGTGCCCCTGGGCGAGGAGCTGACGGACCGACTCCAGGCCGATGCCGTCGCTCGATCCGGTCACGAACACGCTGGCCATGGGTACTCCCCGAGTTCTCGTGCGGTGCGGCACCGCCGGTCACGCCCCTCGCGACCTGCGCGAGCAGGCTACGGCGTCCCGGTGTCGGGCGGCCGGCCCGACCACGGCCGTTCGCACCACGCGTGCGCGAGGTACGCCCCGCCCTCGAATGCCCAGCGGGCGGGCTCTGCGAGGGCGGCCGCTCCCGAACCCGCGAGCGACGTGAGGCTCGCCGTCGGGACGCCGGGCACGAGGTCGGGGTCGGCGACACGTCCCGCGACGACGGCCGCGGGGGTACCGACCCGGCGGGACCGGGCGAGCGCCTCGCCGACGACCTTGCCGCCGAGCGACTGCGCGTCGAAGGAGCCCTCACCCGTCAGCAGCAGGCCCGCCCCCGCGAGCGCGCGGTCCAGCCCGGCCAGCTCGGCGAGGTGTGCCGCGCCGGGCACGATGCGCGCGCCGAGCACGGCCGCGAACCCGAAGGCCGTCCCGCCCGCGGCGCCCGCGCCCGCAAGAGCGGCTCCCGTGGTGCTCGCACGCGCGGGGGCGACGTCCGAGGCGCCCGGCTCCGCGTCGAGCACCTCGACGAGACGAGCCATCCCCCGCTCGAGCACCGCGACGTCGGCGGGCGACGCCCCCTTCTGCGGACCGAACACCGCCGCGGCGCCCGCGCCCCCGAGCAGCGGCGCATCGACGTCGACGAGGCACGTGATGCCCCCGTCGGGCAGGTCGATCAGGTCGCGAACGTCGACGCGCGCGAGATCGACCAGCGAGCCACCGCCGGTCGGCAGCGGTACGCCGTCGTCGTCGAGGAACCGTGCCCCGAGCGCGCCGAGCGCACCCGTGCCGCCGTCCGTGCTCGCCGAACCCCCGAGCGCGACCACCACCCGCCGCGTCTCCGGTGCGCGCACCGCGGCCCTGATCACCTCGCCGAGCCCCGCGGTGTGTGCCCCGAGCGGGTCCGGCGTGGCCATGAGGGGCAGGCCGCTCGAGCGGGCGAGCTCGACGACGGCCGTCCCGTCGGGGCAGGCCAGCCACGCTGCGTCGACGGGTCTCCCGTCGGGACCGGACACCCCGGGCGCGGGCACGAGGACCGCACCGGGTATCGCGGCGGCGAGCACGTCGAGCGTGCCCTCCCCGCCGTCGGCGAGCGGGAGGAGCCGCACCGCGTCGCGCGGTCGGACGCTGCGCCACCCGGCCGCGATCGCGCCCGCGGCCGCCGTGGCGTCGAGGGTGCCCTTGAAGGAGTCGGGGGCGACGACGACGGTCATGGGTGGGTCTGCCTGCACCAGCGACACCCTGCCGTCACGGGTGCCACGCGGTCAACGTCCGAGCACGTGCTCGGCGTAGCGGCGCGCCATCGTCGCCACGACGGCGTCCGGGTCCGCCGCCCAGACGTCGGCGTTGAAGATCTCGACCTCGACCGGGCCCGCGTACCCGGCGTCGTCGACCGCGCGCAGCAGGGACGGGAAGTCGATGTGCCCGTCGCCCATCATGCCGCGCGAGAGCAGCGCGTCCGGGGGGAGCGGGGTGATCCAGTCGCACACCTGGAAGGAGGAGATCCGGCCCGCCGCGCGTGCGATCTGTGCCTCGACGTCGGGGTCCCACCACACGTGGAACGCGTCGACCGTGACACCCACCTGCTCCGGGGTGAAGAGTTCCGCGAGGTCGAGCGCCTGGGCGAGCGTGGAGAGCACGCCGCGGTCCGCGCAGAAGATCGGGTGCATCGGCTCGAGCGAGAGCTGCACACCGCTGCCGGTCGCGTGGTCCACGAGCTCGCCGATCGCGCTCGCGACGCGCTCGCGGGCCGCGGCGAGGTCGCGGTCACCCGCCGGGAGCCCGCCCACCACCATGACGAGGTACGGGGTGCCGAGCGCGGCGGCCTCGTCGATCGCGCGCCGGTTGTCGTCGAGCGCCCGGTGGCGTCCCCCGGCGTCGGCCGCCGTGAGGAAACCCCCGCGGCACAGCGTCGAGACGCGCAGCCCGGCGTCGGCCACGAGCCGTGCGGAACGTTCGACCCCGTACTCCTGCACGGGCTCGCGCCACAGCCCCACCCAGTCCAGCCCTGCGCGCACGCAGCCCTCGACGAGCGCGGGGACGTCCCATGCGGGCGTCGTCTTCTGGTTGAGCGAGAGCCGCTCGAGCACGGGGTCGCCGGGACGCGGGGTCTCGCGCGTGGCGGGCAGCCCCGAGGGGACGTCGACGACGATCACGGCGTCACGCCGTACGTCGCGGCGAGCGCACCCCAACGTCGGGCCGCGAGCTCGGGATCGGCCAGGAGCCCGGCGTCGTCGGCGAGCTCGAGGCAACGCGCGAGGTGCACCACGCTGCGCGCGCCGTGCAGGCCGCCCACCATCGCGAAGCCCGGCTGGGCGCCGTCGAGCCACGCGAGGAACGCGATGCCGGTCTTGTAGTAGAAGGTCGGTGCGCCGAAGAGGTGCCGCGCGAGGGGCAGCGTCGGGTCGAGCGCCTCGTGGAAGGCGGTGACGTCGCCGGCGTCGAGCGCCTGCAGCCCCGCGGAGGCGGCGGGCGCGATCGCGGCGAAGATGCCGAGCAGGGCGTCCGAGTGCGCGCCGGCATCCCCCGCGATGAGCTCGGGGTAGTGGAAGTCGTCGCCCGTGTAGAGGCGCACGCCCGCGGGCAGGGCGGCGCGGACGGCCCGCTCGCGGTCCGCGTCCAGGAGCGAGACCTTGATGCCGTCGACGGCGTCCGCGTGGGTGTCGATGAGCTCGAGCACGGTCGATGTCGCCGCGTCGAGGTCGGCCGAGCCCCAGTAGCCCGCGAGCGCCGGGTCGAAGTCCTGGCCGAGCCAGTGCAGGACGACCGGGCCCGAGGCCTGCTCGAGCACGCGGGAATAGATGCGCAGGTAGTCGTCCGGGCCTGTCGCGGCGGCGGCGAGGTGGCGGCTCGCCATGAGGATCACCTGGGCGCCGGCCTGCTCCACGACCTCGACCTGCTCGAGGTACCCGGCGAGCACCTCGTCGAGGTTCGCGCCCGCGGGGAGGTGGTCCGTCCCGGCGCCAGCGGCGATGCGGCCGCCGACCTCGCGAGCCCGGGCGGTGCTGCGCCGGATCAGCTCTTGCGCCGCCACCCAGTCGAGCCCCATCCCGCGCTGTGCCGTGTCCATCGCCTCCGCGACCCCGAGCCCCCAGCCCCACAGGTGCTCGCGGAAGCCCAGCGTGGCGTCCCAGTCGAGGTCCGCGGGGGCGCCGGGCACGTTCTCGGCGCCCACGCGCGGCACCACGTGGGCGGCCGCGAAGGCGATGCGGGACCGCGGGGGAGCGTCCGGTCGGGGCCAGGGGCGTGGCGCGGCGAGGGTGCGCGACGTCGTGCTCCCGTCCGCGCGCGGCAGCAGGACGTCCGTCACCGGGCGGCCTCGGTGAGCTCGACGCGCCGGCCCTGCGCCGAGGACTCGAGGCTCGCCTCGGCGAGCCGGATACCGCGCACGCCGGCCCACAGGTCGTAGGGGTGGGGGGCGCCGACGACGACGTGACGCACGTACTTCTCCCACTGCACCTTGAAGGCGTTGTCGACCACGGCGTTCGCCGGCACCTCGGTCCACTGCGACCGGAAGTCCGTGGCCTCGACGAGGTCCGGGTTCCACACGGGCTTGGGCGTCGCCTCGCGCGGTTGGATGCGGCAGCCGTGCAGGCCGACGACGGCGCTGCCATGGGTGCCGTCCACCTGGAACTCGACGAGCTCGTCGCGGTTGACGCGCACCGCCCACGAGGAGTTGATCTGCGCCACGATCCCCCCCGAGAGCTCGAAGATCGCATACGCGGCGTCGTCGGCCGTCGCGGCGTAGGGCGTGCCGTCGTCCTCCCAGCGTTCCGGGATGTGGGTCACGGCGCGGGCCGTGACGGCCTCGACGGCGCCGAAGAGGTTCTCGAGCACGTAGCTCCAGTGGCAGAACATGTCGACCACGATCCCGCCGCCGTCCTCGCTGCGGTAGTTCCACGAGGGGCGCTGCGCCGTCTGCCAGTCGCCCTCGAAGACCCAGTATCCGAACTCGCCGCGCACCGAGAGGATGCGGCCGAAGAAGCCGCTGTCCACGAGGCGGCGCAGCTTGAGCAGGCCGGGCAGGTAGAGCTTGTCGTGCACGATGCCGTGCTTGACGCCCGCGGCGTCGGCGGCCCGGGCGATCTCGACGGCCTCGGTGACGGACTCCGCGGAGGGCTTCTCGGTGTAGAGGTGACGCCCCGCGGCGATCGCGGCGAGGAGGGCCTCGCGGCGCACCGAGGTGAGCTGGGCGTCGAAGTAGACGGGGTAGTCGTCGTCGGCGAGGGCCGCGTCGAGGTCCGTGGTCCAGCGCTCGAGGTCGTGGCGCGCCGCGATCTCGGCGAGCTTCTCGGCGTTGCGACCCACGAGGAGCGGTTCGAGCTGGACGCGCGAGCCGTCGGGGAGGAGGACGCCGCCCTGCTCGCGGATCGCCAGGACCGAGCGCACGAGGTGCTGGCGGTAGCCCATGCGTCCGGTGACGCCGTTCATCACGATGCCGAGCGTCGTCATGCCCACCTCCGTTGGAAAGCGCTTACCGTCAATCTAGGCAAGGCGGACGGCAAGCGCAAGAGGCGAGCTCAGGCGACGGGTGGGGTGCTCTCGCGCACCACGACCTCGCCGGGCACGTGGCGCACGCGGGGTTCTTCCTCCGCACCGAGCACCATCGCCATCGCGGCCGCGCCCACCTCGACGAGGGGGAAGCGCACGGTCGTGAGGGTCGGGGTCACGTCCCGCAGGGTCGTGATGTCGTCGAAGCCGGCCACGGCCACGTCGTCGGGCAGGCGCAGCCCGTGCTCGCGCAGCGCGGCCATCGCGCCCACCGCCATGACGTCGTTGACGGCCACGACGCAGTCGAACTCGTCGAGGCGTCCCAGGAGAGCGGACATCGCCGCGTACCCGCCGTCGCGCGTGAACTCACCGACCGCGTTCGCGGCGACCTCACCGTCTCCCGCCGTGGCGAGCCCCTCGGTGAACCCCTCGGCACGCTCGTTCGAGGTGACGAGCCACGGCTCGGTCGCGAGCACCGCGAAGCGGCGGTAGCCCAGCTCGACGAGCCGCACCGCGAGGTCGTGCCCCCCGGCACGGTTCTCGAGGGCCACGGTGGGCACGTCGAGCACGTCCTGGCTCACGAGAGCGACGCGCCCGCCCGAGCGGATGAACGCGTCGAGCTCCGCGCCGAACCGCGCGAGCGCGGCGGGGTCGGCCTGCCGCGAGCCCGCGACGATCACTCCCCGGGGACGCTGGGCCCGCAGCGCCGCGAGGTGCGCGAGCTCGCGCTCGGCGGAGCGTTCCGTGCTCGCCAGCGTCACGAGCAGCCCGTGCCGCTCGGCCTCGGCGATCACCCCCGACGCGATCGCGGAGAAGTACGGGTCGGCGATGTCGTGCACGAGCAGACCGATGACGCTCGCGCGGCCGCGGGCCATCGCCTGGGCCTGCGGGTTCGCCCGGTACTCGAGCCGCTCGGCGGCCTCGAGCACCTTCGCGTGCAGGTCCGCCCGCACGCGGCGTGTCGAGCCGTTGATCGCTCGGGAGGCGGTCGCGAGGGAGACACCCGCCGCAGTCGCGACATCCTGCAGGGTCACCGGGCGGCCGTCGTCGTCGGCCATGGCGCCTCCCGTCCCGAGTGCTCGCGCCCAACCTAGCCGAGGGGTGGCGGGACCAGGCCGAGGCGTGCCGGGGTGGGGAAGACGTGGCGAGAGCCACATATCTCGACGTGAAGATATTCTCCGTTGGCGGCTACCATCGCTGGAGGACGTCTCGCGCGGAAGCGGGACGGCACGCAATCCGACGAAGGGTGGAGCAGGGTGGACCTGTTCGAGTACCAGGCACGCGACGTCTTCGAGAAGTACGGGGTCCCCGTGCTCGGCGGCATCGTCGCGAGGAGTCCGCAGGAAGCCCGCGAGGCCGCCGAGAAGCTGGGTGGCGGCACCGTCGTCGTCAAGGCTCAGGTCAAGACGGGCGGCCGCGGCAAGGCGGGCGGCGTCAAGCTCGCCCACAGCCCCGACGAGGCCGCGGCGCGCGCCGAGGAGATCCTCGGGCTCGACATCAAGGGCCACGTCGTCCAGACGCTCATGATCGCCCAGGGCGCGAAGATCGCCCAGGAGTTCTACTTCTCCCTCCTGCTCGACCGCGCCAACCGCTCGCTGCTCGCGATGGCGAGCGTCGAGGGCGGCATGGAGATCGAGCAGCTCGCCGTCGAGCGCCCCGAGGCGCTCGCCAAGGTCGCCGTGGACCCGCGCACCGGGATCGACGCCGCGAAGGCCGACGAGATCGTCGCCGCGGCCGGCTTCGCACCGGAGGTCGCCGCCGAGGTCGCCGGGGCGCTCGTCAAGCTCTGGGACGTCTACCAGGGCGAGGACGCGACGCTCGTCGAGGTCAACCCGCTCGTGCTCACCGAGGACGGCGCGATCGTCGCCCTC
>CAZECM010000100.1:0-281 GCA_964510785.1 uncultured Cellulomonadaceae bacterium | reverse complement strand
GGCCAAGGAGCACGACCTCAACTACGTGAAGCTCGACGGCTCCGTGGGTGTCATCGGCAACGGCGCGGGGCTCGTCATGAGCACGCTCGACGTCGTCGCCTACGCCGGTGAGGCGCACGGTGGGGTCAAGCCCGCGAACTTCCTCGACATCGGCGGCGGCGCGTCCGCGGCCGTCATGGCGGCGGGGCTCGACGTCATCCTCGGCGACGCCCAGGTGAAGTCCGTGTTCGTCAACGTCTTCGGTGGCATCACCGCGTGCGACGAGGTCGCCAACGGCATCA
>CAZECM010000099.1:0-10938 GCA_964510785.1 uncultured Cellulomonadaceae bacterium | reverse complement strand
CAGCACTCGATGAGCACCTTCTCCATGAACGGGTCGCCCACCTGGACGCTCGGTCGCTTGGAGGGCACGCCGTCCTCGAAGGTCTCGCTCGCGAGGATCGAGGCGCCGCCGATGCCGTCCCCGCCCGTGCGCGCGCCGAAGAGCACGATCTTGTTGCCGGTGCCCGAGGCGTTGGCGAGGTGGATGTCCTCGTGGCGCAGCACCCCGAGGCACAGCGCGTTGACGAGCGGGTTGCCCTGGTAGGACGCGTCGAAGACGAGCTCGCCGCCGATGTTGGGCAGGCCGAGCGAGTTGCCGTAGCCACCGACGCCCGACACGACGCCGTGCACCACGCGTGCGGTGTCCGGGTGGTTCACGTCCCCGAAGCGCAGCTGGTCCATGACGGCCACGGGGCGCGCGCCCATCGAGATGATGTCGCGCACGATGCCGCCCACGCCCGTCGCGGCACCCTGGTAGGGCTCGACGAAGCTCGGGTGGTTGTGCGACTCGACCTTGAACGTCACGGCCCAGCCGTCGCCGATGTCGACCACGCCCGCGTTCTCGCCGATGCCCACGAGCAGGTGCTTGCGCATCGCCTCGGTGGTCTTCTCGCCGAACTGCCGCAGGTGCACCTTGGACGACTTGTAGGAGCAGTGCTCCGACCACATGACGGAGTACATCGCGAGCTCGGCGTTCGTGGGACGGCGCCCGAGGATGTCGCGGATGCGGCCGTACTCGTCCGGCTTGAGGCCGAGCTCGGCGAAGGGCTGCCCGGCGTCCGGGGTCGCCACAGCGTGCTCGACGGTGTCGTAGCCGGGTGGGGTGGTGGAGTCTGACATGGGGTCCTTTGCGCGGTCCTGCCGTGACCCGAGCATGCTACCCGCGCCCGGTGCCGCTCCCGGCGGCTCGCCCGGTGGGCGGACCGGGCTACACACCCACCGGGGCGGGGACGACCACGCGCTTCCGAGCGCGCCGCAGGCCCAGGGTCTCGCGCAGGGACGATCCGGGATAGGCGGTGCGGAGGTAGCCCGCGCCCTGCAGCACGGGCACGACGGCGGCGATGAACGCGTCAAGGTCCGTGGCGAGGGCGGCGGGTCGCACGACGAAGCCGTCCGCCGCCCCGGCATCGACCCAGTCCTGCAGCGTCATGGCGAGGTGCACGGGGCTGTTCGCGACGACGAGCGACCCTTCCTGCACGTCGGCGTCCTCGAGCCGCCGCAAGAGGTCGAGCCGCGCGGAGGAGCTCTCCTGGTCGGGGCCGATGACGGCGTACAGGTCGACGAGCACCCGCACGCTCTGCGGGTCGCGTCCAACGGCACGCGCCGCCTCGCGCACCCGCGCCCGCAGCGTCGCGGCGTGCTCCAGCTCACGCGCACGGATGCGGACGACGTCGGCCACCTGCCCCGCGAGCGCGAGCGCCGCACCGAGCCCCACCCCCTCGGCGTCCGGCAGGGCGACGACGACGGGCGGATGCGGCCGACCCGTGCGCGCACCCGGCCGGTGTGCCCGCACGGCGAAGCGCACGCCGTCATGCGTCTGACGCTGCTCGGTCGATCCGCGCTCCGGAAGCGTCAAGGCGGGCCGGGCGTCCCACAGCCGCTGAACCGCGCGCACGTCCTGCACGGTGACGCCCCCGACCTGCCAGCCCGCCCGACCGCTGCTGCGCTCGTCGACGGCGGCGATCGCCTGGGCCACGTGCTCGGCATCGATGCCCACAGGGTCGAGCTGGGCGACCACCCCGATGCCCGGCACGAGCGAGGCGATCCGCCGGGCCACGACCGCGGGGTCGAGGACTCCCGCGAGCGTCGTGTCCCGGGACGGGTGCAGGGTGAAGCTCGCGTCGAACACGACGAAGTCGAGCGCGCCGTGCGCGGCGATGCGCGCGAGCCGCACGGTCTGCTCCTGGTCGAAGGGGCGGGCCGCTCGCGAGCCGTGCGCGCGCCAGATCGCGGGACTCGCACCCGTCTCGCTCAGGTCCACGCCAAGGTGGATCGACGGGTGATGGGTGTGTCGGAGAGACATGGTGCTCCCTGCTGAGGGCTACAGGTCACGCACCGAGGTGCGCTGACGCGGGTCGTGGGGGTTCGCAGGGCGCGGGTCGCGACGTGACCGGCGCCAGGGTTCGAGCTCTACGGCTGTGTCAGCGACAACAGCGCGAGGCAGAGCTGCGAGCACCCACGGGACAGCAGGGGGCGACGAGGGCGGCAGGGGACGAGAACGGTGCTGCGTGCATGGTGCGCATCGCTGTCTCCTCCTCCGCTCGTCGAGGCACTCCTGGCCTGGTGGGGCGGGACTCTATGTTCGCGGGAGGGGGCCGTCAACGGTTTCGAGAAGGCGCTCACGATGTGGAACGTGTCGCCCGTTCAGTCCAGGGTGATCCCGGCCGGTCGGTGCGGGTCACCCGGACCCCACAGCGCTGTCGAGACCTCGCGTCTCACGAACGGGACGACCTCCTCCGCGAAGCGGCGCAGCACGTCGTCCTGCGCGGCCGGCTCGAGGAGGTGGTTGATCGAGACCGACTGCAGGTCGTGGCGGAAGGTCTCGTGGTAGTCGAGGATCTTCTCCGCGACCCGCTCGGGCGAGCCCACGAGCGCCGGCCCGGACTCGACCGCTTCCTCGATCGTGCGGAACGAGGTCACCTTGCCCACCGCCTTCGGGTCGTGGCGGCGCTTGTCCTGGTGGGCCACCGCCCCCTCGTAGAACACGCGGTACTGCTCGATCGCCTGCTCCGTGGTATCCGCGAGGAACAGGCCACCCGATCCGGAGCCCACGAAGGCGAGTGCCGGGTCGTGCCCGTGCTCGAGGTACTTCTCGCGGTACAGGTCGATCCAGACGCGGTAGTTCTCCCGCGGCTGGAGGGCGTTCGCCGTGATGAGCGGGTCGCCCCAGCGCGCCGCGAGCTCCGCCGCGAAGGCCGAGGTCGCCGAGCCGTGCCAGACGCGGAACGGGCCACGGAAGGGCCGCGGCAGCGTCGTGGCACCCTCGAGCGGCGGACGGTGCTTCCCGCTCCACGTCACGCCCTCCTCGCGCAGCAACCGGCGCAGCAGGCCGTAGTTCTCCTCGAGGTAGGAGTACTGCAGCGCGAGGTCCCGGCCGAGGAGCGGGTACTGCCACTCCTCGTTCCCCTTGCCTATGACGATCTCCACGCGGCCCCGGCTGAGCTGGTCGAGCGTCGCGAAGTCCTCCGCGATGCGCACGGGGTCGTGGACCGACAGGACGGTGACCCCCGTCGAGAGCAGGATCCGGCTCGTGCTCGCCACGACGGCGCCGAGGAGCACCGTGGGCGCCGAGGAGAGCGCGTCCCCCGCGTGGCGCTCCCCGACCGCGAAGGAGTCGAAGCCGAGCTCCTCGGCGAGCACCGCCGTCTCGACCACGCGGGCGACCGCGATCAGACGACCTCGACCACGGTGTCGTAGAGGCCGTACTTCGTGAGCCCGTCGTGGGAGTCGATCCCCGTGTAGGAGAGCGACGCGTCTTCGTAGCGCCGGAACGCGAACACGGCCTGGTTCATGTGGCCCGAGTTGAAGACCCCGAGCCCTACGAGCAGGTTGAAGTCCTCGACGCTGAGACCGGTGACCGTCTTGAAGAGCTTGGGCTCGATCTTCGTGATGACGTCGTACAGCGTGTTCTCACGGAAGTCCGTGAGGTACATGAACGCGGGAATCCGGGTCGCGAACTTCACGAGCTTCTCCTGGATCTGCTTCCGCTTGGACTTGTACTCCTTCTCCTCCGCGCTGAGCTCCTTCTTCTCCGCGGGAGTGAGATCGTCGCCCTTCTCCTTCTTCACCTTCGAGAGCTCTTCGCTCTTGTTGACGACGGTCTCGAACACCTTGTCGCCGAGCGCACGGAACCCTTCGATGTTCATGACCGCTGCCATCGCCTCGGGCGAGGCCATGATCTTCTTGAGCGTGAGGTTGTCGACGTTGACGAGCACCGCCGACTCCCACTTGCGCGCGAGCAGCGTCGCCGACGTGCCCGCCATGGCGATGTCGAGGATCCCGGCGGCGTCGACCTGCGTCATGTTGGACCCGTCGTAGGCGAGCACCGGCAGGAAGCTCACGAGCTCTTCGACGGCGTGCTCGGGATTCGGATCCTCGGGTGCTAGCCCGATCCCGTACTCGCTGATCTGGCGCAGCGCACGGGTCGGTGCGAAGTCGAACACGTAGCAGACGGGCTTGAGGACCGCCTCCTCGTGCGGATCGTCGCCGTCCGGGTTGCGGATCACCCACGGCGACTGCACACGGAACGCCGCCTGGAAGTAGGTCTCTGGCGCCTGGAGGTTGCGCAGCATGAGGATCGACGACCACTGCGGAACCGTCACCCCTGTGGTCAGCTTGCCGACCGTGAGAGTGATCGTCTTCGTGTCGAAGCCGCTCCCGATCGCCGCGCGCACCGGCGGGAGCGCCTCGAGCCCCACACCGACGCCGGGAGCGGAGACGTTGACGACCGTATAGTCGTGCCAGAAGGCGTTCTGCGGCTCGGCGAGCAAGTTCGCCATCGCGGCGCACGACGCGGTGCGCGGCAGCATCCACAGGGAGTGCTGGAGGTAGGGCAGCAACCTCGTGTCGGAGTAGGGGAACGGTGGCCGGGTGCCCGCCTTGAGCGCGTCGACCTGGGTCGGGAAGTAGCCACCCCGGATGATGTCGAGCCACTTCTGGACGTCGTCCTTGTGGGCGAACGCGGCCTCCGCACCAACGCCGTCTGCTTCGAAGAAGGTGTTGAGGTCGAACTCGTCGAACTCGCCCTGGCTCGCGAGCGCGACGAGCTCGTCGGGCATCTGGTAGGTGAGCAGGCGCATCTCCGGGAGCCCTGCGTAGGGATTGGGCTCGCCCGGGTGCGCGGCGGCGTGGCGGGCCTTGACGCGCTGTTCGTCGCTGTAGGTCCAGTTGAAGATCTGCTCCTCGATGAACCGACCTTCGCGCAGCACCTTGAACGGCGTGCCGGAGAGGTACAGGTAGGCGTTCGCCCGGATCGGGACGAAGGCATCCTCGTCGAGACCCTTCTCCTCGAGCTCCTCGGCGAAAGTCTCGAGGTCCTTGCCGAACTCGAGCTCCGTCTCCTTCTTCTGGGCTCTTTCGTCCTCACCGGCGAAGAGCTCCTTGGCGGTGTCCCGCCACGCACCGAAGTGGTACTCGTCGAAGATCACGAGGTCCCAGGCCATCTCGGTGAGCCACTGGTGCTTCGCCTTGAAGTTGCCGGCCGCGTCACGCCCGAGCAGGTCCTGGAAGGAACCGAAGAACACGAGCGGCCGCTCAGGATCCGCCGACGTCGGGTCACCCTCCGACTTGCGCGAGAGGTACTGCCAGTCTTCGAAGTCGACGTGGCTCTCCAGGTCGGACCGCCACGCGTCCTCGACCGCCGGCTTGAACGTGACCACGAGGACCCTCTGTGCCTCGAGCCTCTTGGCGAGCTGGTAGGCCGCGAAGGTCTTGCCGAAGCGCATCTTGGCGTTCCAGAGGAACTCCGGGACCGCGTCGGAGTCCTCGGCCCAGATCGACTGGAAGTAGTCGTGTGCCTTGTCGACGGCGGCACGCTGCTCGTCGCGCATCGCGTACGTCGCGTGGTGGGTGCCCGAATACGTGACGCCAGCCCGCAGCTCCGCGATCGCCGTCAGCACGTCCTCGGCGGTGCACCGGATCCACTCGCGACTCGACCCGTGGACGACGTTCTCGAAGCCCTTCTCGACGAGCCGTGTCCGCACCTCGGTGTCCGTGAACAGCGTGCCGTCTTCACGGTCCGCGGCCTCTTCGACTTTAAGGACGTAGTCCACCTGCGCCTGCCCCTGCGACTCCCTGATCCGCGTGTTCACGTCGCGGACGGTCTGCCCGACCTTGAGGCAGTCGCGCCACCGCTCTGCCACCTCATGCGAAGACCACGCGTAGATCCGGGGTCGAAGCTCCGGTTTCTCGACGAGGACCGCCTTACCTAGACCGCCCACTAGTAACTACCAGCCCACTGAACTGGTTTGACAAACCGGGCCATAAATGTCCGGTCCTCAGAGGTGAGGTTGTACTTCTCGGCGAGGTCGTCGTCTGACCATCGCCGTGAGAAGTCCTGCCTGGGCGCGAAGGAGTAGACGCTGCGCGTCACGTGCTGCGACACGCGCAATAGGGTCAACATGAACCGGAAGAACTGAGTTCCCATGTAAGCAGCGGCGTTCCGTGCGTGCGCCTCGTCGGCAAAGGGCCCTACCACCAAGTAGGTCTCAGTCGCAATCTCCCCGGGGCCAGCAACGATGGGGCGCGAGAGAACGAGATGCGGATAGTCGTCGGAGCCAGGGCTAGCGTAGGGAACAAGAAGCTTGGTTGCGTCGACAAGCTCTAGACCGACGCCGACATCCGCTCTCGCGATGTAGTTGTCGACCCCATTGCGGTGGACCCTGAGATCACCGGATCGAGCAACCTGGCGGCCACTGTAGTTCGTGGCAAGACCGAACGGCTTGCGAGCACTAACGAGTTCCCGAAAGCTCACCGCTCCGGATAGCCCGAACTGAATATCGCGAGCAGATCCCTCAACCTCGACCACCTTCTTGAGTATCGCCAGTCCTTCGTTGTACCTGATGAAGGTCTCAAGCCCTGGTTCGAGAAGTGGCCTAGTTGCTGTTGAGATGATCGACCCACGTTCATGCGTACTCACTCTCACATCGCCGCGATAGCCCCTGTCCCAGAGAAAGAAGCAGATGCCACCGCGGTTGTTCACGCCCGGGAAGACCTCACCCGTGTCGGGGAAGTCGTGGAGCGCGCGCATACGATTGTCGCTCAGCATCGCGGACCTGAACTCCGTGAGCCCTTTGCCGCCTGCATACCACCTGGCCGGGATGACCATCGACAACATCGTCGGCTCAAGCGACTTTGCCTGCTCGACGAAGCGCTGGTAGATCGGCGCCGCGCTAGAGCCGAAACCGCCGTCCTCCAGTTGATAGGGAGGGTTGCCGATGATGACGTCGAAGTGCACACCTGCTCCAAACATGCGCGCCATGCGCGCCTTGACGTCGGACGTATGGGTGAAGGCGTAGGCGTGGGTCTCGTACTCCTCGCCGCGGTCGTAGGCCGTGCGGTTGGCAGGACAGTAGATGCAGGTCTCACCGGCCCACGTGTGCTCGGTGCGTTCGAACCAGACGTTGCCCCAGTCACGATCGAACGACTTCGCGATCGAATGCTCGCCGGTCGCGTCCTTCGAGCAGTAGACGCTGCGTCGCGCGAGCAGCGCCGTCAGCCGAGTGATGCCGATCCCGTAGACCTGCTTCGTGAGGATGTGGTCGACCCGATCCCACAGGTCGGGGATCTCGTCCTCCAGCCCGCGGGTGAGTCGAATCACGATCTCCCGCAGGAAGACTCCCGACTTGGTGAACGGGTCGAGGAACGTCACGTTCGGATCTGCCCAGATCGAGACGCCGCCGTGGGCCTCAGCCCACGCACTCTCGACCTCGTCGAGCATCTGGTTCGCCAGCTCCGGCGGCGTGAACACCTCGTCGTTCGAGAGGTTGGCGATGCACGTCAGAACGTCTGGGTTGTGCGAACGGAATGCCAGAGCGGCCTGGCTCTGCGACTCGACCTCGGTCATGCCGCGAGCTCGCGTACGTTCACGGGCGGGTACGTGCGCACCGGGATGAAGATTTCGTGCTCCTCGAGCTCGGCGAAGAGTCCCACCGATGCGTCCGCGCGCCGCGCGAGGCTGTCGAAGCGGAAGTCCCGACGCTGGAACCGTCCCTTGCCGAGGTATCCCCACTCGGGGAACGTGATCGGACTTCCGTCCGAGTCGGTCATCTTGAGCGCGTCGCCCTGCACGATGTTGACGGCCAGCACGGCTCGCGCAGCGGCCGACCATTCGTCGTCGTCGGCGACCCCGAGGTATCGGACGAAGACCTCGAGCAAGTTCTCCCGGCACTCCTCCGCGTTGTCGGCCAGCAGCTCGATGCCGTAGACGCACATGAGCGCGAAGAGCGCATAGTGGCGGTTCTCGAACTCATTGCGGCCGTATCGCTCGCGAACCACGTGGAGCTTGCGCTCGAGGATCGGCATCAGGAAGTTGCCCGAGCCGCACGCCGGCTCGAGGAAGCGCGCGTCGATGCGCGCCGTCTCCTCCTCGACGAGGTCGAGCATGTCCTCGACGAGCCACCGCGGGGTGAACACCTCACCGTGATCCGCGACACGCTGGCGCGACCGCACCAACTTCTCCGCCGCACCGTCCTGCTCTCGCACGGCATGAGTGTACTTGTCCCCGGGGACTTGATCACTGGTTCAGAACTCCGGGGACGCCGAAGGTGGTCGGATGGCTCGAGTCCCCTCCGCTGCCGCCGCACTGATCGGCGAGAGGATCAAGAGCGCCCGCATCGACCTCTCCTGGTCAGCCGACGATCTCGCCGTCAACAGCGGCATCGACTCCGCGAGCATCCGGAGCTACGAGAACGGGCGCGCGATGGTGAGCGTGAAGACGCTCATCCAGATCGCCGGCACGCTCAAGAGGGAACCCGGCTGGTTCCTCGAAGAGGTCACCGTCGAGCAGTTCAGCCAGCCCCGGGACGCTACCCGCGCCTGAGACAGAGGAAAGGCACGTAGCGTCTCAAGGCTCCAGATCGGATGTGCCCGCGGTGATTCGGGCCTCGAACGACATGAGGTAGAGCACACGGAACACAATCACCGCCCAGTCGGCGAAGTGAAGCGCCCCGATGACCGTCCGAGCTCTCTCAGGGTTCGGCTCCGTCCGCTCGACTCCGGTGTGCAGTCCCAGACAGCCTCGGCCACCTCGTCACCACCGCTGTCGGAGCGGTCGAGCCCCTGGCGGGCCGTCGGGGATGTGCGACAGAATGACCCGCATGGTCGGGGCGACGATGAGCAGGCACGCGATGTCGGAGCGGCGACACATCAAAACTCGGGAGCGCGTGCCGGACCTCGGCAAGGTCTATACCCAGCCACGCGAAGTGGACACCATGCACACCGAAGCCGGCGTCATCGACGTCGGCAGCATCACCGACGCCATCCAGAAGCTCCGCTCCTTCGCGATGAAGAGCATCGAGTCGCTCGTCGGGGCGGATCCGGGCGCGCCATGACCGCGCGCCGCGTCCCAACGCCTGTTACCCACTTCACCCATATCGATCACCTGCGGTCCGTGATCAATCATGGACTTCTGTCCGACACCGCGGCCCACTCGACGGGTCTACTCACGGTCGAGGTCGGAGACCCGAGCGTGAAGTGGAATCGTCGGCAGCGGGAGGTACCGGTGTGGCCGGGTGGCCAGGTAGCCGACTACGTGCCGTTCTACTTCGCAGCCCGTAGCCCGATGATGTTCTCGATCTCTAAGGGGAACGTACCTACCTACCAGGGCGGTACGGCCCGGCTGATCTACCTGGTCACGACGCTGGAGCGCATGCACGAGACCGGGCACACGTCGATTCTTACGGATCGGAACGCGGCACTCCGGTACACGGCGTTCCGCGTGTTCGACCCGGCGGACACGATCGACGACGACTTCGTCGACTGGCCCCTGATGCAGAGTCGATACTGGAGCAGTACCCCCGACGAGCCGCAGCGGATGGAGCGCCGCATGGCCGAGGCTCTCGTCCACGAGCGGGTCGGATGGGATGCCATCACCCAGATCGGCACCCAGAGCGACACCGTCGCGATCGAGGTACGCGCCATCCTGGCCTCATCCCGGTCGAACATCCCCGTCCATGTCCGACCCGAGTGGTACTTCTAGGAGCATGAACGCAATGATCACCGAGGCGAAGGGCAACTTGCTCACCGCGCCCGTCGAAGCGCTCGTCAACACGGTCAACACCGAGGGCGTCATGGGCAAGGGCATCGCCTTGCAGTTCAAGAACGCGTTCCCCGAGATGTTCAAGGCCTACAAGGCCGCCGCCAAGCGCGGCGAGGTGCGACTTGGGCAGATGCACGTCTGGCCGACCCAGGCGCTCGACGGCCCGCAGTACATCATCAACTTCCCCACGAAGGCGCACTGGCGCGCGAAGTCACGGATCGGCGACATCGACAGCGGTCTGGTCGACCTCGTGCGAGTCGTCCGGGAACTCGGAGTCACCTCCATCGCCGTGCCCCCCCTCGGCTGTGGGAACGGCGGCCTCGCCTGGGCCGAGGTGGAGCCACGCATCCGTGCGGCCTTCGACGCGCTACCCAACGTCGATGTTCGGGTCTACCCGCCAGCGGGAGCACCGAGAGCCGCCGACATGCCGGTGAACAGCGCCACACCAAACATGACTCCGGGCCGCGCCGCGCTCGTCGGCATAATCGCGAGGTACACCCGGCAAGCGCTCGATGCACCCTCGCTGGTCGAGGCGCAGAAGCTCATGTACTTCCTGCAGACCATAGGCGAACCGCTGCGACTCGACTTCAAGGAGAACCGGTACGGCCCGTACGCGGACAACCTTCGGCACGTACTCGCCCAGATCGAAGGACACTTCCTGATCGGATACGGGGACGGCTCCGCGAGAGTCCTGGACGCGGTGCCGCTTGAGCCCGTAACGAGCGCGCTGCCGGCAGTGGAGCACGAGCTCGACGCCCACCCCGAGACTCGGCGCCGCATGGAGCAGGTGCTCGATCTCGCCGACGGCTTCGAAACGGCCTACGGGATGGAGCTCCTCGCCACCGTGCACTGGACCGCCGTCCACGAGGCTGCCGGACAGTCAGACGAGACCGTCACCAAGAAGGTCGCTGAGTGGTCACCTCGCAAGGCGCACATGTTCACACCCGAGCACGTCAGCACCGCACTGGCAACACTCCGCGAGCACGGTCTACTCGCGGCCGCGTAGTTGCAGGCGTCACTTGTGCGGTAGCGGGGCGAAGTGGGGTCAGGGCTTGGCGTGCTTTTCGGGGACTGGGGCGTCGCCGCTCGCGCGCTGGGTGCGGTAGTACGTGGCAGCTTCTTCCTGGCGCTCGCGCTCGACTCCCGTGGCGATCGTCGCGCGCAGGTGCTCGGGGCCGAAGCCCCACGCGTCGACGAGGTCCT
>CAZECM010000098.1:0-11110 GCA_964510785.1 uncultured Cellulomonadaceae bacterium | reverse complement strand
ACCAGTTGCAAAGGCGTTCGGTTGCGGGTTTGGCGAGACGTAGAGGCGCGGCATGGGCTGGCGGGCCTGCGTCGAGAGCTCGCGCACCACCCGGTACATGACGGGCTGCTCGAGCTCCGTGACGGGCCGGGCGCGCATGGCCCGGATCGCGATCTTGTCGGAGTTCCAGTAGCTCACGGCCGTCGAGACGAGCCCGACCCCCACGAACACCACGAGCAGCCCTGAGCTGCCGTTCCCCACGAGTGCCCACACGCCGAGCAGGAGCGCCCACATCGCCCCGAAGAGCCCCGCCGTCTTGACCCCGTTGACCCACCGTCGGCCCATCGCCGTCGTGCCACCTTCCGTCATTCGATCACTACGTGACACAACGACGACGACGCCGCGGACGTTCCCTTACGCTGACGACGGACCTACCGACCGGTACCCGGTCCACCCCCTACCACCGTGGCATCGCCACCTCGAGGAGCAGCACATGCGCATCACCACCCGCATCACCGCCCTGGCCGCTGCGAGCGCCCTGGCGCTCGCGGGTTGCGCCAGCGGCTCCGGCACCCCCGAACCGACGCTCGAGGTCCAGCCCACCGAGTCGGAGACGACCGAGCCGGTCGGCCCCACCCTCGAGACCGTCACCGAGGGCAAGCTCACGATCGGCACCTCGGACCCGGCCTACGAGCCGTGGGTCGTCGACAACGACCCCTCGAACGGCCAGGGCTACGAGTCCGCCGTCGCCTACGCCGTCGCGGCCGAGCTCGGCTTCGCGGCCGAGGACGTCGTGTGGGTCACCGCGAGCTTCGACCAGATCATCGCGCCGGGCGTGAAGAACTACGACTTCGCGATCAACCAGGTGTCCATCACCGAGGAGCGCAAGGCGAACATCGCGTTCTCCTCCTCCTACTACGACGCGACGCAGGCCGTCGTGACGATCGAGGGCAGCGGGGCCGAGGGCGTCACGGACATCGCGGGCCTCAAGCCCCTGAAGATCGGCGCGATGGTCGGCACCACGAGCGCGGCCGTGATCGAGGCCGCCGTGCAGCCCGACAACGCGATCTCGCTGTTCAACGACAACGACCAGGCCAAGCAGGCCCTCGTCTCCGGGCTCGTCGACGTGGTCGTCTTCGACCTCCCGACGGCGCTCTACATCTCGGCCGTCGAGTACGGCGACGAGGGTGGCACCCTCCTCGGCCAGCTCCCCGCGGGCGACAACCCCGACCAGTTCGGCCTCGTGCTCGACCTCGAGTCCCCGAACGTCGACGCCGTGACGGGGGCCGTGGACGCCCTGCGCACGAACGGCACGCTCGCCGATCTCGAGTCGACGTGGATCGCGGACAACGCGGGCGTTCCCGTCCTGCAGTGAGGTCGGCCACGGCAGACTGAACCACCATGAGCGACATGCGCGAGCGGGCCGGGGGCTGGGAGCCCTCGGCCCGCCAGCGTGAGCGGGATGCCTTGCGGCGCCGGGCCGCCCGACGGTCGACCGTGACCGCCTTCGCGAGCACCGCCGTGGTGACCGCCGTCGTCGTCCTCGCCGTCGTCAACACGCCCGGCTGGCCGCGCGTGCGCAAGTCCTTCCTCGACTGGGACGTCGCCGTCGCGTCGTTCCCCCAGGTGCTCGAGGGACTCTGGCTCAACGTGCGGGTGCTCGCGGTGTCCGCCGTCGTCATCTTCTTCTTCGCACTGCTGCTCGCGATCTGCCGCACGCTGCGCGGGCCCGTGTTCTTCCCGCTGCGCGCCGCCGCGACGGCGTACGTGGACCTCTTCCGCGGGCTGCCGCTCCTGCTCGTGCTGCTCGTCGTGGGCTTCGGCGTGCCGGGGCTGCGCATCCCGGGCATGACGACGTCGCCCGTGATCCTCGGCGGGCTCGCGATCGTGCTGACCTACTCGGCGTACGTCGCGGAGGTGTTCCGCGCCGGCATCGAGTCCGTGCACCCCTCGCAGGTCGCCGCGGCACGCTCGCTCGGACTCACGCGCGCCCAGGCGACGCGGCACGTCGTGCTGCCGCAGGCCGTGCGCCGCGTCGTGCCACCCCTGCTCAACGATCTCGTGGCCCTCTCGAAGGACTCCGGGCTCATCTCCGTGCTCGGCGCCTACGACGCGATCCGCATGGCCCAGATCGTGACGTCAGCCCACGCGAACTTCACGCCCTACATCGTGGCGGGCTTCCTGTTCATCGCGCTGACGATCCCGCTCACACGGTTCACGGACGCGTTCGCGCGCCGCTCGGGCTGGCTCGGGGCGCAGTCGAACCTCGCGGGCGGGGGTGCGTTGCGGTGAGGGCCGACGACGGCGGGGCGTGGCCCGACGGCGGGAGACTGCCCGACGGCGGCACCGAGCCCCTGCTGCGCGTGCGCGGGGTCCGCAAGTCGTTCGGCGAGAACGTCGTGCTCGACGGCGTGGACCTCGACGTCCACCCCCACCAGGTCATCGCGCTCATCGGTGCGTCCGGCTCCGGCAAGTCGACCCTGCTGCGCGCGATCGACCTGCTCGAGGAGGTCGACGACGGCGACATCTGGCTCGACGGCCTCGACATCTGCGACCCGCGCGTCGACGCGAACGCCGTGCGCGCCCGCATGGGCATGGTGTTCCAGGCCTTCAACCTCTTCGGGCACCTGCGGGTCGTGGAGAACGTCGCGCTCGCCCAGCGCCTGGTGCACAAGGTAGCGCGCGCGGAGGCCGACGAGAAGGCCCTCGCGATGCTCGAGCGGGTGGGGCTCGCGGACAAGGCCCGGGCGTTCCCCGACGAGCTGTCAGGCGGTCAGCAGCAGCGCGTCGCGATCGCCCGCGCGCTCGTGTCCTCCCCGCGCCTGCTCCTGCTCGACGAGGTGACCTCGGCGCTCGACCCCGAGCTCGTGGGTGAGGTGCTCGACCTGCTCACCGAGCTGCGCGCCGAGGGGCTCACGATGCTCATCGCGACGCACGAGATGGCGTTCGCGCGCGACGTCGCAGACGAGGTCTGCTTCCTGCACGCCGGGCGCGTCCACGAGCGCGGCCCGGCCGCCCAGGTCCTCACCGACCCGCAGGAGCCGCGCACCCGGGAGTTCCTGCGCCGCATGCTCCCCCGCTGAGCCGCCCCGGAATCCTCACCCCCGGCGGGCCCCACCCCCGGGCCCCACCCCAGACGCCTCACCCGCTCTGCGGGACGTTGTGCGCGCACAGCGTCCCGCAGGGTGCGTTTCGCGAGCACCGCGTCCCGCAGAAGGGCACCGCGTCCCGCGGAGGGGGCCAGCGTCCCGCGGAGGAGGACAGCGTCCCGCGGAGGGGGACAGCGTCCCGCGGAGGGGGACGGCGTCCCGCGGGGTGGGGGTGTTGCGGGGCGGGTCGGGGTCAGGCCTCGGCGCGGCCGATCTTCGTGAGCTCGTCGCGCGGGACCACCTTGATGCGCGAGCGTCCTTGTGCCTCGCCGAGCCTCGACTCGTGCTCGTTGATGCGCAGCCAGCCGTCCCACTCGACGACCTCGACGTCGCGCGCGGCGAGGAAGTCCACGATCGCCTGCGGGTCGCGCTCCGGGGCCGGGGTGATGTCGGGGGCGTCCGCGACGAGGTGGGCGATCGTCTCGCTCGCGTCGGACTTCGTGTGGCCGATGAGTCCCACCGGACCGCGCTTGATCCAGCCCGTCGTGTACAGACCGCCGATGTGCTCGCCGTCGACGTCCACGACGCGACCCTCGACGTTGCGGATGACGCCGCCGCGCTCGTCGAACGGCACGTCCACGAGCTCGGAGCCGAAGTAGCCCACGGCGCGGTAGACGGCCTGGACGGGCCAGTCGTGGAACACGCCCGTGCCCGCAGCGGTGCCGTCTCCCGTGAGCACGGTGCGCTCGGTGCGCAGCCCCGCGACCTTGCCGTCGGTGCCGAGGATCTCGACGGGCTGGTGCAGGAAGTGCAGGTGGATGCGACGGGACGCGGTCAGGGACGGCGAGCCCGCGTAGTTGTCGAGCGTCCAGTCCGTGAGGGTCTTGACGACCTGCTTGGTCTGGTTGGAGGAGCTGATGGCCGCCTCCGAGCCCGCGTCGAACTCGAAGTCCTCGGGGTAGACGACGACGTCGACGTCCCGCACGTGACCGAGCTCGCGCAGCTCGAGAGGCGAGAACTTTGCCTGTGCGGGGCCGCGGCGAGCGAAGACGTGCACGTCGGTGATCTTGTTGTTCCGCAGGCCCTCGGCGACGTTGTCGGGGATGTCCGTGCTCAGCAGGTCCTCGACGTGCTTCGCGAGCGTGCGCGTGATGTCGAGCGCGACGTTGCCTGCGCCGAGCACCGCGGCGTGCGTCGCGTCGAGCGGCCACGTGCGCGGGACGTCGGGGTGACCGTCGTACCAGGAGACGAAGTCCGCCGCACCGACCGAGCCCTCGAGGTCTGCCCCGGGGATGTCGAGCGCCGTGTCGCGGATCGCCCCCGTGGCGAAGATCACGGCGTCGTAGAACTGCCGCAGGTCCTCGAGCTTGATGTCCACGCCGTACTCGACGTTCGCGAGCAGCCGGGCCTTGCCGGCGCCGAGGATCTTCTCGAGCGCGACGATGATCTGCTTGATGCGGGGGTGATCCGGGGCCACACCGTAGCGGACGAGCCCGAACGGTACGGGCAGCCGCTCGAGCATGTCGATGCTGACGTCGAGACCGGACTTGGACAGGATGTCGGCGGCGTAGATGCCTGCGGGGCCTGCGCCCACCACGGCCACGCGCAACGAAGGCTGGGGATTCACGCAGGTCATTCTACGGCGGTCCCGCGCGGACGTACCCCGGGCCACAGGTCCCTGGTCTGCGCGCTCGCGATGCGGTAAAGGGGGCGTGCTCGGCTCGGATAGGTTGCGGAGGTGACCGACCTCTCCCCCACCGCCGCCGCCCGTACCGGCCTCGACCGCGCGGGCCTCGCCTTCGCCGTCGGCGCGTACGGCCTCTGGGGCTTCCTCCCGTTGTACTTCCCGCTGCTCACGCCGGCGTCCGCGCTCGAGATCGTCGCCCACCGCGTCGTGTGGTCGCTGCTGTTCTGCGTCGTGGTGGTCACGGTCACGCGGACCTGGGGCGAGCTGCGCACCGTGCTGCGCAGCGGGCGCACCGTCGTGTACCTCGCGCTCGCGTCCGTGCTCCTCGCGGGGAACTGGCTCGCCTTCGTGTTCGCCGTCCTCACCGAGCACACCGTGGACGCCTCGCTCGGGTACTACATCAACCCCATCGTCACCGTGGGCCTCGCGGTGCTCGTGATCGGCGAGCGGCTGCGGCCCGGGCAGTGGGTGGCGCTCGGGTTCGGCGCGGCCGCCGTCGTCGTCATCACCATCGGCTACGGCTCGGTGCCGTGGATCGCGCTCGTGCTCGCAGGGACGTTCGGGCTCTACGGCCTCGCGAAGAACCGCGTGGGCCGCACCGTGGGCGCGACGGCGGGGCTCGCCGTCGAGACGCTCGTGCTCGTTCCGGTCGCGATGGCCTACCTCGGCTGGCTGCAGTACTCCGGGGCCGGGACGCTCGGCACGCACGGCCCCGGGCACGACGCGATCCTGCTCTCCACGGGCGTCGTCACGGCGCTGCCGCTCTTGTTCTTCGCCGCGTCGGCGCGACGGCTCCCGCTGAGCGTCGTCGGCCTCGTGCAGTACCTCACACCCACGATGCAGCTCCTCATCGCCGTCCTCGTGTTCCACGAGGCGATGCCCGCGGCCCGGTGGTGGGGGTTCGCGCTCGTGTGGATCGCGCTCGCCGTCATGTCGGTCGACGGCATCCGCGCCGGCCGACGGGCACACCTGCTGCGGCGTCGCGCGACGGACCTCCGCGAGCCACCTGCGTAGCCAGGTGCCGTCAGGCGGAACGGTGGACCAGGGAGTCCGCGAAGTGCTCGAGGGCGGCCTTGACCGTGCCCTCGGGCAGCGGTGCGAGCACGTCGGACGCCTCGCGCGCCCACCGGTCGGCGAGCGTGCGCGTCTCGCCGACCACGGGGTGCTCCCGCAGCGCGCCGACGGCCTCGGCGAGCGCCGCGTCGGAGCTCAGGTCGCCGTCGAGGAGCGCGACGAGGGCGACGTCGGCCGGGTCCGCCTCCGGGGCCGCCGCGCGCTCGCGCAGCAGCAGGACGGGCATGGTCGGTACGCGCTCGCGCAGGTCCGTCCCGGGGGTCTTGCCCGTCACCGCGGCGTCGGCGGAGAGGTCGATGACGTCATCGGCGAGCTGGAACGCGACACCGACCTTCTCCCCGAACTCCGTGAGGATGCGTACGACGGCGGGCGAGCAGCCGGCGAACATCGCCCCGAACCGTCCCGACGTCGCCACGAGCGAGCCGGTCTTGTCCGCGAGCACCTGCAGGTAGTGCGCGACGGGGTCCTCGCCGTCGTCCGGGCCCACCGTCTCGTGGAGCTGACCGAGGCACAGCCGCTCGAAGGTCGAGGCCTGGATGCGCACGGCGTCAGGGCCGAGGCCCGCGACGGTCGAGGACGCGCGGGCGAACAGCAGGTCGCCCGTGAGGATCGCGACGGAGTTGCCCCACACCTCGTGGGCAGACGGCGCCCCCCGGCGCAACGGCGCGGAGTCCATCACGTCGTCGTGGTAGAGCGTCGCGAGGTGGGTCAGCTCGCACACCACGGCCGCGTCGATCACCTCGGGTCGCGCGCCGTCGCCGAGCTGGGCGGCGAGCAGCGTCAGGAGCGGACGCAGCCGCTTGCCCCCCGCGTTCACGAGGTGGCGCGAGGCCGTGTCCGCGAGCCGGTCTGCGTACGTGAGGACACCCTGGAGCCGCTCCTCGACGATCGCGAGTCGCGCCGTGAGGAGCTCGGCCAGGGCGACGTCCGCGATGGGGAGCGCGCCGGTGTTCGACGTCACGGCAGGAACTTCGCCGCCTCGCCGAGCGCGTCGAGCAGCTGACCGGGCAGCACGCCGAGCAGCAGCGTCGCCGCCGCCGACACGGCGATCACGACGGCGGTGAAACCCTCGGACCGCACGACCGTCACGCCCTCGCCGCCCGAGCCCTCGGGCTCCGGCGTGAAGTACATGAGCACGATGAGCCGGACGTAGAAGAACGCCGACGCCGCCGAGGCCAGCACACCCACGATGACGAGCCAGATCGCCCCGCCGTCGACCGCGGCCGTGAAGACCGCGAACTTCCCCGCGAAGCCCGCGGTCAGCGGGATGCCCGCGAAGGACAGCAGGAAGAGGGCGAGCGCCGCGGCAAGCCACGGGCTGCGCTTGCCGAGCCCGGCCCACTGCGACAGGTGCGTCGCCTCGCCGAGCACGACGGTGCCCTCGGGCGTCGATCGCGTCTGCCGCACGAGGGTCACGACGGCGAACGCACCGACCGTCGCGAAGCCGTAGACCACGAGGTAGAACAGCACCGAGGAGATGCCCTGCGTGCTGAACGCGAGCACACCCACGAGCACGAAGCCCGCGTGGGCGATCGAGGAGTACGCGAGCATCCGCTTGACGTCGGTCTGCACGACGGCGACGACCGTACCGACCGCCATCGTGAGGATCGCGACGGTCCAGAGCGCCGGGCGCAGGTCCCACTCGAGCGCGGGCAGCAGGACGTAGACGACGCGGGCCATCGCGCCGAACGCCGCGATCTTGGTGGTCGCGGCCATGAAGCCCGTGACGGGCGTCGGGGCACCGACGTACACGTCCGGCGTCCAGGAGTGGAAGGGCACCGCGCCGACCTTGAAGAACAGGCCGACGAGGAGCAGGACCACGCCACCGAGCAGCAGCCCGTCGAGCCCGACGACCTCGCCCGTCGAGGCCGCGATCTGCGACAGGTTCACGGAGCCAGCGAAGCCGTAGAGCAGCGCGGCGCCGAACACGAAGAACGCCGAGGCGTACGCACCGAGCAGCATGTACTTGAGCGAGGCCTCCTGGCTCAGCAGGCGGCGGCGGCGCGCGAGGCCCGTGAGGATGTACAGCGGCAGCGAGAGCACCTCGAGCGCGACGAAGAGCGTCAGCAGGTCCCCGGCGGCGACGAACAGCAGCATGCCGCCGAGCCCGAAGAGCGCGAGCGGGTAGACCTCGGTCTGCTCGAGGCCCTGCCGGCGCGCGAGCTCCTCGTAGTCCGAGCCCGGCACGGCGGCCGCCGTCGGCGCGAAGGCGTCCTGGCCCTGCGAGGTGCGGTCCGCGAACACGGCCACGGCGAGCAGCGTGAGCACGGCGAGCGTCCCCTGCAGCGCGAGCGCGGGCCCGTCGAGGACGAACGCGCCGCCGAAGAGCGACGTGCCGCCCGTGGCGATCGTGTCGTTCCACTGCAGCGCGACGGCGACGATGATCGCGACGATCGCACCGAAGGTCAGGACGAGCTGCGTGGTGCGGCGCGCGCGGCGGGGCACGAAGGCCTCGACGAGCACGCCGACGAGACCGACGCCGAGGGCGATGGCGAGGGGGGCGAGCTGGACCCAGCCCACGTCGGGAGCGGTGAAGCTCACGAGTCACCACCTCCCAGTCCGTCCGTACCGTCCGTCACGATCACTCCCGAGGCGAGCCCCGGCGGATCGTCCACGCCGATCGTGGTCATCGAGGCGTGGGCCGGTCCGTTCACGTACGGCAGCGCGGCAGCGGGGTAGAACCCGAGCGCGAGCATCGCCGCGATGAGCGGGGCCGCGACCCACTTCTCCCGACCGGAGAGGTCCGGCACCTCTTCGAGACCCTCGCGGACGGGCCCGGTGAAGATCTTCTGGTAGGTCCACAGCACGTAGATCGCCGCGAGCACCACACCGAGCACGGCGACGACGGCGACCGGGCCGGAGCGGGCGTAGGTCCCGACGAGCACGAGGAACTCCGAGACGAACGTCGACAGGCCCGGCAGGCTCAGGGCGGACAGGCCCGCGACGAGGAAGACGCCACCCAGCGCGGGGACGACCTTCTGCAGGCCGCCGTAGTCCGAGATGAGCTGTGAACCGCCGCGCCGCGCGACGATGAAGCCGGCCGCGAGGAACAGCAGACCCGTCGAGAGCCCGTGGTTGACCATGTAGAGCGAGGCGCCCGCGATCGAGGTGGACGTGAAGGCGAAGATGCCGAGCACGATGAACCCGAAGTGCGAGACGGACGTGTACGCGATGAGGCGCATGAGGTCGGTCTGCCCGATCGCGAGCAGCGCACCGTAGAGCACGGAGACGACCGCGAGCACGATGATCACGGGCGCGGCCCAGCGCGACGCGTTCGGGAACAGCGGCAGGCACAGCGTGAGCATCCCGAAGGTCCCGACCTTGTCGAGCACGCCCACGAGGAGCGTCGAGGTGCCGGCCGGCGAGTTCTGCGCGGCGTCGGGCAGCCACGTGTGCACCGGGAACATCGGCGCCTTGATCGCGAACGCGACGAAGAAGCCGAGGAACAGCCACTTCTCGAGGCCCGGCTCAAGCGCGAGGCCCGTGAGGTTCTCGGTGAGGAAGCCCTGCGGCCCGCGCGGCCCGTTGAGGTACAGCACGACGACGGCCGCGAGCATGATGAGGCCGCCCGCGAGCGAGTACAGCAGGAACTTCACGGCCGCGTACCGACGCTGCGCCCCGCCGAACATCCCGATGAGGAAGTAGACCGGGATGAGCATGGCCTCGAACAGCAGGTAGAAGAAGAACACGTCGCGCGCCGCGAACACGGCGACCATGAAGCTCGTGAGCACGAGGATGAGCGCCGCGTAGGTGCGCGTGCGGCCCACGTCGCCCTCCTGCTCCCGCCACGCCGCGAGCAGCACGAGCGGGACGAGGAACACGCTCAGCGCGATGAGCAGCAGGCCGACGCCGTCGACCCCCACCGCGTAGGACACACCGAAGGCGGGGATCCAGGAGTGGGTCTCGAGGAGCTGGTGGCGCCAGGCGCCGGCGACGTCGAACGCCGCGAACGCACCGACCAGGAGGCCGACCTCGAGCAGCGCGAAGCCGAGCGCGACCTCGCGAGCCCGCCGTCGGGCGGACGCGGGCAGCGCCCACACCACCGCGGCGCCCACGAGGGGCGCCACGATCAGCGCGGTGAGCCAGGGGAATGCAGTCATCGAACGATGTCCTTCCTCAGATCCTGGTCACCAGGACGACGACGAGCAGGACGACGACGCCGGCGAGCATCGTCGCCGCGTACGAGCGGACGTAGCCGGTCTGCAGCTTGCGGATCCGCTCACCGAGACCGACCGTGCCGTGGGCGACCCCCACGACCGCGCCGTCGACCACCTGGCGGTCGCCGTAGACGAGCGAGCGGGTGAGGTACGCCCCGGGCTGCACGAGCAGCGCGTCGTTGGTCTCGTCCTGGTACAGGTCACGACGAGCGGCGCGCGTGAGTGCGGAGCCGGCGGGTGCGACGGCGGGCACGGTCGAGGCCGCGTACTGCCGCCACGCGAGGAACAGGCCGAGCGCGACGAGCGCGAGGGTCGCCGCCATGATGACGGGCACGGGCAGCACGGGCTCGTGGTGCTCGACGTGCCCCGTGACGGGCTCGAGCCACGACGAGAACGCCCCGCCGATGCTCAGCAGGCCACCGAGGGCCACCGAGCCCACCGCGAGCACGACCATCGGCACGGTCATGAGCTTCGGCGACTCGTGGGGGTGCTGCTCGGCACCCTCGGCCGCCGTCGTCCACCGCTTCTCGCCGTGGAACGTCATGAAGAAGAGCCGCGACATGTAGAAGGCCGTGATGCCCGCGCCGATCAGGACGACGGAGCCGAACACCCACGCGCGCCACGGTGCGCCGTCGACGGGCACGAAGGCCGCCTCGATGATCTTGTCCTTGCTCCAGAAGCCGGAGAACGGCGGGACGCCGAGGATCGCGAGCCACCCCAGGCCGAACGTGATCCACGTGACCTTCATGTACTTCGCGAGCCCGCCGAAGCGCCGCATGTCGACCTGGTCGTTCATGCCGTGCATGACGGACCCGGCGCCGAGGAACATCCCGGCCTTGAAGAAGCCGTGCGTCACGAGGTGGAAGATCGCGAAGGCGTAGCCCACGGGGCCCAGCCCCGCGGCGAGCATCATGTAGCCGATCTGCGACATCGTGGAGGCGGCGAGCGCCTTCTTGAGGTCGTCCTTCGCGCAGCCGACGATCGCACCGAACAGCAGCGTGATCGCACCGACGACGACGACGGCGAGCTGGGCGTTCGGCGCGGCCTCGTAGATCGGCGCCGAGCGCACCACGAGGTAGACACCGGCGGTGACCATCGTCGCGGCGTGGATGAGCGCGGAGACA
>CAZECM010000097.1:0-11207 GCA_964510785.1 uncultured Cellulomonadaceae bacterium | reverse complement strand
GACGAAGTCCCGTTCCACCTGCTCGGCCTCGCCGGCGCGCAGCAGGCCGTGGTCGACGAACACGCACGTGAGCTGGTCCCCCACGGCGCGCTGCACGAGCGCCGCCGCGACGGAGGAGTCCACGCCGCCCGACAGCGCGCAGATGACCCGGGCGTCCCCGATCTGGGCGCGGACGGCCTCGACCTGCTCGGCCACGACGTTGCCCGGCGTCCAGTCCGGGGTGAGGCCGGCCCCGACGTACAGGAAGTTCTCGAGCGCGCGCTGGCCGAGCGGGGTGTGACGTACCTCGGGGTGCCACTGCACGCCGTACAACCGCCGCGCGTGGTCCTCGAACGCCGCGACGGGGGCGCCGGGCGAGCTGGCGAGCACCGCGAAACCCGGCGGCGGTGCCGTGACGGCCACACCGTGGCTCATCCACACGCTCTGCTGGGCGGGCGATCCCGCGAGGAGCTCACCCACGGCGCCGACCTCGACGCCGGTCTGCCCGTACTCGCCCTTGGCCGCGGCGTCGACCTCGGCACCGAGCGCGTGCGCCATCGCCTGGAAGCCGTAGCAGATGCCCAGCACGGGCACGCCGGCCTCGAAGAGCGCGGCGTCGACCGACGGCGCACCCGGCTCGTAGACGCTCGCGGGCCCGCCCGAGAGGATCACGGCTGCCGGGTCCTTCGCGAGGATCTTCTCCACGGTCCACGTGTGCGGCACGATCTCGGAGTACACGCCGGCCTCGCGCACGCGGCGCGCGATGAGCTGGGCGTACTGCGCGCCGAAGTCGACGACGAGGACGGGGCGGTGGCCGACGGCGGGCGCTGGGGCTGAGGTCACGCGTCCAGGGTAGTCGGCGCGACCGGGCCCCTCACCGGTGCGCCTACGGAGCGGACTGCGGCGCGGCGGCCGCGAGCTTCGCCGTCACCTCGCGGTGGACCCTCGCCTCGACAACGAAGGAGAGGACGGGCACGACGCCGGCGAACACGAGCGCGGCGAGCCGGCCGAAGCCCCAGCGCACCTTGCCCCACAGGTCCACCACGGTGACGAGGTAGAGCACGTAGATCCAGCCGTGGGCGTAGGGGATCCACTCGATCCAGCGCATCACGTCGTCGCCCACGTGGAGCACGTACTTGAGGATCATCTCGACGCACAGGATCAGCAGGAACACACCCGTGACCCACGCCATGACCCGGTACCGCCGCAAGGACGCCGCCGTCTTCTCCGCCGTCGTCCGCGTGTCGTTCGTCACTACCTGACCTCTCGTCGCGCCGTGCGTTGTGCTCCCGCCCCCGCGCCGGACCCTACACCGCCGGCCTGCGCATCCCGGCGGCCGAAAAAACGATTCGAACTTGTCAGTACCCAGGGTTAGCGTTGTCTCTCGTGCTTCCCCTTCCTGTCGCCGATCCCGGCACCCCTCCCCTGACCACACCGCGGGCCTTCCTGTGGTGGCAGGCGCGTCGCCAGCGCGCGATCCTGCTCGCCTCCCTCGTGTTCGGCACCATCAGCAACGTCGGTGGCGCCCTCATGCCGTGGGCGCTCGGCACCGTGGTCGACTCCGGGCTCGACAAGGGGCTCTCGCGCGAGCTGTTCCTCGGCTGCGCCCTCATCGGCGCGATCGGCATGGTGCAGGTCGGCTCCAACGTGTGGGGCCACCGCTTCGACGTGCAGAACTGGCTGCGTGCCTCCTACAACTCGATCCAGCTCGTCGGGTACCACTCGACGCGCACGGGAGACGCCGTCACGGCGGAGATGCCCACCGGTGAGGTCGTCGCCACGGTCGCCTCGGATGCGCTCAGGGTCGGCGAGGTGTTCGCCGTCGCCGCCCGCTTCGTGGGTGGCATCGTCGCGTACGGCGTCGTCGCCGTGCTCATGATGCGCATGTCCGTGCCGCTCGGCCTGCTCGTGCTGCTCGGGCTCCCGCTCGTGGTCGGTGTCCTCGCCCTGCTCGTCAAGCCGCTGCAGAAGCGCCAGGCCGACCAGCGCGAGGCGCAGGGCCGGCTCACGACCCTCGGCGCGGACACCGTCTCCGGGCTGCGCATCCTGCGCGGGATCGGCGGCGAGGAGATCTTCGCGGGCCGCTACGCGACGCAGTCGCAGAAGGTCCGCGAGGCCGGCGTACGCGTCGCGCAGACCCAGTCGCTGCTCGACGCGACCCAGACCCTGCTGCCAGGGCTGTTCCTCACGGTGCTCGTGTGGGCCGGGGCGCGCATGGCGGTCGCGGGCGACATCACGCCGGGCGAGCTCGTCATGTTCTACGGCTTCGCGGCGTTCCTGACCCAGCCCCTGTGGTCCGCCTCCGAGACGATGCGCATCCTCGCGCGCGCCACGGTCGGCGTGCGCCGCATCATCAAGGTGCTCTCCGTCCCGACCACGGGGCAGCGCACCGACGGCGTCGTGACCGAGTCCGTGCCGGGGCCGGACCGGGGCACCGAGCTCGTCGACGAGGCGAGCGGCGTGCGCGTTCCGGTGAGCGGCACGGTCGCGCTCGTGGGCGCCGACCCGGACGAGACCGCGGCCATCGCGATGCGCCTCGGGCACTTCGTGAGCGCCGAGGCGATCCCGCACGACGACGAGTCCGACGACGCCGCACCCGCGCGCCGCCCGTGGTGGCGCCCCTGGGGCAAGCCCGCCTCGACGAAGGACGACGCGTGGAACCGACCCACGCGCTTCGCCGACCCGCCGCTGAGCACCGTGCGGTGGGGCCGGCACCTGCTGCACGAGCTCGACCTCGTCGAGGTGCGGGGTCGCCTCGTGGTCGCCGAGTCGACACCCACCCTGTTCTCGGGCGTGCTCGATTTCGAGCTCGACGTGCGTGGGCACGCGAGCCGCGAGGAGATGCTCGAGGCGATGCAGGTGGCCGACGCCGGGGACGTGCTCGACTCGGTCCCCGACGGACTCGACGGGCGTGTCGAGGAGAAGGGGCGTTCGCTCTCCGGCGGTCAGCGCCAGCGGGTCGCCCTCGCGCGCGCCCTGCTGACCCAGGCCGAGGTGCTCGTGCTCATCGAGCCCACGAGCGCCGTCGACGCCCACACCGAGGCACGCATCGCCGACCGGCTCGCCGCGGCACGCGCGGGGCTGGCCACGGTCATCGTGAGCACGAGCCCCCTCGTGCTCGACCGGGTCGACGAGGTCGTCTTCGTCGAGCACGGCGTGGCTGTGTTCACCGGGACGCACCGTGAGCTGCTGCGCCGCGACGACGAGCACGGCGACCAGTACCGCCGGGTCGTCTCGCGCGCCGCCGCGGACACGCCCGCGGAGACACCGGCCGAGACGCCCGCTCCCCTTTCCGTCGATTCCCCCGTCCACGCCGCAGGAGGTGTGTCGTGAAGCTCCCCGTCGCCGACTCGCGCATGCTGCGCGACGAGACGGTCGGCCTGCTGCGCCAGTACAAGCGGCCGCTCGCCGTCGTCGTCACCCTGCACGCCCTCGCCGCGACCGCCGGCCTCGCCGGTCCGTGGCTGCTCGGGCGCATGATCGACGCCGTCGTCGCCGGGACGGGCGCGAGCATCATCGACCAGACGGTGCTCATCCTGCTCGGCGCGGTGCTGGGCCAGACCGTGCTCGTGCGGTACGCCCAGCGCTCCGCGATGGTGCTCGGCGAGACCGTGTTCGCCCAGCTGCGCGAGGAGTTCCTCGAGCGGGTGACCCGCCTGCCGCTGTCCGTGGTCGAGCGGGCCGGCACGGGTGACCTCGTGGCGCGCACCACCACGGACATCGACCGCGTGCAGTACGCCGTGCGCTTCGGCGTGCCGCGCGTGCTCGTCACGAGCGCCACGATCGTGCTCACGGCCGTGGCCGCGATCTTCACGAGCCCCCTCGTGGCGATCGGGCTGCTCGCCGGCCTGCCGCTCCTGCTCGTGGTCACGCGCTGGTACCTCAAGCGCGCGACGGCGGGCTACCTGCGCGAGTCCGCCTCGTACGCCTCGATCTTCGGGACGATCACCGAGACGGTCGAGGGTGCGCGGACCATCGACGCGCTGGGTCTCGGTGCGCGCCGTCGTCGGCGTCTGGACGAGGACATCCGTGAGTCCTTCGAGGCCGAGCGGTACACCCTGCGGCTGCGCACCGTGCTGTTCCCGATCATCGACACCTCGTTCCTCATGCCCGTGCTCGCGGTCATCATCTGGGGCGCGTACCTCGCCTCGACGGGCCACGTCACGATCGGCGCGGTCACGACGGTCGCGCTGTACGCGTCGCAGATCATCCACCCGATCGGCGAGCTGATCTTCTGGCTCGACGAGATCCAGGTGGGCTCGGCCTCGCTCGCGCGGATCATCGGTGTCGCGGCCGTCGAGCCGGACCGCGTCGTGAAGGACGACGAGCCCACGCACGAGCGGGTCGACGCCCGCGACGTGACCTACGCGTACCGCGAGGGTCACAACGTGCTGCACGGCATCGACCTCGCGCTGCGACCGGGCGAGCGGCTCGCCGTCGTCGGCCCCTCCGGTGCGGGAAAGTCGACGCTCGGGCGCATGCTCGCCGGCATCCACCCGCCCACGGGCGGCGCGGTGACGGTGGGCGGCGTGCCGCTCGTGGACCTGCCGCTCGACGAGCTGCGCGGGCACGTCGCGCTCGTGACCCAGGAGCACCACGTGTTCGTGGGCACGCTCGCGGAGAACCTGCGCCTCGCCGACATGTCCGCTTCCGACGAGGACCTGCTGCGGGCGCTCGACGCCGTCGCCGCGCGCGGTTGGGTGCAGGGGCTGTCCGAGGGGCTCGAGACGCTCGTGGGCTCGGGTGGCGTGACGCTCACGCCCGCCCAGGCGCAGCAGATCGCGCTCGCGCGGCTCGTGCTGCTCGACCCGCACACCCTCGTGCTCGACGAGGCGACGAGCCTGCTCGACCCGCGCGCCGCGCGCGAGCTCGAGCGCTCGCTGTCCGCCGTGCTCACGGGGCGCACCGTCGTGGCGATCGCGCACCGGCTGCACACGGCGCACGACGCCGACCGTGTGGCCGTCGTCGACGCCGGACTCATCACCGAGATCGGCCCGCACGACGACCTCGTGGACGCGGATGGCGACTACGCGCGGCTGTGGCACTCCTGGCAGTCCGAGTGACCCGTCCGCACCCCTCCCCCACCCTTCGCTGAGATCGGCAGTCTGGACCGAGGTCGGCAGTCCAGAGTGCCGATCTCAGCTCAAGCTGCCGATCTCGGCGGGAGTGGCTCGGGGTGGGTGGGCGTGATAGAGATGGGGGTGGCGCGTGCGGCTCGTGCGGCCCCGGACGACGGATCAGTACCCGGACATGACAAGACTGGCCAGGAAGGCCTGTCGTGGCATGGCTGATTCTCATCCTGAGCGGTGCGCTCGAAGCCGTCTGGGCAACGGCGCTCGCCCGCTCTGACGGGCTCAAGCGGCGCGGTCCCACTGCTCTCTTCCTCGTGGCGATGATCGCCTCGATGGCCGGGCTCGGCTGGGCAATGACCTCGATCCCCACGGGGACCGCCTACGCCGTGTGGGTCGGCATCGGTGCCGCGCTCACCGCCGTGTGGGCCATGGCGAGCGGGGCAGAGCGGGTCTCCATCCTGCGGATCGCCCTCATCACGGGCCTCGTCGCGTGCGTCGTGGGACTGAAGGTGCTGTCGTGAACCGCGCCGGAACGGGACGCGCGGCGGCCGACCGGAGTGGCGCGGGCTCGAGTGCCGACCGGGCGTGGGCGCTGCTCCTCGGCTCGGCCGTGCTCGAGGCGGTGTGGGCGACCGCCCTGGGATCCGGCGTCGGCCCCGCGCGGCCCGTCGCGACGCTCGTGTTCCTCGTGGCGCTCGCCGCGAGCATGCTCGGGCTGGGCCGGGCGATGCGCGCGATCCCGATCTCGACCGCCTACGCGGTGTGGACGGGCCTCGGGGCCGCCCTCACCGTGATCTGGGCCATGGCGACCGGCGCGCAGCCGCTGCACTGGGGGCAGGTCGCGCTCATCGCGGGGCTCGTGGCGTGCGCGCTCGGGCTCAAGCTCGTGGACGGGCGGCCTGGTGGGCGCGGGGCGTCCGCGGCCGCGAGCGCAGGTGTCGGGGACTGATCCCGGCAGCGGGCTGCTCGATACCGTGAGCGCCCCGCGGCCGTCCCACGACGAGTGCTGAGATCGGCGATCTTGTTGCTGCGGGGCGCGCGAAACTCGCGCTCTCGCGCCAGCGTCACTACCTCGGCGACCTGGACTTGACACGCTGTCAGTGGCTCGTGGCATGCTCCTTTCATCCCTTTCGCGCGGTTTGGGATTCTGGGTCAAGAGCGTGAAAGTTGATAAACGAACGCATGTTCTTACGGCGATGGAGGGAGGTGCCCGGTGACGATTCCGACCGGTGCTGCCTCCGTGCGGGTGCCGCAGGATCTGCGAGAGGCGGCGCTCTTCCCTGCCCTACCGGACGGTCCCGCGGACGCGGCGGCCTGGGCGAAGGTGATGCTGGTGGCGGTGCACGGGCTCGCGACCGCGGCCCGGGAGGCGAAGACGTGGACGCAGGCCCTCCAGAGCGAGGTCGTCGCCGCACTGGACGAGGTGGACCGCGTGGCGTCGGCGGCGAAGGCGCCGGTGCTGGCGGCGCAGGAAGCCTCGGGGGTGTGGCGGCAGGCGGGGATGCGCTCGTTCGAGGACTTCCGCGCCAAGACCACCAGGGCCGGCAAGGGCGTGACGAGGCGCCAGGTGGCGGCGGCGCGCGCGGTGGGCGAGCTCGACGGCGGCCTGGACGCCCTCACCTCGGGGACGTTGACCCCGGTGCACGCCGAGCGGCTGGGCACGATCGCAGACAAGCTCACCCCGCCACAGAAGACCGCGCTGCTGACCGGTGAGCACGCGCAGAAGATCAAGGGTCTCGCCGGGCGGCTGGACGCCACGAAGTTCGCGACGAAGGTCGAGGACATGGCCGCCGCGCTGTCCGCCGAGCAGGTCGAGGACGAACACCAGGCCGCCCGGTCCCGCCGCCACCTCGAGGTCACCCCGACCGCGGACGGCATGACACGCATCAGCGGGCTGCTCGACCCGCTCGCTGGCCACGCCCTGCAAGTCGCCCTCGACGCCGCCAGCCCTCGCCCCGGGGCGGACGACGAGCGCACGAGGGGTCAGCGCCAAGCCGACGCCCTGCACACCTTGGCCACCACGATGCTCGCCGAGGCCAAGAACTCCGGTCACGCGCGCCCCCACGTCCTCATCACCATGACCGCTGAGACGTTCGTGGCCACCCGCGCCCACCTCGCCGCTGGCACTGGCGGTGCCCAGGTCCTGGGACCCGCACCAGTCGTGCGATTCCAGGACGGGCCGCTGATGCCCTTGACGGAACTGGGGCGCACGCTGTGCGACTCGCAGATCGCGCGCCTGGTCATCGGGGCGGACTCCGAGCCGCTGGACCTGGGACGCAGTCAGCGTGTCTTCACCCCCGCCCAGCGTCGCGCGGTGATCGCTCGCGACGGCGGGTGCGCGTGGGCGGGGTGCGCGATGCCCGCCCGGTACTGCGAGGTCCACCACCTCGACTGGTGGGAGGACGACCGGGGTCACACCGACACCAATCGCGGGGTCCTCGTGTGCACCTTCCACCACCACGAGGTCCACCGACGAGGTCTCGACCTCGTCCGCGAAGACCGCCCGGGCGTCAGCACCGGCGAGCCACCATCACCAGACGCTCAGGGGACAGGTCTGCCCGAAACCGGACGGCCACCCATGGGGTCGGGCCGGCAATCGGTGCCCCCAAGCGACCCGACACCCGGAGGCGCGACACTGCTTGGTAGCGATCCAGCACCCAGCGACGATGCACCGCCCGCCCGTGACCCCGCGCCCGACGGTGGTCCACACCTGCCCGGCGACCCCGACCACCGGCCCATCGCCTACCGGGTCGTGCCGCGGGCACAGACCCGCACCCAACGGGAGGAGTCGCGGCGCACGCGACTGCTCACCGACGTGCGCGCCGACTCCGCCGCACGCAAGGCACGACGGCGGGTCGAGCTCACGGAGACCGGCGCGCACGAAGTGGCCGACCCGCTCGATCGCGCGCGGACAGGCTAGATCGCAGCCACGGTGGGTTCGCGCGCCTCGTCGCGCACCGAGCGGATCCAGATCGCCAGCGCAAACCCGCCGAAGATCCACCACTGGATCGCGTACATGAGGTTGCGCCACGCGAAGCCCGAGCCGGGCAGAGCAGGCGGGTCGAGCTGCACGAGCGGTGCGGCGGGCACGGGCTCGGACTGCACGAGGTAGCCCGTGTAGATCGGCGTGCCCCACCGTCCCGCGAGCTGGGCCACGGAGATCGCGTCGGTCTGCCCCTCAGGCAGTGGTGCGCCGTCCGCCCCCAGTCCGATCCCGGCGGCCTCGCCCGACTGGAGGTACCCGGTCGCGGTCGTCTCGCCCTCAGGGAGTCCGGGCAGCGGGGTCGCAGCGTCGCGGACCCAGCCGCGGACGACGGCGAGCACTGGGGCGTCGGCTGCCGCGTCGAAGACGTTCCCCGCCCCGTCGTCGAGCACCCGCAGCTCGGCGAGCACGAGGTAGCCGACCTGCCCACCCTGGGTGCGCCCCTCGACGAGGAGCTGTTCGCCCGTGAAGACGCCGACGGCGGTCGCCCGGCGACCCACAAGCTCACCCGCGAAGGTCTCTTGCGGGCTCAGCAGCTCGCCGATAGACACCGGCAGCGAGTTCAGAATCTTGTCGCGGGCTTCCTGTGCGGCCTGCGCCCCGCGCACCTCCGCCCGGTCGAGCTGCCACGAGCCGAGCAGCCCGCACGCGACCGCGGCCGCCGTGAGCAGGACGAGCAGGGTCAGCATCCGCGCCGTAGTGGCGACCTGCCAGAAGCTCCGTCTGGACGCCGCCCCCGACTCGGCCTCGGGCACCGGGCCGTGCGCCGCCCTTGGGTCCACGTCGGGCACCGCTCCGGGCGCCACCTCGGACACACGGCCGGGCGCCACCCCGGCCGCGGCATCGGCTAGCGCGGGATCAGACTCAGGCACACCAGCACGCTACCCGCCGAACTCTCGCTGGCTCGACCGCGCATCCCACCCTCCGCCACCCCGCCGTCCGCGCACTCCTTGTGACTCGAGCGACGTAACTCCGCCGACACGCCGAGCAACACGCCGTGGACCAGCTCTGTCACACCACTCTGGCACCAAGGAGTGCGCGGACGGCCGGCGGCGGGGACCCCGGAAGCTGGAGCGACGGCGCAGCGTCGGACCCCGGAGCGTTGGAGCGGCGACGGAGCACGGGATCCAGGAGCGCTGGACGAGGCGGCGCAGCACAGGACCCAGGACGCGGCACGGCCGGAGGTCCCAGAGACTCACTTCGTGGCAGGGTGAGGATGTCAATGAAGCCGTCGCCCGTCGGAGGGGCGCGGCGCGGGTACTCGAGGAGCAGCGCCATGTCCGCTACCGCCCAGTCCGCTACGGCCCAGCAGTCCGCCACCGACGAGCACGCCGTCTGGAGCACCCGGCCCGAAGGCACCGTCACCCCCGAGACGATCGCGCGCATCGACGCCTACTGGCGCGCCGCGAACTACCTGTCCGTCGGCCAGATCTACCTGCTCGACAACCCGCTGCTGCGCGAGCCGCTCACGCGCGATCACGTCAAGCCGCGCCTCCTCGGCCACTGGGGTACCACCCCAGGCCTCAACTTCCTGTACGCCCACCTCAACCGGGCGATCGCGGAGCGCGCGCAGCCCACCATCTACATCACCGGCCCGGGCCACGGCGGCCCAGGCCTCGTCGCGGGCGCCTACCTCGACGGCACGTACTCGGAGGTCTACCCGGACGTCACACCGGACACCGAGGGGGTGCGTCGGCTGTTCCGCCAGTTCTCCTTCCCCGGCGGCATCCCGAGCCACGTCGCGCCCGAGACCCCGGGGTCGATCCACGAGGGCGGCGAGCTCGGCTACTCCCTCTCGCACGCCTACGGTGCGGCGTTCGACAACCCGGACCTGCTCGTGGCGACCGTCGTGGGCGACGGGGAGGCCGAGACAGGTCCGCTCGCGACGAGCTGGCACTCCAACAAGTTCGTCAACCCGGTCACGGACGGCGTCGTGCTGCCGATCCTGCACCTCAACGGCTACAAGATCGCCAACCCCACGGTGCTCGCACGCATCCCCGAGGGCGAGCTCCTCGACCTCATGCGCGGCTACGGGCACGAGCCGCACCTCTTCACGGGCGGGTTCGACGGCGAGGACCCGATCGCCGTGCACACCCGCTTCGCCGCGCTCCTCGACGAGGTGCTCGACGAGATCGCCGCGATCAAGGCCCGGGCCGCGGCGGGCGACACGACCCGCCCCACGTGGCCCATGATCATCCTGCGCACGCCGAAGGGCTGGACCTGCCCGCCCGTCGTGGACGGCAAGCAGGTCGAGAACTCGTGGCGTTCTCACCAGGTGCCGCTCGCGGACGCCCGCGACACGGACGAGCACCTCGAGGTGCTGCGCGGCTGGCTCGCGTCCTACCGACCGGAAGAGCTGTTCGACGGCGACGGCGCCCCTGTGGCCGACGTCACCTCGATCGTGCCGGCCGGCCACTTGCGGATGAGCGACAACCCGCACGCCAACGGCGGCATCCTGCTGCGGGACCTGCGGCTGCCCGACGTGCGGGACTTCGCCGTCGACGTCCCCGCCCCAGGCGGCACGATCGCCGAGGCGACGCGCGTGCTCGGCGAGTGGCTCACGGAGGTCGTGCGTCGCAACCCCGAGAACTTCCGCATCTTCGGCCCCGACGAGACGGCGTCGAACCGGCTGCAGTCGGTCTACGAGGCGACGGCCAAGCAGTGGAACGGCGAGTACCTCCCCGCGGACGAGGACGACCACCTCGCCCCGCACGGCCAGGTCGTCGAGATGCTCTCGGAGCACCAGTCGCAGGGCTGGCTCGAGGGCTACCTCCTCACGGGCCGCCACGGGCTGTTCAACTGCTACGAGGCGTTCATCCACATCGTCGACTCGATGTTCAACCAGCACGCCAAGTGGCTCAAGGTCACGCGCGAGATCCCGTGGCGCCGCCCCGTCGCGAGCCTCAACTACCTGCTCTCGAGCCACGTGTGGCGCCAGGACCACAACGGCTTCAGCCACCAGGACCCGGGCTTCATCGACCACGTCGTGAACAAGAAGGCCGAGATCGTCCGGGTCTACCTGCCGCCGGACGCCAACACGCTCCTGTCCACCTACGACCACTGCCTGCGCTCGCGCCAGTACGTGAACGTCGTGGTGGCGGGCAAGCAGCCGGCGCCGCAGTTCCTGTCCATGGAGCAGGCGATCGCGCACTGCACGCGCGGGCTCGGCATCT
>CAZECM010000096.1:0-11287 GCA_964510785.1 uncultured Cellulomonadaceae bacterium | reverse complement strand
TCGTGTAGTACTTGAACGCGCCGAGGAAGGTCTGGAAGCGGAACTTCTTCGAGTACGCGAACTCGTGCAGCTGCTTGATGAACTCGCGGCTGTACTGCTCGAGCACGGCCGCGTCGTAGTAGTGGTTCTCCACGAGGTAGTCGAGCCGCTCGTCGAGCGTGTGGAAGAACACGGTGTTCTGGTTGACGTGCTGCAGGAAGTACTCCCGCGCGGCTTCCCTGTCCTTGTCGAACTGGATCTTCCCGTCGACGTCATACAGGTTGAGCATCGCGTTGAGCGAGTGGTAGTCCATGCCCTGCTCGACGCGCGTAGGCGTCACCGTCGTCGTTGCCAAAACTTCCCCAACCCTTCGTGGACGCGCGAGACGTCCTCAGCCGTTCCCATGAGTTCAAAGGCGTACAGGTAGGGGACCTGGCACTTGGTGGCGATGATGTCCCCGGCGATGCAGTACGCCGATCCGAAATTGGTGTTCCCCGCTGCGATGACCCCGCGGATCAGGTTTCTGTTGTCCTCGTCGTTGAGGAACTTGATGACTTGCTTGGGTACCGCTCCACCCTCGTTGCCCCCGCCGTAGGTGGGGAGCACGAGCACGTACGGCTCGTCGACCTTCAGGAAGGGGTCGCGCGCCGTGATCGGGAGCCGTTGGGCCGGAATCTCGAGCTTGGACACGAAGCGGTGCGTGTTGCCCGAGACCGACGAGAAGTAGACGAGCCCAGCCACGGTGACATGTCCCTAGGTGCGGTGTGCTCAGGCGACCGACGTCGCCATGCGCGACGCGAGGGCCGCGATGCGGTCAGGGCGGAAGCCCGACCAGTGCTCGCCACCGGCGATGACGACGGGCGCCTGCAGGTACCCCATCGCCATGACCTCGTCGCGGGCACCCTCGTCGAGCGAGATGTCGACGATCGTGTAGTCGTACCCAGCCTTGTCCAAGGCGCGGTAGGTGGCGTTGCACTGCACACATGCCGGCTTGCTGTAGACCGTGATCGTCATCTCTTGCTCCCGCTTCGTCCTCAGTGTGCGACCCCTCCGCCGCATGGAGCAAGACACTACACCTAGGGGTAGGGGAGTCAAGTACCCACAAGAACTTGTGTCACAGGGGTGTGATTTTCACCCCATCGACGCGGGTTTCGAGGCGTGTCGCGCCGCGGGGATCGCGCCCTTCGGGAGTATCGGGCGCCGACGGCGGGACGACGACGACGCCGCCCCGCGCAGCGCGAAGGCCCCCGGGCGCGGCGCAGGGTCTGCCGCGGCCCGAGGGCCCGTTCGCACGCTCAGCGGTGCGAGAACGTCAAGCAGTCGGCGAGGTCGCGACCCGGCCCCACGCGCACGGCGACGGCGTGGCAGTTCAGGTCCTCGTTGTGGATGCAGTCGACACGCTGGCACGCACCGACCTGGGCGAGCATCGTGTCGAGCCCGCCCTTGATGCTCAGCGGGATGAAGGTGGCGCACTGGGCGTCGACGCCCGAGCCACCGATCGTCACGGCCGCCGCGTGGCAGCCGTCATGGTTGTAGGAGCAGCCCTCGACGGAACACTCGCTGACCCGGGGAAGCTCTGCAAGAACACTCATCGCAACCTCCAATGACCTCGGCCAGAACTGGCCGCTTGACTCGACGCTAGACCCGCACACGGCCCCTGGCTAGCCAGGAAAGGCTCTCCTTCGCGAGCCCGACGGCGCCCCCGGCCCGCCCGGAAAACCACTCGAACCGGACGCCCTCCCGGTGGGACGATCGGGGTATGCAGTCCCCGTCCCCCGCCGTCGTCGGCGTCTCGAAAGACCCGACGCACCGGTTCTCCAAGGTGCCCGCCACGCACATCGAGCTCGTGGCCGGGCACGGCGTCGTGGGCGACGCGCACGCCGGGCCCACCGTCAAGCACCGCTCGCGGGTCAAGCGGAACCCGGAGCAGCCGAACCTGCGCCAGGTCCATCTCATCCACACCGAGTTCCTCGACCTCGCGCGCGAGCACGGCTACGAGCTCGACGCCGGGGACCTCGGCGAGAACGTGCTGACCCGAGGCGTCGACCTGCTCGACCTGCCGCAGGGCACGCTGCTGCGGCTCGGCCCGGACGCCGTGGTGCGCGTCACGGGCCTGCGCAACCCGTGCCACCAGATCGACGACTTCCGCGCCGGGCTGCTCAAGCTCGCCGTGACGCGCGACGAGGCCGGCGAGATCGTGCGGCGCACCGGTGTGATGTCGGTCGTGGAGGTGGGCGGCGTCGTGCGCCCGGGCGACCGGGTCGAGGTGACGCTGCCCGCCGAACCGCACCTGCCCCTGGAGCCGGTGTGAGCACCGACTGGCGCATCGAGCACGTCGACGTGCCGGCCGAGGGGCCCGCGCCGTGGGAGATCCTCGGCGCGCAGCAGGCGGGGCTCGAGACGTCGCTCGACCAGTGGGGCTTCGACGACTGGACGTGGGGCGTGCCCGAGCTCCTCACCTACACGCGCTCGCGCGAGTACGAGCGCTTCGACCTGCTCGTCGCCCTCGAGCCGGGTGCCGGGTCGGTGCCGGACGCCGTCGTCGGCGCCGTCTTCGTGGACCTCCCGCTCGCGGACAACACGAGCCTCGTCGGCGTGAACCTCTGGGTGCGGCCCCGCGCCCGCGGGCAGGGGTGTGAGGAAGCCCTCCTCACCGCAGCCGAGGCGCTCGCGGCCGACGAGGGGCGCACCACGATCATCCTCGAGACCGAGCACCGGCCGCTCGCGCCCGGTGCCGCGGTGCTAGAGCCGAAGTCGGGAGTCGGGGTGCTCCCCCGTGACGACGCGGCCCGGTTCGCCCTCGCCCAGGGCTTCGAGCTCGAGCAGGTCGAACGGATCAGCACCTTCCACCTTCCCGCCGACGACGGCGCACTCGCGGGCACCGAGGACCGGGACGCGACTGCGCAGGCAGCCCGACTCGCGGCGATGCACGCCGACGCCGCCGCCCACGCGGGCCCCGACTACGCGCTGCACACCTGGCAAGGCGCGACGCCCGAGCGCTGGCTCGACTCGCTCGCCGCGCTCATCGGCCGCATGAGCACCGATGCGCCGCTCGCCGGCCTCGACATCGAGCCAGAAGCGTGGGACGCGGGGCGGGTGCGCACGCGCGACGCCGAGCGGATGACGAAGGACCGCGGCTCGCTCACCGTGGTGGTCGAGCACGTGCCGAGCAGGGAGCTCGCCGCGTTCACCGAGGTCGAGTGGCCGCTCGCCAAGCCGCACATCGCCTACCAGCACGACACGCTCGTCGCGGCCCCGCACCGTGGGCGGTGGCTCGGCCTGCTCGTCAAGACCGAGCAGCTGCGCACACTCCCCGCCCTGCGACCCGAGCTGCGCCGCCTGCACACCTGGAACGCCGCGGAGAACCGTCACATGCTGGGGATCAACGAGGCCGTCGGCTTCACCATCACAGGATCGTCCGGCGAGTGGCAACGCCCCCTCCGCCACCCCTGATCCACCCCATCGCGCGCCCCCGCGCCCCCGCGCCCCACGCCCCGCGCCCTCGCAGGCCAGCCTCACCGCGTCCGTCCGCGCACTCCTTGTGACGCGTGTGGTCTCCACCCGGCGTGTCGCTCGGCGTGTCGAACCACATCTGTCACTCCAGTAACAAGGAGTGCGCGGACGGACAGAAGAGGGCGAGGCGAGGAGGGCGAGGAGGGCGAGGCGGGGAGGGCGGGGTCAGGAGGTGGCGGCGGCGAGGTGTACCTGGGTGCCGGGTTCGCGCAGGACCGGCTCGGCGGCGTGGTCGACGACGGTCACCTCGCCCACGCCGTCCACGTCGACCGTCGTCTCGGTCACCCCGCGGCGGAACCCGGAGGCCACGACGCGCCCGCCCAGCCGGCCATCGTCGGCGATCTCCAACGCGCCCGGCCCGATCGCGAGCACGGCACCGTCCACCCCGCCGTCCGCCACGGCGCCGTCCACGCCACCACCGGCCCGCTCCCCGCCGTCGGCCAACGCCTCGCCTTCGCGCGGGGGGCGTTCCTCTCCGACGACGGCGGTCCCCGGCGCGCCGACCAGCCACGCGAACCCGGCCACGGGCACGAATGCCTCGAAGCCCAGGAACTCCGCGACCCGCCGGGACGCCGGCCGGCGCCACAGCCCCACGGGAGTGTCGACCTGGAGCAGGCGTGCGTCGTCGAGCACGGCGATGCGGTCGGCCACGGCGAAGGCCTCGTCGTGGTCGTGCGTGACGAACACGGCCGTGGTGCCCGTGGCCTTGAGGGCGGCGCGCACCTCGGCGGCGAGGTGCTCCCGCAGCGCCCGGTCGAGCGCGGACAACGGCTCGTCGAGCAGCAGCAGGGCGGGCTCGGGGACGAGCGCACGGGCGAGCGCGACTCGCTGGCGCTCCCCGCCGGACAGGCTCGTGACGTCGCGGTCGCCAAAGCCTTCGAGGCCGACGACGGCGAGCAGCTCGGCGACGCGTTCTCGCTGCTCGGTGCGGGGGACGCGCGCCATCTCGAGCCCGAAGGACACGTTGCGCGCCACCGAGCGGTGGGCGAAGAGCTGCCCGTCCTGGAACATGAGCCCGAAGCCGCGGCGGTGCACGGGCACGCCCGCGAGGTCGCGCCCGTCCCACGTGATGACGCCGCTCGTGGGGCGCTCGAGCCCGGCGATCGCGCGCAGCAGCGTGGACTTGCCCGAGCCGGACGGCCCCAGCAGCGCGAGCACCTCGCCGGGGGCGACGTCGAGCGAGACCCGGTCGACGGCGAGCGCCACGGTCCCGTCGTCGTCCCGGTAGTGCACCACGAGCCCGGCCACCCCCAACCCACCCCGAGCCGCGCCACCCCCATCGCTGAGGTCGGCACTTTGAGCCGAGACCGGCAGTTCAGAGTGCCGATCTCGGTCGGAACTGCCGATCTCAGCGGGAGGGGTGGGGAGGGGCTCGGGGGTGGGGGTGGGGGTGGGGGGCGTCATAGGTCTCCTGCCGTTCCGGGGCGCAGGCGTTCTGCGGCCAGCATGACACCGGCCGTCAGGGCCGCGAGCAGCACGCTCGCCGCGAGCGCCATGCCGAGGTTCTGCTCGCCGGGCCGGCCGATGAGCCGGAACACCACCACGGGCAGCGTCGCGGTGTCGGGCCGGGCGAGGAAGGACGTGGCGCCGAACTCCCCGAGGGAGACGGCGAACGCGAAGCCGACAGCGAGCCCCAGGGGTCGAGCCGCGATCCGTCCGTCCACCGCGGCCAGCACGCGCAGCGGCGGGGCCCCGAGCGCGGCTGCGGCCTGGCGTTGCCGCGGGTCGATCGCGCGCAGCACTGGCAGCAGCACGCGCACCACGAGCGGCACGGCCACCACGGCTTGCGCGATCGGCACGAGCAGCCCCGCGGTGCGCAGGTCCACGGGCAGCCCGAGCGGCCGGTCGAGCGTGATGAGGAACCCGAACCCCACGGTCACGGCCGAGACCCCGAGCGGCAGCATGAACACCGCATCCATGAGCGAGATCGCACGCCTCCCCGCCCGCGCGGCCGGCCGCCGCGACAGTACGACCGCCACGAGCGAGCCCACCACCACGGCGATCGCCGCCGCGAGCGCCGCTGTGCGCAGCGAGTTGCCCGCCGCCTCCCATACAGTCACGGACAGGGTGTTGGGCCCGCCCGTGGTGCCGAGCGCGACGTAGTTGCCGATCCCCCAGCCGGACGGGGTGCGCAGCGAGCGCACCACGAGGTGCCCGATCGGCAGCGCCAGCGCGGCCAGCGTCAGGACGGTGATCACCACGGGTGCGGCGTCGGCCCGCGACACCGGCCGCACGGCCCGCGCCTCCGCGGCGAACACGACGGACCGCTCCCGGCGCGCGCGTGCCCGCCCCGCGACCCACAACGCCCCGGCGACCACCACGAGCTGCGCCACCGACAGCGCCGCGGCGGCCCGCAGGTCGAGGAACTGCGTGGTCTGCACCCAGATCTCGGTCTCGATCGTGCCGTAGCGCATCCCGCCGAGCACGAGCACGGTGCCGAAGGACGTGGCGCAGAACAGGAACACGAGGCTCGCTGCGGAGGTGATCGCGGGCGCGAGGGCCGGGAGCGTCACGTGCCAGAACGCCCGCACGGGCGAGGCCCCGAGCGCCCGCGCGGACTGCTCGGCGCGCGGGTCGAGCTGCGCCCACGTACCGCCCACCGTGCGCACCACCACGGCGTAGTTGAAGAACGCGAGAGCCGCGACGATCCCCCACAGCGACTCCTCCCAGCCGAGGAACCCGAGCGGCCCGGCCTGTGCGAGCAGGGAACGGAAGGCCACGCCGACGACGACGGTGGGCAGCACGAACGGCACCGTGACGAATGCCCTGGCCAGCCCCTGGCCGCGAAAGCGCGTCCGGTACAGCACGTGCGCGCCGGGCACGCCGAGCACGACGGCGACCACCGTGGCGAGCCCCGCCTGCGCGAGCGTGAGCCCCACGATCCGCCACGTGCGCGGCCGCGAGAACACCTCGACGAAGCCGCCGAGGTCGAGCGCGCCGTCCGGCCACAACCCGAGCCCCAGCATCCGCGCGACGGGCCACGCGAAGAACACCCCGAGGAAGAGCAGCGGGATCCCGGCCGCGAGGCCCCACGCGGTCCAGCGCACGAGTCCCGACGACGACGGCGCCCCACCGCCCCCCGGGACCCCCCGCCCGGGTGCGGGCCGACGACGGCGTGGCGGGCTCACCTCGTGAGTGTCCCGCACCACCGGCGAGGCGTCGTGAGCGCCGCCGGTCGCCGTCGTCGGCCCGTTCTTCACGGCAATCTCAGCCCGTGACGATCTCGGACCACTCGCGCAGCCAGCCGTCGCGCCCCTCGGCGATGGCCGCAGGGTCGAGGCTCAGCGGCGCGGCGGCGAGCGGCGCCCACTGCACCCACTCGGCGGGCAGCTCGACGGCGGAGGACACGGGGTAGACGTACATCGACTCGGCGATGCCCGCCTGGAACTCGGCGGAGAGCAGGAAGTCCACGAGCGCCTCGGCGCCCGCCGGGTTGGCCGCCCCCGCGAGGACGCCCGCGTACTCGACCTGCCGGAAGCACGTGTCGAGCAACGCCGAGGTGGTCGGGATGTCGCCACCCTCGGGGACCGTGAACGGCGGGGAGGAGGCGTACGAGAGCACGACCGGCCGCTCGCCGCCCCCACCCACGGTGAAGTCGGTGTAGTAGGCGTCCGACCAGCCCGGCACGACCTTCACGCCGTTGTCGACCAGGGAGCGCCAGTAGTCCTGCCAGCCGTCCTCGCCGAACTGCGCGACGGTCGCGAGCAGGAACGCGAGCCCCGGAGAGCTCGTGGTCGCACCCGAGACGACGGTCAGGTCCCGGTACTCGGCGTCGGCCAGGTCCCCGAGCGTCGCGGGCGGGGTGATGCCGGCGTCGGCGAACCACGTGTCGTCGATGTTGAGGCACACGTCGGAGTAGTCGATCGCGGTGAGGGTGTCGTCGCCCGGGAGCGCGAAGGCGGCGGCGTCGGCGGCCGCGAGCTCGCTCGAGGTGTAGGGCGCGAACACCCCCTCGGCGACCGCACGCGACGCGAACGTGTTGTCCACCCCGTACGCGACGTCACCGAGCGGGTTGCCCTTCGTGAGCACGAGCTGGTTGACGAGCGCCCCGCCGTCACCCGGCGCGATCTGCTGCACGGTCAGGCCCGTGGCCGCCTCGAACTCGGCGAGCAGCGCCTCGTCCACGGCGAAGGAGTCGTGCGTCACGAGCGTGACCGTGCCGCCGAGGGCGGGGCCGGCCGTAGCGGTCGAGGTCGGGGTGTCCGACGGCGAGACGCCGGGTGCCGAGGCGTCCGGCGACGGCTGCGCCCCGGGGGAACCGCTACAGGCCGCGAGCGCGAGCGTGACCGCTGCCGCGGCGACGACTCGCAGGGTGGGGGTGGTTCGCGGTGCCGTGGTGGCGTGCCGCGGGGTGGTCGTGTACATCGTGTTCAACTGCTTCCTCCTCAGTGGTACAGGAGGGGTTCCTGGACGCCGCGGCACGCGCGACGGCCAGGACGAGAATCCCGACTCCCTACGCCGGTGCTAACCGGTTCAGGTTCGAGGGTCTGCGGATGTCCGCACTCTCAGCGTCCTGCGGGACCAGGTCCCGACGCTCCCCTGTCGTTCACGCCCAGGCTACACCGCGGTGCCGGGCGGGATAGCGTGGGTCCGAGCAGTGAGCCACGGAGGAGCCATGAACGAACGAACGCAGGAGATGGTCATCAAGGCCGCCGGCACCGTCGCGGCCCTCGCGGCCGCGTGGGTCGTCCAGCGCGCGATCGGTGCGGTGTGGAAGGCCACCCGCGGGCACGATCTGCCGACCGGCAAGGACGACGCCGACGAGGCGGTCAGCGAGGTCGTGGCCGCCGCCGTCATCACGGGCGCGCTCGGTGCGCTCGTGCGCGTGCTCGCCACACGGGGCGGCGCCAAGGCCGCCCGCCGGGTACTCGCACACTGACCTCCGCGCGACGCGACCCGTCGCCTCACGCGTCCACGGTGATCGACAGTGTCGGTCCCGCTCGCTAGGGTATGAAGTGCAGGACGCCGCAAGGCCTCCCGCATCGCCTTGGGCCCCGTCTCCGGACGGGGCCTTCGTGCATCTAGGGTTCCCAGCAGAGCGAATGCTCGACGACTGGGGCGATGTGCGCCCATATCCGATCGTTCGCGACTTGGGCTCGTGCGTCGGTCTCTAGGTGGGTGACCCTTCGTCGATGCATGAAAGTGACAAGGTCGGCGGCCTGAAGCAGGCGTGAATGGTGGGATGGCGCGAAGTGGATCGTGTCCAGCAGTCGCCGCAATGTACTGCTCCGGTATCCGGGCGTGCCGTCGACTCGAAAGTCACGGAAGTTGGTGCGGTGGCGCTCCTGGGTGTGCACCTCGTCCGCAAGGACAAGGGCATCAGCGTCCGAGGCACCGACGTAGGCGTTGACCCGCTCCAGCACGTGACCCAGCACGACTTCGTGCGGCGGATCGGGAGCGACATACCGCGGGCGCTGTCGGCGGGCATTCATGCCTCGGAGCACCACTCGCGCCCCCGATGCCCCGACGACACTCATCGCGCGTTCGTAGATGTTGATACGGGCGCGGGTGGGCACGTCACGCCACTCTTCACGCCCCTGGAACAGCGGGTGGCCGTGAAGTTCGGTCGACGTCGTGAGTCCAAACCGCCCGCGGTAGCCAGCCACGATGTCGTTGAGGCCTTCCTCGATCCGTCGCGCCGCAGCACCATCAACCACGATCGCCCCGAGAAAGAAGTGGTCCGTGGTGTAGGACTCATCGACGTAGGCCAGGAGGAGCGGCGCGGGGTACGCCGCCTGCTCACGCTCACTCACTCGGAGACCTCTCATCGTGACGTGAGCCGCCGTGACAGACCGAACCGGCGACCTTGTGCAACGCACAGCGTAGAGGCCTGTTCCGACACCCCGGCCGCTCGCCGGGTACTCGTGCGCTGAGCCGCGGTGGCGCGACCGTCAGGTGCGGTTGCTGGGCGGGGACATGCCGGGGGCGGTCGAGGGCCCGTCGGTGCGCCCGGTGTCATCGGTGAGCTCGTCGAACTCGAGCATCTCCGGCGTCACCTTGCCCGTGCGGTAGCCCGCTCGCGCGACCATGTGGGCGCCCACGGGCGCGGTCAGCATCTGGAACAGGATCACCAGGAGCAGCAGCCCGGCCACGCTCCACGAGCGCAGCCGCACGCCGAGCCCGATCAGCATGAAGAGCATGCCGAGCACCTGCGGCTTCGTGCCCGCGTGCATGCGCGCGAGCAGATCGGGGAAGTGCACGATCCCCACGCCCGCGACGAAGGAGAGGAACGCGCCGGCGACGAGGAACACCCCGGCCACCACGTCGAGCACCACGTCCAGGTTCACGAGGGCACCTCCTTCTCCGGCTCGGAAGCCGCTCCAGCCGTCGCCCCACCGGCCACCTCACCGGCAGCCCGCGCCGCCTCGTGGGCCTCGGCCCGCAGCGCCTCGCGCCGGGCCTGCTCGGCCTCGACGGCGGCCTCCTCGGCGGCACGCTCGGCCAACCGCTCGGCCTCGACCTCTTCCCGGGTGCGCACGCGCGCCGCGTCCTCGGGCTCGACGGCGGCGAATCGCGCGATCGTCACGGATCCCACGAACCCGACGAGCGAGAGCACCACGAGCAGCACGAGCGTGTCGACGCGCCGCGACCATGCGGCCTCGAGCGCGACGGCGGCCACGAGCGTCGTCGTGAACACGTCGAACGCGACGGTCCGGTCGAGCATGCTCGGGCCCTTCTCAGCCCGGATGAGCGCGAGGATCGCTGCGCCGGCGAGCAGCGCGGCGGCCACGATGACGGCGTAGATCATGGCGTCTCCCCCGAGCCGGAGTCGCTGCCTCGGCGCCCGTTGACCCCGTTCGCGATGCGAGCCAGCACGGGGCGCCGCGGCAGCCCGGCCTCCTCGAGCTCGGCGTCGGACGCGAACGCCCGCAGCACGCGCTCCTCGAGCGCGAGGGTGTCCGAGCGCACCTTGTCCGCCCCGCCGTAGGCGTCGATGTCGAGCACGTGCAGGTACAGCATCCCGGTCAGCCGGTGCGCCTCGACCACGAGCGAGCCGGGCGTGAGGGTCGACAGCTCCGCGGTGATCGTCAGGTACAGGTCGGAGTGGTTGCGCAGCTGCACGCCGACGACGGCGCCCCGTGGCACCTTGCGGAAGTTCAGCGCGAGGGCCGCGACGTGCACCGAGGCGACCGCGAGATCCACGAGGAAGCGCCCGAACAGGTAGACGAGCGCGGCGGGCCGCACGCGTCCGTGGAAGTCGATGGGCGGCAGCGGCAGCAGCACCGTGACGAGGATCCCGACGGCGACGCCCCCGAGCAGGTTCGCGACGGACACGTCGCCCCAGAGCAGGATCCAGACGACGGCGAGCAGCCCGATCGCACCCCACTGGAGCTTGGTGCGCCGGCGGCGCGGGTGCAGGCTCATGACCCGTCCCCTTCCGCAGCGACGTCGACGGACTCACCCTCGCCGCGCTCGCCGTCGGGCAGCACCGCGGTGATGTAGATGTCACGGTCCCGCAGGGTCTCGGCCGCGCGCTGGGTGTACGTGTAGAGCGGCCCGGCGAACACGGTCAGGCCGAGGCTGAAGACGACGAGCGCCGCCGTGGGCCCCACCATGCCGCGCGGCATGGGCGCGCCCTCGATCGGTGCGGGCGGCACCTGCCAGAACGCCTTGTTCCACGCCTTGACGATCGCGTAGAGCGTGAGGAGCGAGGTCGCGACGCCGCCGACGACGAGCGCCCACGCGAGCGGCGTCCCGTCCGCGACACCCGCCTGCAGCAGGCCGACCTTGCCGAGGAACCCGGACATCGGCGGGATGCCCGAGAGGTTCATCGCGGGGATGAAGAACATGATCG
>CAZECM010000095.1:0-11564 GCA_964510785.1 uncultured Cellulomonadaceae bacterium | reverse complement strand
TCATGGTCAACTGCAACCCCGAGACCGTCTCGACCGACTACGACACCTCCGACCGGCTCTACTTCGAGCCGCTCACGTTCGAGGACGTCATGGAGGTCTACGAGGCGGAGCTCGCCGCGGGGCCCGTCGCGGGCGTGTTCGTGCAGCTCGGTGGCCAGACGCCCCTCGCGCTCGCGCAGCGGCTCGAGGACGCCGGGGTGCCGATCCTGGGCACCCAGCCCGCCGCGATCGACCTCGCGGAGGACCGCGAGCTGTTCGGCCGGGTGCTCGCCGAGGCGGGCCTGCCCGCGCCGGCGTTCGGCACGGCGACGACGCTCGAGGGCGCGCTCGAGATCGCGACCGGCATCGGCTACCCCGTGCTCGTGCGACCGTCCTACGTGCTGGGCGGGCGCGGCATGGAGATCGTGTACGACGCCGAGCACCTGGGCGAGTACGTCTCGCGGGCGCTCGAGGAAGCGTCGGGGACCCACACGGAGTCGCCGCTGCTCATCGACCGCTTCCTCGACGACGCGATCGAGATCGACGTCGACGCGCTCTTCGACGGCACCGAGCTCTACCTCGGTGGCGTCATGGAGCACATCGAGGAGGCCGGCATCCACTCCGGCGACTCGGCGTGCGTCCTGCCGCCCGTGACGCTCTCGCAGGCCGAGCTCACGCGGATCCGGACCTCGACCGAGGCGCTCGCCCGGGGCATCGGCGTGCTGGGACTGATCAACGTGCAGTTCGCCCTCGTGAGCGACGTGCTCTACGTGCTCGAGGCCAACCCGCGCGCGTCCCGCACGGCACCGTTCGTGTCGAAGGCGACGGGCTACCCGCTGGCGAAGGCCGCGGCGCTCGTCATGGTGGGCCACTCGATCGCGGAGCTGCGCGAGCGGGGGGTGCTGCCCGCCGCGGGCGACGCCGCGCAGGTCGACCTCGACGCGCCGATCGCCGTCAAGGAGGCCGTGCTGCCCTTCCGGCGCTTCCGGACCCCGGACGGCGTCGTCGTCGACACCCTGCTCGGCCCCGAGATGAAGTCCACGGGCGAGGTCATGGGCATCGACGTCGACTTCCCGACGGCGTTCGCCAAGTCCCAGACTGCGGCCTTCGGTGGCCTGCCCACGGGCGGCACGGTGTTCATCTCCGTGGCCGATCGGGACAAGCGCGCCATCACGTTCCCGGTCAAGCGGCTCACCGAGCTCGGCTTCGAGGTGCTCGCCACGACGGGCACCGCGGCCGTGCTGCGGCGCAGCGGGATCGCCTCGACCATCGTGCGCAAGGTGTCGGAGGGCGCCGGGGCCGACGGCGAGCCGACGATCGTGGATCTCATCCGGTCCGGCAAGGTCGACATGGTGATCAACACGCCGTCGGGCCAGGGCGCGCGCGCGGACGGCTACCGGATCCGCGCGGCGACCGTCGCGGCGGACAAGGCGCTCGCCACGACCGTGCAGGGCCTCTCCGCGGCCGTCCAGGCGATCGAGTCGAGCGTCGGTGGCGAGATGCGGGTGCGTTCCCTGCAAGAGCACGCTCGACGAGGGGGGGCACAGTGATGGACTTCGGTTCGCGGCTCGCCGCGGCGATGGACGAGCTCGGTCCGGTCTGCTTCGGCATCGACCCCCACCCGGGCATGCTCGACAGCTGGGACCTCCCTGACGACGCGAACGGTCTCGCGGCCTTCGCGGACACCGCGCTCGCCGCGTTCGCCGGGGTCGGTGCCGTCGTCAAGCCGCAGTCGGCATTCTTCGAGCGACACGGCTCCCGGGGGATCGCCGTCCTCGAACGGCTCCTCGCCGACGCCCGCTCGGCGGGGGTCCTGACGATCCTCGACGTCAAGCGCGGTGACATCGGTTCGACGATGGCGGCCTACGCCGAGGCCTACCTCATGGACGGCTCGCCGCTCGCGGCCGATGCGATCACGCTCTCGCCCTTCCTGGGCGCCGCCTCGCTCGGTCCCGCGTTCGAGCTCGCCGCCCGGACCAACCGGGGGGCGTTCGTGCTGTGCCTCACGTCGAACCCGGAGGGTCCGCAGGTCCAGCACGCGCGGCTCGACGGCGAGGCCGTGTCCGCGAGGATCGCACGGGCCGTCGGGGAACGGAACGCCGGCGCGGGGCGTCTCGGGTCGATCGGGCTCGTGCTCGGCGCGACGATCGGCTCGGCAGTCCGGGACCTCGAGATCGACCTCGCGGCCACGCGGGGTCCGCTGCTCGCACCGGGAATCGGTGCGCAGGGTGCCACGGCCGCCGAGCTCGCCGACGTCTTCGGCGAAGCGCGTACCCAGGTGCTCGCCTCGACGTCCCGCGCCGTACTGTGGCAGGGACCGGATCCGGAGGCGCTACGTGCCGCCGCAGAGCAGGCCCGGGCCGACATCACGACGGCACTCAGGGGCTAGTCCTGTTGCCGACCTGCGAAGTTGATGGCTAGGTTCTCAGTACCACCCAGCGAAAGAGAAGGTGATCCCGCGTGGCTCTTCCCCCTCTCACCCCCGAACAGCGAGCGGCAGCGCTCGAGAAGGCCGCCAAGGCACGCCAGGCGCGCGCCGAGGTGAAGAACAGGCTCAAGTACTCCCAGGGCTCGCTCTCGGAGGTCATCAACACGGGTCAGACGGACGACGTGATCGGCAAGCTCAAGGTCGTCTCGCTGCTCGAGTCCCTCCCCGGGGTCGGCAAGGTCAAGGCGCGCGCGATCATGGCCGAGATCGGGATCTCCGAGACGCGCCGCGTGCGCGGGCTCGGTCCGCACCAGCAGGCTGCGCTGATCGAGAGGTTCGGCTGACCGCCGGGCCCGCTCGGCTGACCGTGCTCGCAGGTCCCACAGCCGTCGGCAAGGGGACCGTCTCGGCAGACCTGCGCGCGCGCTACCCCCACATCTGGCTGTCGGTCTCCGCGACGACGCGCCCCCCGCGTCCGGGAGAGGTCGACGGCGTCCACTACCGGTTCATCGGCCCCGCGGCGTTCGCGGCCGCGATCGAGGCGGGGGAGTTCCTCGAGTGGGCCGTGGTGCACGGGCGCAACAGCTACGGCACGTTGCGCGCGCCCGTCGAGGAGCGGCTCGCGGCGGGGGAGCCCGTCGTCCTCGAGATCGACCTGCAGGGGGCCCGTCAGGTGCGCGAGGCGATGCCCGACGCGCGCTTCGTGTTCCTCGCACCGCCGAGCTGGGACGAGCTCGTGCGGCGGCTCGTCGGCCGCGGCACGGAGGGTCCCGAGGAGCGTGAACGGCGCCTCGAGACGGCGCGCATCGAGCTCGCGGCCGCCGACGAGTTCGACCACGTCATCGTCAACGACGACGTGCAGCGCGCCACCGACGAGCTGGTGCAGGTCATGCAGGGCGCCGACGGGTAGACTTGTCCGTTGGTCTTACACAAGCTGAACCCCGGAGGCACCCCTTGGCTGGAACCGTCGCTGCACCGCAGGGCATCACCGACCCGCCCATCGACGAGCTGCTCGACAAGGCGGACTCGAAGTACGCCCTCGTGATCTACGCCGCCAAGCGCGCGCGTCAGATCAACGCCTACTACTCGCAGCTCAACGAGGGTCTGCTCGAGTACGTGGGCCCGCTCGTCGAGACGCGTCACCAGGAGAAGCCGCTGTCGATCGCCATGCGCGAGATCAACGCGGGCCTCCTCACGGTCGAGCCCGCTCCCGAAGCCTGACCGGCCCCGTGCGCGTCGTCCTCGGCGTCGCCGGCGGCATCGCCGCGTACAAGTCGATCCTCCTGCTGCGCCAGCTGCGCGAGGCGGGGCACTCGGTACGCGTCATCCCGACGCAGGCCGCGCTCGAGTTCGTGGGGCGTGCCACGTGGGAGGCGCTCTCGGGCGAGCCCGCCGCGACTGGCGTCTTCGAGGACGCTCACGCGGTGCCGCACGTCGCGCTCGGCAAGTCGGCCGATCTCGTGATCGTCGCCCCCGCGACGGCAGACCTGCTCGCGCGGGCGGCCGCCGGCCGGGCCGACGACCTGCTCACCTCGACGCTCCTCACGGCGACGTGCCCCGTGCTGTTCGCCCCCGCGATGCACACCGAGATGTGGCTGCACGCCGCCACGCAGGCCAACGTCGAGACGCTGCGGTCGCGAGGGGTGCACGTGCTCGAGCCGGCGTCCGGGCGCCTCACCGGCGAGGACACCGGGCCGGGGCGCTTGCCCGAGCCCGAAGAGATCTTCGCGGCGGCGTTGGCACTCGTCCCGGGAGCACCGTCGTCGGACGCCCCGGACGTGTCTCTCGCGGGCCGGCACGTGGTCGTCTCCGCGGGCGGGACGCGTGAGCCGCTCGATCCCGTGCGCTTCCTCGGCAACCGTTCGACGGGTCGGCAGGGCTTCGCCCTCGCCGAGAGTGCCGCCCGGCGCGGGGCGCGCGTCACGCTCGTCGCGGCCAACACGGCGCTTCCCGTGCCCGACGGCGTCCACCTCGTACCCGTCGAGACCACGGCCGAGCTGCGCACCGCCGTACGCACGGCGAGCACGGACGCCGACGTCGTGATCATGGCGGCCGCCGTCGCCGACTTCCGGCCCGCCGGGCTGGTCGACCACAAGATCAAGAAGGTCCCGGGCACCGGGCCGGCACCGATCGAGCTCGTCGAGAACCCTGACATCCTCGCCGAGCTCGTGACCGACCGCCCGCACGAGAAGCTGCTCGTGGTGGGATTCGCGGCGGAGACGGGGGACGCGAACGGGACCGTGCTCGAGCACGGCCGGGCGAAGGCCCTGCGCAAGGGTGCCGACCTGCTCGCCGTCAACGACGTCTCGGACGGCAAGGGCTTCGGCGACCAGGCCACGGCGCTCACGATCCTCGACGCGGCCGGCGAGGTCGTCGCGTCCGCCACCGGCTCGAAGGACGACGTCGCGGGCGGCCTGCTGGGCACAATCGCGACGCGGCTCGCGTGACCGTGGTGCCGGACCGCCCCCGGGTCCACGTGATCGCCCTGGGCGGCACGATCGCGATGTCGGGCGCTCCCGGCGACGGGGTCACGCCGCGGCTGACCGCGGACGACCTCGTGGAGGCGACCCCGGGCCTCGGGTCCGTTGCGGACGTGCGCGCCGAGCAGCTGCGCCAGGTACCGAGCGCCGGCCTCACGCTCGCGGACCTGCTCGCCACGGCCGAGCGGATCACCGAGGTGCTGGGCGGCGGGGCGGACGCCGTCGTCGTCACGCAGGGCACCGACACGATCGAGGAGACGGCCTACGTCCTCGACCTCCTGCTTCCCGGACCGGCACCCGTGGTCGTGACGGGAGCGATGCGGCCCGCGAGCGTCGCGGGCGCGGACGGACCCGCGAGCCTGCTCGCGGCCGTCCAGGTGGCCGCGTCACCCCGGGCGGCGGGCGCGGGGGTGCTCGTCGTGTTCGACGAGCAGATCCACGCGGCCGCGCGCGTGCGCAAGTCCCGCGCGTCGTCACCCGGCGCGTTCAGCTCCGCGGACACCGGTCCGCTCGGCTGGGTGGTCGAGGGCGAGGTGCACGTGCTCGCCGTCCCGGCGCAGCGCCGTACCGTCCCGCCCGTGAGCGCGGCGGCCCTCGCGGCGGTGCACGTGGGGGTGGTCCCGGTGCTCCTCGACGACGACGGTCGCCTGCTGGACGCCGTCGTCGACCTCGTGCGTGACGGACGCGGCTTCGACGGGCTCGTCATCGAGGCCCTCGGCGCCGGGAACGTGCCGCCGCACCTCGTGGCCCCGCTCGCCGAGCTCGCCACACGTATCCCCGTGGTGATCGCCTCGCGCACGGGCGCCGGGATCGTCCACACGGCCACCTACGGCTACCCGGGCGGGGGAGTGGACCTCGCGGCGGCGGGGCTCGTGCCCGCTGGTTGGCACGACGCGCGCAAGGCACGCCTGCTCCTCGCGCTCCTGCTCGCGGCGGGGGTGCCCGTCGGGGACCTTCCCGGCTGGTTCTCGCCGAGCTAGGTGACGCGCGGGTCGAGCATCGTCAGGGCGAGCTTGGACGGCTCGACGGCCTCGACCTCGTGGGGGAGGCGCGTGCCGAGGTGGATCACCCCGCCGGGGACGAGATCGACGGTCCGGCCCGCGGCCGTGATGCGCAGGTGCCCCTCGAGCACCTGGAGCAGCACGGGGACGGCGGCGGTGTGCTCGGTGAGCACCTGGCCGGCGTCGAAGCCGAAGAGCACGACGCGTGCCCCCTCGGCCTTGAGGACCGTGCGCGAGACGGTCGACTCCGGCTGGATCTCGACGAAGCCGGCGAGCGTGGCGACGTCGGTCATCACGAGGTTCTCGGTCACGAGCTGCCTTCCTCGCCCGCGGCGGTGTGCGCCGGAACCCGGGCGATCAACGAGACGGCGATGAGCGAGCGGCGGTGCTTGTGGAACACCTGCCACATCCCCACGACGCGCCGTCGGGCATCGGAGTCCCGCAGCACGTTGCGCACGATCCGCACGGTGCCGCCGAGCCCCTCGTCGGCGAGGTTGCGGCGCACGTGCAGGAGCGCCATCTTCCCGGTGCGGACCTGCTCGACCTCGAAGCCGGCGTCCTCGAGGAGCGTGCGCCACTCCGCCGCGGTGAGCGGGCGGGCGTTGACCTTGATGGACCGGGCGAGCTCACGGCGGATCTCGGTGGCGATCTCGGGATCGAGGTCGTCCGGTGCTAGGCCGAGCTCGTGGATCGCGTACCGGCCGCCCGGCCGCAAGAGCCGCGCCGCCTCGCTGATGATCTTGGCCTTGCCGCGGTCCGACTGCATCGTGAGCATCGCCTCGCCGACGACGACGTCGGCACTCGCGTCGTCGAGCCCCGTCGCGTCCGCCTCGGCCGTGCGGCAGGTGCCGTGCGCCGCGACGAGCTGCGCCACGATGCGGGCGGCGTCGGCGTCCTGGTCGACCCCCGTGTAGCTCGCGGGCCCAGCGGCGACGATCTCCGTCGCGGTCCGTCCGAGTCCCGGTGCGAGCTCGACGACGTCGGCCCCCTCGAGCGCGGCGTCGCGCAACAGGGCACGCGTCATCCCGGCACCGCCCGGACGAAGCACGCGCTTGCCGAGGCGGGCGAGGAGCCAGTGACCGGCGAGGTCCTCGGTGCGCCGCTCCGCGAGCGGGAGCGGCACCGTCCCGGCCGGCGGGTCGTGGGCAGTCCTCGCCATGATGCTTCCCTCCAAGTTAGGTAAGCGTGACCTTACTCGGGTCCGCGCCGTCGTCGGGGACGAAAGTCCCTTGTCGGGCGTGCCGTCCCAAGCGCGCGACGTGGTGCACGAGGAGGCCCGCAGATCTGTCACAGTTCTCCGGTGACCGAAGCGAAGCCACGCCTCCCGCGACTGCCCCGACCGCTGCGTTCCTTCCTGGGCTCGTTCTCCGGGCCGGGCCTCGCGGTCGCACTCCTGATGTTCGCGGCGGCGCTCGGCCCTGCGCTCACCCCGCGGTCCACGCTCTACCAGGGCGCGGCCGCGGGCGCGGCGGCGATCTCCGGGTACGGGCTCACTGTCCTCGTCGTGTGGCTGGCACGGCTCGTAGGGGTGCGCCCGTCCTGGACGCCCACCGCGAAGCGTCGCGGCTGGATCGCGCTCGGTGTCGTGGCCGTCGTCGTCGTACCCGGTTCCCTCGTGGTGAGCGCGGCGTGGCAGTCCCGCTTGCGCGAGGTCATGGGCATGGCGCCGTCGGAGGGCTCCCAGCCCTTCACGGTCGTCCTGGTCGCCCTCGTGCTCGCACTCGTGTTCCTCGGCGTCGGTCGTGGCCTGCGCGGCCTGAGCCGCCTGCTGGCTCGCCAGCTCGGGCGAGTGCTCCCCGCGGGGGTGGCGCGTGGCGGTGCGGCGGCGATCGTGGTCGTCCTGACCGTGCTCTTCGTCAACGGCACCGTGGTCTCTGGGGTGAAGTCCCTGCTCAACACCTCGTTCGGCGAGCTTGACGTGCAGACGCACGCGGGTGTCGAGGCACCGACCCGCCCGGAGAGCTCCGGCTCACCGGACTCGGCCGCACCGTGGGACACGCTCGGGCGCGAGGGTCGCAGCTTCGTCGCGGGTACGCGGCCGACGGCGGAGCTCGCCGGCATCGTCGAACGGACGGGGGCCGACGTCGAGGTCGCCGAGCCCATCCGCGCGTACGCGGGACTCACGAGCGCCGACGGGTTCGATGCGCAGGCCGAGCTCGTGGTCGCCGAGCTCGACCGGACGGGCGCGTGGGACCGTGAGGCGCTGCTCGTGGTCGCGACGACGGGTACCGGGTGGGTCGACCCCGCGCTCTCCCGCACCTTCGAGGCGCTGTGGGGCGGCAACACCGCGATCGCCGCGATGCAGTACTCCTACCTGCCGAGCTGGATCTCCTTCGTGGGGGACCGTGCCACGCCGGCCGAGTCCGCGCGCACGCTCTTCGAGACCGTCCGGGCCCGCTGGCTCGAGCTGCCCGAGGCCTCGCGCCCGAAGCTGTACGTCGCCGGGATCTCCCTCGGTTCGTTCGGCTCGCAGGGCACGTTCGCGAGCCTCCAGGACGTCGCGGAACGGGTCGACGGCGCACTCTGGGTCGGCACGCCCGGCTTCACGCCGCTGTGGCAAGAGCTCACCGCGGCGCGAGAGGCCGGCTCGCCGCAGATCGCACCCGTGCTCGACGGCGGCACGCGGGCCCGCTGGGGCACGCCGTCGGCGGAGAACGCCGGGCTCGACCTCTTCGCCCTCGGTGAGGACTGGGACGCGCCGCGCGTCGTGTACCTGCAGCACGCCTCGGACGGCGTGACCTGGTGGTCCCCCGACCTGATCTTCACCAAGCCGGACTGGGCGGGCGAGCCGCGCGGCTACGACGTGCTCCCCGAGGTGCGGTGGGTGCCCGTCGCGACGTTCTTCGCGCTGTCGATCGACCTGTTCGTGGCCGGCGAGGCGCCCAACGGGCACGGGCACAACTTCCTGACGGAGTACGCGGACGGCTTCGCGGCCGTCGCGCCGCCGCCCGGCTGGGCCCCGGGCGCGACCGACACGCTGCGCGAGATCGTGGCCGGCTGGGACGATTCGGGCCAGGCGTCCTCGTAACGGTGGCCTAACCGCCCGCGAGCTCGCGGCGCATGAGCCAGCGTTCGCGGTGCCCGGCGTGTGCCGTCGTCGGCGAGGCCTTGTGGAACCCGGCCGACTCGAACAGATCGACCGTCCCGACGTATCCGGAGATCAGGTCGATGCGGGTCCCGCCCGTCTCGGCGGGGTAGCCCTCGACGACCTCGGCCCCGTGGGCCGCGGCGTGCTCGACGGCGCCCGCGAGCAGATGGTGCATGAGGCCCTGGCCGCGATACCCGGGACGGACCACGAAGCACACGATGCTCCAGGCGTCCCGCTCGTCGAGGAACGGGATGGTGCGCGAGCGCATGAGCCGCCGGTAGGTGCTGCGCGGCGCGACCGAGCACCAGCCGGCGACCTCGCCGTCCACGTAGGCGAGCACACCGGGGCCTGGCGCCGACTCGCACTCCTGGCGCATGTAGTCGGGGCGTTCGAGGTTGGGCACCCGCGAGTCGCGGTAGCTCATGCACCAGCAACCCCCGGCGTCGGGCCGCTTCGTGCCCACCACTGCCGCGAAGTCCTCGAACCTGCCCGTGGCGGCAACCACGTCGATACTCATGCCCCCAGGCTAGGACCGACCTCCGACGACGACGGGTCACCTCGCGAGGTCGAGCTCGAGCCAGTGCGCGAGGGCCTCGATCTCGGCGTCGACCGCTTCTCGGGTCACCGTGTCGAACGGCGCGTCCTCGTGGACGGCACGAACCCGGAACACGCCGGCGTCGTCCTCCGTGCGCGCGTCGAGCTTTCCTACCAGGCGGTCGCCGCACAGGATCGGCAGCGCGTAGTACCCCCAGCGGCGCTTCGCGGCCGGCTTGTACATCTCGAGCGTGTAGCCGAACTCGAAGAGCTCGGCGGTGCGCTTGCGGTCGTAGACGAGCCGGTCGAACGGGGACAGCAGCGCGGCACGGCCCTCGAACGGACCATCGAGGTACGCGGGATCGACGCGCCAGCGTCCCTTCACACCGTCGACGACGGCGGGCTCGCCCGCCTGCGCCACGTCGTTGGGTTCGTGCGGGGTCGCCGGAGCGAGGGTGCGCGCGATGCCGAGCGACGCGAGCCGACGTGCGTCGCGCATGCGGCTCGCGTGCGCGGCGGGCAGCACGGGCACGTCGGGGTAGATGCGCTCGGCGAGGTCCCACAGCCTGTCGCGGCCGGACCCGCCCGCGACAGCGACCTCACCGCGCTCGACCATGAGTCCGAGCAGCATCGTGACGTTCTTGTTGTTGTTCCACCCGCTCGAGCGCCACGGCACGTCGCACAGGTCCGGCAGCTCGCTCATCGGCAGCGGGCCGTCGCCGCGCAGGCGCTCGAGGATGTCGCGACGGCAGCCGTCGTTGGCGGCGACCCAGTCCGCCGCGGCGCGGCGCCACCCGGGCGGCTCCTCACCGGGCCAGGCATCCATGTCGGCCCGGAACAGCGCGATGTCCTCGGCCGGGCGCAGCAGCCCTCGCAGCTCGATCAGCTCCTGGGCCTCGACGGCGTCGAGCCGGTCACGCGGCGCGTACGCCTCGCCGAGCCGACCCCAGAAGACCAGGTCGGCGCTCGGTGCCACCGCGCTGATGGGGTCGAGCTGGACCACCATGAGCCGGCGCGCGACCGCGAGCAGGTCCGTCGGGCGTGCGGCGTCGAGGAGCTGCGCCCGCACCGCGACACGGCGGGCGTCCGCGCGTGAGAGCTCGTGGACCCGATCCATGCGAACAGCGTAGGAGTCGGCACCCACAACGGGGCCGCTCTGGCTTGGACGAGGCCGGCACGCTCGGCGAGCCGCGCGATGGACACCCTTGTCACCGCGACCCTCGCGCACCTTAGGATCTGCACCATGCCCGAGCCCGACATGCGCCTGTTCACCTCCGAGTCCGTCACGGAAGGGCACCCGGACAAGATCTGCGACCAGGTCTCGGACGCGATCCTCGACGCGCTCCTCGAGCAGGACCCCACCGCGCGTGTCGCGGTAGAGACGCTCGTGACCACGGGCCTCGTCCACATCGCGGGCGAGGTGTCCACGGACCGGGCGTACGTCGAGATCCCGCAGATCGTTCGCCAGGTGGTCCGCGAGATCGGCTACACGTCCTCCGAGATCGGCTTCGACGGCAGCTCGTGCGGCGTGTCCGTCTCGATCGGCCAGCAGTCGCCCGACATCGCCCAGGGCGTCGACAAGGCGCTCGAGGTGCGCGAGGACGCGAACGACCTCGACCCGCTCGACATGCAGGGCGCGGGCGACCAGGGCCTCATGTTCGGCTACGCCTCCGACGAGACGCCCGTGCTCATGCCCACGCCCGTGTGGCTCGCGCACCGCCTCGCCGAGCGCCTCGCCGCGGTCCGCAAGGACGGCACGGTCCCGGGGCTGCGCCCCGACGGCAAGACGCAGGTCACGATCGCGTACGACGGCGGTCGCCCCGTGGCGCTCGACACCGTGCTCGTCTCGACGCAGCACGACCCTGACCTGCGCCAGGACGAGCTGCAGGAGGCGATCCGCGAGCACGTCGTCGGCCCGGTCCTCGAGCTCACGGACCTCGACACGACGGGCTATCGACTCCTGACCAACCCGACCGGCTCGTTCGTGGTGGGTGGGCCGCAGGGCGACGCGGGCCTCACGGAGGATCCGCCGGGCCGGGTTTTCACCCCAGCCG
>CAZECM010000094.1:6115-11673 GCA_964510785.1 uncultured Cellulomonadaceae bacterium | reverse complement strand
CGGCCTGCTCGATGAGGGTGAGCACGTCGCCCATGCCGAGGATGCGCGAGGCCATGCGGTCCGGGTGGAACACCTCGAAGTCGGTGAGCTTCTCGCCCGTGGACGCGAACAGGATGGGGCGACCCGTCACGGACGCGACCGAGAGCGCCGCGCCACCGCGCGCGTCGCCGTCGAGCTTGGACAGCACGACGCCCGTGAACCCGACGCCGTCGGCGAACGCCTGCGCCGTCTGGACGGCGTCCTGGCCCGTCATCGCGTCGATCACGAAGAGCGTCTCGTCGGGGTCGACGGCGTCGCGGATCGCGGCGGCCTGGGCCATGAGCTCGGTGTCGACACCGAGGCGACCGGCCGTGTCGACGATGACGACGTCGTGCAGCTTGGCCTGCGCGAACGCGAGGCCCTCGCGTGCGACAGCGACCGGGTCGCCCGTGGGCGCCTCGGCCTCGTGGGTGATGCCCGGGTGCGGGGCGAAGACGGGCACGCCGGCGCGCTCGGCGACGACGGAGAGCTGGGAGACGGCGTTGGGCCGCTGCAGGTCCGCAGCGACGAGCACGGGGGTGTGACCGAGTCCCTTGAGGTGGACGGCGAGCTTGCCCGCGAGCGTCGTCTTGCCCGCGCCCTGCAGACCGGCGAGGAGGATGACGGTGGGCGGGTTCTTCGCCATCGCGAGCGGGCGCGCCTCGCCGCCGAGGATCGTCACGAGCTCCTCGTTGACGATCTTCACGACCTGCTGGGCGGGGTTGAGCGCGCCGGTCACCTCGACCGAGATCGCCCGTTCGCGCACCGCGGCCGTGAACTCGCGCACGACGGGGACGGCGACGTCCGCGTCGAGCAGCGCGCGGCGGATCTCGCGCACGGTGGCGTCGATGTCCGTCTCGGACAGCCTGCCCTTCGTGCGCAGGTGCCGGAACGTCGACGTGAGCCGGTCGGAGAGCGTGGCAAACACCGGGGGAAACCTCGCGGACTTGTTCGGGACTGTGAGATGCCCCAGCCTACCGAGGTCTCCTGCGGGCCACTCCCCTACCCCGCGGCGCCCCTCAGCTCGCCCGTCGTGCTTTGCGCGCGGTGGAGTCGGCGCGCACCTCGGTGAGAAGGCGTGCGCGGGTGGCTTCCTCACGCCCGGCGCGGGTGTGTGACCTAGGGACGAGCGTGTACTTCGGTGGCTCGTAGCCGGGGTCGCCGGGCAGGGGTATGCCTTGACCGGTGGCGCGGGGTGGGCCTGCGGCTCGACGCAGCCCGGTGTCACGGACGAGGTCGAGGTTGCGGCGGTGCAGTTCGTGGTGGTGAAAGGAGCAGACCAGGACGCCTCGGTGGGTGTCCGTGTGGCCGTGGTCGTCGTCGTACCAGTCGAGGTGGTGGACTTCGCTGTAGCGGGTGGGCATGGTGCACTCGGGCCAGGCGCAGGCGGTGTCGCGGGCAATGATCGCCCGTCGCTGGGCGGCGGTGAACAAGCGCACGCTGCGGCCCAGGTCGAGTGGATGGGAGTCGGCGCCGATGACCAGGCGCGCGACGTCGGAGTCGCACAGGGCACGCCCGATCTCCGACAACGGGAGCAGGGGGCCGTCCTGGTAGCGCACCACGGGTGCAGGTCCCAGGTCCTGAGCGGTCTCGCAGGTGCCCGCCGCGTCACCGTCGGGTCCGGCTTGCCTGGCTGCCTGCAGGTGGCGACGGGTGTGGGTGAAGGTGTGCTCGCTCATGGTGATCAGGATCTGGCTGCGGGCGTTGCCGGTGGCCTTCGCGCCTGTGAGGGCGGTCTCGGCAAGGGCCACGAGTGCGTCGGCGTGGCGTTGACCACCGGTGCGGGTGTCCTCGACCCCGGGGCGGGGAGTGGCGGCTTCCAGGGCGAGCCTGATGGTGTGCGCAGCAAGGTCGTCCACCTGACCACTGATGCGGGTGGTCCCGTCCCCGGTGGGAGTCAACTGCAGGTGACGGCGGGCGCGTGCTGTGTCGTGGGCGTCCTGGACGTCCTGGGCGGACATGGCCGCGGCGAGGTCTTCGACCTTCCCGGCAAACCTGCCCGCATCATGCTTGTGGGCCAGGTCCTTGATCTTCTGCGCTCCCGCCCCGGTGAGCAACGCGTCCTTCCGGTCCTCGGGGAGCTTGCCGGCGATCGTGGCGAGCTTGTCCACGTGCGCGGGCGTCAGTGTCCCGTCAGCGAGGGCGTCGAGGCCGCCGTCGAGGGCGTGCACGGTGCGCCCGGCGTCGACCTCACGGCGCGCGGCGCCCTTGCCCGCGCGGGTGGTCTTGGCCCGGTAGTCCGCGAAGTCCCGCACCCCAGGAGTGCGCCATGCTCCGCGGGCTTCCTGGGCGGCGAGCACGGGGGCTTTGGCCACGACGGTCAGCCGAGCCACCTCATCGAGCGTGTCCACGACCTCCGACTGCGCCGGAGCCGACCAGGTGTCGGCCCCGCGTGTGCACCCGGCGAGCTCACGGGCCGCTAGAGCCAGCACCCGGACCCACACCTGGGCCTGCACGTCCGTGGGTGCATCAGCGGGGAACTGTGCCACCTCGCGCAGCGACTCGGGCACGACCACCGCCGCCGGTGAGACGGGGTGGGGCAGCGCGCCGGTGTCCGTCGTCGTCATTCCCATCCCTCCCCCAACTCTCGAATGCAACGTATGTACGAGTATCGCATACTTCCCCGAATCAACGCAAGTGGTGCAACGGGTTCAATCGGGATGAATCCACCCTCCCACACGCCACCGACAATCACCCCAACCAGAGGAGCAGCGCCCTCCACGAGCATCGACAACGCCCCGCGACGAGCACCGAGAGCGCCCCCCGCCGCGCAGGCTCCGCACGATTCAGCGAGCAGGCCGAGCGATGATGTGGGCGCGCGTGCGGCTCGTGAGCTCGTCGAGGAGGGTGCGACGCCACGTGGTCCACACCTTGGGGCCGAGGGAGGCCGTGTCCGCCTCGGTGAGCGCGCGCAGCAGCTCGAGGGCCCGGACGTCGTGCCCCACGGCCCCGGCGAGCTCGGTTGCCGTCGCCGGGTCCTCGGGGTCGCGCATCGTGGCGAGCGTGGAGAGCACGAGGTGCTCGCGCACGAGAAGGGTCACCAGTGCGGCGTCGTCGTCGGGCACCCCCATCCTTCGCAGGATCTCGGGAGCGAGCCGCGCCCCCTCCGCGGCGTGGTCCGTGACGCCCGGCCGCTTGCCGATGTCGTGCAGGAGCGCCGCGAGCGCGAGGACCTCGGGCTGCCGCACGACCTTGCGCAGCCCCGCCGACTGCGCGGCCACCTCCACGAGGTGCCGATCGACCGTGTGCCGGTGGATCGGTGCGCGCTGCGGCCGGTTGCGCACGTGCTCCCACTCGGGGATCCACCGCGTCACGAGCCCCGCGAGGTCGAGCGCCTCCCACACCGGCACCTGCGCGGACCCGGTCGCGAGGAGCGCGTGCAGCGACGCGAGCGCGGCTGGGGGCCAGGGGTCCGGCAGCGGCGGGGACTCGGTGAGCGAGCCGATCGTGACGGGCGAGAGCGTCAGGCCCGTGCGCGCGGCCGTCGCGGCGGCACGCAGCGCCAGCACGGGATCGTCCGCGGGCCGGATGCCCGCCGCGAGGACCAGCTCGCCGTCGTGCTCGACGAGGCCCTCCGCGACCGAGCGCAGCCGTGGCGCACCGCGCCGACCCCGCACGAGCACGGGCCGCCGGGGCGTCTGGAGGGCCTGGCGTGCGCGCCGCAGCGTCGTGTCGAGCGCGTACGAGACGGTTCGGCCGGCCTCCGCGAGGTGGGCGAGCAGCTCGTCGGGGTCGGCGAGTCCCAGCCTGTCGGCAACGGCGTCGGCGTCGACGAGGAGCAGCCGGTTGGTGTGCCGACCCGCGACGGCCTGCAGCTCGTCACGCACGTCGAGCAGGTACGCGTAGGCCTCGTCGACGGCGCCGTGCGGACGGTCGGCGATCCACGTCGCCGCGAGCGCGAACAGCACGATCGCGTCCCGGATGCCGCCGCGGGCCTCCTTGAGGTCCGGTTCGATGAGATAGGCGAGCTCGCCGTGGCGCTCGGCGCGGCGGCGCGCGGAGGCGGCGAGCTCGGGCAGCCGACGGCGCGTCGAGTCGCGCCAGTCCGCGAGCACGGCCGACTGCGCCCGGTGGATGACCGCGCCGTCGCCGGCGATGTGACGCAGGTCGAGGAGCCCGACGGCCGCCGGGAGGTCCTTCGACGCGATCGTGCGGCACTGGGTGAGCGTGCGCACCGCGTGGTCGAGGTCGAGCCCCGCGTCCCAGATCGGGTACCAGAGCCGCTCGGCGACCCGGGCGATCTCCGCCTCGCGATGCGTGCGGCCGTCGTGGACGAGGAGCAGGTCGAGGTCGCTCGCCGGCCCGAGGTCCCCGCGGCCGAGCGAGCCGACGGCACCCAGGGCGATGCCTTCCGTGGTGCGCAGCTCACCGGTCGCGTCGCGCCACAACGCCGCGAGCGCCTCGTCCACCAGCCGCGCGCCCTCGTCCCGCCGGGCGGCGCGGGCGAGCGGGACGGCGGCGAGGTCGAGCCTGGCGCGGCGGAGGTCCCGCACCCCGATGGCGGGGTGCGGGACCTCCTGCGAACCACTCCCGACCGCATCGAGCGGTCGTTCCGTCATGGTGCTAGAGCGCCTCGTCCCCGTGCTCGCCGGTGCGGACCCGGGCGACGTCCTCGACGGGCACGATCCACACCTTGCCGTCACCGATCTTGCCGGTCTGCGCGGCACCGATCACGGCCTGGGCGATGCTTGCGGCATCCTCGTCCGCGACGAGCACGTCCACCCGGACCTTGGGCACGAGATCCACGGTGTACTCCGCGCCGCGGTAGACCTCGGTGTGGCCCCGCTGCCGGCCGTAGCCGCTCGCCTCGCTCACCGTCAGGCCACGGACACCCGCCGCCTCGAGCGCGGACTTCACATCATCGAGCTTGTGCGGCTGGATCACCGCGGTGATGAGCTTCGTCATCACTTCACCTCCGAAAGGACACGGGCACCGATGGACTCGTACGCGGCCTCGCCGTGCTCGGCGAGGTCGATGCTGCGCTCCTCGGCCTCCTCGGAGACCCGCCACCCGATCGTGTACTTGATCGCCAGCCCCAGGATGACGGTCACGACCGCCGAGAACGCGATGGCGACGGCCACGATGATCGCCTGGACGGCGAGCTGGCTGAAGTCACCACCGTAGAACAGGCCGCGGCCGTCCGTCGCGACGAGACCCAGGGCGAGCGTGCCCCACAGGCCGGCCACGAGGTGGACGCCCACGACGTCGAGCGAGTCGTCGTAGCCGAACTTGTACTTGAGCCCGACCGCGAGGGCCGAGAGGACACCGGCGACGGCACCCACGAGGATCGCGCCGATCGGCGAGACGTCGCCCGCTGCCGGGGTGATCGCGACGAGGCCCGCGACGATGCCGGACGCGGCACCGAGCGAGGTCGCCTTGCCGTCCCGGAGACGCTCGGTGAGCAGCCAGCCACCGATCGCTGCGGCGGTCGCCGTGGTCGTGTTGACCCAGGCAAGACCAGCAGCCGCGTCGGCGCCGTAGGCCGAGCCGCCGTTGACCCCGAACCCGCCGAACCACAGCAGGGCGGCACCGAGCATGAC
>CAZECM010000094.1:0-6105 GCA_964510785.1 uncultured Cellulomonadaceae bacterium | reverse complement strand
CGGGCGGATCGGCTCCTTGCCGAAGCCCTTGCGCTTGCCGACGATGAGCGCCAGCACGAGCGCCGCCACACCGGCGTTGATATGGACGACCGTGCCTCCCGCGAAGTCGATCGGGTTGGCGATCGACGCGAACGGTCCCTCGTCGCTCAGCAGGCCGCCACCCCACACCATGTGGGCGAGCGGGAAGTAGCTGAACGTCGCCCACAGTCCGGCGAAGATCAGCCACGCGGAGAACTTGATCCGCTCGGCCAGGGCGCCGGAGATCAGGGCAACGGTGATGATCGCGAACGTGGCCTGGAAGCCGACGTCGACGATCGTGGGCATGAAGATCGTCTCAGCGTCGTCGAGATACGCGATCTCGTCGAAGCTGCCCCCGAGCCCGAACTGGTCGAACGGGTTGCCGACGATGCCCCCGATGGACTCGCCGTACGACATCGACCAGCCCCACAACACGTAGATCACTCCGACGACGGCCATCGCGCCGAACGACAGCATCATCATGTTCAGCACGGACTTGCCGCGCACCATGCCGCCGTAGAAGAACGCAAGTCCTGGTGTCATCAGGAGAACGAGCGATGCTGACGTCAGCATCCACGCGGTCACTCCGGTATCCAACATATGAATCGCCTCTCCCTCGCCGGCCCCTCGACCGGTCGGGGACAACGTTCACGGAGAGCCGTTTCGGTGGGCGGCCACGCGTGTTACAGCGGTGTGACAACCGGGCCGCCCGCGTAAACGTTGCGTGACGCGAGGTGTCCGCGGGTCGGACGCCGGCGTCTCAGTCGCCGAGCAGCCCGTCGACGAAGTCGCCCGGCTCGAAGGGGGCGAGGTCGTCCGGGCCCTCGCCCAGGCCCACGAGCTTCACGGGCACGCCGAGCTCGCGCTGCACGGCCACGACGATGCCACCCTTGGCCGTCCCGTCGAGCTTGGTGAGCACGATGCCGGTGACCCCCGCGACCTCGGCGAAGACGCGCGCCTGGTTCATGCCGTTCTGACCCGTGGTCGCGTCGAGCACGAGCAGGACCTCGCTGATGGGCGCCTCGCGCGAGATGACCCGCGTGATCTTGCCGAGCTCGTCCATGAGCCCCGCCTTGTTCTGCAGCCGGCCCGCCGTGTCGACGAGCACGACGTCGGCCTCCTCCTCGCGCCCGCGCCGCACGGCGTCGAACGCGACGGAGGCCGGGTCGGCACCGTCCTTGTCGGAGCGCACGGTGGCGACCCCCACCCGGGAGCCCCACGTCTCGAGCTGGTCCGCCGCGGCGGCGCGGAAGGTGTCGGCCGCACCCAGGAGCACGTGCTTGCCCTCGGCCACGAGGACGCGCGCGAGCTTGCCGACCGTCGTCGTCTTGCCCGTGCCGTTGACGCCGACGACGAGCACCACGGCCGGTGCGCCGTCGGCCCCGTCGAGGTGCAGCGAGCGGTCGAGGGTGGGGTCGACGAGCTCGACGAGCCGCTCGCGCAGCAGGGCGCGCACCGTGGCGGTGTCCCGCGCAGCGCCGACCTTGACCTCGGTGCGCAGCGCGTCGACGAGCTCGCCCGTGGGTCCGGCGCCGACGTCGGCGAGCAGGAGCGTCTCCTCGAGCTCGTCCCACTCGTCCTCGCCGAGCGTGTCGCGCGAGAGCACGTCGAGGAGCTTCGCGCCGAGCGGGGAGCCGGAGCGGGCGAGGCGGGCGCGCAGGCGCTGCAGCCGGCCCGCGACAGGCTCCGGCGTCTCGGGCTCGGCGGGCGGCGCGGTCTCGAGCGCCGGCCCGGCCGCGGCGAGCGGCGGCTCATCGAGCTCGGTGGGAGCGGTCGCGGGCGCATCGTCGTCGGACAAGGTCGTCGACGGCGTGCTGGGCGCCTCGGGGCGCCCCTCACCCCGCCCGCCTCGGCCACGCCGGGCGAGGAGGCCGACGAGGGCGCCGACGACGACGAGCGCCGGCACACCGAACAGGACGAGGTCAGGAATCTGGTCGATCACCGGCTCAGTCTCGCAGGCTCACGCGCGACGGGACGACCTAGCGGCGGGCGCGCGCCGTGACACCGTCGACGACGCTCTCGATGGTGTTCGCGAGGCCGTCGGCCGCGACGTAGGCGTCCTGGTCGGTGGCCGTGGCGGCGAAGAAGTCCTCGAGGCTCGTGTCGACGGGCTCGGCATCGGGGGTACGGGTGGCGCGACCGGCGCCGAAGCGGTCGGACAAGCCGGCACGCAGGTCGCGGAAGAACGCGCGGAACCCCTGCCCTTCGGGGCTCGCGAAGGCGGCTGCTACGACGACGAGGAGGGAGACGATCACTGCGACGACGACGGGAATCACGAGAACACGCATACGACCAGTGTCCGTGACGATTCGGGCGCCCGCACCCGCGGGAGAGGCCTGCCGCGAGGCCCGCACACAACCTTCACCTCACGGGACTACGCTCGCCGGACCAGTCCTGACCGGAAGCGACCACCATGCTTGCTCGCAGTCGAGCGACCACCGCGTTCACGTGCGCCGCCGCACTCGCTCTCGGCGCGTGCACGGGAGCCCCTGGAGCCCAGACCGGCCCGGTGCCCACGGCGCACCGATCCTCGAGCCCGGCGAGCGCTGTCTCCTCTTCGCAACGAGCCGATCCGACGGCGCGTTCAACACGCTGGCCGGGCCCGCGGGCATCTATGCGGTGTCCGACGACGGCAGCTTCGCGGCGACGAGTCCCGGCTCGGCGCCGATCGACCACCTGAGCGCTGCGGACCCCGCAGAGCTTCTGGACTAGTCCGAGTCCTCGCGCATGCGCTGGCTCACGACGGTCGTCACGCCGTCGCCGCGCATCGTCACGCCGTAGAGCGCGTCGGCGATCTCCATGGTGCGCTTCTGGTGGGTGACGACGATGAGCTGGGAGTCCTCGCGCAGCTCGGAGAAGATGTCGAGCAGCCGGCCGAGGTTCGCGTCGTCGAGAGCCGCCTCGACCTCGTCCATGACGTAGAACGGGCTCGGGCGGGCCTTGAAGATCGCGATGAGCATGGCGACGGCCGTGAGCGAGCGCTCGCCGCCCGAGAGCAGCGAGAGCCGCTTGACCTTCTTGCCCGCGGGGCGCGCCTCGACGTCGATCCCCGTGGTGAGCCAGCTCTCGGGCTCGGTCAGGACGAGCCGACCCTCGCCGCCCGGGAAGAGCCGCGGGAAGATGCGCTCGAACTGGGCCGCGGTGTCCCGGTAGGCCTCGGCGAAGATCACCTCGACGCGCTCGTCGATCTCGCGCACGATCTCGAGCAGGTCGACCCGGGTCTTCTTGAGGTCCGCGAGCTGGGTCGTGAGGAACTGGTGGCGCTCCTCGAGCGCCGCGAACTCCTCGAGCGCGAGCGGGTTGACCCGACCGAGCAGGGCGAGGGCACGCTCCGCGGCGCGCAACCTCTTCGTCTGCTCCTCACGGTCGTAGGGCACGGACGTGGGCGAGCCGGTGTCGAACTCCTCCCCCGGTGGCAGGTTCACGGGCACGGGCTGCTCCGGTCCGAACTCGGCGAGCAGGTCCGCCGGGTCCGTGCCGAGCTCCTCGACGGAGCGGTCCTGGAGCTGCTCGAGCCGGAGCTGTTGCTGGGCCCGGGCGACCTCGTCGCGGTGCGCCACGTCCGTGAGCTGTGCCATCTCGCGGGCGAGCTCGTCAGCCCGGGCACGAACCTTGGTCAGCTCGCCCTCGCGCACGGTGCGGGCCTCCTCGGCGCGCTCGCGCTCGGAGCTCGATCGCGAGAGCGAACCCTCGATCAGCACGAGCGCGCGCCGGGCACCCTCGGAGACGGCGGCGGCCACCGCGGCCTGGCGCACCCGCACGAGCTCGCGCTCCGCAGCCCGTTCGCGTGCCTCGCGCTCGGACTCCGCAGCCCGCTCGAGCGACTCGGCCCGGTTCGCGAGCGCACGCACCCGCTCCTCGAGGGTGCGCAGGGCGAGCCGCGCTTCCGTCTCGCGCGACCGCGCCGCCGCCGCGAGCTCGGCGAGCCGGTCACGCTCCTGCGTGCGCCCGGCGATGACGTCGGCCGACTCGGCCGGGTCCGCCTCCGCGGCCTCGAGCCGCGTGACGAGCTCCGCGAGCTCCGCCTGGTCAGTCTCGAGCGTGCGGGACGCCTCCTCGAGGGACGCCCGCGCCCGCTCCGCCTCGGCGTTCGCCGCGCGCACGGCCGCACCGAGCTGGCCGAGCTGCTCGGCGACGGCGGCAAGCGCGGCGTCCGACTGGTGCAAGCGGTAGAGCGTCTCCTGGTGGACCTCCTCGGCGGCCGCGAGCTCCGTCTGGGCCGCGGCCATCGCGAAGCGGGCGCGCTCACCGCGGGCCACGGCGTCCTCGTGCGCGGCTCGCGCTTCCTCGAGCGCTGCCTGCAGGTGCAGCACGCTCGGTGCACCCGCGGATCCGCCCGCGGCGCGCGTCGCGGAGAGCAGGTCGCCGCCACGCGTCGCGACGAGGAGCTCGGGCCGGGCCGTGAGTACCTCTTGCGCCCCGACGAGGTCGTCGACGACGACGACGCCCGCGAGCAGCGCCACCACGGTGGGACGCAGGTGTGCGGGTGCCTCGACGAGGCTCGTCGCGGCGACGGCCCCCGCGGGGAGCGGACCGGCCACCTCCGCGGCGTCGGAGCCCGCGGGGATGACGAGGTGCGCGCGGCCCGCGTCGTCGTCCCGGAGCCTGCGGATCGCGTCGACCGCTGCCGCGACGGACTCGACCGCGACGGCATCGGCGACCGGTCCGAGCGCCGCGGCGATCGCCTCCTCGCTGCCCGGGGAGACGGACAGCAGCGCGGCGAGCGAGCCGAGGGTGCCGCCGTCGGCCGCGCCGAGCAGGGCTCCGGCACCGTCCTTGCGTGTGAGGCTCAGCTCGAGCGTCTCGATGCGGGCCGCGACGGTGGCACGGTCCCGCTCCGCGGTGGAGAGGTCGGTCTCGAGCTCGGTGAGCCCGGCCTTGGCCGCCTCGACGCGTTCGGTGGCCTCCTCGTGCGCCTTGTCGAGCCCCTCCTCACCCTCCTCGACACCCGCGACCTGCGTCTCGAGCGCCGCGAAGTCCTGCGAGGACCGTGCGCCCCGGTGCTCGGCCTCCGCGAGGGTGGCCCGCAACCGGCCCACCTCGGCCTCCGTGGCCTCGAGGCGGCTGCGGCGCGCGGCGACCTGCCCGGCGAGGCGCGCGAGACCCTCTCGCCGGTCGGCGACGGCCCGCAGGGCAGTGGCGAGCGAGCGCTCGGCCTCCGCGGACTCGTTCTCGGAGGTGCTGCGGTGCGCGACGGCGGCCTCGAGCGCGGTGCGTGCGGCACCCGCCTCGGCCTCGAGCTCGGCCTGGCTCGCTCGCACGCGCTCGGCCTGCGCGTCGAGGTCCTGGGGATCGCTCGCCGGGATGGCCTCGGCCTGTGCGGCACCGAGCAGCCGACGGCGCTCGTCCGCGAGGATCTGCGTCGAGCGCAACCGCTCGCGCACGGCGGAGAGCCGGTACCAGGTCTCGCTCGCCTCCGTCAGGGCGGGGGCGGCACGGGCGGCCTCCTGCTCGAGGGCACCGAGCTGGCGGCGGGCGGCGTCGAGCGCCTCCTGCACCTCCTCGCGGCGGGCGAGCACGGCCGACTCGTCGGCGATCTCCTTGGCCATCGCCTCGGTGAGCTGGTGCAGGTCGTCCGCGAGGAGCCGTGCGCGGGCGTCGCGGGCGTCGGTCTGGACCACCTGGGCCTTGCGCGCCACCTCGGCCTGCTTGCCGAGCGGGCCTAGCTGGCGGCGGATCTCGCCGGTCAGGTCCCCGAGCCGCGTGAGGTTGGCCTGGACCGCCTCGAGCTTGCGGAGCGCCTTCTCCTTGCGCTTGCGGTGCTTGAGGATCCCGGCGGCCTCCTCGATGAAGCCGCGGCGCTCCTCCGGGGTCGCGCGCAGGATCGCGTCGAGCTGGCCCTGACCGACGATGACGTGCATCTCCCGACCGAGCCCCGAGTCGGAGAGCAGGTCCTGGATGTCGAGCAACCGGCACGACTGCCCGTTGATCGCGTACTCGCTCCCGCCGCTGCGGAACAGCGTGCGCGAGATCGTGACCTCGGTGTACTCGATCGGCAGCGCACCGTCCGTGTTGTCGATCGTGAGCGCGACCTCGGCGCGGCCGAGCGGCGGGCGGCCCGTGGTGCCGGCGAAGATGACGTCCTCC
>CAZECM010000093.1:0-12017 GCA_964510785.1 uncultured Cellulomonadaceae bacterium | reverse complement strand
CCCGGTGAGGGCGCGTGCGGCGGCATGTACACGGCGAACACGATGGCCTCGGTCGCGGAGGCGCTCGGCATGTCTCTCCCGGGATCGGCGGCCCCGCCCAGCGCGGACCGGCGGCGGGACAACTTCGCCCAGCGTTCCGGCGAGGCCGTCGTCGAGCTGTTGCGCCGCGGTATCACGGCGCGCCAGATCATGACGAAGGAGGCCTTCGAGAACGCGATCGCCGTCGTCATGGCCTTCGGCGGCTCGACGAACGCCGTGCTGCACCTGCTCGCGATCGCCCACGAGGCGGAGGTCGAGCTCACGCTCGAGGACTTCTCCCGGGTCGCGGCGCGCGTGCCGCACCTGGGTGACCTCAAGCCCTTCGGCCGCTACGTCATGAACGACGTCGACCGCATCGGCGGCGTGCCCGTGATCATGAAGGCGCTGCTCGACGCCGGGCTCATGCACGGGGACTGCCTCACCGTGACGGGCAAGACGATGGCGGAGAACCTCGCCGACATCAACCCGCCGGACCCCGACGGCAAGATCCTGCGCTTCCTCGACAACCCGATCCACAAGTCCGGTGGCATCACGATCCTGCGCGGCTCGCTCGCGCCCGACGGCGCCGTCGTGAAGTCGGCCGGTTTCGACACGGACGTCTTCGAGGGCACGGCGCGCGTCTTCGACAGGGAGCGCGCCGCGATGGACGCCCTCGAGGACGGCACGATCACCGCGGGCGACGTCGTCGTCATCCGCTACGAAGGCCCCAAGGGCGGTCCCGGCATGCGCGAGATGCTGGCGATCACGGGCGCGATCAAGGGCGCAGGGCTCGGCAAGGACGTGCTGCTCCTCACGGACGGCCGGTTCTCGGGCGGCACCACGGGACTGTGCGTGGGGCACGTCGCGCCCGAGGCCGTCGACGCCGGGCCCATCGCCTTCGTGCGCGACGGCGACCGCATCCGGCTCGACGTCGCGAACGCGACCCTCGACCTGCTCGTCGACCCCGCGGAGCTCGCCGCGCGGCACGAGGGCTGGACCCCGCTGCCGCACAAGTACACGCGCGGCGTGCTCGCGAAGTACGCCAAGCTCGTCCAGTCCGCGAGCAAGGGAGCGGTGCTCGTCTAGGTCCACGGGTGGTGACCACCGTGCGTGTCATGTCCTACAACCTGCTGCGCCTCACGGTGGACCCGCGGGCCGCGGCGGCCGCCGTGCGCGCCGCCGATCCCGACGTGCTCGGGGTGCAGGAACCGCCGCGCGCACCGTGGGGCAGGGCGCGGCTGCGTCGTTTCGCTCGGGCGGCGGGACTGCGGGTGGTCCTCGCGGGCAAGGGCGCGCGGACCACGGCGCTCCTCGCGGCCCCGCGACTGGGCCCGGCCGAGGACGTCGAGGTGCTGCGGCTGCGCTGGTGGGGTTCGCGGATCGTGCGGCGCTGGTGGGCGCGGCGTGGGGTCGTGGTGGCGCGGCTCGGCGGTATGCGCGTCGTCGTCGTCCACCTCGCGCTCGACCCCGCCGAGCGACTGCGGCACACGGACGAGATCCTGGCCCGCCTCGCCGGCCGCCCCGGACCCACGGTGCTGCTCGGCGACCTCAACGAACCGCCCACCGGTCCCGTGTGGGCGCGCTTCGCGCCCACGGTGGCCGACGCCGATCCCTCGGGCGACCTCACCTTCCCCGCGCACCGCCCGCAGCACCGCATCGACGCCGTGCTCGTGAGCCCCGACGTCATCGTGCGGGTTGTCCGGGTGCCCACGGGCGACGCGGAGCGCCGGGGGAGCGACCACCTGCCGGTCGTGGCGGAGCTCGAGCTCGCTACCGATCGGCCCGGGTGAGGACGAGGCGGGAGTAGTTCGGGATCAGGGCGCGGCGCTGGGCGCGTCGGCTCGTGATGCGCAGCGGGACGCCGTCGTCCCACAAGGTGTGCAGCACGGCCGCGATCTCCGCGCGTGCGAGGGCCGCACCGAGGCACAGGTGGCGGCCCGCCCCGAACCAGAGCTGGCGGGTCTCGCGCACGTAGGGCCGGTCCACGCGGAACGGGCCCACGTGCGAGTTCGCGGACCACGTGAGGATCATGACGCGCTCGCCCTCGGAGAGGCGGCGTCCCGCGACCTCGACGTCGGCGGCCACCCCGCGCCCGATCACGGACGCCGGGCTCGTCATGCGCAGCCCCTCGCGCACGGCCGACTCGACGATGTCGATGCTCGTCGTGACCCCCGCGCGCACGGTGTCGGTGACGACCTCGCCCGCGGCGAGCGCTGCGAGCATGCGGTGCTGCTCTCCGGTGTCGATCAGGAGCGCCGCCGTCCGGGCGATCGCGCTCGCGGAGGTCTCCGTCCCCGCGATCATGAGGAGGCTCGCGAGGCCCGTCGTCTCCTCGAGCCCCAGGCCCAGCTCGCGGCACCGGCCCAGGAGCCGCTCGGGCCCCGCGGAGCGCCAGCCCTCGGGCACACCGCGCGTGAGCTCGGCGACGATCTCGCGTCCCGCCGCGACCTGCTCGGGGCTCAGGTACGTGCTCCCCGCGCTGCCGAGGGCGATCGCGGCGAGGCGCTCACCGGTGCCGAAGGCCCGCAGCGCGTCCTCGTCGCGCGGCCACGTGCCGGGCTCGGGGTGGTCTTCTGGCGCGGTGATGCCGAGCAGCGAGATCATCATGCGCCCCACGAGGACCCGGGCGAGTCGCGCGACGTCGACCTCGCCGCCGTCACGCAACGTCGCTCGCGCAGCATCGAGCGAGGGCCGCCACGCGTCGTCCACGAGCGCGGCCGAGCTCGCCTCGGTGAACAGCTCGCGCGAGCGGGACCGCAGGTCGTGGTGGCCCGGCCCGTCGAAGAGGTCGAGCACCCAGTCGCCGAGGATCTGCGCCCACAGGTGACCGACGCCGCCCTCGCCGAGGATCGTGAACGAGCGGTGGTCCCCGAGGATCTGCCGGCCCACCACGGGGTCGGCCGTGACCCACCCGATCTGCGGCACGCGGGTGATCGTGCGACCCGTGCGGGCCATCGCCCTTCCCGCGAGGAGCAGCCCGGCCATCCCGGGACGCGCTCGGAACAGCAGCGAGAGCTCGTGGCGGGTGGTCAGCACACCCACAGTGTGCGCGAAGCGGTGCGCGTGCGGGGCGACCGGGCGGTACCTGTGGACGGTCCGCGGCGGGGCGGACACGTGACCTAGGCTCCCGACATGGACTTCGAGCCGGGAGCACGCGTGCCTGCCGCGACGATCGCGGGTGTCGCCGTCCACCTGCCCGAGCACGTCGTGGACGTCGCCGCGGCCGAGCGCGAGCTGCACCGGCGCAGCCCCGACGCCGCGCCCCGCATCCCCATGGTGTCCCGGCTCACGGGGGTGCGGCGCGTGCACCGGCTGTCCGACGACCAGAACGCCTCCGACCTCGCCGTCGCGGCGGCGGCCAAGCTGCTCGCGGAGCTGGGGATCGGGGCCGACGACGTCGACCTGCTGCTGTTCGCCTCCGCGAGCCAGGACATGGTCGAGCCCGCCACGAGTCACATCGTGGCCGCGAAGCTCGGCGTCCGGGCGCCGGTCATGGACGTCAAGAACGCGTGCAACTCCGTGCTCAACGCCCTCGAGGTCGCGAACGCGCTCATCGCCGCCGGGAGCTACCGCGCGGTGCTCGTCGTGAGCGGCGAGGCGCCCTCGCGGGCCGTGCGCTGGGACGTCCCCGACCGCGAGACGTACCTGACCTCGGCGGCGGGCTACACGATGTCCGACGCCGGCGCCGCGCTCCTCGTGCGTCCGACGACGGCGGCCGAACGGGACGCTCGCGACGACCACGGTCCCGCACCCCGCGGGATCCTCGCGAGCGCGTTCGGTGCGGACTCGAGCAAGTGGGACGTCGGGATGCTCCCCGGCGGGGGCACGGCCTTCCCCCGGGACCTGGAGCGCACGTACTTCGAGATCGACGGGTCGCGGCTGCGCGAGGCGTTCCTCGCCCTCGGGCCCGAGGTCGTGCTCGAGGCGCTCGACCGGGCGGGTCTCGGCTGGGACGACGTCGCGCTCGTCGCCGTCCACCAGGTCGCCGTGGCGTATCTCGACGACGTGCACCGGGCGCTCGGGCTCCCGGCGGACCGCACGATCGTCACGGTCGCCGAGCACGGCAACGTCGCCTCGGTGACGCTCCCGCTCCAGCTCGCGACGGCGCTCGAGACCGGGCGCGTCGAGCCCGGCGACGTGGTGGTGCTCATCGGCCTTGCCGGGGGCATCTCGATCGGCGCGACGGTGCTGCGGCTGTGAGGCTCGCCGTCGTCGTCCCTGCTTTCGACGAGGAGGCGGGGATCACCGCGACGCTCGAGGCGCTGCGGGACCAGGAGGACCGGGACTTCGACCTCGTGGTGGTCGACAACGACTCGAGGGACGGCACGGCCGCGCTCGTCCGCGCGGCCGCCGAGCGATGGGGCGCGGGACGCTGGCGGCTCGTGCACGAACCGCTCAAGGGCACGGGGGCCGCCGCCGACACGGGGATGCGCGCCGCGATCGCCGCCGGAGCGACCCACCTCGCGCGCACCGACGCCGACTGTCTCCCGCCGCCGGAGTGGACGCGCCGCGTGCGCGAGGCCTTCGCGACGGGGGACGAGCTCGTCGCGGGCAGGCTCGTGCCCCGACGCGACGACGTGCCCGTCTCGCACGTGCGCGACGGCGTGCTGCGCGCAGCGGTGTGGATCGCGAGCACGTTCGGGCGCTTCCGCCCCGGCAACCGGGACGCCGGGTATCTCGGCCCGTACGTCATGACGCCGGGCTGCAACATGGCCATCACGGCGGAGCTCTACGAGCGGGCCGGTGGCTTCCCGCGCACCGCGATCGAGGACGTCCACGAGGACCGCGCCCTCGTCAACGCGGTGCGGCGCCTCACGACGGCTTACGGTGCGCACCCCGAGGTGGTCGTCGCGGCCTCGACCCGGCGCGCGCACGCGTGGGGGCTCGTGCGGACCCTCGGCTGGTACGCCGACCACCGCTACCGCCCCGAGGTGGTGGACATCAGATGAGGGCGATGCGCCGCGAGGAACGGGTGCAGCGCGCGGCCCACCCGGTCGTGTACCCCGCGATGCGGGCGGTCGCGCGGCGCGGACCGGTGGTGCGCGTGCCCGGCATCGGCGTGGTCGTCTCGGACGCGACCCTCGCCCGCGAGGTGCTGCTCGACACCGAGCGCTTCTCGAAGGTCGGCCCAGGCTCGCCCTCGGACCTGTGGACCCCCGTGCTCGGCCCCGCGGTGCTGCTCAACATGGAGGGTGCCGAGCACGCCGCCCTCCGCAGGGCGCTCTCTGGCCTCTTCACGCCGCGGGCCGTGCGCGAGCTCGCGCGGGTCGAGGCCGACGCGGCGCTCGGTACGCTCGCCCGACGTCTGCTCGCCGGCGAGCACGTCGACCTCGTCCGGGAGGTCGAGCAGCTCGCGGGCACCGTGATCTGCCGCATGACGGGGCTGCCGCCCACCGACGCCGCCGTGCGGGAGTCCTTCACCGCGGCTCGCGAGATCGTCGGGCTCGTCCGTCTCCACCGTCGCGGCCTGACACCGGGGCAGGTGCGCCGCGCCCGGGCCGTGCTCGGTCGTCTCACGCGCCACGCGGGCGAGGCCTACCGGGCGGGCGACCCCACCACCGTGCCGGGCCGCATGGCCGAGCTCGGGCTGAGCGAGCGCGAGGCCCTCGGGGCCGTCGGTGCGTTCGTGCTCACGGGGACCGAGACGATCCAGTCCTTCGTGCCGCGGCTCGTCGCGCTCACCGCGGACGCGGGCTGGCTCGACCGGCTCCTGGCCGCCCCGGCCGGCTCGGCGCTGCGCACGCGCGTCGTGGAGGAGGCGCTGCGGACCACCGTGCCCTCGCCCGCGATGCTGCGCTCGGTGCGTGCCGAGGCCACCGTGGCCGGGGTGCGGGTACGAGCGGGCGACCGCATCGTCATCGCCACCCTCTCGTGCTGCCGGGCCGGCGGCCGGTTCGACCCCGAGGCGCCCGTGGACCCCGCGATCCGCCACTTGTGGTTCGGGGCCGGACCGCACTTCTGCCTCGGCATGCCCCTCGCCCTGGCCCAGGTCGACGCGGTGCTCGACGCCCTCGTGCCCGTCGCCGAGGCGGGGGCCACGGTGCGCGTCGTCCGACGGCGCGTCGCTCGCGGGGTTCTCATCCCGGCCTACCGCAGCCTCGTCGTCGCGGCCGGCCGCGACGACTCGAGCGATGCCGTCGCGGCGCCACCGGCGCAGGAGGCGGCATGAGCGGGCACCTCGCCGGCGACGTGCTCGACCGTTGCGCCCAGGCTCCGGGGTCCGTCGCGCTGCGCTGGTGGCCCGCGCTCCCGTGGTCGCGCCGCCCCCGCGAGATCACCTACGGCGAGCTCGCACGGCAGGTGACGGCCACGGCCGCGGCGCTGCGAGCGGCGGGCCTCGAGCGAGGCGACCGGCTGCTGTTCTCGATCCGCCCTCGCCCGGAAGGCGTCGTCCTCGCGCTCGGCGCCGTGCTCGCCGGGGGATCGATCGTGTTCGTCGACCCCGGGTCCACACCCGAGCTCTTCGCGGCCCGCTGCGCCGCGGCCGCACCGCGCTTCGCGGCGACCGAGGCGCTGCTCTACGCGCTCTCGACCGGCCCGCTGCGCCCGATCGCCCGGTCCCGGGGGCTCCTGCTGCCCGAGTACGCGCGGCTCGACGTTCGCCACCTCTACTCCGGCCTGCGACTGCCCGGGGTGCCGCGCGGCGCGGTCCGGGTCGCACGGCTCGCAGCCGGGGCCGACGGCGTGCACCGGAGCGGGGCCGACGGCGTGCTCCCGGGCGGCACCGACGACGAGGCGCTCGTCGTCTTCACCTCCGGCACGACGGCGGACCCCCGCGCGGTCGTGCACTCGGTGGGCTCGCTCGCCGCCGCGAGTCACCTCCTCGTCGGTGTGCACGCGCTCGAGCCGGACGAGGTGGTCCACACGGACCAGATGCTGCTCGGCCTGCCCGCTCTCCTGGCGGGCGCGACGTGGTCGATCCCGAGCCGCCCGCCCGGGCGCGACGTCCGCGCGTTCGTCGCCCAGGGCGGCTGGGGCGACGTGCGCCGCGGCGAGCCGCGGGCCAGGGAGGTTCGGGCGGGTGCGGTGCCTCGGAGCCCGGCGCCGTCGACGTTCCTCGTGCCCGCGGACGTCACGGCCCTGCTCGACGCGACTGAGGCGGGCGCAGTGCCGCACCTCGCGGGCACGGTGCTCGTCGGGGGAGCGCCCGTGACCAAGGCGCTGCTCACGCGTGCGCGTGCGGTGCTACCGGGCGTGCGGTGGGTCGCGGTGTACGGCGCGACGGAGATGCTGCCGATCGCCGCTGTCGAGGCGGCGGACAAGCTCGCGTACGACGGCGACGGCGACCTCGTCGGCGCCCCGCTGCCCGGTGTCGAGGTCCGGGTCGACGAGGGCGAGCTGGTCGTGCGAGGCCCCTCGCTCATGCGTGGCTACCTCGGTGACGACCCGGTGGCCGAGCACCGTACGGGCGACCTCGCACGGATCGACGCCGACGGCCGGATCGCCCTGCTCGGGCGCACGCGCGACATGATCATCCGCGGCACGGTGAACATCTACCCGGGCCTGTTCGAGCCCCGGGTCGCGGCGCTGCCCGGGGTCGGGGAAGCCGTGCTCGTGGGCCTGCCCCGCGACGACGGCGACGAGCGGGTCGCCCTCGCGCTCACGGCGGCACGGCCAGGTCCGACGACGACGCCCGCCAGGCCACCGTCGTCGGCCACGGACGTGCGCGTCGTTCCCGACTCCGCCCTGGTCCGCTCTGTCCAGGCCGCGCTGCCCTCGGTGCTCGACCACGGCGCGCTGCCCGACGTCGTCGTCGAGGTCCTCGCCCTCCCGCTCGCGGGCCGCAGCCGCAAGCCGGATCGCCGCGCGCTCGCTGCGGCTCTCGCCGAGCTCCCCGGCGCTGTCCTCGACGAGGCGCCCTGATGCGCATCGCGGTCACGGGCGCCTCGGGCTTCGTCGGCGCTGCCGTCGCCGCCGACGCCGTGGCGCGGGGCCACGAGGTCCTCGCGCTCTCGCGGCGCCGCGCGGGCATCGACGGCGCGACGTGGCGGCGATGGGACCTCGACGAGGGGCGGCTCGCGGACGCGCCGGAGGTGGACGTCGTCGTGCACGCCGCCGCGCGCGTGGGGGAGCGCGGCAGCGTGGCGGACTTCGCGCGCACGAACGTCGCCGGCACCGCGGCGGTGCTCGCGTCCTTCCCGGGCGCGCGCCTGGTCCACGTCTCCTCGGCGAGCGTCTACGACCCGTTCACGCCCACGGTCATGGGTCGGGAGGGCGAGGCCCCGGTGGACCGCTACCTGGGTCGCTACGCGGCGTCCAAGGCGGCGGCGGAGCGGCTGCTCCTCGAACGAGCGACGGGTGATGGGGCGCAGGGTGGTGGGCTTGCCGGCGGCGTCGTCATCCTGCGTCCGCACGCCGTCTACGGCCCGGGCGACACGACCCTGCTGCCTCGCATCGAGGCGGCCGTGCGGGGGCGCCGCCTCGTGCTCCCGGGCGACGGGAACGTACGCCAGTCCCTGACGCACGTCGACAACCTGCTCGCGGCCGTGCGCGCGGCCGCGACCGTCCCGGCGGCGGTGCTCGAGGGCGGACCATCCGCGGGCGTGCTCGTCGCGAACGTCGCGGACGCGGAGCCCGTCGTGCTGCGCGAGGTGCTCCTCGAGCTGCTCGCCCGCCGGGGACGGTCCGACGTCACGGTGACGGGGGTGCCGCTCCAGCTCGCCTCTACCCTCGCGAGCGTGGCGGAGCTCGTGGCGTGGTGCGACCCGCGACCGCCCACGACGTGGCGCCGCGAGCCCCGGCTGAGCAGGTACGCGATCAGCCATCTCGCGCTCGAGCGGACCCTCGACCTCGGCGTGCTGCGGCGCCGGCTGGGCGTCGACCCTGCGCCGACGAACCTCACGGGGGCCGAGCGCTGGTAGTCGCCGCCGGAGCGGCGGTTCTGGCCTCCGACCGTGCGGCGCACCACTAGGGTGCCGGTGACGAGGACACGTGGGCAGAGGGGGGACGGATGACGCAGCCGGGGACGACGGCGACAGAGCCGACGGCGGCACAGCCGGCGGAGCTCGCGATCTCGACGCGCGGACTGCGCAAGACGTACCAGACGGTGACGGGTCGCCGCGTGGTCGGCGTCGAGGGTCTCGACCTCGACGTCCCCGTGGGGGGCGTGCACGGCTTCCTCGGCCCCAACGGTTCAGGCAAGACGACGACGATCCGCATGCTGCTCGGCCTCGTGCGCGCCGACTCCGGCTCGATGGAGATCTTCGGCGAGACCGTGCCGGAGCACCTGCCCTCGATCGTGGGGCGGGTCGGGGCGATCGTCGAGCAGCCCAAGTTCTTCCCGTCGTTCTCGGGCCGCAAGAACCTCGACCTGCTCGCCCGCGCGATCGACGCGCCACGCGAGCTCGTCTCGACCGTGCTGCACGACGTCGGGCTCGCGGACCGCGAGAAGGACGCCTACCGCACGTACTCGCTCGGGATGAAGCAGCGGCTCGCGATCGCGGCGACGCTCCTCAAGAACCCCGACCTCCTCATCTTCGACGAGCCGACCACCGGGCTCGACCCCGCCGGGATCCGGGAGATCCGCGACACGATGCGCGGGCTCGCGGACCGCGGCAAGACGGTGCTCGTCTCGAGCCACGTCCTCGCCGAGGTACAGCAGGTTGCCGACACGGTCTCGATCATCGCGCGCGGCCGCCTGCTCGCGAGCGGGCGCGTCGCCGACCTCGTCGCGGGGAGCTCGGCCGCCTCGGTCCGGGTGGGCGTGCGCGAGCCGGAGCGCGCGGTCCAGATCCTGCGGGGGGCCGGGATCGAGGCGACGGTGGACGACGGCGGGACCATCCACGCGCACGGCGTGCCCGACCCGGCCCAGATCACGTGGTTGCTCGGCAGCAACGGCTTGTACGTGCACGAGCTCGTCGCCGAGCGCGTCGACCTCGAGTCGGTGTTCCTCGAGCTGACCCAGGGCCTCGGTCCGGGCACGCCGCCACCCGCGGAACCGGGGTCGCGTCGGTCGAGGCCTCGGGCAGAGCGGGGGGAGTCGTGATGCGCCTCTTCGGTGTCGAGCTCGACCGGTTCGTCTCGCGGTCCGTGGTGCAGTGGGTCGTCGTCTTCGCGCTCATCCTCGCCGCCTCGGGCGCGCTCCTGTCCTACGGCGTGTCGATGCCCATGCCGGAGTCGGAGCGGGCGCGAGCGGTCGAGAGCTTCGAGTCCATGCTCGCGGAGTGGCAGGTGGAGCACGAGACCTGGTACGAGGAGTGCCTCGTCGACGAGGCGATCGAGAGGGAAGCCGATCCGAGCACCGACTGGCAGTGCGAGTGGGCGCTCGAGGAGCCACGGCTCTCCGAGTGGCTCATGGAGCCGACTTTCATTGATACGGGTGTCGGCCTGCTGCTCGGACTCGTGTCGGGTCTGCTCGCCCTCGGCCTGCTCGCGGCCGTGAGCTTCGTGGCCGCGGAGTTCTCGACGGGGGCCATCGGAAACTGGCTCACCTTCGAGCCCCGACGCGTGCGCGTGTACCTGGCCAAGCTTGCTGCGGCCGTGGTCGGGGTGGTGTCGGTCGTCGGGGTCGGCTTCGTGGTCGCGCTCGGAGCCACCTATGCGCCGTTCGCCTACCACGGCACCACGGGGGAGGTGACCGACCAGCACTGGCGGGAGTTCGCGGCGATGGGAGGGCGGGTCGTCCTGGCCGCAGCCATGGTCGCCGTGATCGCCGTGGCGCTCGCCTTCCTGGTGCGCCACCTCGCGGCCGCGCTCGGCGTCGCGATCGGGTGGTTGCTGATCTTCGAGCTGCTCCTCGGTGTCGCCTATCCGAGGACGCAGCGGTGGACGGTGGCGAACAACCTGCGGGCGCTCACCGACGGTGGGGCGAGCTACTCCCTCGACGTGTGCACCTTGGGGGAGGACGGTCGCCGGGTGTGCTCGTGGACCGAGCTCCCCATCTCCGCGCTGCAGGGCGGCCTCGTCCTCGGGGGTATCGCCGTCGTCCTCACGATCGTCGCGCTCCTCGTCTTCCGACGCCGGGACGTCTTCTGAACCGCCGACGCGAGCGGTCGAGATATGAGACGGTGAACCATATGGTGAGACGGTCGAGAGCGTGCGTGACAAACGAACCTACGCAGGCGTAGTGTGCGGGACGTGCAGCAGATCGTCGTCGTAGTACTTCCCGGGCGCGCCAGGTAGGCACCCCCGCCGGTCCTCCTGCGCGCGCACCCCTCGAGAGCCTCCGGGCCGAGGGGTTTTCGTGTTCTTACGGCAGTTCCGCAGCACCCAGCACTACCGCTTCACCACGCAGCACCCAGCATCGACGCCAGGGAGTATGAGATGGATCAGGGCAGCACCACACCGGCGCCCCGCGCGGTTCCCACGCCGCGCGGCGCGACCCCGACGCCCCCAGCGCACGCCGCGACGCACGCGGTCTCGCCGGTCGAGGTCACGGGAGCCGAGTCGATCGTGCGCTCTCTCGAAGAGGTCGGTGTCGAGGTCGTCTTCGGCATCCCCGGTGGCGCGATCCTGCCGACCTACGACCCGCTCATGGACTCCAAGCGGCTGCGCCACATCCTCGTGCGCCACGAGCAGGGCGCCGGCCACGCGGCCGAGGGCTACGCCTCGGCCACGGGCAAGGTCGGCGTGTGCATGGCGACGTCGGGGCCGGGAGCGACCAACCTCGTGACGCCGATCGCCGACGCACACATGGACTCAGTGCCCCTCGTCGCGATCACGGGGCAGGTCGCGGCGGCCTCGATCGGCACGGACGCGTTCCAGGAGGCCGACATCGTCGGCATCACGTTGCCGATCACGAAGCACAACTTCCTCGTCACCGACCCGGACGACATCCCGCGCGTCATCAGCGAGGCGTTCCACATCGCCTCGACGGGCCGGCCCGGCCCGGTGCTCGTGGACATCGCGAAGTCGGCGATGCAGACGACGACGACGTTCTCCTGGCCGCACGAGATCTCGCTACCTGGCTACCACCCCGTGACCAAGCCGCACGCGAAGCAGGTCCGCGAGGCCGCCCGGCTGCTCGCGACGGCACGCCGACCCGTGCTCTACGTCGGTGG
>CAZECM010000092.1:6989-12200 GCA_964510785.1 uncultured Cellulomonadaceae bacterium | reverse complement strand
GTTCAACGAAGCGCGCCATTGCCCGCGCGGAAGCCGAGCGCACCACGTACGTGAGCGCCGACGACGTGCAGACATGGGTGAACACGCTCAAAGCCCGGGATCCCTCGTTCGATCTGCGCAAGTTCCTCGACCGTGTGGGCGTGGAATTCGCCGCCGTTCAAGAGGCCTGGTTCCTTCGCAACCTGGAGCCGGTGCGCCGCTATCTCAGCGACGCCACGTACCAGCGGCTCAACACGCAGCTGGGCCTGCTGGAGCTGCAACGCGTGCGTGACGCCATCGCAGATCCGCGCATCATCGAGGCCTCGCTGCTGGGGCTCGAACAGACCGAGTCGTTCGACACGCTGCACGTCAAGATCGTGGCCGAGCTGCGCGACGGTGAAGCGCCATCGACCGCCGGCGACGCCGAGGCGCTCGCCATCGCGAAGCGCGCGCCGATCGAACGCTTCATCGAGGTGTGGAGCTACGTACGTCGCCCCGGCGCGCACACCCGTGAAGACGGCGGCGTGACGCAGGGCCACTGCCCCACCTGCGGCGCGGACTTCTCGGGCGGCGCGTCGAACACCTGCGAATACTGCGGCGCCATCGTCAACAGCGGCACGCACGACTGGGTGCTGGCGGAGATCACTCAGGGCGCGGTGTTCGAGCGCCGCCATGGCGAGCCGCGCGGGTTTGCCGACGCGCACCAGCGAGACCCTTCGCTCGCGGTGGAGGCGCTGGAAGATCGCGCGGCGCTCATCTTCTGGAAATGGATCGAGGCGCGCACGCGCAATGACGCCAAAGGCATCGCGAAGCTGGCCGCGCCGGAGTTCACCGCCGGCATCAAGCACGCGGCGTTCCGTGAAGTGGCCGTCGGCGCCGTGAACACGTTGCAGCTCATGGAACAGGCCGGCCGCGAGTTCGCCACCTTCGAGATCCGCTGGAGCGCCGACGTAGGCACCGGCCGCACGCAGCCGCTGCGCAGCGTGTTGATGCTGGAGCGCGCGTCGAACGCCACCACCAACGCCGGCCAGGGCATGTCGACCAACCGCTGCGGCAGCTGCAACGCGCCGCTCACCGACAACGGCCAGCCCACCTGCGAGTACTGCGGCGCCACGCTGACCTCAGGTTCCCGCGACTGGGTGGCGACAGAGATGACCGGCTGGGAAACCTGGCTGGCGCGCGGCGGCGCGATGATCGGCGCCACCGAAGCGAAAGCAGCGCGCATGCCGTCACCCGAAGAACGCGAGCGCCTGGTGGAGCTGCTGGCCGAAGTGGCGAAGGCAGACGGCGTGGTCGATGCGCGCGAGGTCAAGATGCTCAAGTGGGCCTCGGCGCGGTGGAAGGTGCCATGGCCGACGGTGGAGAAGATCCTCTCTGCGCCGCCGAACGGTGAGCTCAAGCCCATCGCGAAGGGCGACGCGGAAGGCGAAGTGCTGCTGCGCGCGCTGATTCAGATGGCGAAGGCCGACGGCCGCGTCGACGCGCGCGAGCGCAAGTTGATCAACATCGCCGCCATGCACCTCGGCTTGAGCCAACGCGTCGCCGCCCTACTTCAATAGCGGCTTCGAAGTCACACCGAGGCCAATGACGACCGGCTGATCGCCAAACTCAGCGACGAGCTTCAACCGGCCTCCGAGCCCCTCAACGTAGGCGCGTAACGTAGAGAACTTGGCGTCTGACTGGTTCTCGAGCTGCGAGAGCGCCGCCTGGCCAATCTTCAGTACTTTCGCCAACTCCGTCTGCGTCACGTTGCGCTGGCGCCGTACATCGGAAAGCCGTGCGAGCTGCTCGCCCTTCGCGTGCAACTTCTTGAGTTCCTTCGGGGTGAAATACTTCTTCTCCAACTCTTCAAATCTGGCCATGGGGACTCCGTTTCACTTCTGTTTCTTCTTTGCTGCCTCGGCTCTTCGTTTTTCCTCGAGCTTCGCTTCCCACGCTGCGAACTCCTTGAATGCCGTGGCCACCACACCACGCTTCGAGTCGTAGAGCCGCTTGTCGCTCTTCTCACCGCCGATGAGCAGCACCGCCTTACGTTCAGAATCAAATACGTAGAACACGCGAACGGCACCACAACGCACCAGCAGCCGCCGTAGTCTCAGGCGCAATCGCCATAGGCCATGTATAAGTCACAACAAATATACGTGCAAGCCGATATTGAACGACTCAGCAGAAAGTCTGAGGTGTGACCTACCGGCGCGAGCCGAAGGCGCCGCGCAGTAACTCGGCGTCGAAGTTCTGCGCCTCGCCCGTGGTGGCGTAGTGAAACAGCGCGGTGTTGAACACCGTCGACGCCAGCCCGAACAGCAGGCTCACCGTCAGCAGGCCGACCACGCCGATGACGCCGACGATGATCGCCACGGGAACGAGGCCCGCACCGGCGGCGGCGAACGCGCCGACGAGCATCAACACAAACGGCAGCGAGCAGACGAACCCCGCCAGCCCGAGCCCATAGTGCCGAATGAGGCTCTCGCCCCACGTCTTCTTCAACGTCTGTATCGACATTTTGATCGCGGCGATGGGTCCGAGCCCCCGGTACACCATGGAGGGGATCACAAACACCGTCACCACGCTCCACGCCGTCGCCAGCAGCGCGCGAATGAGCGTGAGAATCAGCTTCCCCACCAGCCCGGCGCGCTGGCTCGCATTCTCCAGCGCGCGCAACAACAGGCCCACCGTGGCCGCCACCGCGCTCCACGCGGCGATGAGGTGCACGCGCGAGGCCGCGAAGCGAATGCTCTCCATGAACGTCGCGTCGCCGCCTTCGAGCCGCGTCTTCGTGGTGTACACCGCGCACACGTTGAAGAACGTCGCGATGAACGACAGCCCGAAATAGACGAAGAACAGCGCCACGTACTGCGCTACCTCACGGGTGTCGTGCGGCAGCACCTCCAGCACGAAAGCCGGCACGATCAGCGCCACTGCGTAGAAAATCGAAAAGAGGCCCGCGAGAATCGGGAACCAGATCATTTCCTTATCGGCGCGAATGACCTCGAAAGACGTCTTCGTCAGACCCCATGATCGTTCCCAGACTCCCATGTTCGTGCTCCTTGAGAAGAAAGTGTGCGCGGCAGGCTACTCCAGCGCGTCGATCTTCCAGCCGTCTTCTTCCTGCACCAGCTTCAGCGGCTGCTGCGTGCGCCACGAGGCGAGCGGCTCGGCGTCGAAGTCTTCCGCGAGGCGCGTGGCGTCGTAGCGATCTCTCCAGCGTTTGCTGAGCAGCGGCAGCACGTCATCGAAGCGCCCCGCCGCCACCGCTTCACGGAACCGCGCGATGACCGCGTCCTGTTCACCGGGGCGCTCACCGGCGGGCTGCACGGTGGCGCAGGCGCACACCAGCAACAGCGCGAGGTACTTCACGGTGTTCCGGCGTCTCCCCGCGGCCGTCGCATGCGCTCACGCAGTGCCGGGTCGCGCATCGCCGGATCGCGAAGCGTCGGCTCCAGCTGCGAACCGCGCTTGATTTTTTGAAAGTCCGGCCCGTCACCGGGCGGCGAAATACGCAGGCGCTCCAACCGTTCGAAGCGGCGGTCGACCTTGCGCACCGGCGCGGGCGGTGGCGGCGGCGGCTCGGCGGGCCCGAAGAAGGTAATGGTAATGAGGGCGACCACGAAGGCCGCGACGGCGCCAATGGCAACTTCACGCATGCGGCGCGCTTACCCGATGCGTGGCGCTGTGGTCTATACCGGCGCGCCATGAGCGTTTCCCGTGAAGTGCGCGCCCCTCGCGGCGACAGGCTTTCCTGCAAGGGCTGGGTTCAGGAAGCCGCGCTGCGCATGTTGATGAACAACCTCGACCCCGACGTGGCCGAGCGCCCCGCAGACCTCGTGGTGTACGGCGGCACCGGCAAGGCCGCGCGCGACTGGCCGTCGTTCGACCGCATCGTCACCGCGCTGCGCGAGCTCGAAGACGACGAGACGCTGCTCATTCAGTCGGGCAAGCCGGTGGGCGTGTTCAAGTCGCACGTCGACGCGCCGCGCGTGCTGCTGGCGAATTCGAACCTCGTGGGTCAGTGGGCCAACTGGGATCACTTCCGCGAATTGGAACGCAAGGGCCTGATGATGTACGGCCAGATGACGGCCGGCTCGTGGATCTACATCGGCACGCAGGGCATCCTGCAGGGCACGTTCGAGACCTTCGCGGCGGTCGCGCGGTCGCTCGCGGCGCGCCACGGTTCCGACGACGACGGCGGCCACGGCGCCGATGCCACCCTCGCCGGGACGTTGACGCTCACGGGTGGCTGCGGCGGCATGGGTGGCGCACAACCCCTCGCCGTGACGATGAACGGCGGCGCGGTGATCGTCGTCGACGTCGACCTCTCCCGCCTCGCCCGCCGCGTCGAGCACGGCTACCTCGACGGCTACACGCACGACCTCGACGAGGCCGTCTCGCGCGCCCTCGCCGCGAAGCGGGCCCGTGAGCCGTTGTCGGTGGGCGTGGTCGGCAACGCCGCCACTGTCTTCACCGAGCTGCTCGAGCGTGGCACCCCCGTCGACATCGTCACGGACCAGACGAGCGCGCACGACCCGTTGAGCTACCTGCCCGAGGGGATCTTGGTCGCCGACTGGCACACCGAGGCACAGCGAGACCCCGAGGCGTTCACCGCTGCGGCGCGCGCGTCGATGGCTAAGCACGTCGCCGCGATGGTGGGCTTCGCGGACGCGGGCGCCGAGGTGTTCGACTACGGCAACTCGATCCGCGCGGAGGCGCAGCTCGGTGGCTTCGACCGCGCCTTCGACTTCCCCGGCTTCGTGCCCGCCTACATCCGCCCGCTGTTCGCGGAGGGCAAGGGACCGTTCCGCTGGGCGGCCCTCTCGGGCGACCCGGCGGACATCGCCGCGACGGACCGCGCCGTCCTCGAGCTGTTCCCCGAGGACGCGCACCTGCACCGCTGGATTACCCAGGCCTCCCAGAAGGTCCACTTCGAGGGACTGCCCGCGCGCATCTGCTGGCTCGGCTACGGCGAGCGCCACCTCGCGGGCCTGCGCTTCAACGAGATGGTCGCCTCGGGGGAGCTCTCCGCACCCGTCGTCATCGGCCGCGACCACCTCGACTCCGGCTCGGTCGCCTCCCCGTACCGCGAGACGGAGGCGATGGCGGACGGCTCCGACGCGATCGCCGACTGGCCCCTCCTCAATGCCCTGCTCAACACGGCGTCGGGCGCCACCTGGGTGTCGATCCACCACGGCGGCGGCGTCGGCATCGGCCGGTCGATCCACGCCGGTCAGGTCGTGG
>CAZECM010000092.1:0-6979 GCA_964510785.1 uncultured Cellulomonadaceae bacterium | reverse complement strand
GGTGGCCGCCGGGAGGTTGACCGCGAAGTTCGGCTGCGCGACGTTCGCCTGGAACGGCGAGAGGCCGCGCGAGTTCGTCTGCTGATCGTAGCTGCCGCCGGAGGTGCTGATCCGCGAAGGGAACGCGAGGCCCGTCGGGTTGCCCGTGGCGGCCGAGAAGCTCGAACGCGTGCTGACGAACGACCCCGGCACGGGCGTGATGCGCCACGTCGACGCCGGGTATGCCCGCGCCGTCGAGGTGGCGCGTGAGCGCGGGGTGCGCACCCCGATGACGGAGGGCTAGGTGCGCACCCTCCTCACTGGGATCGGCGAGCTCGTCACCAACGAGTCCGCGGCGGGCCGCACGGGGGGAACTCTCGGGATCGTGCGCGACGCCGCCGTGCTCATCGAGGGCGATCGCGTTGCGTGGGTGGGGAAAGCGAGCCAGGTGCCCGACGGCGAGCACCGGGTGGTCGTCGTCGACGGCGCGGCTGTGATCCCCGGCTTCGTCGATTCCCACACCCACCTCGTGTTCGCGGGGGACCGGGCGCCCGAGTTCGAGGCGCGCATGGCGGGCCGCCCCTACGCGGCCGGCGGCATCCGCACCACCGTCGCGGCGACCCGCGTGGCCACCGAGGAGCACCTGCGTGCCAGGCTCGCGGGCTTCGCCGCCGAGGCGCTCGCCCAGGGGACCACGACCCTCGAGGTGAAGAGCGGCTACGGCCTCGACGTCGGCCACGAGGAACGCCTCGTGCGGCTCGCGCGCGAGGTCACGCCCGAGGTCACGTTCCTCGGCGCGCACGTCGTCCCGCTCGAGCTCGCGGGGAGACCGGAGGGGTACGTCGACCTCGTCGTCGGCGAGATGCTCGAGGCCTGCGCCCCGCACGCGCGCTGGATCGACGTGTTCTGCGAGGAGGGCGCCTTCACGGTCGCCCAGTCGCGGCGCATCCTTGAGGCCGGCATCGCCGCGGGATTGCGCCCCCGGATCCACGCGGGCCAGCTCGGGCCGGGCGGCGGGGTGCGCATGGCGGTCGAGCTCGGCGCGGCCTCCGTGGACCACGCGACCTTCCTGTCCGACGACGACGTCGCGGCCCTGGCCGGATCGGTCACCGTCGCGACCCTGCTCCCCGGCGCCGAGTTCTCGACCCGCCAGCCCTATCCGGACGCCCGGCGGCTCCTCGACGCAGGCGTCACGGTCGCGCTCGCGAGCGACTGCAACCCCGGCTCGAGCTTCACGACGTCGATGCAGTTCGTCATCGCGCTCGCGGTCCGGGAGATGGGCATGACCCCGGCCGAGGCGCTGTGGGCCGCGACGGCCGGGGGAGCCCGCACCCTCGACCGCACCGACGTCGGACGCATCGCGCCGGGCGCCCGCGCTGACCTGGTAGAACTGGCCGCCCCGTCCTACGTCCACCTCGCCTACCGCCCCGGCGTCCCCCTGGTCACCCGCACCTGGCTAGCCGGAACCCCCACCACCCCTGCCGCGCTCACGAGAGGTCTGGAGTGGGGCCGCTGGGGCTAGGCGGGGGAGGTGGCCAGGCCGGCGGCGACTTCCAGGACGCAGAGGGCGGCGAGGAGGACGGTGCGGCCGTCCGGGGAGTCGGCGAGCGCGTCGACCTCGGTGATGTCGACGGAGCGCACGCGCGGGTCCGCGCCCGCGAGTCGTGCGGCGGTGCGCAGCTCCCACGCGGTGATCCCGCCGGGTACCGACGCGGGGCAGCCCGGCGCGACGGCGCGGTCGCACACGTCCACGTCGAGGTCCACGTGGATCGGGCCACCTCCCGCGCCGGCGATCTCGAGGGCCTCGGCCATGACGTCGTGGATCGGCCGGTGGTGCAGCTCGTCGCGGTGGATCACCGTGATGCCGTGATCGGCGGCCCGGCGTGCGTAGTCGACCGAGTTGGCGAAGTCCGCGATGCCGATCTGGACCACGCGCCGCCCGTCGAGGCCGGCCTCGAGCAGCCGCCGCACGGGCGAGCCGTTGGAGATCCCGTCCCGCAGGTCGAAGTGGGCGTCGAGGGTGACGAGGCCCGCGCGGGACAGGTCCTCGCCCCACGCGCCGCGCGCGACGGCCACCGTTATGGAGTTGTCGCCGCCCACCGCGACGAGCTTGCGGACCCGGGAGAGGGCCGCCGCCACGCGCGCGCTCGTCCGGGCCTCGCCGTCGGGTCCGTCCGGCTCGGCGATGTCACCGAGGTCGACACACGTGAGCTCGCTCAGGTCGCGCGGTGCCCGATGACCGCCGTCGGGCACGAGCGAGTCTCCGGTGCTTCGCGCCGTGCCCGGCATGAGCGCGGGGCTGTAGCGCGTGAGTGCGTCGCGGACCGTGCCCGGCGTCGCGTGCGCGCCCGTCGGGGACAGTGAGGTGCGCCAGGCGGGGACACCGAGCAGAGCCAGGTCCACGGGCGCGTCAGGCGGGAGCCGGTCGAGCGGCGGCCACCCACCAGCGCGCGGCCAGAGCGGGTCATGGGACGTCACGGCCCCACGCTAGACGGTCGTTCGCCCCCGGTGCCCGGAGCGCCGGCGCCGTTGCTCGCAACATGGCGGTCCGGTCCCGCCATCTGGACGCACTGTGGGCGATCCCCGGCAGCAGGTGCGAGTCTTCCTTTCATGACCGAGGACCGCACCGGCAGGATGGCGCACCGCCGTGCCCCTGCCGTGCTGTGCAGGCTCGGCACCTGTCGACCCTGTTGACGGCTCGCGGCTCGTGCTGCCACCACGGCGGCCGTGCACGGCGAGCAGCTTCGCGGGCGGACCACCGCCGTCCTCGTTCCAGTGCTGGCGGCTGAGCACCGCACGGCGCGACTCGGGCGAGGCATCCCGATCTCTCAGCCGACTGGCTGTACGGAGCAGTTCCGACGCGGGTCGACGGCCGACTGACGGCCCTCCCCGCCCGTTCGACACAGATCCTCAAGGGAGAACCACGAGCATGAGTAGTACAAGCAATGGCAGCATTCGGTCCGAGCGCAGCGTCGTCGTCGTCGTGGGGAACCCCCGACCCGGCTCGCGCACGGCGACGGCGGGAACGCGGGTCGGCGAGCGTGTCGCGGAGCTGATCGGTGCGGGATCGCCCGGCGTGGTCGAGCTCGCAGACCTCGCGGGTGAGCTGCTCGCACGCGAGCACGCCGCGGCGGACGAGGCGTTGGCGAGAGTGGTGGCGGCAGATGTCGTCGTCATCGCGACGCCCGTCTACAAGGGGAGCTACACGGGGCTCCTGAAGTCCTTCCTCGACCTCTACGGCGGTGGGGCGCTGAGCGGCGTCGTCGCGGTGCCCCTCGTCGTCTCGGCGAGCCCGGCGCACTCCGCCGCGGGCGAGGTCCACCTGCGACCCGTCCTGCTCGAGCTCGGGGCCGCGGTCCCCACGGCGGCCATCGCGCTCCTCGAGCCGCAGCTCGCCGCGATCGACGAGGCACTCGACGGCTGGTTCACCGGCCACGCGATCGTCCTCGCCTCAGCCGTGCGCCAGGGTGCTGAGGTCGCGCTCGCGTCAACCGGAGCGGGGAGTGCCCGGTGAGCGCCCGAGAGCTCGCATCGCCACTGCGTACCAGGCTGGCGACCGGATCTGTGGCCGGCGAGCCCGGTTCCAGGTCGATTGGTTCCGCCGAGCCCTTGTCCGGGCCGGGGGCGCGCGCGGGGGCCGACGCTCTACGGCTCACGGCCGAGGAGTACAAGGCGGTGTTCCGCCGCCACCCTGCGGGCGTCGCCGTGGTGACATTCGTGGATCCGGTGCAGCGGGCGCTCGTCGGCTTCACGGCGACGAGCGTCATCTCCGTCTCGGCGAGCCCGCCGATCCTCGCGTTCTCCGTGCTCGCGACGTCATCCTCGTGGCCCGCGCTGAGCCACGCGCCCACGGTCGTGGTGAACTTCCTCGGTTTCGAGCAGGTCGCCGCCTCGCAACGTTTCGCGACGAGCGGGGTCGACCGCTTCGACGGGGTCGGCTTCCACCAGCTCGCGACAGGAGAGCCCGTGCTCGACGGCGCACTCACCTGGGTGCGCGGCGTCGTGGCGCAACGGGTGCCCGTGGGCGAGAGCTACCTGGTCACGGTGCACGCCGTCGAGTCGGACTCCTCACGGGCGGGCACACCGCTGATCTACCACGACCGCCGGTACCACGCGCTGGGCGGCGACTACCAGATCTGAACCGACTACCTCTCGCGGCGCCCCACGCCAAGGGAGACGTGAAGGGTTGCGACCGCCGGCACTCGGTCGCAACCCTTCACGTGTGGCCGCCTTCGAGGGCGGGTGGGGTGGCACGGCTAGTGCCGATCGACCCACACTCGGATCGCGTCCCGCACCCAGGTCGCGCCGACGGCGCCGTTGTACGCCTCGGCGAACCGCGGGTCCGCGACGTACATGTCGGCCAGGCCGAGCAGGTAGCCGGTGTCGACCTTGCCCGAGCCGTGGCCCGGCGTACCGGGGATGCTCGAGAGCCAGTCGACGTGCCGCTGCGCGAGGGCTTGCGCCTCTTCCGAGTCGGGGGCGATCCCCGACGTCGCCGCCGCGGCCCAGGCGTCCGAGAGCTCCTTGGTCTCGGCCTGCCTCGCCCGCCGTTCCTCGTCGCTGAGCGAGGTCCACCACGCGTTGGACGCTTCGTAGGTGTCCTTGCCCCAGCGCTGCGTGACTTCGTCCTTGTACTGCGTGTGGTCGAAACCGTCGAACATGTCCTTCGCCACGATCCCGCCACCTCCTTCCAACGAGTTGATCGTCCGGGTGACTGCCGCATGCTGCCGGTCGAGCCGCTCGCGCTCGGCGGAGAGCCAGTCGAGGTGCGCGCGCAGGGCGATGACCTCGTCCGTCTCCCGGTCGAGCACGGCAGCGATCTCGTCGAGTCCGAGCCCCAGCTCGCGCAGCAGCAGGATGCGCTGCAGTCGCACGAGGCCGTCGTCGTCGTAGAACCGATAGCCGTTGGCTCCGATGCGCGAGGGGGCGAGGAGCCCGACGTCGTCGTAGTGCCGCAAGGTGCGGCTCGTCACGCCGGCGACCTTGGCGACCTCCTGGATCGACAGGTCCATCGTCCCTCCTTCCCGCGTCGAGGCCTGGTGGCGACCTCCCGAACTTCTGACTCGGACCACGCTAAACATTGACGCCGCGTCAATGTCAAGTGCTCCCGCGGAATTGTCTGGACGGGTGGGTAGAATCCTTCGCACAGGCTTTGACCCGGCCATCACCGGCGAGCCTCCGGAAGAACGGGCGCACGACCCTCGGGACGGGCGCCTCACTAGAACCGGACGGGTAGGCCCGTCACAGCCAACGAAGCGGTCGAGGCGCGCGCGAGCGAGCAACGGCAAGCGGGGTGGTACCGCGGTGTTCCCCGAAGGGGCGCGTCGTCCCCGTGCCGACAGCACCCGCGAGGGCGCCCACCGCAGGAGAGCTCGTCCCGATGGCCTACCCGCTGCACCGCCGTGAGGACTCCGTCCCCGCCTCGCCAGACCTGCCCCGGCTCGAGCTCGACGTGCTCGCCCACTGGGACGTCGACGGGACGTTCCAGGCGTCCATCGACCAGCGCGACGCGGGCGAGAACGGCGCGAACGAGTTCGTGTTCTACGACGGACCGCCCTTCGCCAACGGCCTGCCCCACTACGGCCACCTGCTGACGGGCTACGTCAAGGACGTCGTGCCGCGCTACCAGACGATGCGCGGCCACCGCGTGGAGCGCCGCTTCGGCTGGGACACCCACGGTCTGCCCGCCGAGCTCGAGGCGGAGCGCGTGCTCGGCATCACGGACAAGTCGCAGATCGAGGAGATGGGCATCGCGGCGTTCAACGCCGAGTGCCGCGAGTCCGTGCTGCGCTACACGAAGGAGTGGCGCGACTACGTGACACGCCAGGCCCGCTGGGTCGACTTCGACCACGACTACAAGACGCTCGACCTGTCTTTCATGGAATCCGTGATCTGGGGCTTCAAGCAGCTCTACGACAAGGGGCTCGCCTACGAGGGCTACCGCGTGCTGCCCTATTGCTGGCGCGACGAGACGCCGTTGTCCAACCACGAGCTGCGCATGGACGACGACGTCTACGCCTCCCGCCAGGACCCGGCGCTGACCGTCGGGGTGCGGCTCGAGACCGGTGAGCTCGTGCTCGTCTGGACCACGACGCCCTGGACGCTGCCGTCCAACCTCGCGATCGCCGTGGGGCCCGAGATCGAGTACGTCGTGGTCGAACCGGCCGACGGCGAGCTCGCGGGGGAGCGCGTCCTGCTCGCCGGCTCGCGCCTGGCCGCGTACGCGCGTGAGCTGGGCGAGGAGCCCGCCGTCGTCGAGCGCCTCACGGGCGCCGAGCTCGCGGGCCGTACCTACGCCCCGATGTTCCCGTACTTCGAGGGGCACGACGGCGCGTTCCGGATCCTCGCGGCGGACTTCGTCTCGACCGAGGACGGTACGGGCCTCGTCCACCTCGCCCCGGCCTTCGGCGAGGACGACATGGCCGTGTGCGACGCCGCGGGCATCACGCCCGTCGTGCCCGTGGACGACGGCGGGAAGTTCACCACCGAGGTCCCCGACTACGCGGGACTGCAGGTGTTCGACGCCAACAAGCCGATCATCGCCGACCTCAAGGCGGGCACCGGCCCGCTCTCCGCCGTCGGCCACGAGCGCCGCCCCGTCGTGGTGCGCCACGAGACGTACGAGCACTCCTACCCGCACTGCTGGCGCTGCCGGAACCCGTTGATCTACAAGGCCGTGTCGAGCTGGTTCGTGCGGGTCACGGCGTTCCGCGACCGCATGGTCGAGCTCAACCAGGACATCACCTGGGTCCCCGAGCACATCAAGGACGGCCAGTTCGGCAAGTGGCTCGAGAACGCGCGTGACTGGTCGATCTCGCGCAACCGGTACTGGGGCACACCGATCCCCGTGTGGGTGAGCGACGACCCCACCTACCCGCGCATCGACGTCTACGGCTCGGTCGCCGAGCTCGAGGCGGACTTCGGCGTGCCCGTCACGGACCTGCACCGCCCGTACATCGACGACCTCGTGCGCCCCAACCCGGACGACCCGAGCGGCAAG
>CAZECM010000091.1:0-12393 GCA_964510785.1 uncultured Cellulomonadaceae bacterium | reverse complement strand
TCCGCGCGCTCGCGGGGACGACGGACCCGACGACGGCGGAAGCCCTCGATGACGCGGTGCCCTTCGACGACGAGCGCGAGCACGGGGCCGGAACTCATGAACTCCACGAGAGGTGCGTAGAACGGCTTGCCCTCGTGCTCCGCATAGTGCGCCGCGAGGAGCGTCTGGTCGGGCGTGCGCAGGTCGATGGCCACGAGGCGGTAGCCCTTGGCCTCGATGCGGCGCAGGATCTCTCCGCTCAGTCCGCGGGAGACGCCGTCGGGCTTGACGAGGACGAGGGTGCGTTCGGTCGACATGACTCGGCAGACTACTAGTCCGACCTGCGCAGCGGCGCGACGGTTCAGGCGCGAGGGTCCGGGGCGACGCCGTGCGCGACGTCCCACTCCGCGCGCTCCCGGTCGATCCGCCCGCCGAGCCGCAGCGACGTGACCCACATCGCGAGGAACACGATCCCGATGACGAGCATCTGCGGGATCACGAACGCCCCCGCGAGGACGACGAGCTGCACGACGCTCCCCGCGACGTAGCCACCGGGCTGTCCCACGAGCCGTGAGAGCACCACGAGCACCACGATGAGCACACCGCCCGAGACCCACACCGTCACGGGGTCCGCGACGCGCAGCCCGTAGGCGACGAGCGTCGCGAACAGCACGAGGAAGGCCTCGAGCAGCAGGGTGGTCGACGCGAACTGGCGCTTCGCCGGAGCCTTGCGACGTGGCGGCTCGCGCAGCTCGTCGTCGGCGGACGGGCTGGACTCGGTGGACACCGCGCCAGGTTACCCGGGCGTGCTGGTCTCGGCGTCGGCCATCACGGCCTCGCCGCGCGCGACCATCCCGGCCTCCGTGGAGAGCTTGACCTCCCGCAGGAAGAGCGTCAGCACGAATCCGACGAGGACGATCGGCACGAGGTACCAGAAGGCCGGCGCCAGGGCGTCAGCGAACGCGTCGATGACACCGGTCTTGAGCGGCTCGGGCAGGGCCGCCACGATGCCCGGGGTCAGCGAGCTCGCCCCGGCGTCGCCTGCGGGCACCCCCGCGAACAGCGGCTCGAGGCGTTCGGTGAGCCGCGTCGTGAAGATCGTGGAGAACAGCGCGACGCCGACGGCGGCCCCGATCTCGCGGAAGAAGTTGTTGGCGCTCGTCGCCGTGCCGATCTCGTGCGGGTCCACGGCGTTCTGCACCGCGAGCACGATCGTCTGCATGACGAGGCCGAGGCCCGCGCCGAGCACGAAGATCATGGCGCCGAACAGGACCATCGAGATGTCGCCCGTGAGCCGGGTCAGGGCGACGAGGCCGACGACGACGACGGCCATGCCCGTCACGGGGAAGACCTTGTACCGGCCCGTGCGGGAGATGAGCAGTCCCGAACCGATCGCGGTGAGCATCATGCCCGCCATCATCGGCAGCAGGAGCCAGCCGGACTCGGTGACGCCCGCACCCGTCGACATCTGCAGGAAGGTGGGCAGGAACGTCAGCGCCGCGAACATCCCCATGCCGATGACGAGGCCGACGCTCGTGGCGATCGCGAACGTGGGGTTGCGGAACAGGTGGAGCGGCAGGAGGGGCTCCTCGGCGCGCCGTTCGACGAAGACGAAGGCCACGGCCGCCACGAGCGTCATGACGACGAGACCGATGAGACCCGGGTGGGACCAGTCGTAGTCGCGGTGACCGGACCAGCTCTGCCACGAGGTAGCGAGCACGAGGCCCGAGGTCGCGATGATCATCAGGAACGTGCCGGCGAAGTCGATGCGCTTGGTGGAACGGTGGCTGGGGAGCTTGAGGGTGAACCACGCCACGGCGAAGGCGGCCGCACCGATCGGGAGGTTGATCCAGAACGCCCAGCGCCACGTGAGGGACTCCGTGAACCAGCCGCCGAGGAGGGGGCCGACGACGGCGGACAGCCCGAAGACGGCGCCCATGGGACCCATGTACTTGCCACGGTCCTTGGCGGAGACGACGTCGGCGATGATCGCCTGGGACAGGATGATGAGCCCGCCGCCGCCGAGGCCCTGGATCGCGCGCCACGTCACGAGCATGGGGAACGAGCTCGCGAGCGCCCCGCCGACGCTCGCGAGCGTGAACAGGCCGATCGCGATGAGGAACGGGTAGCGCCGCCCCCACACGTCGCCCGCCTTGCCGTAGATCGGCATGACGATGGCGATCGCGAGGATGTAGGCGGTCATGAGCCAGCCCTGGTGCTCGACGCCGTTGAGCTCGCCCACGATCGTGGGCATGGCGGTACCGAGGATGGACTGGTCGAGCGAGGACATGAACATGCCCGCGAGCAGGGCGCCGAAGATGGCCCAGACCGCGCGCTGGGTCAGGACGACGGGAGGCTTGTCGACGGGAAGGGTGGGGGTGGCCACGGGAACTCCAAGAGGTGAGGTGCGCGCCGCGAGAGGCGGACTTTCGGGGTGATGGTGCCGTTGGTGTGCGACGCGGAGGCGTCGCGGCGAGGGCTGGGTCGCGTCACGGCTGGGTCGCGTCAGGGCTGGGACGCGTCGGGGCTGGGTCGTGGCTCGCTGAGCAGCTCACGGATCCGCGCGCGGACCGCCGGCAGGTGCTCGGTCAGTCGCGAGCCGTCCCCGGCGCACTCCCAGAGGTGGGACGCGCCGCGAAGCAAGCACACGATGGCGATCGCTCCGAGCGTGTCGACGGACTCCGGCTCGGTGCGGCCCGCGCGTCGGGCGAAGAGGCCGACGAGCGCACCGCGGTACTGCTCGCCCATCGCCATGTGCTTGGCATGCAGCTGCGGGTTGGTCGCGGCGAGCCGCATGGCCGTCGCGATCCGGCTCGTGTTGTGCTCCCAGTAGCCGAGCACCGAGTCGAGGAGTGCGGCCACGTCCGTCGCGTCGTCCCCCGTGGGCCCGCCGCTCGCGAAGACCTCGGAGGCCCCCTCGTCGGTGGGCCACGGGTCGAACACGAGGATCGCGTCGTCCTTCGTCTCGAAGTAGTTGAAGAACGTGCGGGTCGACACCCCCGCCGCCGCGGCGATGTCGTCGACAGTCACGCGCTCGTAGCCGCGGTCGAGCACGAGCCGGTGCGCGGCATCGATCAGCTCGGCCCGGCGGGCGGCCTTCTTGCGCTCGCGCAGCCCGGCGGTCCCGGTCTCGGCCTCCAGAAGTTCTTGCACGAGATGAAATATTACACCCGCTGCATCTTTGCACCCAGTGCAGGATGCATGACGCTCGTCACACCACGTGCCTGCCGACGTCCACGACCCATGCCACGGGCCGCTCGGGCCGGTAGCAGCAGTACGAACCCGTGACGAGGGAGACCTCCAGGTGACGGCCGAGCTCGGGGTGGACGACGGCGAGGCGCCGCACCGTCGCGCGCAACCGCTGCGTCACGGTGGACCGCGCCCGCTCGGCGTTCCCCCCGGCGCGCCTCGTCCCCCGCAGCCCGACGGCGGCGCTCAGGTGATCGACGAGGGCATCGAGCTCGACCCGCGCGGCCTCGACTCTTCCCAGGTCGTGCGCGTCGCGCGCATCCTCGAGCGTCTCGTGCAGGTCCCTGATGCGCTGCTCGTACGCCGCCCGCGCCCGGGCGTCGATCACCTCGCCCGTGTCCGGCTGCTCGACACCCGCACCGACGAGCTCGATGCTCGGCACCTCCTCGCCTTGCCGCACGAGGAGCAGTGCGAGGTCGTCGAGCCCCTTCGAGGCCCTGAGCACGACCGTGCGCCCCGCGAAGCTCGCCTCCCAGCCCTCGCCCGTGCGGACGAGGCGCGCCGGGTGGGGCGGTGACGGCGACCCGTCCGGCACCGGGACGGCACCGAGGGAGCGCCGGGCGAGCTGGATCGCCGCACCGCGGGCCAGGACCCGCGCCCCGGGGGCAGGATCCGCCCCGATGTCCGCCGTCGGCCCCGCCGCAGCGCCGGGAAGGTCGAGCAGGCTCGAGCTCGGCATCGCGGCCACCGTCGCACCCAGGTCCCGCCACCCGGGGTGGCCCCGGTGCTCGAGGATGCCCGCGGCGAGGCGAAGGACCGGGCGGGTCTCCGAGACGGCGCCGCGCAGCGCGAGCCGTTCGAGCGCGTCGACGCACCAGCCGGCCGCCTCCGCCTCGCGCTGCCGTCCGAGCGCAACCACCGCCATGGTGTGCAGGTTGGCGACCTCGCACGCGGGGAAGTCCGCGGCCTGCGCGGCGAGGAGGGTCGTCCTGGCACGGTCGAACGCCAGCCCGTGGTCGAGCCCGAGCAGGGCGTGCCCGGCGAGCGTGTCGATCCACACGGTGAGGCGATCCGCCGCGGGGTTCGCGTCCCGGCGCGCTTCGTCGAGCTCGGCGAGGGCTTCCTCGAACCGCCCCTCCCCGACGGCCACGGCCGCGGCGAAGGCCCGCATCTCGACGCCGAGCGTGCCCGTCCCCGCGGCGTCGGCCCCCGCGGCGAAGTGCGCACGCGCCGCGTCGAAGTGGCCCTCGAGGGACGCGCACTGGCCGAGCACGCAGTGCAGCGCGATGGTCCCGAGCGGCGAGGAACCCCCATTCTCGAGGACCTCGGTCGCGAGCTCGGCAGCACCCTGCGGGTCCCCGACGAGGAACCGGCACGCGGCCGCCGTGACGGCCGCGTCCGCCCACGCGGGCGTCCGCTCGGCACCCCAGCGTGCCAGGACCTGCTCGCACACCGCGTGCGCGTCGTCGAGGCGGCCGAGATGCAGCGTCTGCCACAGGGCGCCCTGCAGCACGAGCGGCCGCCTCGGGTCCTCGTCGTGCTCGGCGGCCCAGCGCAACGTCTCCAGCACCCGCGCGTGGCGTTCGACGAGCCGGCTCAGCGCCGCCGTCTCCCAGCGGCCCACGGCCGGCTCGCCCGCACCCGGACGCACCCGCGTGACGACATGGTCGACGAACCGCTCCCACGTGCTCTCCCACCGCCCCGACTCCCGCAGCCTCGCCCCGGCGAAGGCGCGCACCGTGTCGAGCTGGCGCAACCACGTGACCCCGGACCGACGCTCCGTGACGAGCAAGGACGCCGCGACGAGGGCCTCCACCTGCTCGAGGACCGGCTCGCCCGGTGCCGACACGGCGTCGGCCCCCTCGGGCAGGAACTCCCCGGAGATCACCCCGAGCCGGTCGAAGAGCTCGCGCTCCCTCGCGTCGAGCAGCCGGTAGGACCACTCGATCGCCGCCCGCACGCTCCGGTGTCGCTCGGCGCCGCGGAACCGGGGGCGCAGCAGGGAGTCCACGTCGAGGGTGCGCAGCAGCTCCGCCGGACCGAGCAGGCGTGCCCGCGCCGCAGCGATCTCGATGGCGAGCGGCAACCCGTCGAGCGCGCGGCACAGCAGGTCGATACCGGGTCGGTCCTCGGGGGCGAGCGCCGCGCCCGCGTCGCGCGCCCGGGCGAGGAAGAGGTCGGTGGCCGCCGAGGGCTCCCCGGCATCGCGAGCGACCGCGAGAGGTCCGAGCACGAGGACGGACTCGCCCGGCAGGTCGAGGGGCGAGCGACTCGTGGCGAGCACGGTCGGTGCGTCGCACGAGGCGAGCAGCGCCGCGACGGCCTCCGCCGCGGCGTCCAGCACGTGCTCGCAGCTGTCCACCACGAGCAGCACGGGCAGGTCCACGGGCGAGCTCAGGAGTGCGTCGACGGTCGCGAAGCCGAGCTGGGCCGCGAGCTCCGCCGCGACACGACCGGGCTCGCTGACCGCCGAGAGGTCGACCACGTGCGACCCGTGCGGGAACCGACCGGAGAGCTGGGCCGCTGCGGCGTGGGCGAGGGCGGTCTTCCCGACGCCACCGGGCCCCACGACCGTGACGAGCCGGTGCGTGGTGCAGCGCTGCGTGAGATCGTCGAGCTCTGCCTCACGGCCGATCAGCCGCATCGCACCACCCCTCCGTCTCGAACACCCTTCCGCGACATCTCGCATGGTCTCGCGCCCAGGCCTGCCCCGCCATCACAATGTGAGGACCGTCCTCACGCCATAGCCACTGAGACCAACGATCCCTCAGGAGGCACACCGTGCAGCGCACCCGAACCACACTCCCCCAGCTCGCCGCCCCCATCTTCCTCGCGGACGCGGGGATGGAGACGTCCCTCATCTTCGACGACGGGCTCGACCTCCCCGAGTTCGCCGCGTTCGTGCTGCTCGACGAGACCGAGGGGCACGCCGCACTGGCCCGCTACTACGACCGGTACGTGGCCGCGGCGGCCCAGCTCGGGGTCGGCGTCGTCCTCGACACCCCGACGTGGCGCGCCAACCAGGACTGGGGCGCGCGGCTCGGCTACGGACCGGCGAGCCTCGAGCGCAGCAACACCCTGGGGGTCGAGCTCGTCCTCGCGGCACGGCGGCGGGCCGCGGCCACGGCGACGACGGTCGTCATCAGCGGTTGCGTCGGCCCGCGCGGCGACGGCTACCAGCCGGACGCCCTCATGTCGGCGGCCGAGGCGCAGCGCTACCACGCGCCCCAGGTGCGGACGTTTGCCCGCAGCGCCGCAGATCACGTGACGGCGCTGACCATGACCTACCCCGCCGAGGCGATCGGCATCGCGCTCGCCGCCCGGGAGTCGCAGGTCCCCGTCGTCGTCTCGTTCACCGTCGAGACCGACGGCGCGCTGCCCACAGGTGAGTCCCTCGCGGGGGCCATCGACGAGGTCGACCGTGCGACAGGAAGCTACCCGTCCTACTACATGGTCAACTGCGCGCACCCGACGCACTTCGCGCACGTGCTCGACCCCGGGTCCGCGTGGACCCGCAGGATCCGGGGCGTGCGCGCCAACGCGTCGACCCTCAGCCACGCCGAGCTCGACGAGGCTGAGCAGCTGGACCCGGGCGATCCCGTGGAGCTCGCGGCGCAGTACGTCGCGCTGCGCGAGCTCTTGCCCGGGCTCAAGGTCGTCGGCGGGTGCTGCGGCACCAACCACGAGCACGTCGCGGAGCTCGGCACCGCGCTCTCGACCGTCGGGGTCTAGGACGCGGGGCGGGCGCCGGGGTCGGGTCTCAGCGCTCGCCGAGACCGCTCGAGATCGCGGCGACGACGGCGTCGCGCGCCTCGACCGCGGCAGGGCCGACGGCGATCACCTCGAGCTCTTCGCCACCCGCAGCACCGAGCTTCATGAGCTCGAAGACGGACTCGGCGGGGGCCGCGTTGATCGTGACCCTCGCGTCGAAGCTCGCCACGAGCCGTGCGAGCACGGCGGCCGGCCGGGCGTGGAGCCCCGTCGTGTTGCCGAGCGCGACCTTCGTGGCGACACCGTGCGGGTCGTCAGCGGCATCGTCGGGAACGGGGGCGTGGGAGGCGGCGGCGCCGTTCCACTGTGCCGCCGCGCCGTGCGCCGCGGCGGCGACGTCGGCGAGCAGCGCCCCGCCCGCCGCGCTCACGGCGGCCGCGACGGCGCCCTCGACGAAGGGACCGCCGGGTACCCGGACACGTGCGGCCTCGTCGTCGTCGAGCAGCTCACGCACGAGCTCGGCGGTGAGCACCGCGGAGCCGAGGTCGCCGAGGACGACGACGTCGTGTCCGTCGTCGAGCAACCGCGACACGGCGGCGCGCACCGTGTCCAGGTCCGTGCCGAGCGACTCGAGACCCTCGACCCAGAAACCACCGACGGCCTCGATCACCACGTCGGGGGCCATCTGCCGGGCGACGGTCGCGGCGCCCCGGGCGAGGTCAGCGGCGTGGGCCACGAGCACGATCCCGACGCGCGCCGTCATGCGGCCCTGCTGACGGCGGCGACGGCCGCGTCGTGCGCGGCCTCGATGACGAGCGCCGTGGACGCGGCACCGGGGTCCGCGACCCCGATGCTCAGGTCGCCGAGGAAGCTCGCGCGTCCCCGCACGGCCGCGAGCTGCGCGGTCGCCTCGACCCCACGGCGGGCAGCGAGCGTCGCAGCCAGCAGCACGTCCACGGGACCGCCGCCGTGCTCCGCCTCCCGGGCGGCTGCCTCGGCGGCCGGGAACCACGCGTCCGCCATCGTCTTGTCACCCACGGCAGCGCCCCCACGGTCGCGGACGCCCTCGAGGCAGGCCTCGAGCAGGGCGACGATCCCCTCGGCGTCGAGCTCCGCCCGCGCGGTCGCACGAGACGCGCGGAGGAAGGCGGTGCCGTACAGCGGCCCGGACGCCCCACCGACCGTGGACATGAGGGTCGTCGCGGCGGTGCGCAGCACCTCTCCCACCTCGAGAGGTGGGTGGGGGCGCTCGTCGAGCCGCGCGACGACCGCGGTGAAGCCGCGGGCCAGGTTCTCGCCGTGGTCGCCGTCGCCGATCTGACGGTCCAGCTCGCTGAGCTCGTCACGGTGCGCCACGACGAGGACGGCGGTTCGTCTCATCCAGTCCAGCGCCCACATCACGCCCAGCACATCAATCTCCATCCGTCGCGCCCGCTGCGGGCAGCGTCGCACCGAACAGTGGCGATCCCGCCGCGGTCGCCCTCAGTATCGCCGCCCGCGAGGGGAAGGTCGAACCTACGAACGGCCGAACAACGTCCGTGCCTCGGCGACGAGCGTGATCGAGCCCGTCACGATCACGCCCGCACCGAGCGAGTCGTCCGTCTCGGCGAGCTCGACCGCGCGGTTCAACGCGTCGTCGAGCCGTTCGGCGACGTGCACCCTGTCCTCGCCGAACACCTCGACGGCGATCTCCTCGAGCTCGTGCGTCGGCAGCGCACGGTGCGAGCCGGACCGTGTCACGACGATCTCGGCGAGGTACGGCTCGAGCACGGACAAGATGCCCTCGGCATCCTTGTCGTCGAGCACACCGACGACGCCCACGACGCGCTTGAACGCGAAGGCCTCGTCGAGCGCCTCGACGAGCGCGGTGGCCCCCGCGGGGTTGTGCGCGGCGTCGACGAGGACGGCGGGCGAGTTGCGGATGAGCTCGAGGCGGCCCGGGGAGTCGACGTCGGCGAACGCGAGCTCGACCACCCCCGGGTCGAGCGCCGCTCCCCCGGTCACCATGGCCTCGACCGCGACGAGCGCGAGCAAGGCGTTGCGTGCCTGGTGCAGGCCGTGCAGCGGCAGGAAGATCTCCGTGTAGACGCCACCGAGCCCGCGCAGCGCGACGAGCTGACCACCCACGGCGACCTGCCGGTCGAGCACCTCGATGTCCACGCCCTCCCGGACGTACCGCGAGCCGTGGCGTGCCGCGGCGGCCATGAACACCGACTCGACGTCCTCGTGCTGGGTCGCGCTCACGACCGTCGTGCCGTCCTTGACGATGCCGGCCTTGACCTCGGCGATCGACACGAGGTCGTGGCCGAGCCAACGCTCGTGGTCCATCGCGACGGGGGTCGCGATCGCGACCTCGGCGTCGGCCACGTTCGTGGAGTCCCACGACCCGCCCATGCCGACCTCGAGGACGGCGACGTCCACGGGCGCGTCCGCGAAGGCGGCGAGCGCCATGACGGTGAGGACCTCGAAGAAGCTCAGCCGGCTCTGGCCCGCAGCGGCGAGCTCGGCGTCGACCATGTCGACGTAGGGCGCGACGTCGTACCACGCGGCGATGAACGCCTGCGGCGTGAGCGGCTCGCCGTCGATCGCGATGCGCTCCCGCACCGAGGTCAGATGGGGGCTCGTGAACCGGCCCGTGCGCAGGCCGTACTCCCGCAGCAACCGCTCGACCATGCGGGACGTGGACGACTTGCCGTTCGTGCCCGTCAGGTGGATGACGCGGTAGGAACGCTGCGGGTTGCCGAGCAGGTCGACGGTGCGCTGCACGCGCGCGATCGTGGGGTCGAAGTCGTGCTCGGGAGCCCGGTCGAGGATCTGACGGTAGATGCGCTCCGCCTCGGCCAGAGACTGCGGGTCCTGCTCGGGGCTCTGCGTCATGCCGTCATTGTCGCGCACCCGACGAGCCCGTCCGCTACCTTCATCCCCATGTCTCCTTCGTCCCGGTTGCGCATCCTCGTGCTCGCTTCGCTCGGCGCCATGGCGTTCGCCGTCGTCGTCCCTGCCCATGCCGCGCCGTCCGACGCCGCACCGTCCGACGCCGTACCGTCGGCGACCCGGCCCGCCGCGGTCAAGGCCGCGAAGGTGAAGAAGAAGGTGATCGGCGACGGCACCGCGAAGTCGTGCACGTACGCGAAGCTCGCGAAGGCCGTGAAGTCTGGGGGCGACATCTCGTTCAGGTGCGGGCCGGACCCGGTGACGATCGTCGTGAAGAAGACGCTCGTGACGTGCAACACGCACAACTGCAAGGACGGCTGGCAGGGTGGGAAGCGCGTCACCAAGCTCAGCATCAACGGGGGCAACAAGGTCACGCTGAGCGGCGGTGGCGAGCGCGGGATCTTCTACGCCAACACGTGCGACCACAAGCTCGGCTGGATCGACGGGCGCTGCGACACCCAGGCCAGCCCCCACGTCACCTTCCGCAACATCACGCTCAGGGACGGCAACGCCACGAAGGGGCCGGCCGGCTACGACGGCGTGCTCGGCGGCGGCGGGGGCGGTGCGATCGCGATGCGCGGCGGGCGGCTCACCGTGAAGAACGCGACGTTCACCAAGAACCGCTGCGTGAAGGCACACTCCGACGCCGGGGGCGGTGCGATCCGCGTGACGGGCCAGACCAAGACGGCGCGCATCCTGACGTCGACCTTCACGTCCAACCGCTGCGCGAGCGGCGGGGCGCTGTCGAGCCTGCACGCACCGATGATCGTCCGGGACTCGACGTTCACGAAGAACCGCGCGACGGGCAAGGGTGCCTCGAGCGGCAAGGGCGGCAACGGCGGCGCGATCTACTTCGACGGCACACGTCAGAACGTGCGCGTCGAAGGTTCCACGATCCAGAAGAACGTCGCACCCGAGGGCGGGCCCGGCATCTTCTACGTCAGCAACGACAGGTCCGGCTCCCTGACCATCAAGGGCTCGCGCATCACGAAGAACACGGGCGCGAGCTTCTGGACCGGGAAGACGAAGAGCATCTTCTTCCTCGGCAAGAAGTTCACGAAGAGCGGCTCGAAGATCAGCTGAGCAGCGTCATCCGACGGCCCGCACCGCCACCGCGAGCTCCGTACCCACCGCGACGGCGAGCTCGACCGCGAGCGTCTCGCGCGCGATGAGCTCGGAGTGCGCCTCGGTCGCGGCGACCCGCTCGGCCGGGACGGTGAGCTCGAGCGCGATCCGGTCCGAGACCTTGAGATCGGCGGCCTTGCGTGCGTCCTGCACGGCCCGCACGACGTCGCGCGCGTAGCCCTCGGCCTCGAGCTCTGGCGTCACCGTGACGTCGAGCAGCGCGAACCCGCCCCCGGGCAGCACCGCGGCGGTCAGTCCCTCGGCCGCGGCGTCGGCGTCGACCGTCGTCGCGAGCTCGTACTCCCCCGCCTCGAGGGGGACGTCGCCGTCGGCCGTGCGCACCGTGACCGCGCCCTCGGCATCCTGCGACCACGCACCCGACTTGGCTGCCTGGATGACGCCCTGCACTGCTCGGCCGAGCCTCGGGCCGGCCGCGCGGGCGTTGACGGCGAGCGTGCTCGCCACGCCGAAGCGCGCGACCTCGTCGTCGGTGAGCGAGTCGAGGTCCACGACCCGCACCTCGCGCACGTTGAGCTCACGCGCGATGATCTCGACGAGGTGGTCGTCGAGCCCACCCGGCACGACGGCGGTGACGGACAGCAGCGGCTGGCGCACCCGCAGGCCCGCCGCCTTGCGCAGGGCCAGGGACGCGGACACGACCTCGCGCGTGCGCTCCATCGCGGCCACGAGGGCGTCGTCGTGCCCGAACCCGCTCGCGTCGGGCCAGTCGGTCAGGTGGACGCTGCGCCCGCCCGTGAGCCCGCGCCAGATCTCCTCGGTCAGGAGCGGGGCGAGCGGCGCCATGACGCGCGTGAGGGTCTCGAGCGAGGTCCACAGCGTGTCGAAGGCGTCGGCGTCCTCGGCCCAGAACCGGTCGCGCTGGGTGCGCACGTACCAGTTGGTCAGCACGTCGATGTGGTCGCGCACGACCTGGCACGCCGCGGCGATGTCGTACACGTCGAGGTACGCCTGCGTCTCGGCGACGAGGTCGCGCGTGCGGGACAGCACGTAACGGTCGAGCACCGGCAGCTCGGCGAACCGCGCCGGGTCCACGGGACCGGCCTCGATCCCCTTCCCGCCGTCGGCCGAGGCCGAGTACAGCGTGAAGAAGTAGTACGTGCTCCACAGCGGCAGCAGCACCTGGCGCACGGAGTCGCGGATCGACTCCTCGGCGACCACGAGGTTCCCGCCGCGCAGCACGGGGCTGCTCATGAGCGTCCAGCGCACGGCGTCCGAGCCGTACCTGTCGTACATCTCGAGCGGGTCGGGGTAGTTGCGCAGCGATTTGCTCGCCTTGCGGCCGTCGTCGCCCAGCACGATGCCGTGCGAGACGCACGAGCGGAACGCGGGACGGTCGAAGATCGCGGTCGAGAGCACGTGCAGGGTGTAGAACCAGCCGCGGGTCTGGCCGATGTACTCGACGATGAAGTCGGCCGGCGGGCGACCGTCGACCAG
>CAZECM010000090.1:5723-12414 GCA_964510785.1 uncultured Cellulomonadaceae bacterium | reverse complement strand
GTCGAAGTCCTCGGTGCGCGAGGGCTTGTAGTCGAAGTGGACCGGGCCGGTGTACTTGGGCCCGCCGCTCGGGAAGCCGTTCTCGAGCAGGTCCACGGTCGCGAAGGCGGAGAACAGGTCGCCGTGCCCGAACACGAGGTCCTGGTCGTACTTGATGCCGCGCTGGCCGTTGAGGTCGATGTGGAAGAGCTTCTCGGCCCACAGCGCCTGCGCGAGGCCGGTCGTGTAGTTCAGGCCCGCCATCTGCTCGTGGCCCGTCTCGGGGTTGAGGCCCACGATGTCGCCGTGCTCGAGCTTCGCGATGAGGCCGAGCGCGTGGCCGATCGTCGGCAGCAGGATGTCGCCGCGCGGCTCGTTGGGCTTGGGCTCGAGCGCGATGCGCAAGCCGTAGCCCTTCTCCTTGATGTAGCCGGCGACGGTGTCGATGCCGTCGGCGTAGGCCTGGTGCGCGGCGTAGAGGTCCTTCGACGCGTCGTACTCCGCGCCCTCGCGGCCGCCCCACATGACGAAGGTGTCGGCCTCGAGCTCGGCGGCGAGGTCGACGTTGCGCAGGATCTTGCGCAGCGCGTACCGGCGTACGTCGCGGTTGTTCGAGGTGAACGCGCCGTCCTTGAAGATCGGGTGGGCGAAGGTGTTGGTCGTGACCATCTCGACCGTGAGGCCCGTGTCGGCGAGCGCCTGGCGGAAGCGGGCGAGGATGCGGTCGCGCTCGGCGGCGTCGGAGCCGAACGGGACGACGTCGTCGTCGTGGAACGTGACGTGCGCGGCGCCGAGCTCGGCGAGCTTGTGGACGGACTCCACCGGGTCGAGCCACGGCCGTGTCGCGGCACCGAAGGGGTCCTGGGCGTTCCAGCCGACGGTCCACAGACCGAAGGAGAACCTGTCAGCGGGGGTGGGTGTGCGAACCATGAGAACTCTCCTCGTCGAGATTTGTTGTATGAACGAACTTATCCCTGAGTCGCGCTAGGGTCAAGTCATGGCGACCGAAGATCCGCACCACCGGCGCGGGCGTCTGGCTGCCCCCCGGCCGCACCCCGACAGTGCACCCGAACGCCGCACCGGCGCGAGGCAGGGGACGCTGCGCGAGCACAACCTCGCGATCGTGCTCGAGCGCATCGTCACGGCCACCGACGCCGTCTCCCGCGCCCGCATCGCCGCCGACACGGGACTGACCCGTGGCACCGTCTCCTCCCTCGTGGACCGCCTGATCGACGCGCGGCTCGTCGCCGAGCTCGAGCCCGTTGCGGGCATCGGGGCCGGGCGTCCCGCCGTGCCGCTCGTCCCGGCGCGCGGGACCGTGATCGCCCTCGGCCTCGAGATCAACGTGGACTACGCGGCCGTCCGGGCGGTCGACCTCGCGGGCGAGACCGTCTTCGAGCGGGTGCACGAGGACGACTTCCGCAGCGGCGACCCCACCCGCGCCCTCACGGTGCTCCTCGGGCTCGCGGACGAGGCGCTCGCACACGTCGACGAGCTCGGCGCGCAGTTCGCGGGAGCGTGCCTCGCCCTGCCGGGACTCGTGGACCGGCGCACGGGGCCGCTGCGCATCGCCCCGAACCTGCAGTGGCGCGACGTGGACGTCGTCGCGCTCGTCGGTGACCATCCCGTGGCCGCTCGCGAGCTGTGGCTCGCCAACGAGGCCAACCTCGCCGCCCGAGCCGAGGCCGCCGCGCGCCGCGACGGTCCCGAGTCCTTCCTGTACGTCTCGGGCGAGGTCGGCGTCGGCGCCGCCGTGGTGCTCGGCGGGGAGATCTTCGCCGGCTCGCACGGCTGGAGCGGCGAGCTCGGCCACACCGTCGTCCCCGTCGAGGGCGGGCCGGGGCGACGCCTCGAGGAGCTCGTGGGGCAGGACGCGCTCATGCGCTCCGCGGGCCTCGACCTCGCGGCCGGGGTCGCGGGCCTCGCGGCCGCGGCGGAGGTCGATGACGGCCGCGCCCGGGCCGCGCTCGAGCGCGCCGGTGGCCTGCTGGGCATCGGGCTGGCGAACGCCGTCAACGTGCTCGACCTCGACCACGTCGTGCTCGGCGGCATCTACGCCCCGCTCGCCGAGTGGCTGCGTCCCGGCGTCGAGGAGCGCTTGCGCGTGCACGTCATCGGCGCGCCGTGGGCCGAGGTCACGGTGTCGCCCTCCCGCGCCGGCGCGTATCCCGCACTCACGGGCGGCGCGCTCACAGTGCTGCGGGCTCTCGTGGCGGACGTCCAGGCGGCGATCGCCGACTTCTGACAGGGTGGCGCGATGCACACGCTCTGGATCGGTACGTTCCCCGCGGCGGGCGCGGGCACGACGGCGGGCCTCGGCGAGGGCATCTGGCGCGCTTCGCTCCTCGGCTCGGGGACCGTCGAGGGGCTCCGCCGGGTCGCGACCTCCCGGGCGCCCACCTTCCTCGCCCGCCACCCGAACGGACGCTGGCTCTACGCCGTCGGCGAGGAGCTCGACGGCACGGTCACGGCCTTCGAGATCGACGACGGTGAGCTCCGCCCCCGCGCCACGATCTCCTCGGGCGGCGCCGACCCGTGCCACCTCGCCCTCGCCCCGGACGCGCGCACGCTGTACGTCGCCAACTACTCCTCCGGCACCCTCGGCGTGATCCCCCTCGACGACGACGGCGCACTCCTCGGGACCGGCCCCGCCCAGGTGCTCGGCGCCGAGGGCACGGGCCCCGACCTCTCGCGCCAGGAGGGGCCGCACGCACACTTCGTCGCGGTGCGCCCGCGGTCCGACGATGCGCGGTCCGACGATGCGCGGTCCGACGGCGGGCTGTCCGACGGCGGAGCCCCCGGCGACGAGGTCGTCGTGGCAGATCTCGGCATCGACGCCCTGCGCCACTACGCCGTCCGGCCCGACGGCGTGCTGGAAGCCACCGGTCTCACCGCGCTCCCGCCCGGCACCGGGCCGCGGCACCTGGCCTTCTCCGCTGACGGGCGTCACTGCTACGTGGTCGGCGAGCTCGACCTGACCGTCCACGTCCTCGAACGCTCGACGGAAGGCCTCGTCCCGCGCCAGGTGGTCTCGCTCGCGGGAGGGACCCGGCGCGGCGAGCACGGCTGGTTCCAGGACGGCCGCCGGGTGCTCGCCTCGCACGTCGAGCTCAGCGGGGGCCGGCTGCTCGTGGGCGTGCGCGAGGAGAACCGCCTCGAGGAGCTCGCCGTGGCCGACGACGGCACCCTCACCCCGGTGGCGACCCACCCGCTCGGTGGCTGGCCGCGGCACTTCGCCGTCGTCGGCGACCTCGTGCTCGTCGCGGGGCAGACCAACCACGCGCTCGAGATCCTCGGGCCCGACGGCGGGCGGGGCAGCGTGGGGCTCACCGGCCCGGCGTGCGTCGTCGTCGGCGTGTGAGGTCCGTCATACCGGGCGTCGTTGTCCGCGAAGACGCGAGATGATGGAATGGTGAACTTCTTTGCCGACGCCCCGCGCGTCGCGATGCTGTCTGTGCACACGTCCCCGCTCGACCAGCCGGGGACGGGCGACGCGGGCGGTATGAACGTCTACGTCGCCGAGCTCTCGCGGGCCCTCGCGCGGCGTGGCGCCCAGGTCGAGATCTTCACGCGCGCCACCCGCTCCGGCCAGCCCGAGGTCACCTCGCTGGACCACGGGGACGGGCGCGTGCTCGTGCGGCACGTCGCGGCCGGCCCCTTCGAGGGGCTCGACAAGACGGACCTGCCGGGCCAGCTCTGCGCGTTCACGGCGGGGGTGCTGCGGACCGAGGCTGCGGGCGCGCCGGGCCGGTACGACGTGGTGCACTCGCACTACTGGCTCTCGGGCCAGGTCGGCTTCCTCGCGGCGGAGCGCTGGGGCGTGCCGCTCGTCCACACCGCGCACACCCTCGCGAAGGTCAAGAACGCCGCGCTCGCCCCGGGCGACTCCCCGGAGCCGGCGGGCCGCGTGATCGGCGAGGAGCAGGTGGTGCGGGCGGCGGACGGGCTCGTCGCGAGCACGCCCGAGGAGGCCGAGGTGCTCATCGACGGGTACGACGCCGACCCGGCCGCCGTGCACGTCGTCGCTCCCGGCGTGGACCTCGCGACGTTCACGCCCGGTTCCCGCGTCGAGGCGCGGGCCCGGCTCGGACTGCCGAACCGCAAGATCGTGCTGTTCGCCGGGCGGCTCCAGCCGCTCAAGGGCACGGACGTGCTCGTCCACGCGCTCGCCGAGCTGGCACGGTCCGTCAAGGCGGGCGTCGAGCCGCCGCTCGTCGTCGTCGTCGGTGGTCCCTCGGGCCGGCCCACCGCGGCGCGCGAGCTCGAGGCCCTCGCCCACGTGCTCGGGGTGCGAGAGCACCTCGAGCTGCGGCCCGCCGCGCCGCAAGCGGTGCTCGCGGACTACTACCGGGCGGCCGACGTGGTCGCGATGCCGTCGCGCTCGGAGTCGTTCGGGCTCGTGGCCGCAGAGGCGCAGGCGGTGGGCACACCGGTCGTGGCGGCCGCCGTCGGGGGGCTGCGGTCCGTCGTCGTCGACGGCGTGACGGGGCACCTCGTCCCGGACCACGACCCACGGGCCTGGGCGGTCGCGCTCGACCGGGTGCTCCACGACCCCGCCCACCACGCGGCGCTCGCGGCCCAGGCCGTGGCCCGCCGTGAGCGCTTCTCGTGGGACGTCGCTGCGGCGGAGATCCTCAAGGTCTACTCCCTCACGGCCCTGAACTCCGCGACGGTGGCGTCCGTCTTCTAGCGGCCTTCCACGGGGTGGAGGTCCCGGGCGTCCCGGTGCGGCGTGCGGCAGGATAACCCCATGACCTACACCCTCGTGCTGCTCCGCCACGGCGAGAGCGAATGGAATGCCAAGAACCTGTTCACCGGCTGGGTGGACGTCCCGCTGTCCGAGAAGGGCGTCGCCGAGGCGTCGCGCGGCGGCGAGCTGCTCGTCGCCGAGGGCATCCTCCCCGACGTCCTGCACACCTCGCTCCTGCGCCGCGCGATCATGACCGCGAACCTCGCGCTCGACGCCGCGGACCGCCACTGGATCGACGTCAAGCGCCACTGGCGACTCAACGAGCGCCACTACGGCGCGCTCCAGGGCAAGGACAAGAAGCAGATCCGCGACGAGTACGGCGAGGAGCAGTTCATGGCATGGCGCCGCTCCTACGACGTGCCGCCGCCCGCGATCGAGCTCGGCTCGGAGTTCTCCCAGGACGCCGACCCCCGCTACGCCGGTGAGCCCATCCCGCGCTCCGAGTGCCTCAAGGACGTGCTCGAGCGCGCCCTGCCGTACTGGCACGAGGAGATCGTGCCCGACCTGCGCTCCGGCAAGACGGTGCTCGTCGCCGCGCACGGCAACTCGCTCCGCGCGATCGTGAAGTACCTCGACGGCATCGACGACGACACGATCGCCGGGCTCAACATCCCCACGGGCATCCCGCTCGTGTACGAGCTCGAGGAGGACACCCTGAAGCCCACCGTCAAGGGCGGCCGCTACCTCGACGCCGACGCCGCCGCAGCCGCGATCGAAGCCGTAGCCAACCAAGGCAAGTAACCCGCCGACGCCGACCCCCGACGCGGCCCATCACCGGAAGGTGGAGCGTTTGTGCCTTGTGAGGGCACCAACGCTCCACCTTGAGGAAGCGTGCGCGTCGCGTGTCGGGGGTGGTCAGGGCGAGGCGCGTCGGTAGGCCGCGAGGCGTTCGGGGAGGCGGCAGCTCGGGCCGCACGGGCGAGGGGTGCCGGTCCAGCCGTTGCGCTGGAGGGCGAGCGCCACCTGGGCCGCCGTCTCGCACGACATCGAGGCGACATGAATCCAGCGGTACCGCAGCGTGAGGTCCAGGCACTCCACGAGTGCGGCGTTGTCGCGCCACGTGTCGCGGTCGGTGCGTCCGTCGGGGTGCGCGAGCTGACCGTCGAGCTCGACGCGGACCGCGAGCCCGGGGTATCGCCGGTCGGCCCGGGTCCACTTGCCGTCGAGCACCGTGCGGGCCTGCAGCTGCGCGGCCGGCAACCCGTGCGCCCGCTCGACGTCGTGGTGGTAGCGGCGCTCGAGCGGGGACTCGATGCCGGCTGCAGCCTCGGCGAGCAGGTCGGTCACGAGCCGACGCTGCCTGACCCGTGTGCGCTCGGCGATGACTTCGCGCAGGGCCCAGGGGGCCACCCGGCGCCGGAACGCGCGGGTGATCACGCCCACCGCGTCGTCGATCGTCATCGCCCGGTCGAGCAGGTCGACCACGGTGTGCTCGGGGCTCGTCGCCCGGAGCCGCCCGAACGCTGGCGGGACACGCTCTCGCCGCACGAGGCGGATCCCGCGACTCGCTCGCACCCGCCGGCTCGTGGGGATGCTCACCTCGATGATGCGGGGTGGATCGTCGACCAGCTCGCGCACGTAGCCCGCCGAGCTGTGACTCAAGGCAGCGCCGCGCCCCGCGTAGAGGAGCGCCGCTCGGGCTCGTTGCCGCCAGGTCGGCGTTCCCGACTTCACGACGTAGACGCCTCGATGGAGCCTCACCCAATGACCTTGGCGCTCGAGCCAGGTCACCCGCTTGCGGCTGAGACCGAGCTCGCCGCACTCGTGGGTCGTGATGCAGTGATCCTGCTCTTTGGCACGCGCAAGCACCGCAGCGAGGGCATCATCCATCCCAGAATCGTCCCCAACCCTGGCGATCTCCGGAGCGGAGCCGCTCTCACCTGTGGAACGCCTCAAGGTGGAGCGTTGGTGCCCTGTGAGGGCACCAACGCTCCACCTTGTGAATGAGCGTGGCTTTGCCGC
>CAZECM010000090.1:0-5713 GCA_964510785.1 uncultured Cellulomonadaceae bacterium | reverse complement strand
GGGGGGGGGGGGGTCAGTCGACCAGGGCGTTCTCGCCGGTGACCAGGTAGACCATGCGGCGGGCGACCGAGACGCCGTGGTCGCCGAAGCGCTCGAAGTAGCGGGACAGCAGCGTAGCGTCGACGGTCTCCTGCGGCGTACCCGCCCACTCGGGCGCGAGCACGGTGCCGAAGACCTGCTCGAGCAGTGCGTCGAGCAGGTCGTCGTCGCGCTCGATCGCGACGGCCACCTCGAGGTCGTGCGTCGAGAGCAGCGTCGTCATGCGCCGGGCCACCCGGTTCGCGGCGTCGTGCATCGAGGCGAAGGCGCCCCCGAGGGGCTGGGCCGCGGCGGGCGCGGGGTAGCGCAGGCGCGCGATCTGGGCGATGTGCCGGGCGAGGTCCCCCATCCGCTCGAGCGTCGCGCTCATGCGCAGCGCGGTGACGACGGTGCGCAGGTCGGTCGCGACCGGTTGCTGCTGGGCGAGCAGCGCGATGCACCGCTCGTCGAGGTCCGTCTCGAGCGCGTCGATCGCGCGGTCCGCAGCGATGACTCGTTCGGCGAGCGCGACGTCTCCGGTCAGAAGTGCTGTGCCCGCGTCCGAGATCGCTTCTTCGACCAGGCGGCTCATGGCCACGAGGTCCTCGCCGAGCTGGGTGAGCTCGGCCTCAAAGATCGTCCGCATCGTGTTCCTCTCGCATGGCGGACACCCACGGTCTCAGGCGCGGGTGAACGGAACCCGGCGCCGAGGTGAACTCTTGGGTCCCACTCACCGAAGACTGCCCTGTGAGGCGGTCGGGCCTTCCGCACCAACCGTAGTCTGGCCGCATGGACGGACCTTCTCTCCTGGTGGGTGGGCTGCTCGGCCTCTTCGTCGGGCTCGCGGCGATCATCTCCTTCCGCTACTCCGAGCGCGTCCAGCACGACGTGCCCCCCCAGCCGGAGCCCGAGCTCGACGAGGGGTTGGTCCGCACCCTCGCCGTGCTGCGCTCCGCCGCGGTCGTGCTCGACGACGACGACGTCGTGGTGCGGGCCAGCCCGCTCGCGTACGCGCTCGGCGTGGTGCAGGCGGGCGGGAAGGTCAACCCGGAGATCGCGCCCATCGTGGCCGCGGTGCGCCGCGACGGGGTGATCCAGGACACCGAGCTCGAGCTGTCCCGCGGCAAGCTCGGCCAGAGCGAGCTCTTGCTCCAGGTCCGGGTGGCCCAGGTGACCCCGCGCCACCTGCTCGTGCTCGCGGACGACCACACCCAGGCGCGCCGACTCGAGGCGATCCGCCGCGACTTCGTCGTCAACGTCTCGCACGAGCTCAAGACGCCGGTGGGCGCGCTGAGCCTGCTCGCGGAGACCGTGGGCGACGCAGCGGACGACCCCGCGGCGGTGCGACGCTTCGCGGCCACGATGCAGAAGGAGTCCTCGCGTCTCGCCGCGCTCGTGCACGAGATCATCGAGCTCTCCCGGCTCCAGGTGGCCGGCGCGCTCGAGCAGCCCGGCCTCGTGCGGATCGAGGCGGTGATCCGCGAGGCAGCCGAGCGGGCTCAGACCACGGCCGCGGCCAAGGGCGTCGAGGTCACCGTGGGCGAGAGCGAGGACGCCCAGGTGTACGGCGACCACGCGCTGCTCGTCACGGCGGTGCGCAACCTCGTCGACAACGCCGTCGCCTACTCCGAGCCCGGAGCGCACGTCGGGCTCGGCGTGCGCTCGCGCGAAGGTGTGGTCGAGGTCGCCGTCGTCGACCAGGGCATCGGCATCGAGCCGGAGCAGCAGGTGCGCATCTTCGAGCGGTTCTACCGCGTGGACCCCGCACGCTCGCGCGAGACGGGTGGCACGGGACTCGGCCTGAGCATCGTCAAGCACGTCGCGGCGGACCACGGCGGCGACGTGACCGTGTGGTCCGAACCCGGACGCGGCTCGACGTTCACGCTGCGCCTGCCCGCCGCGCACCTGCCCGCTGCGAACCCGACCGCAGTGAGCCCGACCGCAATGACCCCGACCGAAGCGACCCCGCCGTCGGCCCGAGACCAGGAGTCCGCATGACCCGCATCCTGCTCGTGGAGGACGAGGAGTCCTACCGCGATCCGCTCACCTACCAGCTCACGCGCGAGGGGTTCGAGGTGATCGCCGCCGCGACGGGCCCCGAGGGGCTCGAGGCGTTCGCCCGCGGTGGGGTGGACCTCGTGCTGCTCGACGTGATGCTCCCCGGCATGTCCGGGGTCGAGGTGTGCCGAGAGCTGCGCCGGACCTCCTCGGTGCCCGTCATCATGCTCACCGCGAAGGACGGCGAGATCGACAAGGTCGTGGGTCTCGAGATCGGCGCGGACGACTACGTCACGAAGCCCTACTCCTTCCGCGAGCTGCTCGCCCGCGTGCGGGCGGTGCTGCGTCGTGGGCGCACCCCGGACCGGGTCGAGGAGTCCGACGACGAGGTGCTCGCCGTCGGCCCCGTCCGGATGGACGTCGACCGCCACGAGGTCCACGTGCGGGGCAAGGTCGTGAGCTTCGCCCTCAAGGAGTTCGAGCTGCTCGAGCTGTTGCTGCGCAATGCGGGCCGCGTGCTCACGCGCGGCCAGCTCATCGACCGCGTGTGGGGCGCCGACTACGTGGGGGACACCAAGACGCTCGACGTCCACGTCAAGCGCATCCGCTCGAAGATCGAGACCGACCCCGCGGCGCCCGAGCTCCTCCTCACGGTCCGTGGGTTGGGCTACAAGCTCGACGACGCCGAGGTCTGATCGGCCTCGCGGAATGTGGGGGAGTGTTCACCCTGCGTTCACCTCATGCCGGGAGACCGGTCACCTGAGCCTCCTACCGTCCAGGTGTCGCGCGGCAACCGCTGCGGACACCACCACATGGATGGGACACCAAGTCTGTGAAGCTCAACCGGACCAAGGCTGCCGGCGCCGCGATCTTCGCGGGTGCCCTGGCACTCACTCTGGCCGCGTGTGGCTCGAGCACTCCCGCGTCCACCCCTGACGCGAGCGAGACCACCACCGAGTCCACCACTCCCGAGGCGACCCCCGACGAGACGCCTGTCGCACTGAGCGGCAACCTCGCCGGCGCCGGCGCGTCCTCGCAGGAGAAGGCGATGGGCGGCTGGATCGCCGGCTTCGGCGACTCGAACCCCGACGTCCTCGTCAGCTACGACCCCGTCGGTTCCGGCGGCGGCCGCAAGCAGTTCCTCGACGGTGCGACGCTGTTCGCGGGCTCCGACGCGGCGCTCAAGCCCGAAGAGGTCACCTCGGCCACGGCGCGCTGCTTCGACGGCGAGCCGCTGCAGCTCCCGCTGTACATCAGCCCGATCGCGATCGTCTACAACATCCCGAGCCTCGAGGCGGAGCACCTGCAGCTCTCGGCCGAGACCACGGCGAAGATCTTCAACCGTGAGATCACCGCGTGGAACGACCCGGCGATCGCCGCGGAGAACCCCGGCGTGACCCTCCCGGAGCTCGACATCATCCCCGTCAACCGCTCCGACGAGTCCGGCACCACCGAGAACTTCACCGAGTGGCTCGTGGCCGCGGCGAACGGTGCATGGCCGCACGAGGCGAGCGGCGACTGGCCCCTCTCCGGCGGACAGTCCGGCGCCCAGACGCAGGGCATGATCGACACGGTCAGCTCCGCCGAGGGCTCGCGTGCCGGTGACCTCGGCACCGTCGCGGTCGGCGTGGGCGACGCGTTCGTCCCGTACTCGGCGGAAGCCGCCGCCGCGGTGGTCGACGCCTCGCCGGCGGCCGAAGGTGCCTCCGACAAGCAGCTCACGATCGAGCTGGACCGTGCGACCACGGCAGCGGGCGCCTACCCCGTCGTCCTGATCTCCTACTCCATCGCGTGCTCGGTGTACGACAGCGAGCAGGACGCCGCCAACGTCAAGGCGTTCCTCACGTACGTGGCGAGCGAAGAGGGGCAGGCCCGTGCGGCCGACCCGTCGGTGGCCGGCTCCGCGCCGATCTCCGGCGAGCTCCGCTCGGCTGTCGAGGCGGCCATCGCCTCGATCTCGGCCAACTGACCTAGACGGCGCCGTCGGGTGCTGCGGGAGACCCCCGCAGCCCCGACGGCGCACAGCCATGAGAGAGAGAACGAGTTGACCGCAACTCTCGACCCGCCTCGCACCGAGGACCCCCTCCGGTCGACGACGAGCACCGGATCGCACCTGTGGGGCGGTCGGGTGTTCGCCGGGCTGTCCTACGGCTCGGGCATCCTCATCCTGCTGGTCCTCGCCGCCGTGGCCGTCTTCCTCGTCATCGAGGCGTGGCCGGCGCTCACCGCGACGCAGGCCGAGCTCCAGGAGATCTCCTGGTTCCGCAGCGAGTCCCTGCTCGGCTACGTCGGACCCCTCATCTTCGGCACGGTGCTCGCCGCGATCCTCGCGCTCGCGCTCGCCGTGCCCGTCTCGATCGGCATCGCGCTCTTCATCTCGCACTACGCGCCCCGCCGGCTCGCGCAGGGCCTGGGCTACCTCGTCGACCTGCTCGCCGCGATCCCGTCCGTCGTCTACGGGCTGTGGGGCGCGCTGTGGCTCATCGGCGTGCTCGACCCGGCCATGACCTGGCTCAGCTCCACCCTCGGGTTCATCCCCCTCTTCGAGGGCTACCAGGCGCCCGCCAAGAACGTCATGACGGTGGGTGTGGTCCTCGCCGTGATGATCCTGCCGATCATCACGGCCGTCGCACGCGAGGTGTTCCTCCAGACGCCCGTGCTCCACGAGGAGGCGTCGCTCGCGCTCGGCGCGACTCGCTGGGAGATGATCCGCATGGCCGTCCTCCCGTTCGGCCGCCCCGGCGTCATCAGCGCCTCGATGCTGGGGCTGGGCCGCGCGCTCGGCGAGACGATGGCCGTGCTCATGGTCATCTCGCCCGGGCTGCTGTTCTCCTTCTTCCTCCTCAAGCCGGGCCAGCACCAGACCATCGCCGCGAACATCGCGGCGCAGTTCCCCGAAGCCTCGGGGCTGAGCGTCAGCGTGCTGATCGCGACAGGACTCGCGCTGTTCGTCATCACCTTCGCGGTGAACTTCGTCGCACGCGCCATCGTGGCGCGGCGCAAGGACTTCTCGGGGGCCAACTGATGGTCGCACTCAGCCTGGAACGGGACATCGCGGCCCGCCGCCTGCCCGCCTACACCCCGTGGGCCGTCGGCGGTGGCGCGCTGCTCGTCTCGCTCGCCGTCGGCTTCATCGGCTCGGGCCCCTCGATCGCCGGGGTGATCGTTCTCGCCGTCGCGCTGTACGCCGTCGCGCTGACGATCGCCTCGCGGGTGGTCGAGGGGCAGCGGCGAGCGACCGACCGCCTCGCGAGCATCCTCGTCACGGGCGCGTTCGGCCTCGCGATGATCCCGCTCGTCTCGCTCGTCTGGATCGTCGTCTCGCGCGGGGCGAAGCTGTTCGGCGTGAGCTTCCTGAGCACCGACATGGTCGGCGTCTTCGGGGATATGACGAGCGGCGGCGCCGTGCACGCGATCGCCGGCACCTTCCTCATCACGGGCGCCGCGGCGATCATCTCGATCCCGATCGGCCTGCTGACCGCGATCTATCTCGTGGAGTACGGTCGCGGCCCCCTCGCCCGTGCCATCACGTTCCTCGTGGACGTCATGACGGGCATCCCGTCGATCGTCGCTGGCCTCTTCGCGTTCGCGCTCTTCACCCTCGTCTTCGGGCCGGCCTACCGCGCGGGCATCATGGGTGCCGTCGCGCTCGCGGTGCTCGTGGCGCCCGTCGTCGTGCGCTCCGTGGAGGAGATGC
>CAZECM010000089.1:0-12666 GCA_964510785.1 uncultured Cellulomonadaceae bacterium | reverse complement strand
CGACGACCCGCTCGCGCCCGATCATCAACACGCGCGACGAGCCGCACGCCGACGCCGAGCACTACCGCCGGCTCCACATCATCGTGGGCGACTCCTCGATGTCCGAGGTCACGACCGCGCTCAAGATCGCCACGACGGACCTGCTGCTCGCCATGATCGAGGCGGGACTGCCGATGCGCGACGTCGCGCTCGAGAACCCCATGCGGGCGATCCGCGAGATCTCGCACGACATGACGGGGACGGCGACGGTGACGCTCGCCTCGGGTCGCACCGTGACGGCGATCGACCTGCAGGAGCAGTACCTCACGCGCGTGCGGGACTTCGTGGCCGCGCACCTCGACCCGAGCCCGCTCACCAAGCGCATGCTCGAGCTGTGGGAGCGGGGACTGCACGCCATCCGCACGGGCCGCCTCGACCTCGTCGAGCGCGAGCTGGACTGGGTCATCAAGTACCGCGTCATCGAGCGCTACATGACCAAGCACGGCCTCGAGCTCTCGGACCCGCGCGTCGCCCGGCTCGATCTCGCGTACCACGACATCTCTCGCTCCGAGGGTCTGTACAACCTCCTCGCGGCCCGCGGCATGGTCGACCGGGTCGTGACGGACCTCGACGTCTTCGAGGCGTCGGCCCTGCCACCGCAGACCACGCGCGCCAAGTTGCGGGGCGACTTCGTCCGGGCGGCCCAGGACGCCCGGCGCGACTACACGGTGGACTGGGTCCACCTCAAGCTCAACGACCAGGCCCAGCGCACCGTGCTGTGCAAGGACCCGTTCCGCAGCGTGGACGAGCGCGTCGAGCGGCTCATCGCCTCGATGTAGCGACCCGTAGAGTGGGCTGCCGTGTCAAGAACCTGGCAGTCCCTCCGTCGCGCGGTGACCGGCGTCGCGGTGGCCGTGGGCCTCGTCCTCCTCTCGGGGTGCACCGAGCCTCCCGTGGAGGCGACGATCGAGGTCGACGGTCCGCTGCTCTCCGAACCGACGATCGTGTACCAGCCCCCGTTCGAGATCCCCACGACGAGGTCCTCGCTCGTCGTCGAGGGTCAGGGCGACCGCCTCGTGCCCGACGGGCCGGTGCTCGTGCACTACCGGCTCGAGTCCGCGGCGACGGGTGAGCTGATCGACCAGACGTTCGGTGGCCTGCCCAAGTCCTACCTGCTGACCCCGGAGGACATGAGCCTCGAGCTCTACGACGCGCTCGTCGGGACCCGCGTCGGTTCGCGGGTGCTGCTCCTGACGGCGGGTGACGAGGTGACGGCGACCGTGCCGTCCGTGCTCGTCGCCGACGTCCTGCCCACCCGGGCGGAGGGTGCCCTCGTCGAACCGCGCGAGGGCCTCCCCACGGTCGTCGTCGACGCCGAGGGTACGCCCCAGGTCACGATCCCCGACGCCGACCCGCCCGAGGAGCTCGAGGTGCAGACCCTCGTCCGCGGTTCCGGTAGCCAGCTCGCCTCCGACTCCGACGTCGTCGTGCAGTACACGATGGTGCGATGGAGCGACGAGACGGTGGTCGACTCCACGTGGGACGCCGTCGGCCCCCGTTCGTTCTCCCTCGCGGAGACGATCACGGGTTGGAACCGGGGACTCGCGGAGCAGACCGTGGGCAGCAGGGTGCTGCTCGTCGTGCCGTCCATCGACGCGTTCGGGGACCAGCCGGGTCACGACCTCAGCGGTGAGACCATCGTGTACGTCGTCGACATCCTCGCGGCGTCGACCCCGAAGGAGGGTTAGTGGCACCAGCACTGCGGGTCATCCCGTGCCTCGACGTCGACGCCGGCCGGGTGGTCAAGGGCGTCAACTTCGCCAACCTCCGTGACGCGGGTGACCCGGTGGAGCTCGCCCAGCGCTACGACGCCGAGGGTGCCGACGAGCTGACCTTCCTCGACGTGTCCGCCTCGGTGGAGCAGCGCGAGACGACGTTCGACGTCGTGCGACGTACCGCGGAGCAGGTGTTCGTCCCGCTCACCGTCGGGGGCGGGGTCCGTTCCGTCGACGACGTAGACAGCCTCCTCCGGTCCGGGGCGGACAAGGTCGGGGTCAACACCGCGGCGATCGCCCGCCCCGAGCTGCTCGCCGAGATCGCGGACCGGTTCGGCAGCCAGGTCCTCGTGCTGTCCGTCGATGCCCGCCGGGTCACGGACGGGGCGAGCACCGACTCGGGCTACGAGGTCACGACGCACGGTGGTCGGCGCGGCACGGGCATCGACGCGGTCGCGTGGGCCGTCCGGGCCGCCGAGCTCGGCGTGGGCGAGATCTTGCTGAACTCCATGGACGCGGACGGCACGACGGCGGGCTTCGACCTCGAGATGTTCGCCGCCGTGCGCACCGAGGTGCGTGTCCCCCTGATCGCGAGCGGGGGTGCGGGGACGCCCGAGCACTTCGTCGAGGCGGCCTTGGCCGGGGCCGACGCCGTCCTCGCGGCGAGCGTGTTCCACTTCGGGACGCTGACGATCTCCGACGTGAAGGACGCGCTCCGGGCGGCAGGGATCACCGTCCGCTAGATCGAACCGTCAGGAGCCGTGCGACGCCGTGAGCGCCTCGACGTCGGCGGGCGCGCCCTCGATGGTGACGCCCGACGCGTCGACCCGCCCCATGGCGTGCATCAGCAGGTCGACGACGTCGCCGCGCAGCACGACCGTTCCTGCGTCCCCTCGTGGCGCGCGCACCTGGGCGCGCTGGCCGCCGGGCACGACGAGCACGACGCCCACCCCGGACTTGCGGTAGCTGAAGCGCGCGGCGAGGCGGAGCTGGCGGAAGATGGCGTCGAGGTGCTCGGCGGAGCGTTCGAGCGACTCGGCCGGACCGGAGCCGCGCCGCACGTCCTCGGTGTGGACGACGAGCTCGACGAGGTTGGCCTTGTCACCGGCCCACGCGATCGGATGGATCCCACGCGGCCCTGCGGCGACCCGGGCGAGCAGGTCGGCCCAGCCCGCTTCGTCCCGTGAGGTGTCGGCGAGCTTCTCGAGGGCGCGCTCACCGTAGGAGGAGAGCGCCGGGACCACGGCGCCGGCGGACACGAGGGGCGCGCTCTCGCGCAGCACGATGTGGGCGGCGAGGTGGCGGGAGAGCCAGCCCTCGCACAGGGTCGGTGCGTCGGGTCCGACCGCCTCGAGGGCGTCGACGAGGTGGGCACGGTCGATCGAGTTGAAGGCCATGGCCCCAGTTTTCCATGGCGCGATGCGGTGTCCTACGTGCGAGAATGGATACATCCCCCGCACCACTGGAAGGACCGCTGTGCCTGATCGCCCACAATCCGGGGCCGCTCGCCCCGGGTCGATGGCACTGACCGGTTCGGTGGTCCGCCGCAGTCTCGTTCTCATCGGACGAGGGCTGCGCGACGAGTCCCGGGTCTACTTCTGGGCCATCCTCTCGTCCGGCATCTTCGGCGCGCTCGTCGTCCTGGTGGCCCAGGCCGTGGGGTGGGCGACCGACACCGTCGTGATCCCCGCCTTCAATGGCGACGTGGCGGCGCAGGGCCGCTGGTGGGTCGCCGGCCTCGTGCTGCTCGGTATCGCGCTCGCGCTCGCGCTCTCCGTGGCGGGCCGGCGCATCGTCGCGGGCCTGGGCTACGCGAACCTGCAGGCTCGCCACCGCACGCGGGTGACCCGGCAGTACCTGCGGCTGCCGATCTCGTGGCACCGGCAGCACCCCGCGGGTCAGCTGCTCTCGAACGCGAACTCCGACGTCGAGGCCGCCACCAACGTCTTCAACCCGTTGCCCTTCGCCCTCGGCGTCGTCGTGATGCTCCTCGTCGCGCTCGCTTCCCTCTTGAGCGTGGACCCGTGGATCACGCTCGCGGCGTTCACGATCATCCCGATCGTCGTCGCGGTCAACGCCGTGTTCCAGCGCCGGATGTCGCCGGCCATCACGCGCGCCCAGCAGCTGCGCGCCGAGGTCTCGGACGTCGCGCACGAGAGCTTCGAGGCCGCGCTCGTCGTCAAGTCCCTCGGTACGGCGGACCGCGAGGAGGAACGATTCGCCGCCAAGGCCGACGAGCTGCGTGCGGCGAACGTGCGCGTCGGAGTCGTGCGTGCGTACTTCGACCCGGTGATCGACGCGCTGCCGAACCTCGGTTCGCTGCTCGTCGTCGTCGTCGGCATGGTGCGGTTCGACGCCGGCGCCGTCGCGGCCGGTGAGGTCGTCGCCGCCGCGTACCTGCTCGCGCTGCTCGCGGTGCCCGTCCGGGCCTTCGGCTGGGTGCTCGGGGAGCTGCCGCGTGCCCTCGTGGGCTACGAGCGCATCGCGCGCGTCGTCGACGCCGGGGGGATGCTCACGGAGGGGACGACGACGCTCGAGGCGACCGATGGCCCCGCGCACGTGGAGCTGCGCGACGTGACGGTCGAGGTCTCGACGCACCGCGGGCCGCTCGCGCTGCTGCACGACATCGACCTCGAGCTCGTCCCGGGCCGCGTGGTCGCGCTCGTCGGTGCCACGGGGGCCGGCAAGACGACGCTCGCCTCGACCGTGTGCCGGCTGCTCGACCCGGTGCGCGGTGAGGTGCTGCTCGACGGCGTCGACATGCGCGAGCTCGCACCCGCCGAACGCACCTCCTCGGTCTCGCTCGTGTCGCAGTCGACCTTCATCTTCGAGGACACGGTCCGGGAGAACGTCACGCTCGCGGACCCGGACGACCCCGCCTCGCCGAGCGACGAGGACGTCTGGGCGGCCCTCGCCGCCGCGCACGTCGACGACGTCGTGCGGCGACTCGACGGCGGCCTCGACGCCCCCCTCGGCGAGCGCGGCGCGAACCTCTCCGGGGGTCAGCGCCAGCGCATCGCGATCGCCCGCGCGCTCGTGCGGCGCCCCCGGCTCCTCGTCCTCGACGACGCGACGAGCGCCGTCGACCCCCGCGTGGAGCGCCGGATCCTCACGTCGCTCGGGGCCGACGGCGGGGCGCGGCCCACCGTCCTCCTCGTCGCCTACCGGATGAGCTCGGTGCTGCTCGCGGACGAGGTGGTGCACCTCGACGCGGGGCGGATCGTGGACCGCGGCACGCACGCCGAGCTGCTCGAGCGAGACCCTGGCTACACTGAGCTCGCGACCGCCTACGAGCGCGAGACGGAGCGCCGCGCGCGCGAGGCCGCGGAAGCGCTCGACCCGGACGCGGAGGTGGACGCATGAGCGCCTCGATCAGGGACGACGGCGGCCTCGGGGTCTTCGGGACGTTGCGCCGTGGTGTCGCTCTCTCGCCCCAGCTCGTCGAGGGCATCTGGATCACGCTCGGTCTCGCCGTCGTCGCGGCGATCGGCAAGGTCGTGGTGCCCCTCGTCGTGCAGCAGGCGATCGACATGGGGACCGAGGGGGAGGGCCCGGACGTCCGCCGGGTCGCGACGCTCGCGGCGATCGGCGCCGGCGTCCTCCTCGTCTCCGCCCTGAGCTCCGCGCTCGTCAACGTGCGCCTCTTCCGTTCCTCCGAGCGCGGGCTGGCGAGCCTGCGGGTGCGTGCGTTCCGCCACGTGCACGACCTCGCGGTCCTCACGCAGAACACCGAACGTCGCGGCGCCCTCGTCTCGCGCGTCACGTCCGACGTCGACACGATCTCGCTCTTCGTGCAGTGGGGCGGCATCATGCTGCTCGTCTCGGTGCTGCAGATCGGCGTCTCGACGATCGTGATGGCGACGCTGTCGTGGCAGCTCACGATCGTGGTCTGGGTGTGCTTCGTCCCGATCGCCTTGCTCAGCCGTCCCGCCCAGAAGCGGGTGAGCGAGCGCTACACCGCCGTGCGCGAGAAGATCGGCGCGATGCTCGGGGCCATCTCGGAGTCGATCGTCGGCGCCGAGACGATCCGCGCTCACGGCTCGGCGACGCGCACGCAGCGACGCATCGACGCCGCGATCGACGCGACCCGCCGGGCGATGGTCCGCGCGCAGGTCATGGTGGCCGTCGCGTTCTCGAGCGGTGTGCTGGTGGCCAACGGTGTCCTCGCGGCCGTCGTCGCCGCGGGGGTGCTCCTCGGTACGTGGGGTGACATCACGGCGGGCCAGCTCGTCGCGATGATCTTCCTCGCCCAGATGTTTGCCGGCCCCGTGCAGATGGCCACGGAGATCCTCAACGAGCTGCAGAACGCCGTCGCGGGCTGGCGGCGCGTCATCGACGTCATCGACACCCCCGTCGAGGTGGTGGACCCGGCTCCGGACGGCGTCGACTCGGCCCGGGGCGCCGCCCACGTCGAGCTGCGCGGTGTGACCTTCGCCTACCCGGGCGGCCCGCCCGTGCTGCGCGACATCGACCTCGTGCTGCCGGCGGGCAAGCGGGTCGCCGTCGTCGGAGCAACCGGTTCCGGCAAGACGACGATGGCCAAGCTCGTGTGCCGCCTCGTCGACCCGGCCGAGGGTGCCGTGCTGCTCGACGGCGTGGACCTGCGCGAGATCAACGGCGACTCGCTGCGCCGCCGCGTGGTCCTCGTGCCCCAGGAGGGCTTCCTCTTCGAGGGCTCCATCGCGGACAACGTGGCCTACGGGCTGCGCTACGCGCCGGGGAACGAGCCCACGGCCGCGGAGCGCTGGCAGGCCGCGGTGGACGTGTGCGCCGAGCTCGGCCTCACCGACTGGTACAGCGCGCTGCCCCGGGGCCTCGACACGCCCGTCGGCCAGCGGGGCGAGTCGCTCTCGGCGGGGGAGCGCCAGCTCGTCGCGATCGCGCGCGCTCACCTCGCGGGTGCGGACCTGCTCGTGCTCGACGAGGCGACGTCCGCGGTCGACCCCGCCACGGAGGTGCGGATCGCCCAGGCGCTCGAGCACCTCACGCACGGCAGGTCCACCCTGACGATCGCGCACCGTCTCTCGACTGCCGAGGCCGCGGACCTCGTCGTCGTCGTCGAGGAGGGCGAGGTCGTCCAGTTCGGCCCGCACCTCGAGCTCGTGAAGCAGGACGGTATCTACGGGCACCTGCACGCGGCGTGGGTCGCCCAGACGAGATAGCCGGGTGGCGTGGCGCCGTGACGTGGCAGGATTCGGCCGTGCCTGAATCGAACCTTGACCCCACCGTGGCCGCGCGGCTCAAGCGCGACGACGCGGGGCTCGTCGCCGCCGTGGTCCAGCAGTTCGACACCGGCGAGGTCCTCATGCTCGGCTGGATGGACGACGAGGCCCTGCACCGCACGCTCACCACCGGGCGCGCGACCTACTGGTCCCGCTCGCGTCAGGAGTACTGGCGCAAGGGCGACACGTCCGGGCACGTCCAGCACGTGCACTCGGTCGCCATCGACTGCGACGGCGACGCGCTCCTCGTGCGTGTGGACCAGGTGGGTGCCGCGTGCCACACGGGCGCGCGCACGTGCTTCGAGGCGGGCGGCGACCTCGGCGCCGCCGGGGGAGAGCGGCCGTGAGCGGGCAGGGGCCGACGACGGCAGAGCTCGCCTGGGGCGCGACCTGGCCGAGCCTCGAGGGCTTCCAGGAGCTCACCACCGACCGGCGCGTCTTTCCCGTGGTGCGCCGGCTCCTCGCCGACGACGTGACGCCGGTCGGTCTCTACCGACGGTTGGCCCAGGGCCGGCCCGGGACGTTCATCCTCGAGTCCGCCGAGCTCGACGGCCGCTGGTCGCGCTACTCGTTCGTCGGTGTCTCCTCGAGCGCGACCCTCACGGTGCGCGACGGTCACGTCGCGTGGCAGGGCGACGTGCCCGCGGGCGTGCCGACCGAAGGGGCACCGCTCGACGTGCTCGGCGGAGCCCTCGAGGTGTTGCGCACGCCGGCGATCGTCGGGCTGCCACCACTCACGAGCGGGCTCGTGGGCTCCGTGGGCTGGGACTTCGTCTACCAGTGGGAGCCCACGCTTCCCGCCAAGGCACCCGAGGAGCTCGAGGTGCCCGAGCTGACGCTGTGCCTCGCCGTCGACCTTGCCGTCATCGACCACCTCGACGGTGTCGTGTGGCTCGTCGCCAACGCGATCAACGTCGACGGGGCCGAGACGGGCGTGGACGAGGCGTACGCGGCCGCCGTCGGTCGCCTCGACGCGATGCAGGCCGAGCTCGCGGCGCCGGCCGCGTCGAGCGCCGCCGTCCTCGGGGACGGGCCGGAGCCCGCGTACACCTCGCGCTCGACGCCCGAGGACTACGCGCAGATCGTGCGCATCGGCAAGGAGGCGATCCGCGACGGTGAGGTGTTCCAGGTCGTGCTGTCCCAGCGGCTCGACCTCGAATGCCCGGCGGACCCGCTCGACGTCTATCGCGTGCTGCGCACGATCAACCCGAGCCCCTACCTGTACTACTTCCAGCTCAGGGACGAGCGCGGCACGGACTTCGCCGTCGTCGGCTCGAGCCCCGAGACGCTCGTCAAGGTCGAGGACGGTCGGGCGATGACGTACCCGATCGCCGGCTCGCGCCCGAGAGGTGCGACCCCCGAGGAGGACGTCGCGCTCGCCGAGGACCTCCTCGCGGACCCCAAGGAGCGCTCCGAGCACATCATGCTCGTCGACCTGTCGCGCAACGACATGGTCAAGGTGTGCGAACCGGCCTCGGTCGAGGTCGTCGAGTTCATGGCCGTGCGCCGCTTCTCCCACATCACGCACCTGTGCTCGACCGTGGTGGGCACGCTGCGCAAGGGCGCCACCGCGCTCGCGACCCTGCAGGCGACCTTCCCGGCGGGGACGCTCTCCGGGGCACCGAAGCCCCGGGCGATCGCGCTCATCGACGAGCTCGAGCCCGCGCGGCGCGGCACGTACGGCGGCACGGTCGGCTACTTCGACTTCGCCGGCAACATGGACATGGCGATCGCGATCCGCACCGCGCTCATCCGCGACGGCAGGGCGAGCGTGCAGGCAGGGGCGGGCATCGTCGCCGACTCGGTCGAGGAGCTCGAGTTCGCGGAGTCGCACAACAAGGCCGCCGCCGCGGTGCGAGCCGTGCAGATCGCGTCGCGACTGCGTACCGCGAGATGACCCAGGAGCTTCCGGAGCCCGGACAGCGCGTGCCGGGGCCCGAGGCGGACGAGCAGCCGGTTCCCGGTGCCGCCGCCGGAACCTCCGCGCGCGCTGTCCGGGGTCGTGCGGCGCTCACCGTCATCGGTGCCGCACTCGTGGTGTTCGCCCTGACGTCCCCGACGTGGTTCTCGGCACGCGTGCCGGGAGCGGTGCAGGGCGAGGTCGACGTCGCGGTGAGCGGCGCCGCAGCGGTACCGGCGCTCGGCGGTCTGGCCCTCGTGCTCCTCGCGGCGGGGGCGGCGCTCGGCCTCGTGGGACGGGCGGGGCGGCGCGTCGTCGGTGGTCTGCTCGTGGTCGGCGGTGCGGTGGGCGCGGCCCTCGTGGTCCAGGCGATGGCATCCCCGGGCGAGGCGTTGCGCGACGCCGTCGCGAGCTCCACGGGGGTGGGCGCCGTGCCCACCGACGTCGTGGCGAGCCCGCTCCCGGCGCTCACGCTCGCGTTCGCCGTCCTCGTCGTCGCTCTCGGCGTGCGGCACGCGGTGGGGCGAGGAAGGTGGCCGACGCCGGGAGCCCGGCACGACCGAGCCGCCGAGAGCTCGCAGGCCGCGACCGACGGGGAGACGCTGCACGACCCGGCGCGGGCGTGGGACGCGCTGAGCGACGGAGCGGACCCGAGCTGATGAGGTCCGATACCCTGACGCACAAGACCGACCAAGGAGAGCACAGCACCATGACCGAGGAGCACGTCGACTACCTGCCGCCCGCGCGGACCCCGTGGAACGAGGGCAAGACGCTCGCCGCGTGGCTCACCACCTGGATCATGATCGTCGGAGGGGTTGCCGTCTCGATCGGCTTCGTCCTGCCGAACGTGCCTCTCATCGTGGCGGGCGCCGTCGTCATCGTCCTCTCGCTCCTGGTCGGTCGGATCCTTGCGATCCTCGGCCACGGCAAGGATGGGCAGGGCACCGCGAAGCGGGACCGCAAGGCGCTCGCCGCCGGACGCGCCCACTAGGCCTCGCCTCGTCACGAGCTACTGTCCGACCCCCGACGCTGAAGGAACCAGCCATGTCTTCTCCTCAGGATCCCTTCGCTCCTCCCGGTGACGGTGAGCAGCCCCCCGGGCAGCAGCCCCCGCCCTACGGACAGCAGCCGCCGAGCTATGGGCAGCAGCCGCCTCCGTCCTACGGCCAGCAGCCGCCCGCCTACGGCCAGCAGCCGCCCGCCTACGGCCAGCCTCCCGCCTACGGGCAGCAGGCGTACCCGCCGGCCTACGTGGGCCCTCCGAACCCCAAGAACTCGCTCGGTGTGTGGGCGATCGTGCTCGCCGGCGTCGCGTTCTTCTGCGCCGGACCGCTCGCCTCGATCCCGGGCGTGATCCTCGGCCACCTGGCGCTCAAGGCCAACAAGGAGGGCCTGGCCAGCAACTACGGCATGGCGATGGCGGCCACGATCATCAACTGGGTGATCACGGCAGGCTACGTCGCGCTCCTGATCTGGGTCTTCGCCTTCGGTGGCCTCGAGTGGTACATGGACCTCATCGAGGAGTCGATGACCGTCACCGGCTAGGCGATGGTGACGGCGGCGCGCGGCGCGGGGCCCGACACGGGTCGGCGCGCCCGCGCCCTGGCGTACGTCGTCGGCGTCGGTGCCGCTGCGGCGGGCGCCACCGCGTACCTCGCCGCCGTGAACCCGCACGAGCCCGGTCACTACCCGCTGTGCCCGACCCTCGCGCTCACGGGCTTCTACTGCGCCGGGTGCGGTGCGCTGCGGGCGGTCCACGACCTGACGCGGCTCGACCTCGCGGGGGCGTGGGGCATGAACCCGCTCCTCGTGCTCGCGCTGCCGTTCCTCGTGCTCGCCTGGGGTGCGTGGCTGTGGCGCACCTGGACCGGGCGACCCCGGCGGAACCTCGCACCGCCGTGGGTCATCTGGGTGATCTTTGCCGTCGTTGTCGGGTACTCCGTGCTGCGCAACGTCCCGGCACTCGCACCGTGGCTTGCCCCGTAGGGCACCTCACGTGGGAGGATGCGCGACGACGACGGCGGGACGGCGCGCGGTCGCGACGAGAGGACGCTGCGAGTGAGCCACCCGGACGAACCCTTCGAGGGGCAGAACTCCCAGTTCGGCAAGCAGCCACCGTCGGGGCCCACGGGCAACATCCCGCCCCCCGTGCCGGGTCAGCCGCCGTACGGCCAGCAGCCGGTCCCGCCCTACGGTCAGCAGCCGATCCCGCCGTACGGCCAGCAGCCGACGTCGCCCTACGGTCAGCAACCGGACCCCTACGGTCAACCCTCGCCGTACGGTCAGCAACCTCCCTTCGGCCAGCAGCCGCCCTACGGCCAGCAGGGCCAGTTCGGGCAGCCCGCCCCGTGGACCCGACCCGTCGGGACGCCACCCCCCAACCACCTCGTGTACGCGATCCTCACGACGCTGCTGTGCTGCATGCCGCTCGGCATCGTCTCGATCGTCTTCGCCGCCCAGGTCAACTCGAAGTGGGCCATGGGTGACGTGCACGGGGCGTACGTGAGCTCGCAGCGGGCGCGGCAGTTCGCCTTCTGGTCGGCGGTCTCCGTGCTCATCATCGCGGCCTTCTACTTCGTCCTCGTTCTCATCGGTGGCGGGCTCGGGGCGCTCGACGGCTGACGTCCCGCACGCTGGGCGCGGTCGAGGGCGTCCCTCGGTCGGGCCTACCATGGCGGGTACACGCGCATCGGTGCACGACCGGGGTGCGTCGACGCGAGGGGAGGGGTGCGTGACTGTTCTCGACGACATCGTCGCCGGAGTCCGCGAAGACCTTGCGGTGCGTGAGGCGGCCACACCGCTCGACGCGCTGAAGGAACGGGCCGCTCGTCAGCCCGAGGCCAAGGACTGCCTCGGCAGGCTGTGGCACTCCGATGCGGTCTCCGTCATCGCCGAGGTCAAGCGGTCGAGCCCTTCGAGGGGTGCTCTCGCCGCGATCACGGATCCCGCCGAGCTCGCGGTCGAGTACGCCACGGGTGGTGCGGCGGCGATCTCCGTCCTGACCGAGGAGCGACGCTTCGGCGGCTCGCTCGCCGATCTCGACGCCGTGCGCGCCGCCGTCGACGTCCCCGTGCTGCGCAAGGACTTCATCGTCACGCCCTACCAGGTGTGGGAGGCGCGCGCCCACGGCGCCGACCTCGTCCTGCTCATCGTCGCCGCGCTCGAGCAGACCGTCCTGACCTCGCTCGTCGAGCGCGTGCACTCCCTCGGGATGACCGCGCTCGTCGAGGTGCACGAGGCCGAGGAGGTCGTCCGGGCCGTCGACGCCGGCGCACAGATCATCGGTGTCAACGCGCGCAACCTCAAGACGCTCGAGGTGGACCGGCAGATGGTCAACCGCGTGGCACCCCTGATCCCCTCGGGGATCTGCCGGGTCGCCGAGTCGGGCGTGCGGGGCCCGCACGACGTCATGGAGTACGCCCGAGCGGGGGCCGACGTCGTCCTCGTGGGCGAGGCCCTCGTCACGGGCGGTGCACCACGGCAGTCCGTCGCGGACCTCGTCGCTGCGGGTGCCCACCCGTCGCTCCGGGCGGTGCGTGGGTGAGCTCGGGTCCCTACTTCGGCCAGTTCGGCGGTCGGTTCGTCCCCGAGGCCCTCATCGAGGCGCTCGACGAGCTCGAGTCGGCGTGGGAGAAGGCGAAGGTCGACCCCGCGTTCGCGACCGAGCTCGAGCGGTTGCACCGCACCTACACCGGTCGCCCCTCGATCATCACCGAGGTGCCCAGGTTTGCCCGGCACGCCGGGGGAGCGCGGGTCGTCCTCAAGCGCGAGGACCTCAACCACACGGGCT
>CAZECM010000088.1:0-12670 GCA_964510785.1 uncultured Cellulomonadaceae bacterium | reverse complement strand
CCCTTCTTGATCGCGTCCTGGTGCGAGCCGGAGAACGCGGTGAACACGAGATCCCCGCCGTAGGGGTGGCGCTCGTTCACGGGGAGCTGGTTGCAGTACTCGACCGTGCGGCGGATCGTGTCGATGTCGGAGAAGTCGATCTCCGGGTCGATCCCCTGGCTCAGCAGGTTCATGCCGAGCGTCACGAGGCACACGTTGCCCGTGCGCTCCCCGTTGCCGAACAGGCAGCCCTCGATGCGGTCCGCGCCGGCCAGGTAGCCGAGCTCGGCGGCGGCCACGGCGGTGCCGCGGTCGTTGTGGGGGTGAAGCGAGAGCACCACGTTCTCGCGGTGGTGCAGGTGGCGGCTCATCCACTCGATCGCATCGGCGTACACGTTCGGGGTGGCCATCTCGACGGTGGCCGGCAGGTTGATGATCACCTTGCGCTCCGGCGTCGGCCCGAAGACGTCGAGGACGGCGTTGCAGACGCGCACCGCGTACTCGAGCTCGGTGCCCGTGAACGACTCGGGCGAGTACTCGTAGAGCACCTCCGTGTCCGGGACGAGCTCCTCGTACTTCTTGCACAGGTGCGCACCGCTCACGGCGATGTCGAGGATGCCGTCCTCGTCGGAGCGGAAGACGACCTCGCGCTGCAGCACCGAGGTGGAGTTGTACAGGTGCACGATGGCGCGCTTGGCGCCGCGGATCGCCTCGTACGTGCGCTCGATGAGGTGCTCGCGGGCCTGCGTCAGCACCTGGATCACGACGTCGTCGGGGATCCGGTCTTCCTCGATGAGCATCCGGACGAAGTCGAAGTCCGTCTGCGAGGCGGACGGGAAGCCCACCTCGATCTCCTTGTAGCCCATCGACACGAGCAGCTCGAACATCCGCAGCTTGCGCTCGGGGTTCATCGGCTCGATGAGGGCCTGGTTGCCGTCTCGCAGGTCCACGGCGCACCAGCGCGGTGCCGTCGTCAGGCGCTTCGTGGGCCAGGTGCGGTCCGGCAGCTCGACGGTGAGCTGCTCGTGGAAGGGGCGGTACTTGTGCACCGGCATACCGGAGGGCTGCTGGGGCGTGGCATCCGGGTTGTAGCTCGTCGTCGTGCTCATAGGGTGGTCCTTCGCGTCTCGTCGGGGCTCTTGGCTCGGGGGCTCTGGGCCGGCACACCAACCACCGCGACGAGGGGCGGCCTTACGAGGCCTCGCCGCGGCAAGGAAGGAGGAGCAACGAACGCATGCGGGTCATCGTAGCGCGTTCAGCGACCGAGCCTGGAGAAGGTGCCCGCGTCGTGGACGTACAGCGTCCCGCCTACGACCACCACCATCGCGTAGGGATCCGTGAACGGCAGCTGCCACAGCTCGAGCCCGGACTCCAGGTCGAGCGCCCGCAGCCAGGAGCTCCTGCCGTCCTGCTCGTACACCACCACGACGACGCCGTCGCTCGCTTCGACCCCACCACCGCTGACGAGCGACCACCTCTCCTCGCCCGTGGCCACGTCGATGGAACGCACTCTGCCACCGGCCCCGAAGACGAGCGCCCCGTCCATGACGAGCGGCCAACCCTCAACGTAGCGGTCGAGGCTGAAGCGGGTCTCCCCCGTGACGCGATCCGCGAGCACGACGCCGTCACCGGTGCGCCAGAGCAGCACGTCGCCCGCAGAGCCGTCGTCGAGCCGGATCGACTCCAGGTCACCGGGGAACTCGTACGCGAAGCCGCCGTTCGCGTCGTAGACACGCGTTCGCTGCTCGGGCCACATCCACTGCGTCAGTGCAAACCACCCACCGTCCACGGTGCGCACGCCGAGCTCTGGGTATCGAACCTCCGAGTCCACCGTCACCTCGATGTCGGAGGCCACCGCGACCGCGGTCTGATCGAAGACCACCGTGCCGTCGAAGTCGACCACCACGGCGCGGTCCCGACCGGTCACGATGCCGCGGTCGTCCTGAACCACCAGCTCGACGTACTCCCCCTCGTCGAGCGACTCGTCGAAGAACGGCAGCGTCCACCGCGCGGCCCCGTCGAGTCCCTCGAGACGCAGCTCGGTCCCCAACTCGTCCGACTCCACGAACAGGACGGCGTCGCGCCACGGCACGGCATAGGCGGCATGGACCATGTCGCGCGAGGCGCGGAGCTCTCCGGTGCGTACGTCCCGGAGCTGCATCTCCAGGGCCTGGTTGACGATCTCCCCGTCGTCGGTCGCCTCGTACCGCTGGTGGAGGCACCCCACCGATCCGTCGACCGCCTCGCCGCCCCCGAACGGGAAGCCGCAATAGGTGCCGCCGCTCTCCGGATCGTGCTCGACGCGCCACAGCTCGGAGTCCGTGGTGACGTCGAACGCGACGAGCGCGGCACCGGCGCCGGACTCCGTCGCCACCAGGAGCGTCTCCTCGACGACGACGGGATACGCCCAGCCCGCCTCCCCTTCGGCGCTCCACAGCGGTATCAGCTCGGGCCCGAGGTCGGCGACGAAGCCGTCCTGGCCGCGCAGCACGTCCTGACGCTCCACGAGTGCCGCGCGCTCCCGCAGGCCCGACACGAGATACGCACCGGCGACGACGACGGCCACCAGCGCGAGGGGCCACGCGCGCTTGATGCGATGCCAGCCCCGTGGTCCGGGTGGTACGTCCGCGACCAGGCCGGGGTCCGGGTCCGGCGGGAAGCCGTCGTCGGGCAGGACGCCGTCGTCGTCGAAGGGGCCACCCACCTCGACGAGGTCGACCTTCGCCTTGCGCCCCCTCGCCGCCATGGGGGAAGGCTAGTCGCTCGGGGCGAGCCTGGTGAGCGTCTCGCCGTCGTGGATCAGGAGCGCGCCACCCACCACGAGCGGCTCGGCGCCGGGTCCGGGCAGCTCGTACACCCATGCCTCGGTGCCCGTCGCGACGTCGTACGCCCAGATGCTCGCGCCGAGGCTCTCGTGCCCGTGCACCAGGACGACGTTCCCGTCGGTTCCCACCGTCACGCCGTAGCCGACGTCGACGGACCACCGCTCGTCACCCGTCGCCGCCACGACCGCACGCAGCTTGCCGGCGTTGGCGAACACGAGCGCGCCGTCCACGACGTAGACGTATCCGTCCGGTGTCCCGGCGACCCGCCCGAGCGACTCCCCGCTGACGGCATCCCGCACCTCGGTGCCCTCCGGTGCCGACAGCACGAGGACGTCCCCGAGCGAACCGTCGTCGAAGCCCAGGAGGCGCTGCTCGGCCTGCGCCTCGAAGCGCAGCGCGCCGTCCGCCCCGTACACGACCGTCAGGGGTCCGTTCCCGTCCCAGCCGGTCAGCAGGAAGCCGCCGTCCGGCAGTACGTGGGGATACAGCAAGGTCGCATCCGGGGAGGCGACGTCGAGCAGGACGGTGCCATCGACGTCGAGCGCCAGCGCTCGTTCCCCCACGACGACCATGGCCCGGTCCCCCGCCACGTGGAACCAGACCCTCTCGGACGTCGCGAGCGCGCGGTCCAGCACGGGCACGACCCACCGCTCGGAACCATCGAAGCCCTCAAGCCGCACCTGCGTCCCCGACGCCTCGCTCGCGACGAACAGGACACCGCCGTGCCAGTCCGTCGCGTCGACGAGGTCCGCTCCGTCGCGCGAGGCCAGCCGTTCGCCCGTGGCAAGGTCGAGGAGCACGAGCGCGGAGCCGTCGGCCGTGTCCGCGCGGCACACCACCGTTCCCGGCGACGGTGCGGTCAGCGACCGCGCCGCGTTGTCGCAGAAGAGGCGCTCGTCGCGCAGCTCGGTGCGCCACCGCTGCGTGCCGCTCGCGGCGTCGAGGGCAAGGAGGTCCATACCGAGCTCCGTGTCGACACCCACGAGGTACACGTCCTCGGCGGCCGTCACGCTCGGGTACTGCCCGACGTCGTCGACGCGCCACGCCAGCTCAGGTCCGTTGCCGAGACCGGCGAGCCGGTGCCACTGCGCCGCGAACAGATCACCTTCGGCCCCGCCCGCCGCGCGCTCCCGCTGACCCCAGGCAAGAAAGAGCCCGACGACGACGAGCACCGCGACCGGCCACCACCGCAGCCCCCGCCGAATCCCGCGCGCACCAGGCGGCCCGGAGTCCGTGCCCTGCTCGCCACCCTCCACGAGGTCCACCTCGGCCTTGCGCCCCCTGCTCGTCATAGCGGGAGACTATCGGTCGTCCTCGAGCCGCATGAGTATCTCGTCGTCGTGCAGCAGCAGCACGCCACCCACGACCATCGCGCCGGAGTCGGGACCGGGCAGCGGGTAGGTCCAGAGCTCCGCCCCCGTGTGCGCCGAGATGCCGCGAAGCTCGCCCGTCGAGAGCCGGTCGAGGACGAGCAGCACGTCACCGTCGGTGCCGAGCACCTCGGACTGGCGCAGCTCGATACGCCAGCGTTCCTCGCCCGTCTCGAGGTCCACGGCCCGCAGCTCACCTTCGCGCTGGTAGAAGAGCGCACCGAGGAGCACGAAGAAGGTGCTCTCGGACAAGCCGTCGAGCTCGACCACGGTCTGCGCCGCAGCGCGGTCCCACACGACCACGCCCCACAGCGGCTCGGTCACGACGCGCCCGGGCGCCGAGCCGTCGTCGACCATGGGGCTCACGAGGTACCCGTCGGCCTCGAGCTGCAGGTCGCCGTCGTCGTCGAACACCTCGACCGACGAGTCGTTCTGCGCGTGATGGTGCAGGGCGAAGCCGCCGTCGCGCAGCGTCGTCAGGTACTCGAACGTCTGCTCGGACTCCACCGCATCCCCCGCGGGCACCTCGACGACGGCCCGACCGTCGTGGTCGAGGGCGAGGTGGCGCCCGGCGCTGACGAGCGCGACGTCGGCACTCCGGTCCACGAGGGCGAAGGCCCCCTCGGCACGGGCGCCCGGGAGGGGCTGGGTCCAGCGCACCTCCCCGTCGAGCGACTCGAGTCTCAGCTCGAGGCCGTCCGCGACCTCCTCGAGCACGAGCAGCTCGGTGCCCCACCACGTCGCCGTCACGTACCGGTCGTCCTCCCGGGTCGCGATGACCTCGCCCGTGGACCGGTCGCGCAGCTCGAGGGCCCACTCCGCCGCGGAGTACTCCCCATCAACCATCTGGCCGGCGCCGTACCGCTCGCACAGCAGCACGCTGGCGTCGGGAGCGCCGCCGTCCTCCCAGCAGCTCAGCCAGGTGTCGACCGGGAACGACACCCGCCACCGCTCCACTCCGGTCGCGATGTCCACGGCGCGCACGCTCGCGGGTTCGTCCTGCAGCAGCAGCAGATCGCCTACCCAGCCGGTCACCGCCCCGTCAGGTACGCCGTCGAGCACCCACGCCGCGCCCAGCTCGGGACCGAGGCCGGCCACGAAACCCTGCTGCTCGCTCAGGAGCGCGAGCCTCGCCCCGGTCCGGGCGGCCTCGCGCGTGGTCGTCACGCCGTACAGCCCGACGGCGACGACGGCCACGAGGGCGAACGGCCAGGCGCGCCGGATGCGACGACGGCCCCGGGCACGCGGTGCCGGTTGCTCGCCGTCGTCGCCGTCGCTCTCGCCGGACTCGACGAACTCGACCGAAGCCATGCGGCTCTTGGCACCCATACCCGCAGGCTAACGGGCGATCAGGACGCCCAGCGCGAGAGCGTGTCGCCGGCGTGGACGAGCAGTGCGCCCCCGACCGCGCGGGGCCACGCACCGGGCTCGGCGAGCAGGCGGTGCCACACCTCGCGGCCCGTGCCCACGTCGAACGCGCGCAGCTCCCGCTCGTGCCCCAGCTGGTCGAGCACGAGGACGTGCCGACCGTCCGTCCCCACGAGCAGGCCGCGCGTCAGCTCCACGGCCCACCGGCGCACCCCGGTGTGGACCGAGGTGGCCTCGACCACGCCGTCCCGGATCGCCACCAGGGCGCCGTCCAGCACGTACGCATTCCTCGGGACGGAGCCGTCGAGGGCGAGAAGCAGGGTCGCGGTGGCACGGTCCCGCACCTCGAGGCCACCGGCGGTCCCGAGGACGACGGCGCCCAGCACCGAGCCGTCGTCGGCCCCGAGGACCAGCGGTCTGCCGAGTCGTTCGAGCTCGAGGCGGTGGGTGGGATCGGGCACCACCGCGCCCACGGCGTCGACGGCGACCACGCGAGACCCGACCGTCACGAGGGCGGTGGCCGCCTCGACCCGGAGCCGGGCACGCTCGCCGGAGCGAAGCGGCCGGTCGAGCACGGGCACGGCCCACCGCACCTCGCCGTCGTAGGACTCGCGGCTGAGGTCGAGTCCCTCACCGTCCGCGTCCAGCAGCAGCAGGTCCCCGTCCCACGCCACGGCCGCGACATGGTCCACGACGTCCCGCGACGCGACGACCTTGCCCGTCGCCGCGTCCCGCAGCTCGGCGAGCTCCACCTCCTTCGAGTAGCGGCTCCCGCTCGTGGTGACGTAGAAGACCGCGACGCACTCCAGGGCCCCCGTGTCACCGCCTCCGCAGAGCTCACGCACGTCGGGTCGCTTCGGGAGGTACCACCGGTGCTCCCCCGTGCGCAGGTCGATCGCGACCTCGCCGGTCGAGCTGCCGAGCGGGGCGGCACGCACGAGCACGGTGTCCCCCGCGACCTCCGCCGAGTAGAGGTCGGCGACCCCGGCGGTCGACCATGCGAGCCGGGGCTCGGTACCGAGCCCCGCGACGTAGTCCCGCTCGTCGTGCAAGGCCGTCTGCCGCGCGGCCAGCTCGGCCCGCTCCCGCGAGCCCTGCACCGCATAGGCGCAGGCCACGAGGGCGACGACGGCGACGAGGGGCCACGCGCGTGCCATGCCGCGCACCCGGCCCGGACTCCCGCCGTCAGGCTCGTCCGCCCACGGTTCGATGTCGGTGCCCTCGACGAGCTCGACGGCGTCCATGTGCCCGTGGTGGCTCGTCGTCATGGCGACCCGAGGGCGGCGAGCAGCACCACGGCGTGCGGCTCGAGGGCGAAGAGCTGGCCACCGACGGTGGCGAACCGGGTGCCGTCCTCGAGCTCGACGGCCGAGCGCCACACCTCACGGCCCGTGCGGGCCTCGCGCCCCACGAGAGCATCGCCCTCGTGGACGACGAGCTCGCCGGCGACTCCTACCAGGCCCGTACCGGCGGGGGCGCGCCACAGCGTGACGCCGCGCCGTGGGTCCACGACCCGGAGCCCGGCGTCGCTCGCGAGCACGAGCACGCCGTCCGTCACGAGCCCCTCGTTCACCTCGCCATCGGCCTTCCACAGCTTGGTGCGGTGCGGCACGTCCCACAGGAGGTCGCCGTCGGGGTGCCGGGTGAAGACGACGGTGCCGAGCGAGCCGTCGTCGGACACGAGCTCCCTGGGCGTGCCGATGGCCGCGAGCCGGACGCCCCCCACGGCGTCGATGAGGTCCGCGGGCTGCCGCTCGCGCGCCCGCCACACGGCGTAGAGCCCGTCGCCGACGGGACGCAGGGCGAGTCGGCGGGGCTGGCGGGGCGGGGCCGTGGCAGTCGCGAACAGGAGGGTGCCGGCGTCGGACACCGCGAAGGCGTCGCGCTCCGTCACGACGACGAGCTCGTCGCCCGCCGCGCTCGCCCCGACGGCCGACGGGCTCGCGACCTCGGCGGCCGTGTCGAGCGGGAGGTACCAGCGAACGGCTCCCGTGACGGCGTCCTCGCGGCGGACCTCGAGCCGGCCGCCGTCGAGCCACGCACCGAGCAGGTCGCCGTCCACGAGCCGCATGCCCAGGAGGGCACCCGGCTCGGAGCGCTCCGCGAGGAGCTCGCCCGAGCGCACGTGGCGCACGTGGAACGTCGTGCCGCCGTCGTCGCGTCCCAGTGCGCGCGGGTGCGGTCGCAGTGCGCACACCACGAGCGGGGCGTCCCCGGCCCGCTCGGGGCCGAGGCAGCGCGAGGAACCGAGGCGCAGCGCGAACGTCGAGCGCCACAGCTCCTCACCCGTGCCGAGGGCGCGCGCGGTGACGAGCTGGGAGCCACGGATCTCGGTCACCGTGACGACCGCGCCGTCGGCCACCGCGAGGACCTGGGCCGCCGGGGTCGTGACGCGCCATCGCGCCGTGACGTCGGGACCGACGTCCGCGAGGTACGTCCCCGCGGCGACGAGGTGCTCGAGCGCGGCGGCCCGTCGCGTCAGGTTCCGGTGGTCTACGACGGCGATGCCCGAGACCGCGAGAGCGAGGGCGCCGAGGGCGGTGAGCCACCGAACCGTGCGGGAGCTCCCGCGCGGGCCCGCGCCACCCGGAGGACCGTTCGGGCCGGGCGGTAGCCGCGCCGGGGCAGCAACCTCGACGAGCCGGACCGCCGCCATGCGCGTCCTCGCGCCCATGCTTTCAGGCTAGTCGCGCGAGCTGCTAGATGCCGAGCTGGAAGGCCCCCCAGTAGGCGAGGGTGATCAGGAGCAGGGTGCCACCGGTGAGGACCGTCCAGACTCCCGCGTAGCCGATGCGGCCCGCCGCGAGCACACCCTCCGGCTCGGCACGCACGGCACGCCACCGCTCGACCAGTACGGCGAGCACCACCACGGTGGCGAGGCCCGCGAGGCGCACGGCGAGCCAGCCGCCCTGCACCACGAGGGCGTTGCGCTCGTACTCGAGAGCGAGGCGCGCGATCGCCACGAGGTACCAGACGAGCAGCGCGACCGTCGCGAGGCAGCCCGCCCCGAACGCGGCGAGCGGCCAGGCGAGACCTCTCGCGAGGCGCACCTTGCGCCGGGCGAGGCGACCGACGAGGAAGACGACGGGTCCCAGCACGAGGAGCGCGGCACCGGCGATGACGACGCCGAGCACGAGGTCGCCGTCGCCGAACCACCGTGGCTGCGGCACCTCCTCGGCGAGGAAGCCCTGCACGGGTTCGGCCCCGGCGACCCGGGGAGGCGCCGTGGCCGTGCCGGGCAACCCGTGCACCCACGTCGCGAGGTCACGGACGTAGCCCGTCGCGAGCACGTCGCCCACCTTGATGCCGTGGTTGGCGCCCTCGTAGTAGCGCAGCGTCACCTGGTCGTTGCCCGCGACCGCAACGTCGGCGATCATCTGCTGCGGCCCCTGGATGACCGGCATCGACGGGTCGGCCGTGCCGTAGGCCATGAAGAGCGGCTGCGTGAGTCGCTGCTGCCACGGCTGGACGTCGAAGTCCGCGTACTCGAAGCCCCCGCCCGGGAACTGCATCCCGACGGCGCGCGGGATCGCGCGGAACACCGAGAGCGGTACGCCCGTGTTGCGCAGGTAGGCGTCGACGGCGAACGCCGCTTGCTGGCGCGGCGGGACCACGGGTGCCGAGGCGAGGATCACGAACGCGGTCTGCGGGTCCTCCGCGGCCATGACCGGTGCGACCCAGCCGCCCTCGGACTCGGCGTAGATGCCCACGCGTGCCGGGTCGACGCCCTCGACCCCGCGTAGCACGTCGACCGAGAACTGATAGTCGCCCGCCATCGCGACGTAGTCGCGGTGCCGCGTCGAGTAGGTGTCGAGCCGCTTGTCCGGCACGAGCGTCGCGATGCCCGCCGTGGCGAGCTCGCGCGCCTGGTCCACGAACGCCCCGTCGAAGCGACCCGTACCCGCGCCGTGCACGAAGACGACGCCGGGCACCGGCTCGGTGGCACCGACGGGCAGGAGGAGGCGCGCCTGGACGCTCGTGCCGTCGAGCTCGACGGTCAGGACGCTGGTCGAGATCTCGTACTCACCGGGCCCACGTTCCGGTCCGCCGTGGACCGCCGTCGACGGCGACTCGACCACGATCGGGTCCGTGAGGGGTTGCGGCTGCCAGTCCGGACCCGTGACCGCGCCGAGCACCGCGAGCACGATGGCCCCGACGGCGCTCGTGGCAGCGATGCGGAACAGCACCCCGGCATCCTACGAGAACGTGGCGACGTCGAGGTCAGCGGTCGGTGAATCCGAGGCGCCCGAGCTTCTTGGGGTCTCGCTGCCAGTCCTTCGCGACGCGCACGTGCAGGTCGAGAAAGACCCGCTGCCCGAGGAGCGCCTCGATGCCCGCGCGCGCCTGGGTACCGACGTCGCGCAGCCGGGAACCGCCCTTGCCGATGATGATCGCCTTCTGGGAGTCACGCTCCACGAAGAGGTCGACGCGCACGTCGAGCATGTCGCCGCCCTCGCGCGGGGTGATCTCGTCGACCACCACGGCGAGCGAGTGCGGCAGCTCGTCCCGTACCCCCTCGAGGGCCGCCTCACGCACGAGCTCGGCGACCATGATGGCCTCCGGCTCGTCGGTGAGCTCGCCCTCGGGGTAGAGCGGCGGTCCTTCGGGCAGGTAGCGCACGAGCACGTCCGCGAGCGTGTCGACCTGGAAGCCGTCCGTCGCCGACGTCGGCACGACCTCCGCCCAGTCCCCCAGCTCGGAGACGGCCAGGAGCTGCTCCATGACGCGCACCCGCGGCACGCGGTCCGTCTTCGTGACGACAGCGATCACGGGAGTGCGTCCCGCGAGCACCTCGAGGTCGCGCGCGATGTACTTGTCGCCCGGCCCCACCTTCTCGTCCGCCGGGACGCAGAACGCGACGACGTCGACCTCCGTGAGCGTCGAGCGCACGAGGGAGTTGAGGTGGTCGCCCAGCAGGGTGCGCGGTCGGTGCAGGCCGGGCGTGTCGACCAGGATGAGCTGCGCGTCCTCGCGGTGCACGATGCCGCGGATGGTGTGGCGCGTCGTCTGCGGCCGCCCGGACGTGATGGCGACCTTCGACCCCACGAGCGCGTTGGTCAGCGTGGACTTGCCGGCATTCGGGCGCCCCACGAGGCACGCGAACCCGGAACGGAACTCAGGTTTCATGCTTCGTCCTCCTCGGCGACCCTGACGAGCAGGGTCGACAGCTGCTTACGGCGTCCCTCGACGCGCTCGGCGTCGAGACGTAGGGGTCCGACGACGGCGCTCGACCCGCCCAGCGGGACCTTGCCGAGCGCCTTGGCGAGCAGGCCGCCCGCGGAGTCGACGTCGTCGTCGTCGAGCTCGATGCCGAAGAGGTCGCCGAGCTCGTCGAGCGCGAGCCGCGCGGGCACCCGGAACACACCGTCCGGGAGGGCCTCTACCTGGGCCTCGGGCCGGTCGTGCTCGTCGGTGAGCTCGCCGACGATCTCCTCGAGGGCGTCCTCGATCGTCACGAGCCCCGCGATGCCGCCGTACTCGTCGACGACCATCGCGATGTGGGACGAGCCGCCCTGCATCTCGCGCAGCAGGTCGTCGACCGGCTTCGTCTCCGGGACGAACACGGCGGAGCGCATGACGGACTGGGCGGGCTCGGCCTCGACGCCGGGCTGGGTGTGCAGGCGGCGCACGACGTCCTTGAGGAAGAGCACGCCGAGCAGGTCGTCCACGGACTCCCCGACCACGGGCACGCGCGAGAACCCCGACCGCAGGAAGAGGGCGAGCGCCTTGGGCAGCGGCGCGTCCGCGTGGATCGTGATCATCTCGGTGCGCGGCACCATGACCTCGCGCGTGAGGGTGTCGCCGAGCTCGAGCACGGATCGGACGAGCTCGCCCTCGCCCGACTCGAAGTCCTCGGACTCCTCGACGAGCTCGACGATGTCCTCGAGGTCCGCCTCGGGCTCGAGCGCGGGAAGCATCCGACCGAGCGGCCGCACGGCGAGCAGGAGGGTCGAGGTGGCCGCGAGCGCGGGGAGCGGGTGGCGTCCACCCGCCCGGCGGGGCGCGAGCCGTACGAGCAGGCCGGCGAGCCCCGCGAGGACGACCACGAGGAGGACGACGGCCCACCGGGCGAGGCCGGTCCCGTCGAGCAGCAGCGTGAGGCTCGCGACGACCACGATCTCCGCGAGGAGCCGGGTCACGCCGAGCCCCGCGAGCGCGGCCGCCTCGTCGTCCACGAGGGTGAGCACGCTCGGCGCCCAGTCCTTGCCGGCCACCTGTGCCTCGACGGCCTCCGTGCGGGAGACCCGGCGCAGCGCGCCCTCCCCGAGCCCGAGCAGCGCCGAGAGCGCGAGCATGACGCCCGCGAGCGCGAGCAGCAGCCCGTCGGCCGGCGTCATCGGCCGGCGAGGAAGGTGAGGAGCAGCTTGCGTTGCAGGTCGAACATCTCCTTCTCCTCGGCGGGCTCGGCGTGGTCGTAGCCGAGCAGGTGAAGGATGCCGTGCACCGTGAGCAGGAGGAGCTCCTCCTCGGTCGAGTGACCCGCGGCCTTGGCCTGCGCTGCGGCGACCTCGGGGCACAGCACGACGTCGCCGAGCATGCCGGGCTCGCCCGTGCTCCCCTCGCGCCCCGGGCGCAGCTCGTCCATGGGGAAGCTCATGACGTCCGTGGGGCCGGGCTCGTCGAGGTAGCGCACGTGCAGGTCCGTCATGACGTCGGTGCCGACCACCTGGATCGACAGCTCAGACATCGGGTGCACGTACAGCGCGTCGATGACGAAGCGCCCGAGGGCCGCGAACTCGGCCTCGTCGATCTCGTAGCCGGACTCGTTGTTGACCTCGACGCTCACCGTGCACCCCGTCTGTTGTCCGACCTGCCGCCGCGGCGCGCTCCCGGTGGCCCACCGCTCACCACGTCCCAGCGCGCGTAGGCGTCGATGATCTCGCTCACGAGCCGGTGGCGCACCACGTCGGCGGAGGTGAGCCGGCAGAACGCGACGTCGTCCACCTCGTCCAGGATGTCCTGCACCACGCGCAGGCCCGACGGCGTGCCCCCGGGCAGGTCGACCTGCGTGATGTCGCCCGTGACGACCACCTTCGAGCCGAAACCGAGCCGCGTGAGGAACATCTTCATCTGCTCGGTCGAGGTGTTCTGCGCCTCGTCGAGGATCACGAAGGAGTCGTTGAGCGT